>CAZOVB010000001.1:0-292302 GCA_964583095.1 uncultured Planctomycetaceae bacterium
GTTCGGATTGGAGTCTGCAACTCGACTCCATGAAGTCGGAATCGCTAGTAATCGCAGATCAGCATGCTGCGGTGAATATGTTCCTGAGCCTTGTACACACCGCCCGTCAAGTCATGGAAGCCGGGAGCACCCGAAGTCGGGGCAATTCAGCCCTGCCGAAGGTGAGTTCGGTGACTGGGACTAAGTCGTAACAAGGTAGCCGTAGGGGAACCTGCGGCTGGATCACCTCCTTTCTAGAGGATTATCTAGACTGTCGGACAAGGCAGGACCTATACCCCCCTGCCCGCAGAGAGATCTGCCCGATCGGAAGTCAGCACAACCTCGTCCCCAACCGGGACAGCATCGTGGTAACACGATGCAAAGGCGGTTCACTGTTTACCTTATAAGAAAGCCCCGTTGGCCCAACAGCCTTCGGGGCTTTCCTTATGCGCTTCGTGTCACCTGTCCAAAGTGCAAGGCCTTTCCCGGCAAGAAACAGCAGGAAGCGAGCCAGGTGATCGGCAGGACTTGCCTCAGGATCGTCGAGCCGCTATCTTCTCCTGCCATGATTGCCGACGTCCTGCAAATATCCCTGCCCGTCTTCCTGGTCATTGCCCTCGGGGCGGTCCTGCGCCGCGTGGGGATGATTACCCCGGAAGCCCGCGGGTTCCTTTCCCGCTTTCCCTATCTCATTTGCCTGCCTATCCTGGTTTTCACGGCCGTGGCGGGAAAAGATTTCGGAAAGCTCATCAACTGGCAGATCATCGGAACCATCTGGATGGCGACGTGGATCGCAGCCGGGATCCTCTGGCTTGCTTCCTATAGGATCAATCCTTCGCTTCGCGGCCCGCTGATCCTCTCCGGTTTTTTTTCCAACTCCGCCTACCTGGGCTTTCCACTGTCCCAAAGCGCCTTTGGCGACGAGGGACTCTTTTACGCGGGAATCGCCAATGCCTTTGCCATGCCCCTGTTTGTTGTCCTGGGGACCGTCTGCATGCATCTGGGGAACAAGGAGAAAGGCACCGGGCGCAAGGCCCTCCGGGCCGGACTGCTCAATCCGATTGTCCTGGCCGCCTTTGCAGGTATCGCCTTCTCGCTGATCATGCACCCCACCGGTTTCGCCGCGGCCTGGATGGACCTGCCCTGGCTGGCTGCTCCCACCCGAATTGTCCTGAGGGCAGCGGACATGGTGGGCAAGATGGGCCTGCCCCTGGCCTTGCTGGCCATCGGGGCATCTCTCCGCCTGGGCCATATTCGAGAGCACCTCTGGCTGGTGCTGGGCGGCTCGGGGGCCAAGCTGTTTCTTTCCCCGGCGTTGGGTCTCGGGTGCAGCCTGCTTCTTTTTGAGCTGCTGCTGGATTCAATGGACCCCACAGCCCAGGGCGTTGCTGTGTTGATTCTGGCCTGTCCGCTGTCGGTGAGTTCCTGGATCATCAGCCAGCCAACTCCCGCCGACAGCGACGCCCTCAGTGCCCTGCTGCTGGTTTCCACCGCCGGGGCGTGTATCACCATCCCCCTCTGGCTGCTGATATTGCTCTGAGAGCCCCCCGCGCAGAAACCTGGAAAGAGAAGGGGCCGGGCGACCTTGCGCACCCGACCCGAATTCTCTCCCCAAAAGAGCACACGGCTCAGAATTTCTGCATCTTGCCTTCTTCCATCTTCCAGTCGGGCTGGTTTCCCTGCCCCCCCGCCTGGCAGGAATGGGACAGCGCCTCATGCTCGGCTGCGCCGGGCGCCTGGGTTCTCGCGGACTGGTTCGCAACGAAGGCAGGTGCTTCCTGCCGACCGGCGTTTGCCCGGCTGCCTCCGACCACGCCCTGAAGCTGCTCCACCATGTACTTGAGCTGCTCTGCCTGGGCGGAGAGTTCCTCGCTGGCCGCGGCCGATTCTTCTGCGTTGGCGGTGTTGGACTGTGTTACCGAGTCCACCTGGGAAACGGCCGAGCTGATCTGCTCGATGCCTTGGGCCTGCTCACTGCTGGCCGAGGCGATTTCCTGGATCAGGTCGTTGAGTTTCCGGTTGCCTTCGGCGATTTCCGAAAGCGACGTCCCCACCCGCTGGGTGATGTCCACACCCGCGTCGGCATTTCGCACCGAGCCCTCGATGAGCTCAGCCGTGTCTCGGGCCGCTTCGGCTGAACGCTGAGCCAGATTGCGGACCTCTTCTGCCACGACGGCAAAGCCTTTTCCTGCCTCGCCGGCCCGGGCGGCTTCTACGGCCGCATTCAGCGCCAGCAGGTTCGTCTGAAAGGCGATTTCGTCGATGGTCTTGACAATCTTGGCCGTCTCGTCGGCAGAGGTTTTGATGTCATCGATCGCCTTGCTCATCTGGCTCATCGCCTCGGTGCCCTTCTGGGCATTGCCGCTGGCATCTGCGGCAAGCTGCTGGGCCTGCGAGGCATTGTTGGCATTCTGGCGGGTCATCGAGTTCATCTCGTCCACGCTGGAGGATGTCTCTTCCAGCGAGGCCGCCTGTGTGCCGGCCCCTTCGGCCAGGGACTGGCTGGCCCCGGAGACCTTTGCTGCCGCATCGGCCGTCTCCCGCGCCCCTTCGGTCAGGCCCAGGATGATCCGCGTGATCGGCCTGGCAATGGAATTGGCCACCAGGAGACCGACAGCCATGATACCCGCAAGGCCCACCACCGCGATAATCCCGATCATCCACTTGATGCTGGCGGTTGCGGCCAGGGCTTCGTCTTGGCTCTTCTCTGCCACCAGCGCCCAGGTGGTATCAAAGACCTTTACCGGTGCATAGGCAGTCAAGACATCGTCTCGGGCATAGGAGAGCGAGAAGTTCATCCCGCTCTGGCCCGTCAGCGCTTTGGCGATAGATTCGGTATCCACGCCGTTTTCCTGGACGCTGCCGGCAAAAGACGCCTCGACCTTGTGGGATTCGTGCAACGGAGAATCGCTGCGCATGCGCTTGTCGGGACCGACCAGGAACGTCTGGCCGGTCCGGCCCAGCCCTTCCCGCGTGGTCATCACGTTGTTGATCGCATCCAGGGACAACTGCAAGGCCACGATCACCTCGATCTTCCCCTGTTCGTTGAGCACCGGCTCGGCGATGAAGGCGACCGGGTCTCCATTACTCGGGGCGTAGGGGCTGAAGTCCTCGAAAGCGAACTTCCGTGTGGAAATTACGTTGCGAACCAGGCGCCCCAGTCCGGAGTCGGCGAATTTCCCTGAAACCAGGTTGGTGCGAAAATCGGCCTCATGCTCGACTGTGTAGAAGCAGAAGCCGTCGGGATTGATCAAGAACAGGTCGTAGTAGCCGTACTTCTCCTTGTAGTGTGTGAAGTAATCGCCTTCACTGCCCTCCAGGTGAGGGCAGAAGGCTTCGTTGATGTCGATCTCCGCCAGCAGGGCCCACGAGAAGTCGCCCAGATCGACCGGGCAATACGCGCTGAGCACCCGCGTGTTCTTGTAGTCGGCTATGACGGCCGCACCTGTCTGACCCGTCAGGGCCTTCTTGACCGCATCTGTGTTAACCGAACCGGTTTCGGGGTGGCGGAACGAGGCATCTACACTTCGCAGGACTGGAGCCTTATCCGGATCTTCCAGGGGAGAATCGCTTCGCATCAGGCCATCGGCCCCTACCAGGTAGGTCTGGCCGGTCCGGCCCAGGCCCATCCGTTCGCACATGATTTCATTGAGCCGGGCGATGGGCATCTGGAACAGGGCCACTCCGATCATTTCGTTGCCGTCGAAGATCGGGCTGCCCACGAAGCTGGCCGGCGCTTCATACGATGGTGTGTACTGGGCGTAGTCGACGAGGATGACCTCGTCCTTGTTCCCGGAGGCCTTGGCACGGCGGAAGCACTCGCCGAAGTTCGTCTTGCTGTAAGGGCCGTCGATCAGCGAAGTGGAATAATCCAACTCCTTGAAAACGGAGTAGACAATGTCCCCGCTTTCCAGATCGACCAGGAAGATGTCGTAGTAGCCGAACTTTTCCAGGTAGCTGCGGATGATCGGATGCACGCGCTTGTGGACCTTGGAATACGTGCTGGCATCTCCGGGCGTGTCCAGCTCATGCTTGGAGCCCAGTGGGTGCTGGTTGGCCCGTATATAGTGGTACTGCAAGGCGACCGAGTCGTCGTCCAGACCTTCCAGGAAGCGCATGGCCCCCGGGTCCCGCCCCTGGTTGATGCTCTGGTATTCCTTGGAGAATTCCTGGGTGTAATAGGTCGCGAGCTTTCTGCGCATCTGATCGATCGCGCCGGTTTCCAGGTTGTTTTCCTGTCGGAACGTCCGGAAGGCGTCGCGCGTCTCGCGCATGGCCTGGACGACCATCTCATCTTCACTGAAGGTGAGGATCTGATCGCGGATGTTCTGGAAGTATCGCTGAACAGCCTGTCGCTTGATTTCCCGAACGGCCAGGAGCTTGTTGACCCCTTCCTGACGGAGGGTTGCGACCGTTTCGACCAGGCAGGACATGTTGCCCCGGTGGACCTGGAAGAAATCCTCGATCTGGTTCTTCTTGCCGTCACGCAGGCTGATCAGCTGCGCCTGGGCCTGTGTCTCAAGGGCTGAGCCCGATTTCCACAAGACCATGCTGCCAAGAACCGCAAGAGGTAGAATTCCAACGCCCAGAAACGTAGCCAGGAGCTTGCCCCGCAGAGAAAGACTCATCGTGAATTCCTTTCAAAACCTGATAGGAACTACTCACCTGGGGCCCCGGATACCCGCATCTGAGAGCCCAACGGCGATGCGCCCGTCCCGGCGAGTTGCAAAACGGGCGCACCTGTCTTTTCCCTGGTAGGAGAACGCCGTCCGATAAAGTGCCCAGCCGGCCGGCCCTCTCAGGACGGCTGCAAAGCAACCGTCCGTCTACTAACTCGGCTGACTGGGGAAGAAGTTTGCTTGCTTGACTCTAATTCTGAAAATCAGAACTTCTAATATCAGAATGTCGTGCGTCCTTGTGTGCTTCCTGGTCGCTTTGCCAGGTCCCCTTTCCTCGTCGGAGAAGCTGCTCTTGGATGGCCTGGAGCAGTGAATCGGGAGAGAAAGGCTTTAGGAGGAACCCTGCGCCGCGATGGGTCAGGGACCGCAGTTCTTCGGTGCGGGAGGTGTATCCCGAGATAAACAGAAGGCCCATGTTGCTTCGACAACGCAGGAGCCTCTGGGCCATCTGGATCCCGTCCATCCCGGGCATGACAATGTCGGTTACCAGAACGTCGATCCGGTCCTCGTAGTGCTCGCCCAGTGGGATAGCCTGGCTGGCGTCGCACGCTTCCAGAACGGTGTGGCCGTACCCACGGAGGATCCCCACCAGAATGGAACGAACCTGGTCGTCATCTTCTACGACCAGTAGCGTACCGCGGAGATCCTGCCGCAAGGCCGAGCGGCCCGATTCGTCCCGGCAGGGCGCATCGGCTTGGCTGCATTCGGGCAGGATCAAATGGAAGGTGGTGCCCTGGCCCGGGGAGGTCTCCAGATCCACCCTCCCCCCTGCCTGGGTAACGAAGCTGTAGACCATCGCCAGACCCAGGCCGGTGCCTTTGTCCTCGGCCTTGGTGGTATAGAAAGGTTCAAAGACCTGCCGACGCGTCTCCTCGTCCATCCCCACCCCGGTATCCATCACCGAGAGTCGGATGGCCGGACTGGCTCCCGGCCGGGCCGCCTCTACCGTTTCCCGGCTTTCGTTTACATGCACGCGCCGTGTCTGGATAATCAGCGTCCCCCCCTGGGGCATGGCGTCGCGGGCATTGACGGCCAGGTTCATCATCGCCTGCTCGATCTGACCGTCATCCACCATGACCTTGCCGCATTGTTCGTCCAGGTCTATTCGGAGTTGAATGTCCTCCCCGATGATGCTTGCCAGGGACTCGAACATGTCTCGAACGCTTTCATTGACGGCCACGGGGACCGGCTTGAGCGGTTGTTTTCGACTGAAGGCAAGGAGCTGATTGGCCAGCTTACCGCTCAGGGCCGTGCTCTTGAGAATCTGCTCCAGAGGCCTTCGGGCAGCACTTCGATCGCTGACCTTCCGCAACAGCAGGGACGTGTAGCCGTTGATAACGGTCAATTGATTCCGGAAGTCATGTGCGATTCCACCGGCCAGCCTTCCGATGGCTTCCATCTTTTGCGACTGGAGGTACTGAAGGCGAAGATCCTCTCGTTCCTTTTCCGATCGAAGCCGCTGGGTGATGTCGGCGATGGCCAGGATACTGGCTTGCTGGTCATGAAACTCCGCCCTGGCCGGAGATACCATCACGTCCGTCTGCGTCCCATCCGAACGCATCAGGCTTGTCTCCATGGGCCAGGAGACCTTGTCCCTCTCATGGGCCCCTTGGCAACACTGGGCCAGAAGGCTCTGGCCCTGACCGCTTCGGAGGACATTGGAAGCTTTTCGGCCTTCCAGGCTGCCCAGATCGTAGCCGAGCATTTCATGCAGGGCCGGGTTGGCATAGGCGATCTGATCATCCATCACCAGGGCGATCCCGTCGGAGGTGCAGTCGGCCAGGAGACGGTACTTCTCCTCGGAGGTCTTGAGGGAAGCTTCCGCCTGGCTTCTGCTTTTCTCGGTCCGCAGCCCGTGGCAGATCACGAGTATCAGCAGTCCAGCGGCCACGACGACGATCCCCCCCAGCACCCAGGCGATTTTCGCGGTGAGACGGCGGACGTGAGCGCGGATTACCTCGGCCTGCCTGCCGCTGCCCAACACCCAGCCCCAAGGCTGAATCAGATGGACATAAGCCCGCTTGGTGCCTGTTTCACCTGTATCGCGAACGGGCCATTCGTATTCGAAATACGCCCAATCCTGGTCCTGGAGCAATTGGTTCGACCGACGGATGACCTCTTTGGCTCGATCATTCCATCGGTCTTCATACCCAACGGGCTGCGATCGCAGGTAAGGATGCTCCAGGAGGCGTCCGTCCTCCAACGTGTGAACCCACACATATTTTCCGCCGTCGCTGTAAAGACGACGTATCTGCTCCAGGGCCAGATCCTTGGCCTGGGATTCGCTGAGCTGACCCGCCAGGAAGCGCTGATAGCTGTCATCGACCAGATCGCGGGCGTGAGAGATCTGGCTTCGAATGGCTTCGTACTGCTGGTCGACAAGAAGAGATTCCACATAAGGAATCACTATGGCAAAAGAGGCCACGGCGAAGAGGCCCACGGTTGCAGCCACGGGAACCACAACCCCCGCTACGAAACGTGCTGTCAGCACCTTCATTCCTGCTCCGGGAAAGCTTTTACCAACTCTCGAGGCCGGGCCGGGCCCCAGGGCGCGTCTTGGAAAAGAACGCCCAAGCGTGCCGACACCACAGCCTCAGGACAGAAGCTTCTCTGCGCAGATCATCGGAACAAGCCTCCTGCCAATACGATAAATCTACGAGAAACCTAGTGGATTTAGCGACATGCGCTTCTTCTGTCCTCTATTCGACCAATTACAGAGAATCTCCGAAGGAAAAATAAGGGAATGACCCCAAAGGCGTCCGCTTGTCCCTGCGCCAAGCCCGGATTGACGTGTAACAGCCACAAGATTACGCCTGAGAATGCAAAACCGGATGCGATCCGGCGTATCACCCAGGGTTATTCATCCTCTGGAGGAAAACGGACCGCGATGTCCTCCCCTTCATCGCCGCCGTTGTCTTCCAGGTTGCGACCGATGCTGTAGAGCAGGAATCCTTCGTCGATCTTGCGGTAGATGAATCCCTCGGCCGAAAACGGGTCGGCCGGTATTTCCGATATCCAGCGATCCGCCAGAGACTCCAAATGCTGGGGATATTCCCCCACGACCGCTTTTCGCCTGCGAAGAGCCGCGACCAGAATCGCCATCCGTCTGCGGCAGAGGGCTTCATCCAGCGTGTTGATCAGCGCCCAACGCATCTCCAGAACCGTTTGGGCTCCGCCCATCATGACCGCTGCCATATGACGTGAAAGAAACTCCCTGCGCTGCTGTGCATCTTCCATCAGGCTGTTGAGTCTGCCCCACAGGCCCTGTCGCTGCCGATACTTCTCCCGGGCCTGCTCAAGCCATTGATGCATCTGCTCTTCAAAGGCGGCCGATTCTTCCTTGCGCTTCGGATAATCCTCGATTGCGGCAACAGCCACGAGGCGGTCGAACCAGTCATTGAAAAGCCTTCGGGCCAGGTTCCAGTCGTAGGCCTCCCGATGCCGACGAAGCTGCTCGGCAGGCAGCGGTTTGCCCGTTGCGGATTGGCCGCGATAGGCAAGGTTGGAGAAGCTCAGTGCTGTGAATCGACCTGCTTCATTGAAGCTCTCGACCAGATCATTGGCCGGGGCGATCTGCGCCAGACGCTGTTGGGCTTCCTTCAAGAAGCTCGGTTTGGCCTCCGGCGACGACATCAACTGCAAAGCGGTCCTGGCAGCCGTATGCTCCAGGTACACCGATGCTTCCAGAGACCCATAGCTCCAGCCCTGACGGAGCAGCCTGGCCAGCCGATGGGCGGCGAGAACCCACTCAAAGCTCTGGTCCATTTCTTCCGACTCGACATCCTTCATCGCCATCGCAAGCATTGACAGGCCCAGTTCCTTGAACGGCTCTTTGGGAAGCTGAAGGGCCAACAAGAGATTCGGAGGGTCAAGGGCCTCGTAGCTGACAAGAGGCAGGTAGAAACGAGGCAGACGCGTCCCATTGGCGATATCGACCAATACCGGCATGATCTGATCGAGCCATTGGGCCAGATACGGGTACTCCCGCCCGCTCCACTGTCCTCGGCCGGCGGTTTCGAGTCGGTCCATGACCAGCTGCGTCACGCTGCCCTTGCGGGCCTCGAGATAGTCCTGAACGATCTGAGGATTCGGGCTTCCGTACTGATCAATTTCCTGGCGGATCTGACTTTTGAGCTCCAGGATTCTCTCCCGCTTGGCCGGGGAAATCTGCAGCGAGGCAGGCAACTGCTCCGGGTCGAGCCCGTCGGCGAAATCCACCAGATCCATGTAGCGGTCTTCCTCTGCCAGGCTTTCGGGCAAAGAGAGCTTCTTGAGCACCTCCAGGCGAACGGCTTGGGGAATCATCTCCCCGCCCGTGATCTCCAGAACTCGCCGCATGGCGTTGTTCTCCTCGGTCACCCCCGCCGAGAGCTTGCCCTGGAGATAGGCGAAGTAGCTGACCGTTCCATCTTCCAAAACCGGCTCAGTCACCGCGGTCGTCTCGCGGGAGATCTCGATCTCCACCGGAGCCAGGGAATCATTCATCCGGCGGTAGACCAGCCAGAACAGCGCAATGGCGGCAAGGCCCATCAGGATGAAGATCACCATGCGGCTGCGCGACAACCGCCTGGGTCGAATAGGACTGGAGTTCTCTTGGGTCATGGAAGGTACCTCTCTGAGCAGGCCAAAGACACAAACTACCAGATCCAACCCGCTGATGCACCCCTTTGCGCCGTGCACATCGGTACCCGATGTCCTCCAACAACAATAACCGGCCCGCCTGAAGACAATGGCGTTTCAGGCGGGCTCCGGGTCGTGCGAATGAATTGTTGCAAGCGGTTGGGAGGTCAGCGTCCCGGGGACGTCGCTCGGAGAAACTCGCTGACCTTATAGAAGATCTGCTTCAGGGCCTGTCGTCCCTGGGTGGTCTGATCCAACCCCATGAACTGGAAGCCCAGCAGACATTGATCGGACGAACGCTGGTCCAGGTGGCGGAACATGGCATCGGCGTAGAGGGTGAGGTCCCCGGCACCGAAGCTGATACGCACTCCCACGGTATCGCCTTCTTCCAAAGCGTCGGCCAGGCTTGCTGAGCCGACCAACTGGAAGCCCCCGGCCGAAAGATTGCCCACGCTGCCGGACCAGACGGGATTTTCCGGTCCCCCACCGGCCGGCTCGGATTCCTTCGAGCCTCGCCAGAAGCTGGCCCGGACGATCTTTCCCTCCGGAACGTCGGCTCGCAGGTACGCCCGTCGCTGCACGCGCTGCATGTGCAGCGGGCAGCAGATGCTCAGGCAGGGGATGCTTGTTCCGTCATCCAGGACGAACTGGGCCGGACCCTTGACCGTCGCGGAGCTCAGATGTTTGTAATGCTTGAGCTTGAAACTCAGTCCAAGCTTGGACCCGGAAGCGAATTCGCGCGGGGGGGCCTCGTCATCTTCCCGCGGATGCTCGATCAGCAGGTGCTGGCCCTGGAAGCTCAGCGCCCGGCTGTGAAGATTCACCCACGTCTCGCCTTCGCGAAGCGTGATTGTCAGAGGAACTTGCTTCCCGGCCGCCCCGGCAAGAGATTCGTCAATCTGAGAGGTGTCCAGTTCCTGCAATAAAGGCATGGCGTATGTGTCCTTCCTGACCGGTCAAAAGGGGTCCCATGAATCCATCGGCAAGGCCGGAAAGGGACTTAAACTGCCCCGCCCGGCGAGGAGGGTTTTCCGGGAAAATCAGCCGGGATTCGTATCCGGCCCCTGCCCGGAACCTTCCGCAGCCGTTTGCACCCCCAATTCGGACTCGATCTCCTCGGCCTTGGGTATCCGGGCTCCGGTCACCGTCACCAGCAGCCCGGGGAGGGAGACGGCCATCTTGATCAGGCGGACAAGCAGCGCCATCGCCAGGACCCCCGCCGGATTGGCCGCAAAGAACGCCACGTACAACTTCTCGATCAGCCCTACCCCTCCGGGTGTGATCGGCACCGCCCCAAGAATGTAGATCAGCGGAATGTACACCACGAACATGTAATACGGAATGCTCAGGCCCACGCTGAGACCCACCAGCCAGACGCCGGTAATCCAGGATGCGTGGGCCAGGAACGTAATCCCCGCCGCCAGCGCGATTCGTCTCCAGCCGGAACGATATTGCCAGGCCGCCTCGGACGCCTCTTTGAGGTGATGACTGATGGGCAGACGCTGGATCAGGCGCTGAAAAGGCAGCTTCGCCCGCAA
Source organism: uncultured Planctomycetaceae bacterium (assembly GCA_964583095.1). Lineage (GTDB taxonomy): Bacteria > Planctomycetota > Phycisphaerae > SM23-33 > SM23-33 > CAZOVB01. Next base: position 10,817 of record CAZOVB010000001.1, read on the forward strand.
CCTCCCGCTGAGCAGAAACAACAACACCAGGCCGATGGCACCCAGGCAGATCAGCGAGGCGATCAACGAAGGGTAAATCCGCTCCAGGGATTCCAGGGACAAACCCAGCAATACCAGAACCATGGTCACCGACAGCAGGGCCAGCATGGCCAGTCCCAGCAATCTGTCGACCATCACGCTGATCAACACGCCCGATCTCAGATGCGTATGACTCGAGACGTAATAGGCCTTGACCAGGTCTCCCCCCACCGTGCCGGGCACAATGTGATTGAAAAACTCCCCCAGCACCGTCAGTCGAAGCGACTCCCACAGACCGATACGCACCCGCTGTACGCCCAGGAGAACCTGCCAGCGCACCGCCGTCCAGAAAACCGCCAGGGCAAAGCCGAAAATCCCCGTAAGCAGCCAACCAGGCCGAACGGTCCGAAGATTCGTGAAAAACCCAGGTCGAACGTATCTTTCGCCCCCTTCGTCGATGGGTTCGACCTCCCGGGCCGGGATCCGCCGTTTCTCCTGTGTCCACCAACCCGAGGCATCTACGATAAAGACCTTCCGGTCCTGCTGGTCGGTCTCGCGGCTCAGCAGGGAGTAACTTTCGCCCTGGCGGGTGCGGACGAAATCCCGAAAATGCACCTGGCTGACCACCCAGGCCAGCAGCAGCGTGGCCAGGAGAATCTTGCCCGAGAGAAGGAGGATTTTCCGGGTTCTTTTCTGCAACGGTTTCTCACTGAAGCCCAAGTTGGAACCGCAGAAGCGGCTGCGTCACCGCCACCGGCGGCAAGATGATACCGACTGGGCAAATCGACCGAAAGCCTCTTGTTGCCAACCGCCTGCCCGAGGTGCAGCCAACCGGGCCAGGCGGGGAGGTATTTCGGTTTCCTTGGGCCCGGGGCTGTGCTAGAATCCTGAAATATACTTTACGTTCCCAACGTTTGCTTCATCCATACTTCATTCTTTTTGCACAAACAAGGTATGTCCAGTAGCTCTGAGACATTAGAGATTCCGGGGTGCCAGGTCATGCAGTACCTCGGAAGCGGGGCTCGAAGTACGATCTGGCAGATCAAGGACTGCCGGAGCGGGCAGGTTTACGCGCTGAAGCGCGTGGTAAAAAAGCAATCCAGCGACAATCGCTTTCTCGAGCAGGCCGAAAACGAGTACCAGGTCAGCCAGTCCTTTGACCATGACAGCATCCGCAAGATTCTTCGCATCCGACGGGTCAAGCGGTGGCTGAGCCTCCGCGAGATCCACCTGTTCATGGAATTCTGCCCGGGCAACACCATCCAGGAACACCGACCCGAATCGGTCCCCCACACCGTCGATATCTTCATCCAGGTCGGCAAAGCCCTGGAACACATCAATCAGCAGGGCTTCGTCCACGCGGACATGAAGCCCAATAATATCCTGATCGACCGCCAGGGCACCGCCAAGATCATCGACCTGGGACAGAGTTGTCCCATCGGAACCACCAAGCAGCGCATCCAGGGCACGCCGGATTTCATCGCACCCGAGCAGGTGCACCGTCGGCCCCTCGATGCCAGAACCGATGTCTACAACTTCGGGGCAGCCCTCTACTGGGCCCTGACCGGCAAACCCATTCCCACCGTCCTGGCCAACAAACGCGATGGTGTTCAGCAGATCAACGACCTCGCGGTGACCCCACCGGACGAACTGAACCCGGAAATCCCGCCCTCCCTGAGCAAATTGATTCTTGATTGCATCCAGCTCAGGCCACAGAGCAGACCTCAGAACATGGAGAAGGTCCATTCCCGTCTGTCGCTGGTGGCCTATATGCTCAATCGCAATGAAGACCAGCCCCCGGATCCCTCCGGAGAAACCCGGGAAGATCTCCCCGTATCGGGCAGTCCCTCCGGGACCAAAGAACCCGAGGGAGAAGCTCTTATGGAGCTTCCGCCCGACGCCATACCCGACGCCGACGAAGAAGAAGGCGTAGACCTCGATATTCCCGACCAGGAGGATTGACCATTCCAGGTCCCCTGCCCAAAACCCTTCTTGGTACTGCCGATCTCCTGGCCAACCACCCTTGGCGCCAGGGCAACGTAATAAACGTCCCGGCCGAAAAGGAAATCATCGTCTCCGGCGACCTGCATGGAAACCGAAACAACCTCCATGCCATCCTGGAGTATGCGGATCTGTCTGTGCATCCGGAGAGAGTCTTGATCCTCCAGGAGATCATCCACGGCCAGGAAGACCCCGCCACCGGGCACGACAGAAGTTTCGAGCCTTTCATGCGGGCCTTGCGTGCGATGAGCCAGCATCCCCAGCAGGTGCTGATGGTGATGGGCAACCACGATCTGGCCCAGATCACCGACAAGGAAATCACCAAACACGGACGCGGTTCCTGCAAAGCCTTTAACGCCGGGGTCCTCTATGAATTCGAGGACCAGGGCCCCGAAATCCTCGACGCGCTGAGCAAATTCCTGTACTGCCTGCCCCTGGCGGTTCGCAGCCCCGGTGGTGTGTTCTTCACCCATTCGCTTCCGGCTCCCAATCGCATGAGGCCCGAAATGCTTGAGATTCTCCAGCGGGAGTCTGATCCTGAGGATCTCGTCCGCCCCGGACCCGTCTACGAATGGACCTGGGGCCGAAACCAGACGCCCGAACAGATCGATCGGCTCGCCGAGCAACTCGGCGTGAGCTTCTTCGTGCTGGGACACAAACATGTCAGCCAAGGCTGGGAAGAACTCAGCGACAAGGCCGTCATTCTCAATTCCAGCGACTCGCGAGGCTGCATCCTGCAGATCGCATCCGACCAGGGCTTGGAGTCAGCAGGGGCCGTATCGCATATCCACCGGATCCATGGCTTGATATCAGGAGACCTGGCAACGTGACCCAGGACCCGACCGGCAAACAGAAGCGTCACCTCCGGCAATTGGGTCGCCGGCTTTCGCCTGTGGTCCAGCTCTCCGAGGATGGTTTGACATCCGGGGCGGCAGAGACCATCGACTACCACCTGCGAAAGTCCAGCCTGGTCAAGGTCCGGATCGCCTCCTCCACAGGCCGCGAAAGAAAGGACCGCGCCCGGCGCCTCTGCAACCAGCTCCGCGCCGCTTGTGTGGACGTGGTTGGCCGGAGTGTGTTGTTGTATCGACCCGGAGAAGAGGACCCGCTGGAACCTGATGAGGGGGATCCCCAGCCGGGGGCGCCTTCGGCCTGACAGGGCGGTATTTGCCTTGTTCCACCGCTTTGCCGAGCCTACCATAAATCATGAAACGATAAGCACCAGCAACAAGCAGAGGTCAAATGAGTCCCTTACACTGCGACAAATGCGGACGAGAATTATCCGAATCCCAGGTTGACTTGCGGGAAGGACCTCTATGCCCCGAATGTGCCTCCAGGCGGGACGATGACGATTTTCTCGACCTGACCGCTCAGTCGGTCGGCGAGCAGGATACCGATATCCTCCCGGTCATCGAGCAGGAAATCAACGAAGCCAAGCGTCGCAAGGCTCCCGGTCAGGACATCCGCGAGAGAGTGGAGGTCGAAAACAATCGAAACGTCCCTCCCGATCCGGACATTCCGGGCCTGGACCCCCGCCTTCCACTGGGACTCAAACCCGTGACTTTCTTCATCCTGCTGTTTCTCGCCCTCCTGCTGGTCGTCGCTGCCGCCTACTACCTTACGATGGGCTGATCCGAAGAACCTGCGGTTCAGGGCTGCCCCGACTGGCCGATGCCCGGATCAGGAAAAAGCGGCGAAGCTTCTTTCCCCCCATCTGCGTCCTGGCCGGCCTCTTGCGGATTGTCCTCCGGCAACACGGGAGGGTCTTCAAACCAGCCGGAACCCTTTGCCTCCTCCGGGGGGCCGAACCGAGCCAGTTCGATCTGGCGGTTGAGCCTGCGCAATTCCTCGGTGGGCCCAAGGATCTCCCGGGCCTGGTCAATTGCGCCCATCGCCTTTGCGAACTGGCCGGCCTGGAAGTGATTCCAGGCTGCCTGTACAAGTGAGTTGCCCCGAACGGGTTTCCAGGAAGCCGCCCGACGGTACGATTCCGCCGCTGCTTGGTAACGCTGTTGGAGCTCCTGCAGGGCCCCCAGTGACATGTAAAGCCGCGACTTGACCGGCCGAGACGGAGCCAGTTCCAGGCTGCGCAGTATCACCTGCTTCCTGCGCTCGTGCAGACCCAGGGCCTTCAATGCCTCGATCAGCAACACATGAGCTTCGAAATCCTCCGGGGCCTCTTCCACCGCCTGGTCCAGGTACGTCCGGGCCGCGGGGAAATTCTCCTGCTCCAGGGCGAGCTTGCCAAGAACCATCAGGTTTCGCGGGTTCCGGTCGCCAAGCCGATAGGCCTTGAGCAGCCAGCGGCGAGCTTCCTCCATCCGCCCGCTTGCGATAAGGGCCCTGGCGTACGAACCCACCAGATCGGCCGGCACCCCCGGCCTGGCCACCGCCCTGGCGAACCACACATTGGCGTCCTCATGCCCTCGGGATGCGCGTACCATGCCCATCAACCAAAGAACCTTAGGGTTCTCGGGGTGCTCGGATAGAAGCTTTCGGGAGATTTCCTCTGCCCGGGGGATCTGACCCGTCTTGATGAGCAACTCCCCCAGCAGAACCCGGGAATCCACATCCCCCGGCTTCACGGCCAGGTGTTTGTGAAGAAGCTCCAGGGCCTTGTCTGTCCGGTCGAACTTCAGGTGCGTCTGCACAGCCTGGCGGACCTGGCGGGAGGAGATCTCGTCGTCTCTGGCCCCTGAGCGTGCCTGTTCCACACCCCGCGTGGTATCCCGGTTCTGAAAGGCCAGCCATATCGCCGCTGCAACGACCGCCCCGGCCAGAAGAACCAGGGCCCCAAGCGTCCAGGGCCTCATGCGGGGACTTCCGACTGGGTCCACGTTCCGAGCGGGTCGTTTCTTCCGGGAAGCCTTCATACATCCTTTCCGGGTTTTTCCGGCCCGAGCAGCGAGGCGATCTGCTCCTGAATGTTCCCGCTTCGCATCAGCGTCTCGCCTACCAGGATTCCCTGGACGCCGGCCCTGGCGAGCCGGTCGACATCCTGGCGGGTCCTGATCCCCGATTCGCTGATAATGGCGGTCCCCTCCCCGGCCAGTTCAGCCAGGCGAAGAGTGGTACCCAGATCCACGGTAAAGTCGGTCAGATCCCGGTTGTTGATCCCCAGCAAACCGTACTTGGGCAGCGGAAATCCGACCACCGACCGGAAGGCCAGGATCTCGTCGGCCCCGTGGACCTCGATCAGGCAGGTCATGCGAAGTTCGGTCGCAAGGATCATCAGATCCATCAGACGCCCCGGCTCCAGTGCGGCCGCGATGAGTAGAATGGCATCGGCCCCGGCCCAGCGGGCCTGGTAGATCTGGACCGGATCGATGATGAAATCCTTTCGAAGCACCGGCAGGGAAACCGTCCGGCGGACCTGGCGGAGAAACTCCAGGCTGCCCTGAAAATACTCCTGATCGGTCAGAACACTTATGGCCGATGCCCCGCCGGCTTCATACTGCTTTGCGATCCCGACCGGGTCGAAATCCTCGCAGATCACTCCGGCCGAGGGAGAAGCTTTCTTGACCTCGGCGATCAGGTTCATCGCCCTCTTGGGCCCAGAGGTCATCGCGGAATAGAAGTTCCGGGCCGGGTCGGCCTGGGCGGCCAATTCCTTCCACTGCTCCAGATCCCGCAGGCTGCGAAGTTGCCGGACCTCTTTGCGCTTGGTTTCCAGGATGGTGTGCAATATATTCTTGGCCATTCTTGCTCCAAGGTAATTCCAAAGCTCTTATTGTCTTGTCTGGCGGATCGCATTGTCAATGCCAAAGGAAATGTCTCCCGACCTGATGGGCCTGTTACGAGGCCCGCTGGCCCAACAGTCGCCCCCCTCGGAGGGGATCGATCCGACCACCCCGGAGACCTTCGTACATCCCGCTTACGGGATCCTCGCTTTGGGGATCGTCGTACTGGTCCTGTGGATCGTCCGCCGGGCCGCCCATCCCCAAAAACTCCTGCTTCGCCGGATCCCGGGCCGACCCAACACACTTCACATACTCCATCCCGTCGGGTTGATACTGATCTACTTCGCATGGCTTCAGGCGACGTCGTTCTTGCCCGCTTCCTGGAGGTATGCAGCCGTCTGCGGCGTGCAGTTCACGGTCTTCCTGCTGGCTCTGGTCGTTGCCGGACAGACATTCCGCCGAGGGACAAAACGAGGCCTGGGCCTGACACTGCGAAGGTGGAAAACCGATACCGCCCGGGGACTCATCGCCTTTCTGGCCTCGTTGCCGGTTCTGCTGGGATTGACGATATTTCTGGCCTGGCTGTTCCCCCAGTCCCAGCAGAATCACCCGGCCCTGGAGGAAATGAAGCAGACCGACCTGTTCGGAAAGGCCCTGCTGATCTTCTCGGCGACGATCCTGGCCCCGCTGATGGAGGAGGTCGTCTTCCGGGGTTTCCTTCAGACCACGCTGCGCAAGTACCTCGGCAGTCCCTGGCTGGGGATTCTGGGCGCCTCGGTGTCCTTTGCCATCGTCCACCCGGTCTGGGTGCACTGGCCTGTGCTGTTCGTTCTGGCTCTGGTTCTGGGCTACAACTACGAACGGACCGGCAGGCTCTGGTCGAGCATCGTCCTCCACTCGACATTCAACGCCTACAACGTTTACCTCTTCCTGCAAAACTGAGGGGACCGGGCACGTTCAGACGTTCAGCCCGCGCCGATCTCCCGAAGGAACAGCCCCCCCACGGTCAGGCGATTGGTCCACTCCACAGGCAGGCAGAAGTACGTCAGCACGCCCAGGGCAGCATGGGAAAGCGCCAGAGGCAGCAGGTTTCGGGACTGGAGGAATACGACGCACCAGACCAGACCCGCTCCGAAAGTCAGGCCCACCAGGGGCCAGTTCGGCGCGTGCAGTATGCCAAAGAACGCAGAGGCACAGAGCACCGCTGCAATATCTCCAAGCCCGGCCTGTCGAAGACGACGCAGCGAAAACGCATGCAGCCAATATTGCTGCAGCAGGCCCCAGATGATGTAACCCCCGAATCTCTCCAGCATCCGAAGAGGATTGTCGAACTTCAAACTGTTCATGATCAGGCCGGTTATCACCAGGCCCGAGGCCATCAGCCCGGTCACGATCCCGCAGCGCCAGAAACCTTCCACCATCGTATCCCGGCGGATGCCGCTGTCGGGTGGGGTGTCGCCGTGAAGCAGATTCAGTCCGATCGGCCAGACAAACGCCATCACCCAGGCAAAAGCATCGAAAAAGGTTACGCCCTTGGAAGGCAGGTACCACAGGTACATGGAAACCACGCCTATGAAGATCAACACCTCCACTACGAGCATCGCGCGCAGCCAGAAGGGCTGATTGCTCCAACGGGCCAAAACCTCGAGCCTGGAGGGAGCCTCTTGTGTAGTGGTCCGGGTCATCCGTCAAACAGTTTCACAGCCAGTTCGGCGATCAACTGGCCGCTTTCCCGACACATCTTTCGGCTGCGATCATCCAGGCCTCCAATGGCCACCGGTCCGTAGTGGTCGCCGCCGGCCTTGCCGGGAACGACCATGCCGTGAATCAGAAGAGCACGGATCATGTCCATGACGGTGGTCTCGTTGCCCCCGGCCACGTTGGCACTGGAGGAAAAGGCCCCGCCGACCTTGCCCGAGAGCTGGCCGTGAAAACAAACCGACTCATCCAGAAGTTGCTTGATCGGGGCCGCCATCGACCCATAGTACGTCGGCGAACCGAGAATCAGCCCGTCGTATTCCAAGAGGTCATCAACTTTGACTTCGCCGACTTGTTTGATCTCCACCCGGGCACCGGGCACCTGGCGGGCTCCCTCGGCAATCTCCTGGGACATCTCGCGGGTGTGACCGCTGCGGGTATAGTAGCAGATCAGAATGCTGGCCATTGCGTCGTTTCCTTTCTCTCGCCTGTCCGATTGGTCCGGCTGGGGATGTATCAGCCACATTATCCTAGCGCGGTGGACAAGCATTCTGCCCCGAATCAAAAAGAGAGTAAAGCCCTTGCTTCCCGCTTCAGGGCAGGATCTCAAAGCGGACCCGGTCCCAGGCACCGGTTGCATCGACGCAACGCAGTTCGTATTTACCCGGCCCGAGATCCAGCCGAGAGGCACCGTCAACCAGACGCCGGTCGTCGAGGAACCATTGCACCTGCCCCTCAGAACATTGCAGTTGCACGCTGCTGGTACCGCCGACGGCCTGAAGTGTCAGCCCATCCGGGGGCGAGAGGATCCGGGGAGCCTGGGACCTGTTGTGCTCGGGTCGGGAGATGGGATGGCTCACCGCTTCCGGAGCAATCGAGGGAAGATCCAGGTCGTTGCGTATCGCGTCGATCTGGAGAATGTCATCAAACAGCGGCTGGGCTGCCCTGGAGCCGACATATTCCTGGCGCCCTGCCCCTCGGAGTCTACCCACCCAGACCCCCAGGACAACCTTTCCGTTGTGCCCAAGTGTCCAGGCGTCGCGACGCGAACTGCTCGTACCGGTCTTGGACATGCAGGCCGGCCCCAGACCGTCGGGCCCCGTGCGTCGCAGAAGCATCGAGTTGATGGCCTGGCTCACGCGCTGGGACAATACGTTCCGGCCCGGAGCCGGGACATCGGGAAACACCACCGCCGGACGGATCTTTCCCCCGCGGGCAAAGACGCCGTAGGCCTGTGTCAGGTCCAGAAGCGAGACCTCCACCGCGCCGGTTACCAGGGCCAGGCCTCCGCGCCGCTGCGCTTGGGGGCCCAGATCAAGACCTGCCGAGTCAAGCAGCCCCAGACAACGGACCAGGCCCACCTCCCTTGCCACATGGATGGCCGGGATGTTCCGGGACTGACGCAGGGCATCCCGAGCGGTCATTTCGCCCAGGAATTTTCCATCGAAGTTCTCCGGCTCCCAGCCTCCCTGCCGGAACGGGATGTCCCAGAGCGGTGAGTCGGGTCCCAGGCGTCCTGCCTCGATGGCTGCGGCATAGATGAACGGCTTGAGCGTTGACCCAGGCGAGCGCCGGGCCTGAGCGAGGTTCAGGTACCTCCCCCGGCCCGAACCATCGGTTACGCTCACCATCGCTCGGATCCGGGAGGTCTCCACATCCACAACGACAGCCGAGGCGCACGTGCCCGAGGGCAACCTGGCCAGGTGTGAGCGAATGACCTGCTCGATCCGGCGCATCAGGGGCAGCTCCAGTGTGCTGCGACCCCCGCCAGGCCGGCGGGAGAGACAATAAAACCCCGCCACCATGGCCGGTGACCGCGACGGAGCCTCCAGAATCCGGATCGGCTGGGCCAGGGCCTGCTCGTATTGCTGCCCATCGATGCACCCGGTTTCCCGCATCGCGGCCAGGACCTCCTTCTGACGCGCAAGGCCGCGAGCCAGGTGCGCATCGGGCCGGTAGCGACTGGGCGACTGGGGCAGACCCGCAAGAAAGGCTGCCTCGGCCGGCGAGACGTCGGCGGCGCTTTTCCCGAGCCATCTCCGCGAGGCCGCCTCGATCCCCCGGATGTTCCCGCCGTACGGCGCGATGTTCAAGTACGCTTCGAGGATCCGATCTTTCGACCAGGACCGCTCCAGCTTGAGGGCGTTGACCGTCTCGATGATCTTCGAATCCAGCCGCCGGGGCCTGTCCTCGGCCATCCGGCAAAGCTGCATGGTAATCGTGCTGGCCCCGCTGACGACCCGACCGCTGCGGGCATTCTGGGCCATCGCCCGCGCCACGGCCGGGAAGTCCACGCCGGCATGTGTCTCAAAGCGGCGGTCCTCGATGGCCAGCGTGGCGGATCGGATCCACGGGGAGACCTCCGAGAGGCTCACGGGGCTGCGCCATTGATCGTCGGCTCCGACACGCTGGATCAGGACGTTCCCGTACCGGTCGGTGACCTCCACGCTCTCGTTGGGGAAGTGCACCAGCTCGGGATCCAACGGCGTGGCCAGCCAGGCCGTCAGCAGCGTCCCGCCCACAAGCAACGCAAACAGCGTCAGCCGTCGCAAGAGCTTCCAAACCCCCCAAAGACCCGGCTGGAATCCGCTCCCGTCGCAGCTCATCGCGAGACCTCCACGAAAGACGCCTGCGTCAATGAACGGATGGCCGGGTCATACATCCCCGAGGCCTCCAGGGCCGGCAGGCGGAATCTCCCCGCGGTCGTCACCCGCAGGCGGTACCGGAACACCCTTTCCTGCCCGGCCGTCAGGAAGAGGACCACCCGGTCGTCCAGGAACTCCACGCGATCCACGCTCGTGCCAAAAGTCGGACGATTCTCCGCCCGCTCGCTCAGCAGGGAGGGCATGTCCACCTCCATGCAGGCCGGCAGGGCATCGACCATGGCAACATTGGGAATCTGCCCCGCCTGGCTCCGCAGCGTCAGCTTCACCTCCACGATATCTCCGACGCGCAGCGATTCTACGTCGATCGGCTGCCCGTCGGAACCGAACCATTCCCGTCGGGCGACCAGACCGTGATCGTGAGGCTCGATCGCGCCGACCTTGGCCAGGCCCTCCTGGAGGACCGAGACGAATACGGGGCCCTCGCCTTCGGTCTCGATCCTCACAGGTCCGTCCTCGAACTGTGCCTCGACGGGCTTGTCCTGTGAAAATTTCACTTCCTCCCGGCCCTGGCGGATCGTCCCGGTAAACCGCCCCGGACTTTGCTGATAGACCTCCGCCTTGGCCAGAGCTGCAAGCACAGCCGCGTTGCAGTGCGTCGCGCCCCAGGTTCCTCCTGCCAGGCGGGCCTGGTCGATCTTCGTCATCAAAGCGGGGATCCAAGGATGCTTCGGATCCAGATCCACCAGCAGCGAGAGCAGCACGGCCTCCTGGACGGTGCGGCTGGTGATTCGCCCTTCCATCCGAAGCGGAATCTCCTGAGAGAGTACCTGTTCGTCGAGCAGTTCCAGGGCCCGGTCGCGTCGGCCGGCGGACATCCAGGCTGCAGCCAGGTGCGCCCGCCCGGCGATATCGAGACGGTCCTTCTGCTCTGTCAGAAACGCCATCCAACCCGGATCGGGTTTGTCGAAAGTTGCAAGGGTTCGGCAGATCAGCGTCTTGGTGCTCAGAGAAACGCCGGCATCACTGCGAAGCTGTTTTTCGAGATACTTGACCAGCGGAGCGGAGAACTGCTCATCTACCTCGTATCCCGCCTGGCGAGCCTCAACGAGCACCTTCATCGCGTAGGCGGTGCACCAGACCTGCGACGTCGTCCCCCCGGGCCAGTAGGCAAGCCCGCCATCGAGCGTCTGCATCGACCAGAGCCTCGCAATGCCGCTGCGCACCATGTCCTGCACGCCCTGGGCCTGGGCTGGATCCGCCCCCGATTTGCCCAGCAGATCCGGCACATACAACAGGGCCATCAGCTTGCTGCTGGTCTGCTCGACACAGCCGTACGGATAGCCGATCAGCTCCTGCGCCGCAGGCAGAAGATGCACCCGCGGGCGCGACGAGACCATCACCCGGGTTCGGCACATGCCTTGTGCAAAAGCATCGTCTGCCCGAACGGTCAGGCTCTTGCCGGCCTGGATCCGTTCAAGCTTCGTCCGGCCATGCAGGGATCCTCCCGGCCGGACCGGCATGGAGACCCAGCTCGAGCAAAGCTCGCCGGCCGGCTCCTGCCCCCCTTCGGGCGTATCGGAGAGTCCCGCCTTGCTGGGGCGAAGCGTGAGTCGCCCTTCCAACACACCCAGGGCATCGGCCCGGACCGTCAGCCAGATGGTTCGGGTCGAGTCGGGAGCCAACTCGATGTTCTCCAAGGGTTGATCCGCCTGGGCCGAGGCGATCGGGTTCAGATCCACCTCCAGGTCCGCCCAAAGGGCAACGTCGGTGGTATTGATAAGCTTGACCGGGACGTCGAATTCATCTCCGGGAACCGCGAATCGCGGCCAGGAGGCCTCGACCATCTGCGGCATCTTGAGCGTAATGGACTTCCGGGCCTGCCCGTATCGGTCTCCCGAGGCGGACACCGCCATCAGTCGCATCCTGCCATGGAGGCGAGGCATGTCCAGATCCAGGCTTACGTGCCCCTCTTCATCGGCGGTGACAACCCTGTGGAAGACCACGGCCGGGTCGCGATACGGCGTGGGCACGGGGCTGCGACGCAGGGAGGCCAATGAATCGACCGGCCCCCCGTCGGCGCCGATGCGAGCCATGTCGGCCGGACGGGCGAAGTCCGGCAACAGGTCGTAGAAGATGTCGCTGCCGGAGACGCCCAGTTTCCTGTGGGCCAGGAACCACTCCCCCGGGGCGGGCAATCGGTAATCGGTCACGAGACAGATGCCCTCATCAACCGCCCAGAGGTGGACGGCCGCCCCGGCCTCGGGACCATCGGCTCCCAAGACGTACACACGCGTCGGGACGCTTTGCCCGGGCCTGGCCTGATCCGGCGATTCGATGCGCAGCGTCAGTTGCTTCTCCGGATACTCCATTTCGATCCGCCCGGCCCCGACAGCCCGCAGGGGCATCCAGCGATCGGCATCGGCCTGGAGGGCCCGCACCACGGTGGCGGTGAGGAAGGCCCCGCCGCGCAGGTCTTCAGGCAGTGGAACCTTCAAGGCGGCCGTGTTGCCCTCCAGATCGATTACGCGACGCCAGAGAATCCGATCGGATTCCAGGCAGACCAGGGCCTTTCCGGAAATCGGGCTCTGGAGCACAGCCCGGACGCTCTGGCCGGACCGGTAGCTTTTGCGATCCAGGGAAATCTCGACGCGCTCGGGGTGGTCCATCGCCTTGCGGGTATCCTCCTGTCCTTCCCACGCCCAGAAGTACAGATGCGTCGTGGAGCCGGTCGACTCATCGCGGGCAACGATGCGATACTGCCCGTACCGGGGACACTGGAAGGTGGCCGACCTTTGCGTCGATCCGGCGGGCATGTCGATCCGGCGAACCGTGTGTGGAGTCTTTCGACTGCGCCAGACCCTCCGGCCATCCACCACTTCCAGATAGCTGTCCCATTCAATCCGTTCCAGTTCCAGATGCATCGGCCCCGGCTGGGCGGGTTGTCCCTGACCGTCCAGGCGGACCCATCGCACTTCAACCGGCTCATCGACGTCCACCTGGGCGGTCTCCGAGACTAGCCTGAGCCCGACATGCACCCCAAGGCGGTCCACCTGGATCTCCCGGCTGCCTCCTGTCGTCCTGCCGCCAGGCTCGGTGATCTCGGCCCGGACGACGCTGCGATACAGACCGGGTTCGAGATCTTCTGGAATCGGCGCGACCATCGAGGCCCGGCCTTGTTCATCCAGAACGCCCGTAACCGTGGGTGCGGACTTGCTCCACTGGCTCTGCACACCGAAGGTGTAGCCTGGGTATTGCTCAGGCGTAAAGGGAATCTTCTGATACCGCGTGAGCAGCTTGACTTCCATCCCCCCGGCAGGACTGTCCCACAGGTAGCGCGCCTGAACATCCACGGGAATCTCTTCTGCATCGGGGCCCAGGCGGAGGTCCGGGGTTTCGACCCGCACCTCCATGCGGACCGGACGAAACGCCTCCACGTAAACGTGCGTAGTGCCCAGGACCCGCTGGGACCCGCGAAGCCGGGCCGTAAACGTCCAGGGCCCCGTCCGGCTGGTATCGAGCGTGGAGTATTCCGCATGGAAGAACCCTTGCCTGCCCTGCTCGGTGCGAGCCTGGAGCGTATGGACGTCTTTTCCATCAGGCCGCGTGACCTGGATGTCCAGGGGCAGATCCTCAGCCGACTTCCCGCCGTCGCTACGGACCAGGCCGGTCAGGCGAATCGTGTCCCCGGGCCGATAAACCCCCCGCTCGCCGTAAAGGAACACATCGTAGGGGCCCGGAACATCCCGTCCGGTAACGTCCACCCCCTCCAGCAGCCATTGGCGTTTGTCGGGCAGCAGGTAGGTCAGTTCGTCTCCGCGCCGGGCAATGAGCACGAAGGGTTGTCCGTCGGGATGACTCTCGGAAAAGTTCAATTCAGCCAACCCTTGGGCGTCACTGACCGATGAGGCCAGCACCTGGTTGGTCTCGCTGCGGACCTCCACCTCCACGCCGGTTTCAGGCCGGCCCCGCGAGATGCTCGTCACCCATACCAGGTACCCGCCTGGGCGGCGCTTGGCTGTCAGGGCCAGATCCGTAAGGGCGACGGTAATCTTGTCGTTGACCCAGTAAGAACTGTTCGTTCGCATCGAAATGCGGTAGATCCCGGGCCGGTTGCCGACCAGCGAGGCCACTTCGATCGCTGCTTCGGTCGGCTGATTGTGTCGGGTCTCCAGTTCGAAGCACTTGTCGCGAAACAGCGGCCGGCTGGTGCGGGAGGGGTACTGGCCCTGCAGGGCGGCCACCAGGTTGTTGGGATAGAGGCGGTACACATCGGCTTTGAGGCCCTCAACGTTGACAGCCTTGAAGGTCACCTCCCCGTTGCCCCGAGGACTCAGAATCCCTCGGCTCTGGTCGAAGCGTATACGGGGCCGATACGGCCGGGTGGCCACCACCATCCGGCGCGGGTTTCCGAGGCTCTGACCGGAGCGGCTGACCAGCGTGGGCGGCAGATGCACGGTGTAGGACGTGGAAGGTTCCAATCGCCCCCGGATCTCCAGGTTTCCGCCCCAGCAGGAAAACGCCAGTTCCTCCACCTCCGGCTCGACGCGAATGGCTGAGAAATCCTGTGTCGAGTCCAGAGACTCCGAAAAATGCACGTCCAGCGCGATGGGACTCGACAAATCCGGCCAACTGCTGCTGATGCGAAGCGCATCAAACCCCTCGGGCAACTGGATCCAGCGCTGCACATCAGACCCCAGCGGGATCTGGCCTCCGTCCCCTTGCAGGCCCCGGTCCAGGTCCACCCGCAGCCTTCTTGTATCGCCGGATCGCGACGCGCGCAGGACAATGCGCTTGTCCGGGTTGGCCGTCAGCAGCGTTACCTCCGCCTGGCCATCGGAAAGCTGCCCGTAACGCTCGGCGCGAATCGTCAGATTCGCGGAGACCTGCCTGGGATCCACAGGCTGATTGAACAGGAGCTCCAGCGTCGCCTCCCGAGAATCGGTATGGGAAAGCAGGACGTCTTCCAATCGCAGCGGCTCGGTGCGGATCTCGAATTCCCCCGGGCCAACGAGCTTTCGGCCCGTGCGATTCTCCAGGTCCCTCACAGGGGCAATCCGGTAGATGCGACCGGGCGGCAAAGGCTCTTCCAGGAAAAACTCCATGCGGTCGCCGGCCGTCCATCGCCACTGCCCCTTGGGACGCGGCGTAATCTCAAACAACTCCCGCGCAACCGGATAGCCCACCTCCTGGGCCGATGCGATATCCTGGTCAAAGAGAAGCGTGAACCGATCAGCCTGGCGGGCCTGGCCAACGGGGGTCACCTTGAGCACACGGAGCCTGCGTTGGGGCAGCTTCGTCATGCTCTGATGCACCCAGAGCCAGCCGCCGAGATTCAGCACGATCAGGGCGGCCGCCAGGGCCAGGAACCTTCGGTTGTTCTTGAGCAAAGTAATAGTCCTTCCGTGGTTGGAGCCGCCCGAACGGTGCGGCTTATCTGCTTCCAGGTGCTGCTCAAACGCCTCAAGCATCCGTGCTTTGAGTCCCTGGTGGTATTGTGGATCGGGCGGAGTGTCCGGCACCGATAGCCGCTCCAGTCGCGATTCGAAATTCTCGTCGGCAAAGCGCATGGTTCATCTCCCTTGGTCGGGGGCAGCCGAGGCCAGCACACGCCTTCGCAGCCTTTGCACAGCGCGACACAGGCCGGTGCGGGCCGCCTGGGGACTGCGCTGCATGATCCGGCCGATCTCGGAGGGGGACATGTTCTCAAAATAGCGAAGGGCGATATACGTCTGGTCGGTAGTGGACATTTTGAGCAGGTGCCTCTGCACGATCGCGAAATCCGTCTGCCCCTGCCGGTCCGGCTCGGGCCCGGCGGCGGACAATCGGGCCGCAGCCTCCAGGCTCCGGCGCCTGCGGGAGGCGGTTCGCAGATCGTTGTTGATCTCGTTGGATGCGATTCGGTACAGCCAGGCGGCAAACTGCTCCAGGCTCCGGCCTCGAAAGCGTCCTATCGCTGCGGCGACCTTCAGAAACACGCGGGACGAAGCATCTTCGGCTCTTGTCCTGCAGAGGAGCCGATGATGGCAGTAGCGGTAGATTCTCGGGTGAAAATGTTCATATAGCCTGCCCAGCGCATTGGCCTGGGTCCTTGCCTGCTGGAGCGTCTGATTGTCGATCCGGTTCCGGCCCACCTGCATCGCCCTTCATCGTGCATCGCCCCTATTGATGCGCGCAAGCGGGATGTGTTACAGGGAAAAGGGCCCGCGGCGCCATTTTTTGTAAAACTTATCCTTTGCGCCGGCTTGGGCGCGGGCAGCAAGACGCTGCGGGAGAGGGGTCATGAGACCAGCCGGTAATCTTCGAGCCCGTGCGGCAAGGATTGTCAGAGACCCAGCAGGCTTGCGGCTGTCAGCTCGACCAAGCAGCCAGGATCGATTCCACCAAGAGTCCTTCGCTACTGTTCATGCCAGGGACAGCGATATTTGCCGGCATCGGAGTGGCCGTTCTGAGAAGCGAGGCGACAGCAGGAAACGATCAGCCTCTCCAGCGAAGACCCCAGTTCCGAACCCGTCTGCGGTCCCGGACCCGAAATCGCACGAACCAGCAATGGGGGCAAGTTCCATTCCAGCAGGGCCGAGGCCGTCAACTGCCCCCACAGACTTGCCCCGATTCCACGGCCCTGGTCCGTCGCGGGAGAGGTGACGTACTGCCCTGCACTCGATCCGGCCCCCGAGGCCAGAGCGACCACGACAGGTCGAAGTCCATGAAGCAGACCGGCCGTGTGAACCAGGTCGGCCAGTTCGGGACGGTGTTTCATTGCATGGCTGCGGGCAAGCCTGGCCGTTTCGAGCGCGTGGCTGGAGAACCGGTGTGGCGAGATTCCCAGGTCGGACAGGCCCATTCCCTCACCGGCCTGGCTGATCGACGTCCAGCAGATCTGCAGGAATTTTCCGGCACCCAGACAGGAGAGTCCGGAGGCAAGGCTGTCCATTCTCCCCGGTTTGCCACAGGAGACGGAGTTGCCCAGCCGAAGAAGCCAGAGCACAAGCGCCGGGTCCTGGCTGATTCGTTCCAGAACCCCGGGCCAGTCGATCTGCGACGCCCGCAGATCCCTGGCCGCCTGTGCGCACACGCTGTTGTCGCAGCGAAGCTGCTCGAGCTGGGAGAGGATCTCCTTCCGGAGGCGCTGGGGCGGGTTCCATCCAGCTGACCTGCGATGCAGTTGTTTGGCGATGCTGGGGGTGGGCTGGCTATGAACCTTGCCGTCGTCGATGCTGACTCGAATGCGTAGGCCCTGAGACCCCCCGGTTCTGGCATGAACCAGGGGGATTCTCAACGATCCCAGGCAGCGTTTGACCGCTTCGATGTTCCGGCTGCCGGTGCCTCCCATGCTGCTGTGTCCCAAAACGTCGGCCCCTCCGGCAATCGAGGCCCGAAGTCGATCCGGGCGGGCACCCAGGGCGAGCATCTTCTCATAGAGCAGGCGCGTCCCCGCCTGGGCCCGCAGTGCCGGCCGGTTGCCATCTTCCCGCCCCGATCCGACCGAGGGAAGCACCACATGGGCCATGCCCAGCAGCAGCGGGCTGGCGCAGTGGAGTACCACCGCCACACCCGAAGCGGTGCTGGAAAGAAGCTGAGAACCCGGATCGGAAACGATGGCGATCTGCCCTGTCGCTACCCATTTCTCTGGAGCACCGATCTTCATTGGCAACTCTCCTGATCGACCTCTTCAGGGACAAGCCTCTGGAGCCTGTGGGATATGTACAGACCGGCAGAACTCTGGGCTCCCGATGCTCCGGCGGTTGCAGGAGCTTCCGGATTCTCTGCCCCCGGCGCCGGAGAAGCGGTCTTGAAACTCCCCCCAAGCAGAAAAGCCAATCCCACAAGGCCTGCCGATACGGCTCCCAGGAGCAGCAATGCTTCGAAAAGCATTCGGTGAGTGCCCTGGCGTATCTCAGAGAAGCTCTGCTGAATCAGCACACCCCCCTCGGATTGAAGTATGGGGCGGTAGAAAGCCTGGAAACCCTTCCCGTCTTCATCTTCAAAAGAGAAATCCACAGGCTCACAGCGAGAAGTCCCTTTTCTTGCGGCCGAAATCTTCCTTGCAAGCAGTTCGCTTCTGCTGCGGATGGAAGCACCCAAGAGTTCTCCCCCTTTACCTACCAGGAGACATTTGACGCTGCTTCCCAAGCCGTTCCTGCCGGGGAGCATCTGCTCAAAAGCAGCGCGGGCTTGCAGATCCCGTTTAATGAGGGTATCGAGGTTTCGTCCGGGACGGTTGGCCTGGATCCATCTTTCTGTCTCGCCGGCCAGGCGATCCCGGACTATGTGCAGCTTCTGCCGGTTTTGGCAACGCATGTCGCGCGCGCGAACCACGCAGAATGTAATGGTCAGGGCGGCCGCCGGAAGAAATCCAACCAGGATCAGCCGGAAGATCGCCTCGGAGGCCTTGGGCTCGGGCACAGACTCCAGTCGCATGCATCATCTCCGCACATAAGCGTCTCCTGTCCAATACCCAGGCCGACGCGCCTCTTTCCTTTCGGAAAAAGGCAGGTGCGGATTCGGTCCAATCAAGCTCGAACCAGTGCTTTGCTTCTCAGGCGGGCGGGGGTTCTCGCCTCGCTGCCGGAGTCCTGTCAGCTTACTTCTTGATCTTCTTGGGCTTGCAGATGTGCTTCTTTTTCTTGTCGACGGCCCCGCACTTCTTACAGACGAAGTTGCCGGGTTTTTCCTTGGCCTTCTTCTTGCCTTTCAGACAGCCCATAGAGTCTGCTCCCGTTGCTTAGGATTCTGGACAGAGACACCTTTGAAGTATAGGCTCCTGGGTCAGCGAAGTTCAAATGGCCCGGGGTTGGAAACCAGTCCAAACTGGCCAATGCCGCAGGCCGCATGTATACTCTCGGGCACCTTCAGACCCTCTAACCGACTTGGAGAAAATCATGAGAAATTCATTGTTTGTTCTGACACTGGCCCTTTTGGCTGCCGGCTGCCGGCAGACCCAGTGGCATGCCGAGAAGCAGTCCACACTGGAAGGGTTCTCGACTCCCGAGTCGGTCCGGCTCGACGGCTCGACAGCCTATGTCTCCAACATCGTAGCCGACGAAACGCAGGAAGGCAGCAAGATGTACTGGTCCAATGACGGCGAGGGCTTCATCGCAAAGCTCTCCACCCACCCGGAGTTGAAGGTTCAGGAACTCCGCTGGGCGCGGGACAAGATGGACGCCCCCAAGGGAATGGCCATCCACGACGGGAAAATCTGGGTGGCCGACAACAACGAACTGCTCAGCGTCGATCTGCAAACCCGGCAGGTCCGGAGACACAGCCTGCCCGATCCGCAGACGGTCAACGACGTAGCCACTGACGGAAAATCGGTTTACGTGACGGATTCTGGAGCAAGCAGAATTTACAAGCTCAGCGAAGACAAGGTCCGGATCCTCCAGGCTCCAGAGGACGTCAACGGAATCGCCTTCCACGGCGACAAAATGTACGCGGTAAGCTGGTCGCTCCACGAGGTGTACCTGATCGATTCAGCAGGCAAGACACCGCCCAGACCGCTGGGGGTGGCCGAGCACTTCACGAACCTCGATGGCATCGAGGTCCTGGAAGACGGGTGGATCATCGTCAGCGATTTCTACGGCAACAAGGTCAGCGTTATCTGCCCTGAGGGCAAAACCGTTCGCACGCTGGCCGAGCTGAAGACGCCGGCCGATATCGCCCTGGACCGCCGGAACCATCTGCTTTACGTGCCCCAGTTCAAGCACGACAAAGTCGTGGTCTACCGGCTCTGGCGACAAGCTCCCTAGACGGACATGGAAGACGGAAGAACAGGGCCTGTCCTGGCTGAGAAGAGCTTCGGGGCAGGCAGAATCGCAGCAAAAACCTGATCGATGCCGCCAAAATGAATCCTTTGCCCCCTGTCGGTCCGATAGGATAAGAATAGAGTTGCTTTGGTGACACGGAACCCGATGGGGGCACTGTGTACTGTGATGACGGAAGCGAACAATCCTGAGGCTACGACAGAAGCTAAACCATCGATCCTGATCGTCGACGATGAGGAGTCGATCCGCTCCCTGCTTGCTACAGCACTGGAACTGACCGAGGAATACGAAGTCCTCCAGGCTTCCAGTGGAGAGCAGGCCAAGCAAGTTCTCTCGGAACGCCCGGTGGACGTGGCGGTAACCGACCTGATCATGCCGGGCCTGTCGGGCATGGATCTTCTTGAATGGGCACAGACCTCCCTGCCGGGGACTACCTGGATCATCCTCTCGGGCAAGGGCACGTTCGACGATGCGGTGCAGGCGGTTCACCTCGGAGCGTTTGACTTCATCTGCAAACCCCTGCCGGCGGTGGATTCCCTGCTGGTGACGATCCGCAACGCACTACGGCAGCGGCACCTGGAGGAAGAACGCGACCGACTTCATCTGGACATCGAAGAGCGCAATGTCCGCCTGCGCGAGCAGGTGGCCCAGCTGCGCGACGCCTGCACGCTGCTGGGACAGCAGGCCCAGATCATCAACGACGATCTTCGACGCGCCGAGTTGATCCAGCGCGCCCTGCTGCCCCGCGTGCCACCCGACACGGGCCCCTTCTCGGTCAATGCCCTCTATCGCCCCAGCCAGAGCGTCGGCGGGGACATCTACGAATGCCTCCGCATGGACTACCGCTATGTGCAGGGGTATGTAGCCGACGCTGCGGGGCATGGCGTCAGTGCTGCCATGCTCGCGGTGCTCTTCAAGCACCGCCTCCACATGGTCGACGAGATGGGCCGCCCCACCGCCCCGGCCGACGTGCTCAAAATGGTCAACCGCGACCTGATCGGCGAGTGCCGGGCCCCGGGCCTGTTCGTAACGGCCTGCTATTTCGTGCTGGACCTTGAGGAATCGCAGATCACGATCGCCTCGGCCGGGCATCCTCCCGCCCTGCTCAAGCGCGCCGACGGGCAGGTGGAATCGATCTATCACACGGGCCCGGCCCTGGGGATTACCTCCAATGCCCGGTTCGCCCAGAAGCGGTTCAACCTGCACAAGAACGATCGGTTCCTGCTCTATACCGACGGACTGTTCGATCCGGATTCCGGGAGTCCGAGCAATCTGACACCTGCAACACTTGCCGAAAGCTTTTCCAAGAACGATTGCGACGGGCAGGAGCTTCTCCGGGAGTATTTCAGGCAGGTTGCGGGTTCCGAAGACCGCGACCACCTGGCCGATGACGTTACCATGTTGCTTCTGGCCCGTGACGGGAAGAAAAGCCGCCTCGACAACGGCGAGCAGATACAGACCCAGTCCCAGAGGGAACTGCCCTCCGTGGGGGAATCGGCCGTTCTGGTCGGAGAGGAAGACAACCGCCAGTTCGTCGCCCTCCATGGCCGAGGCACCTGGATGCACTCCACAGGTTTCCACGGTGTTTGCCTCCAGGCCATCCAGGCCGGGAAGGAACTCGTCCTGGATCTTTCCGGTTGTACCTACATGGACAGCACTTTCATGGGGACCATCCTGGAGTTGGTGGATCTGGCCGACCAGGTTGGCTCGACCCTGCGCATTCAGGGCCTCCTGGACAGCGTCGAGGAGCAATTCGACGAACTGGGCATGGATATGGTGCGAAAGGAAGTCACCCAGGACATCCTGGCCCTGCCGACATCCATGGAGCCGCTGGAGGCCTCCTCTACCATGAGCGAGGGCGAGGGACTGCGTATGCTCCAGGCCCATGAAGCCCTCTCGGCTCTGAACGAGCAAAACCGGGGAGAGTTTCTCAAGCTCATCGAAGGGCTTCGCAAAGAACTGGCCTCCAGCGAGGAAGGTTGAAGCCCTGCCGGGCCGTCGTATCTGCCCTACCGCGCCTGGTCTTCCAGCTCCTTCCAGAGGGCCTTTTCGGCCACGCGGAATTTCCGGAACACTTCTTCCAGGTGCGTCCGGACCTGCTGAAGCTGGGCGTTGTCTTCCGGGATCCCTTCGGGATGCGCTTCCGAGAGCTTCTGCATCCTCGCCAGTGCCTGGTCCAACTGCTCGGCCCCGGCGGCAAAAGAGACCGCCGCATTGTAAATATCCGTCGTTCGCATCTTGCCCTTGTCGGGCTTGTGGAGCAGCTTCCAGGGGGCCCGACGCAACTCTTCAATCGCCGCCCGGAACGCTTCGCCCCCAGCCGCCATGTCGTCGACCATCTCGTTGATGCTCACGCGGTTGACCGCCAACAATTCGCGGGCATCGCCGGAGAGAGCATTGAAGTCCTTGGCCACCCGGTTGATACGATTGTTGGTGTCCTTGATAACCGTGAGAATCTCTGCCAGGTCCGTGGAAATGTACTGCTCGATCTTGCTCATCGAGGCCCGACCGGATTTCACCATCTGCGTCACGTCCGGCCGAATCGTGCCGGTCATGGCATTGACATCGTCCATCGTTCGGTGGACCTTGCTGATCAGCGCCTGGGCCTGGGCCGGATCGGTCTGGTGGGCGATCGACGCCATGGTGCGGTTCAGGTCATCCAGGGCCAGGTGCACCTTGGCCAGAAGCGTCCCGTCAACCTGGGGATTGGTCTGCAAGACCAGGCGGCCGGTAAGGGCATTGAGGTCGTCCAGGCTCTGTCCGATCTTGTAGAGCAGGGAATCGGCCAGTTTCGGATCCGTCTGGGCCAGCGCGACCGCAGAGACCGCCTGGACGTTGTCGGCGGCGCCCTCGAGTTGGCTGACGATGCTCTTGACGCCGGCCATCAGAGATGTCTTTTCGGAAGCGTCAAGCTCCTGCGCGATCTGCTTCGAAGCCATTTCCAGCGTGCCCATAAAGCCCCCCACCCCGAGCGAGATGGCCCGGTCGCGTGAATCCGCCAGGGCCACAGACTCCTCTCGCCGATCACTTCCGGTATCGGAAATCACGATCGTCGGTTGGCCGATAAAGGGCGCGATCACTTCGGCTTTGGCATCGGCGGAAATGGACAGGTCGGTACGCTGAAGGCGGCAGATGTACCAGGTTCCCCCTCGACTTGGATCGAACCGGACCTCGACAACTTTTCCGACACGCGCGTCATTGATGTTCACGCCCGCCCCTTCGGTAATGCCCAGCATCCCGGCCGAGCTGGGCGCAAAAAAGACAACCTTCTGTCCCGAGGGTTCGAACAGATCCGCCGCCCCCATCCACAGGATCACACCCAGCAGCAGAAGGATAACAGCCAGGGCGAAGATCCCGGCACGGATTTCATTTCGTTGTTTCTTGGCCATCGCGGGTACCTCTTTGCCTGACCGGGGATTCAATGTTCCCCGGCATTGAGGATCTCTTCTTCATATCCGGTATCCAATCTGCGGCGGGTGATCGGCCCTTCGGAATCTCCCCGCAGAAACTGGCGGACCAGGTCCCGGGTGGGATCGCCCGTCGGATCGCTGTCCCGCAGCTGCTCGAACAGGCTCTTGGGACCCTCCAGAAGAACCTTGCCCTGGTCGAGCATGATCATGCGATCCGCAATGCGAAATGCGGAGTCCATTTCGTGGGTGACCACCACCGTCGCCACCCCGAGCTTCGCAGCCAGATCCGTAATCAACTGATCGATCTCGGCGCTGGTTACCGGGTCCAGCCCGGCCGAGGGTTCGTCGTAAAACAGTATGTCCGGGTCCAGGGCGATAGCTCTAGCCAGGCCGGCCCGTTTCTTCATTCCCCCGGATATCTCGGAGGGCATGCGCTGACGGGCCTCCCGCATCCCTACCATTTCCAGCTTGATCCGCACGATGATATCGATCGTGCTGTCTTTGACCTTCGAATGCTCCCGAATCGGCAGGGCCACGTTCTCACCAACGGTCATGGAATTGAACAGCGCCCCCGACTGGAAGAGAATTCCGAAACGCCTGCGAATCTCGTCGAGCTGCTCTTGGGCCAGCGAGGCCAGATCCCGCCCAAACAGCTCCACCGTCCCTTCGTCGGGCTTCATCGAGCCGATCATGTGTCGAAGCAGCGTACTCTTGCCGCAGCCTGAGCCCCCCATGATCACCAGCGTCTCTCCGGGCTGAACCTGGAGATCGACCCCGTTGAGAACCGCTCGACCGTCGAATCGCTTCACCAGGCCTCGGACGCGTACGACCGGCTCGGTCACGGAACTGGAGGTTTCCACGGTCTGGTTTCTCACCAAATCACCATCCCAGTACAAAGAAGATGACCGTGAACATCGCCGCAGCAAGGATGATGCTCACAATGGAATACACGACTGTCATGGTGGTGGCCTTTCCGACCCCCTCGGCCCCGCCCCGAACGCTGAGGCCTTCATGGCAGGCGATCAGGCTGATCAACAGACCAAAGACCGAGGCCATGATTAAACCCGTCGTGAGATCCAGATAGCCCAGCTGGTCTCGCATCCGGTCGAAGTAACCCACATAGGATTCCGGCCCCAGAACCAGCAGGGAAGTCAGATAGCCCCCCAGGGCGATCATGACATTGGCCAGCACCGTCAGAAGCAACATTGCTATGACGGTCGCCACCACCCGGGGCAGGACCAGGTATTTCACCGGACGAAGGGCCATGGATTCCAGCGCCTCGATCTCCTCCGAGACCACCATGGTACCCAGTTCGGCGGCAATCGAAGCACCGGCAAAGCCCGTCAGGACCACCGCCGTGATGATCGGACCGAGCATCCGAAAACCCGCCACGCCGATGATACGCGAGACCTGCGCCTCCTGATGCCAGGGATCCCGCAGCGGTGGCGTCAACTGCAGGGCCAGAATCACCCCCAGAAAGAGCTGAACCAGCACGACAATCCCCACGCTCCGCATGCCCGTGCGAACGACCTGCTCGCTCATGGCGCGGCCTCGGAATCTTTCCTTACGGCTCAGCAGGCCCCGCACAAACCCCGCCACGACGTCTCCGCACAACAGCGTCAGTGCGCCGATGTAACGAAGGGCCCCCAGCAGGGCCGCTCCGAGCCGGGCAATAATGCCTCGCGACGTTTGGGTATCTGCTCCGGTCAGTTCGGCCCCTCCTGGGTCTGGGCAATACGCATTGCGCCGAAAACGTCCTTCATGGGCCCCGAGTTCATGCGCCTTTCCTGGCCTCATCGAGCGTATCGAAGATCTCGAAAACGCCCGAGAGCCTCGTGATATCAAACAGACCTCGGACCCTGTCGTTGAGCCCCGCCAGCCGAAGGTGCTTGCCTTCTTTGCGGCAGCGACTTTGGACCTTTACCAGGGAAGCCAGGCCCGAGGAATCCAGGTACCCCACCTGGGTGAGATCGAAAATCAGGTTGTCTTGGGTTTTTGCCAGCAGGTCCAGCGCCTCCTGCTCGAAACGCACGCTGTGCTGCAGGTCGATATCTCCCTCAACGGCTACCACCATGCCATCGGGTGTGTCCAAAACATCCACAATGCGGGATTCAGGTTTCTGCTCTGCCATGAGCTTGCCTCTATTCCATATCCTTTCGGGCCGAGGTGGTCGACCCGGAAGCGTCCTTACGGGATGCAAGCCAGTGGCGCCAGCGCTGAACGGCCTGCTCTCTTTCGAGCCACGGATCGTAGTACCGGTAGTCCAGCGTCAGGCCCGTCATCTTCTCCAGGGCAAGAGCTGAGACCATTCTGACCGCCGGCTGCGGATCGGAAAGTGCGGTAATCAGGTAGGGGTATGCCCTCGGATCCTGCTGCTCACCGGCCCGAACGATGGCCCCAACCCGGACCATCGGGTCCTCATGTTCGAACTGTTGGGCCCAGGCCAGCGGTTCCTCTGCCGGACGGCACCCCACCAGACAGAGTCCGACCAGAACCCACAGGGACCTCGATTGGAACCGGAAGCCTGTCACAGAATCTGCCTAGACAAGAACACCGCAGCGAAGTCAGAACTGACACCTTTACTTATACCAAACTCCATCATAATGCAAGAGACCGCTCAAGCCGCGCTCTTTTGACAAACGACGCAGCTTTCCACGCTGTTCCTGCCTTGAAATAACGCCGATCCCGATCAGTCACCCACCGCCGCCAGGCACCGCCGGATACGCGCCTGAACCTTCTCAGGGCCAACGAACAGCAGCGTCTCTACGATCGGCGGACTGACGGTCCGGCCTGTCAGGGCGACCCGAAGAGGCTGCGCCACCTTGCCCATGCCCAAATCGTGCCCGGTGCAGTAGTCTTGGATGGCCTTTTCCAGCGCTTCAGGGGTAAACTCGGTCGAATTGAAAAGATCCTTCAGATCGGCCAGGACCGCCAGGCCCGCCCCGTCGTTCTTGAGCAGGTTCTTCTTGACGGATTTCTCCTCAAAGGCGTAGGCGTCATCCGGACCGAAAAGCACATCCACCTTCTCGAGCAACTGGCTGAAGGTCCGAAAACCCCGGTTGCACTCCAGGATCTGCCCCAGAAGCTTCCGGTCTGCGGTTGGAAGATTGGAATGGTTGCGGCTTAGAAAATCCTCAAAAGCTTCCAGGAGCCTCTGCGGACTCGCCGCAGAAAGCGCTTCGGTATTGAAGGCCAGAAGCTTGTCGCGGTCGAATTTCGCGTTGGATTTGCCGATGCGCTCCACACTGAAAAGCTCCATCAACTCTTCGAGTGTAAACTTCTCGCGGTCTTGTCCGGGGTTCCAGCCCAGAAGAGAAACGAAATTGATCAACGTTTCGGGCAGGTAGCCCTGGTCGCGGAAAGCACCTACATCCACCGCCCCATCGCGCTTGGAGAGCTTTCGGCCCTGCATGTCCATGATCAGCGGCAGGTGCGCATATCCCGGCTGACTGTAGCCCAGGGCCTCGCGAAGTACGCTCTGCCTCCAGCTCTGCCCCAAAAACTCCTGGCCGCGCGTAATGTAGTTAACCCCCATCCGTTCGTCGTCGACGACATTGGCCAGGTAGAATGTCGGAAAGCCGTCGGCTTTTCGGATCACGAAATCGTCCATCGCCTCGGGAGGGGTGGTAACGTTCCCGAACACGTCATCTCCAACGGTTATCGCCTCTGGTCCCGTGGCGAAACGCACCACGACCGGTCTGCCCTCCTGCCGGGCTTTCTCCACATCCGATGCATCGGGAAAGGACTCAGGGCGGCGGTAGCGGAAGTCCTCTTTTCGAGCGCGTGCCTCTTCCCGAAGGGCCTCAAGCTCCTCAGACGTTTCAAAGGCATAGTAGGCCTTGCCCTCGGAGAGGAGCTTTTCGATCTGCTCGTTGTACAGGTCCAGCCGCTGCGACTGGCGGTAGGGCCCGGCTGAGCCCCCTACCTCGATGCCTTCATCCCACTCCAGCCCCAGCCAACGCAGGTCCTGGACAATCAGGTCCACCGCGGATTCGTCGTGACGGGCCCGGTCGGTATCCTCGATGCGAACGAGGAACTTGCCCCCGCTCTGGCGGGCAAGCAGGTAGGCAAACAAAGCGGTCCGGGCCGAACCGATATGAAGGTGACCGGTGGGACTGGGAGCGAATCGGGTATTTCTGGGTTCCATATTTGACCATTTCGATTTCAAAAGATCTCGTATCTCGTTTCTTTCGGCGGGGATTATATCCCTCTGATCCCGGCCTTGCCAGTCTTGCTCTTGCTCCGGGGCTCTGGGATCCTAGAATGGTTTCCATGAGCCAGAATGATTTTCCAGCCTCGCCCAGGGTCATCCAGGACCACCGCCGTCAATGGCGCCACTGCCTGTACGTGTATCCCGTCATCTCCCGACGGGCCGGAGGGTTGAGCATCGGCGTGAATCTCAATCCACGACGGGAGTGCACCTACTCCTGCGTCTACTGCCAGATCGACCGAAGAACGCCCCGAAACCTCGAAGCGGTCGACCTGGACCTCGTCCGGGAGGAGTTGGCCCTTGCCCTGAGGGCAGCCAGGACCGGCGATATCTGGGCAGAGCCCCGATTTGCAGATACCCCGGAATCCATGCGGAGAATCAACGATATCGCCTTCAGCGGAGACGGCGAGCCGACCTGCCTGGCCTGGTTCGACCAGGCCGCCCGGATCGCCGCCGAAGAGAAACGACGCATCGGCCTGGACAAGGCCAACATCGTTCTTATCACCAACGCCACCCAGCTTCAGAGCCCCCAGGTCGCCAGAGCGATCGACATCCTCAGCGACAACCAGGGGCAGATCTGGGCCAAACTCGATGCCGGTAGTGAGGAATACTTCTGCAGGGTCAATCGCCCCGGGCAGGGCCAGACCCTCGAGGCCATCACCGAGAACATCATCTACGCCGCCAAACGCATGCCCATTGTCATCCAGTCTCTGTTCATGCGATTGGCCGGGGAAGAGCCCCCCCAGGCCGAAATTCAGGCCTACATCGACCGGATTGGCCGCATTCTCAAGGCCGGGGCAGAAATCGACCATATCCAGGTCCATACGATCGCGCGAAGTCCGGCCGAGCCGTTCGTAGCCTATCTGCCGGAGGAATCCCTCAACCGGATTGCCCAGCACATGCGAGATTCGCTGGACGTCCAGGTACGCGTCTATCCAGGCTGCGACGTCAAGCCGATCGGATCCGGATCCTGACAGACCGTTTCTATTCGCCCGAGACGGTGATCAGCGAGTGGACCTCGTATCCGCTGAGCCTCTCACGCCCGGGCAGGAATCCCAGCTCGATGACGAAAGAGACGCCCGCGATCTCACCGCCGACCTTCTCGACGAGCTTGCAGGCGGCTTCCATCGTCCCCCCGGTGGCAAGCAGGTCATCCAGCATGACCACTTGCTCGCCCTGCTTTACGGCGTCGGCATGGATCTCCACCGTATCGGTTCCGTATTCCAGCTCATAGCTCTGGCTGTGAACGGCTGCGGGCAGTTTGCCCGGCTTGCGAACCGGGACGAAGCCGGCTCCGAGTCTCTCGGCCACAAGCGGAGCAAAGATGAAGCCGCGGCTTTCGATCCCGACCACCTTGTCGATGGACTTTCCCTTGTAGGGTTCAGCCAGGAGGTCGCAGGTTTTCTTGAGTGCCTGAAGATCGGCCAGGAGAGGTGTGATATCTTTGAAAATGATTCCGGGCTTGGGAAAATCAGGGATGTCACGAATCAAGTTCTCGATCATCTGCATGGACACGTCTCTCCGAATCGGGTCAGGGGCTGGGGCGGGCTGCCCGGGGGTCGACCGGGTGGGCCAAACCCACCGTCTCGTGCTTCAGGGCCTGTGCAGGTCTGAGTCCCGGGGGCCGCTGCATCGCGCGGTTCAGGAAAAGATAGCGAGCCATGCTGTAATATGCCAGCAAATCATCGGTCATGGACGTGACGCTCTGCTCTGCGTCCTGCCGGCCGTGCAGAGGCGACATCTCGAAGGGCGTCAGCTTGTAAAGCCTGGCCTTGCGCTGGGGAGGAAGCACAAGCATTCGGTCCCCGCGAATGAAGCCCAGCGGCTCCTTTCGACGAAGCAGAGCAAAACCCTCGTCTCGCACCGACAGGACATCCCGGCCAAAGAAGCAGTGTTCGAATTCGCCTCCCAGCAGCGAAAGCAGCGTGGGGGCCAGGTCGGTCTGGCTGCACACGGTCGAAATGGTTCGGGGGGGAGTCAGGTCTTCCCGCCCCGGGGCCCACATCAGGCACGGAATCCGAAAACCCAGCGCGTCGATCGACAGCCGTTTGTCCAGTTCGGCCTGCTGGCAATGATCGGCTACCAGTACGAAGAGCGTGTTGGCCATCAAATCCGGTCGGCTGTCGCGGAAATTCTCGAAGAACCGGTGCAGCGCCCAATCGGCATAGCGATAAGCGTTGATTCGCCGGTTGTAACGCGATTTTTCGGAGCTGTCATCGCCGGCCGGCACTGTCGGGCATCGATCGGTCGGTACCACCCACGGATCATGATTGCTCAGGGTCAAGATCGTGGCAAAGAACCTCTCGTGTTCATCGATGCCCTGGAAGGTCTCCAGGGCCTTGTCGAAGACGACTTCGTCGTGGTAGCCGCCACTGAAAGCGCCTGTCACACCCTGCATGGTCTGGCGACAATACAATTCGCCGATCCCGGCATGGGTGAAGAACTGGCGCATGTTGTCGAATTCCGGATCGGCTCCATAAAAAAACATCGTCCGGTACCCGCGGTCGGCCAGGATACTCGAAAGTGTGCGAACGTTGCCGACCGCTTCGTCCCGCTTGAGCAGTGTAGGCCCCAGAAAATCCGGGTGCCCGCAGAAGATTCCCGTCAGGCCCCGGTTGGTTCTCGGGCCCACCGCGTACATCCGGTTGAAATAGAGCCCCTGCCTGCTCAGATCGTCCAGGAACGGGGTCTGGCTTTGGCCCCCCGAGACAGCCCCCACCATCGAGCCGGACATCGACTCCATGACGATCAACACCACGTTCATGTCCTGGGCGGGACGCACAGAACGGGTCCGTCGCCAGAGGGGGTTATATGGATTGCCCAGGAAAGTATCCTGGTCTTGGGCAAAAAGCTGCCTGGCGCTTTGCCCGGCCTGTTCGGGACCAGGAAAGCCGAAAAGCTCCGATTCTTCCCATGGCTCGACAACGCTGGACCAGACCGCATCGGCCACGGTGGAAAGATTGTTTCGGGTCAACTCCACCACCAGATTGTTGCGGGTAAAGTACAGGTGGGCCCCGTCCATCTGGAGAGACTCACGTCCCAGGCTGCCACGAATCGCCAGCAGACACAGGAACGAAAGCGAAATTGCCTGGACAAACCGGCCCTGGGGCCGATCCAGCGGAATACTGCCGCGCCAGAACAACTTATGGAAAACCCATCCCACCCCGAGCATCCCCGCAGCCAGTGCCGCCAGAATCAGCCCCACCGGGTACTGACTCGTGACATAACCGACCACCTCGTGATAGTGCTCCATGTACTGCAGAAAGGTGCTGTCCAGGCGGAATCCGAAATAGCTGAAAAAGGCAGCGCCGATAATTTCCATTGTCAGGCAGAGGATCAGCAGGATCGTGGCGTAAACCGTAATGCTCCATCTGAGGGGTTTGCGGCGAAACCAGGCCGGGGGAGCCAGCGAAAGCAGCAGGGCAATGGGCAGCAGCACAGCACCGATCGGCTTGAGATCATACTGCATCCCCAGAATCAGGCAGTGCCACAGATTTGCGCCGGATTCAGCCCGAACCTGCGACCAGCTCGAAAGCAGCAGGCCCAGTCGGAAACCCGAAAAAACCCCCGAAAGGATCAGCCCCAAGGTCCACACAGGCCGGATTCGCTGGGACCTCAAACGCTTCATTACACCGGCAGCCGCTCGTGAGAGACGTCCCCACCGCGGCCTGGCTGCTGACGTTTTCGCTTCCCGGTCGTCCATATCCCGATCCGTCCCTGAATGGCAGATTCCATAAAACACGCCCTGCGCGCAAACGCCTCAGGCTTCTTTACTCTATCGACACCGTGGAAAAACACAATCTTAAAACAGGCCCAGCCCTTTGCGACCGCCGGCGGTCTTCAGGCATCCCAGATCCCCACCCGCTTGCAAAGTCGAATACCGCAGCAGAATATTTCATGCAATCGTCACGGATTACGTGTTTTCCTGTGGCATCTGCCCGCCCTGAACGCCCTCCCAGAGGGAAAATCCTCGACATCAGGCCATCAGGGCAACACAATCCTCTGCTCGTTTCACCCGCAGCAAGACCCTCTATCGAAAGTGAAGACAACATGAACGTACTGGTAACAGGGAGTATCGGCATTGACACCGTGGAAGCGCCGGCCGGAAGGGTCGTGGACACCCTCGGAGGCTCCTGCGTGTACTTCGCCTATGCCTCGAGCTTCTTCGTCCCCACCCGGATCGTCGGCGTCGTCGGCGACGACTGCCCCCCCAACTTCCTGGAACCCATTGCCAATAACGCCAACGTTGATATTTCCGGCATAGAGGTCCGCCAGGGCTCCAAGACCTTCCGCTGGCACGGGAAGTACCACGACGATGTAAACCAGCGCGACACCGTAAACGTCGAACTCAACGTCCTGGGAGAACGAGGCCCCTCCATCCCGGAGCAGTATCGCGACAGCCAGTACGTCTTCCTGGCCAATACCCATCCGTATCTTCAGATGGAGTTGCTCGGCCAGTTGGACCAGCCCAAGCTCGTGGTCGCAGACACCATGGACCTTTGGATCGAGACCGAACGCGAAGGCCTGATGTCCCTGCTGATGCAGATCGACGGACTGGTCCTCAACGACGCCGAAGCCCTCCTGCTGACACGCCAACAGAACATCATCAGCGCCGGGATGAAAATCGCCGACCTGGTCAAGAAATTCGTTGTCATCAAGAAGGGGGAACACGGCAGCATGCTCTTCATGGATTCCAAAGCTTACCCCCTGCCCGGCTATCCGACCCGGGACGTAGTAGATCCCACCGGGGCCGGGGACAGCTTCGCCGGGGCCCTGATGGGCTATCTGGCCTCGAAGGATTCCTCCACCCCGGCCGACATCCGACGGGCCATTGCGTACGGAACCGTTACCGCCAGCATTGAGTTGGAAGATTTCTCCCTGAGGCGATTCCTGGGATCCACGCGAGAAACCATCGATGAGCGTCTCAAGCTTTTCGAAGATCTTACCCGCTTCTGAGACCTTCCAATCTTCAGCAGGACGTCCTTGATGGAGGTGCTCCCTGACTGCGACTGCGAGAACCTTTCTGGCAATCGACCTTCCAGGGGAGATTCGAGGCAGGCTGGCCTCTTGGCAGGGCAGCATCGCCTGGCCCGAGGCCAAAATCAAATGGGTCCGGCGTCATCAACTTCACGTGACGCTGCATTTTCTCGGAAACCTTGATCAGCGCAAACTGCCGAAGTTCATTGGCTCGCTCTACCAGGTGGTCGGACAGTTCGGAAGCTTTCAACTGGAAATCCGCGGGATCCAGGCGATCCCTCCCGCTGGGAGAAGGCTTCGCATGTTCTGGGCCGGAGTCGCCGGCCGGATCCAGCCGATCGAGCAGCTCCATGCCCGACTCAAGACCGCCCTGGAACAGCTTGATCTGCCCGTCGAGTCGCGCAGGTATACCCCCCACGTGACACTGGGACGGGTCCGTTACTGCCGCAATCCTGAACCGCTCCGAGAGGCAATCGCACCGCTTCACGACAAACGCTTCGGCCTGGCCGAGGTGGATCACGTTACGGTCTATGCCAGCACGCTTACTCCTAAAGGTCCCGAGTACAACGTGTTAGAGCGATGTCCCCTGAAGGTGGATCCCGGGCCCGATGCCCAGCAGGATTTTTCGCCTTGACAACTCCTAACAGAGACCATACATTTTCTCCGGTCGGATGCAGGTTGCCCGCCGGGCCCTGTGCCAATCTCAGGGAAACGTAAGAATCGAGCCAGTTGCAGGAGAATGCCCCATGGCCAAGTCCTCGTCAAAATCACGGTCGTCGAAGTCCTCCAAGTCCACCGTCAAGGTCGGGCAATCCGGTTCCGGTGCCGATGGCCGTCGCGATCAGGCGCTGGATTCCACCCTCAAACAGATCGAGAAGAATTTCGGTTCCGGCAGCATCATGCGGATGACCGACGACGCAATCCAGGTCTCCGAGGGTATCCCCACCGGCGCCCTGAGCCTCGATCTGGCCCTGGGCGGAAAGGGCATTCCCCGGGGGCGCATCTGCGAACTGTTCGGCCCCGAGGGCAGCGGCAAGACCACCCTGGCCCTGCACATCATCGCCAGCGCACAGAAGCTCGACGGTGTGGCCGCCTTTATCGACGCTGAACACGCCCTGGACCCGACCTGGGCCAGGAAGCTCGGGGTAAATCTCGAACAACTCCTGGTCTCCCAGCCGGATACCGGCGAGCAAGCCCTGGAAATCTGCGAACTGCTCGTACGATCCAACGCCGTGGACGTGGTGGTTATCGACTCGGTGGCCGCCCTGATCCCGCGGGCGGAAATCGAGGGCGAGATGGGCGACACGCACGTGGGACTCCAGGCCCGCCTGATGAGCCAGGCCATGCGCAAACTCGTCGGGGCCATCAGCAAAAGCAAAACGACCGTAATCTTCATCAACCAGATCCGTATGAAGATCGGCGTGATGTTCGGCAATCCCGAAACCACTCCCGGTGGAAATGCCCTGAAGTTCTACTCCTCGGTTCGTATCGACGTCCGACGGGTCACCACCCTCAAGGAGGGCGATGAACCGGTCGGCAACCACGTCCGGGCCCGCGTGGTCAAGAACAAAGTTGCTCCCCCCTTCCGCAAGGCCGAGTTCGATATCATGTTCAACAAGGGCATCAGCTACGAAGGCGACCTTGTGGACCTGGCCGCAACCCACGATGTCATCACCAAACAAGGCTCCTGGTACAGTTACGGCGACACCCGCCTGGGACAGGGACGCAACAACGCCGTGACGTTCCTCCAGGAAAACCCGGACCTGGCCCAGGAAATCCGCGTCGCAGTGCTCCAGCAGATCGCCCCCCACGTTCTGCCGGCCGACCAGCAACCCGAAGAACCCCAGGGCGCCGGCGACGAAGAAGCCTGATACGGTTTCATGGCTTTTTGCCTTGAGGAGCATGCAAATGCCCTGCTGAATCATCCATGCCGGACCTCAGCGGAGTCCAAGACGCTATGAGCGGCTCTGCCAAACCGGCCAGGCGAGATTGCTTGCAAGCCTGCGCTGCCCGGCGTAGCATACCGGTGAGGTTTCGCACCCCGAGTAAGGAAGGGATCGCATGGATCTGGTCGTAGGTAAGTCCTCGGGCCTTCGCGGCACGGTTAAAATACCCCCCAATAAAAGTCATTCGCAGCGTGCCTTGATCATGGCCGGCATGGCTGAGGGCGAGAGTAGAATCGTCGGGCCTGCCGTCTCCCACGACTGGATGCTGGCCACCGAAGCTTTCGAAATGTTCGGAGCCACCGTGACTCCCCGTGCCGAAGAAGTCTGGGAAGTTACCGGGACCTCCGGCCAACTCCAGACACCTGAGGACGTTATCAACTGCGGCAACAGTGGAATCATCCTGCGCTTCTTTGCCGCCCTGGCTACCTGTTGCGAGCACTATACCGTCCTGACCGGGGACGACTCCCTGCGACATATTCGGCCCTGTCAGCCACTGCTCGACGCGATCAACGCCCTGGGGGCCTGGGGGGTAAGTACCAAATGCGACGGACACGCCCCCCTGGTCGTCCGAGGACGCCTGCGGGGAGGGTCGACCGAGATCGACGGCATGGACTCCCAGCCGGTTTCAGCCCTTCTGATCGCCGCATCGCTGGCAGAAGCCCCCACCGAACTGATCGTAAACCGCCCAGGCGAGAAGCCCTGGGTCGGCTTGACACTCAGTTGGCTCGACCGCTGCGGTATCGAGTACAGCAACGACAACTTCGAGAAATACCGTATCCGAGGCGGGACCAAGTGGAAGGGCTTCGAGGTCACCATTGCCCGGGACTGGTCGGCTGCATTGTACCCCCTCGCAGCGGGTCTGCTGACCCCCGACGCCCAGGTCTCCGTCGCCCGGATGGATATCGAGGATCCTCAGCCCGACAAGGCGGTACTCCAAGTCCTTCAGGATATGGGCGCCGATCTGGAAATCCATGAAGACCAGACCATTACCGCCCGAAGCAGCGAGCTGACCGGCCGCGAGATCGACTGCAACGACTTCGTCGATCAACTGCCCCTTCTGGCCGTGATCGCAACGGCCGCAAAGGGCGAAACACGCCTCCGCAATGCCGAAATCTGCCGCCAGAAGGAATGCGACCGTATCGCCGAGACCTGCAAAGCCTTGGCCGAAATGGGCGCCGAAATCGAGGAACTGCCCGATGGGCTGGTGATCAGAAACAGCCCCCTGCGAGGCACGCATCACAACAGCAGGAACGATCACAGGATGGTCATGTCCCTGGCCGTGGCGGGCATGATCGCCGAGGGACAGACGCGAATCACCGAGGCCCAGTGCGTCCGAAAGACCTTCCCCCACTTCGCAGATCAGATGACAGGCCTCGGTGCCTATGTCGAAACCCATGGCTGAGACAGAAAGCCGGGCGCTGAGCCGCCTGATCGTCCTGATCGGCATGAAACACTGCGGCAAGAGTTCCGCAGGCAGATGCCTGGCCGACAAGATCAATGCGGAGTTCTCCGACAGCGACGACTTGCTCGAAGATCTCTACTTCCGCAGAACCGGTCAGAAGAAGACCTTCCGGCAAATCTACAGAGACAACGGCAAGGAGTACTTCCAGAAGCTCGAGGCCGACGCCCTTGTCGAATTTCTCGCCGGAAACGGACAAACCGTCCGTGTCCTGGCCCTGGGGGGAGCAACACCGCTGAATCCCTTCCTCCCCGCCGAGATCCAAAAGCCACACCGCCCCGGCGAGATCTGCGTCATTCATCTCCACGTCTGCCCGGACATCCTGTGGGCCCGGGTGAAGAAGACGGGAATCCCCGCCTTTGTGGACCCCGATGATCCGGAAGGCTCCTTTCGTCGGATCTGCACCTGTCGCCAGTCGAGCTACAATGGTTTGTCGGATATCAGCATCGATGCCGACAGCCTCACGGTGGAGAAGGTCGCCGAGCTGATCCACACCGCCTTGAAGAGGTCCCTGTAGAGCCGATTTTGGGATTCCGAGATAGTCGATGGTAATCTCATGCTCGTTCATATAAAATACGTCTTCTCAGGGGTCTGAGGGCGAACCAACCAATGACTGGAACAAAGCAGGATATCCATGCCATCTGACTTGACAAAACAGGAACTGATCATCCTTGACGGCGCGTGTGGCTCGACCATCCAGACGATGGAGATCCCCGTAGAGGCCTGGCAGGGTCGCGAAGGGTGCAATGAATATCTCAATCTCACTGCCGGCGATGTCATTACGCGGATGCACGAGAGCTTCTACCAGGCCGGCGCGACCGTCGTGGAAACCAACACCTTCGGAGCCACGGACATCGTCCTGGCCGAGTACGACCTCCAGGATCAGGTGGAAGAGATCAACCGCGCCGCGGTCGCCCATGCCCGAAAGGCCGCCGGCGACCCATCCAGCCGCTGGGTGGCCGGGTCGGTCGGGCCCACCACAAAGATGCCCTCACTGGGGCACATCAGCTTTGATGAGATGCTCGCTTCCTACATGCAGCAGGTGCGCGTCCTGGTCGACGAGGGCGTCGATCTGCTCATCCTGGAGACCTCCCAGGATCTCCTCCAGGCCAAGATTGCGCTTCAGGCGGTGCATCGTGTTTTCGACGAACTTGGCAAAAACGTACCCATAGCCGTTTCGCTCACGGTCGAAACCACCGGGACAATGCTGGCCGGGGCCGACATCCAGGCCGCAGCGACCGCAATGGAACCCTTCGATATCTTCAGTCTGGGCCTCAACTGCGCCACAGGCCCGGAGCAGATGCACTCGCACATGCAGTATCTCAGCCGACACTGGCCCGGTCGCATCCACTGCATCCCCAACGCGGGTATGCCCCAGGTCGTCGATGGTCGGACCTGCTACCCGCTGGACCCTGCCTCCTACGCCAAGGCCATGGCCCGCTACGTCAGCGAAATGGGCGTCAGCATCGTCGGAGGTTGCTGCGGGACCACGCCGGAGCATATAGAACGAATGGTCCAGGAACTGGCAGGACTCAAGCCCGCAGAGAGGGACGGCCGGATGGCTCCGGCGCTTTCCAGCGCCTACCAGTCCCAGCAGGTCGTCCAGGACATCCCGCCGATGATGATCGGCGAGCGGGCCAATACCAACGGTTCCAGAAAATTCCGTGAGATGGTCCTCGCCGATGACTACCAGGCCGCCCTGAAGGTCCTGCTCGACCAGGAAGCCGTCGGGGCCGCCGCCCTGGACCTGTGTACCGCCTACGCCGGCCGGGACGAGATGCAGGATATGACCACCATGGTCCGCCTGGCGCGGGAATCTCTCCGCACCCCGCTGGTGATCGATTCCACGACGCCCGAAGTAATCGAAGCCTGCCTGAAGATCCATCCCGGGCGATGCCTGATCAACTCGATCAACCTGGAAGACGGCGGGGAGAACCTGGGCAGGATTTGCCGGCTGGCCAAGCGATTCGGAGCCGCCTGCATCGCGCTGACCATTCACGAAGGCGGCATGGCCATGACGGCAGATGCCAAACTCGATACCGCCCGGAAGATCTACGACCTGGCCGTGGACACCTACGCCCTGCGCGCCCAGGACCTGTTCTTCGACCCGCTGACATTCACCATCGGCTCCGGCGATGAGAACCTCCGCACGGCTGGGATGGAAACGCTCGAAGGCATTCGACAGATCAAACGCGAGCTGCCCGGGGTCTTCACCGTTCTGGGCCTGAGCAACATCTCCTTCGGGCTTTCGCCCGCTTCGCGAAAGGTCCTCAATTCCGTCTTCCTCCACGAGGCGGTCGAAGCCGGCCTCGACGCAGCCATCATCGACGTCGGCAAGATCATGCCTCTGAATCAGATTCCACAAGATCAGCGGGAGATGGCCCTGGATT
This sequence comes from uncultured Planctomycetaceae bacterium, assembly GCA_964583095.1. GTDB lineage: Bacteria > Planctomycetota > Phycisphaerae > SM23-33 > SM23-33 > CAZOVB01. The sequence goes on from CAZOVB010000001.1 coordinate 48,970, forward strand.
TGATTCACAACCGGCAGAAAAACCCCGACCGCACCCCTCTAATGGCCTACATCGACTTCTTCTCCGACAAGCAGGATAAGCAGGATCAGACCGATGGCGACGAGGCCGAGACCCGGCCGGCCGAACAGATCCTTTCGGAAAAGGTCGTAGACGGCGAGAAGGACGGCCTGGAAGACATCCTGACGATCCTCCTCCAGCGCAAGCCGGCTGTGTCGATCATCAACGAACTGCTCGTTCCGGCCATGCGACACGTGGGCGACCTGTTCGGCCGCGGCGAGATGCTCCTGCCCTTCGTCCTGCAGAGCGCGGAGGTCATGAAGCGCAGTGTCGACTACCTCGAGCCCTACATGGACCACGCCGACACCAAGGCCGGCGCCAAGGTCCTCCTGGCCACCGTGCAGGGAGACGTCCACGACATCGGCAAGAATCTCGTGGACATCATCCTGAGCAACAACGGCTACCAGGTGTTCAATATCGGGATCAAGGTCCCGGCTGAGACCATCATCGAAAAGGCTCGCGAGTACGACGTGGACGTCATCGGGCTCTCGGGTCTGCTGGTCAAGTCCGCCATCGTCATGAAGGAAAACATGCCCCGCTTCAAAGAGGCCGGGCTGGATCAGCCCATCCTTCTGGGCGGAGCCGCACTTACCGAGAAATTCGTCGCTCAGGACTGTGTACCCGGCTATGACCTGCCGGTGGTCTACTGCGCCGATGCGTTCTCGGGCCTGTCCGCCATGCGACGCTTCGAGGAAGGCACTCTCCAGGCCACCACCTACGATGAAGCCCAGACCCCCGAGGTGATGAAGCCCGGCGTAAAGGACTCAGCCGTTTCGCGGGACAATCCCGTTCCCGAGGCTCCGTTCCTCGGCCCAAGATACGTCGAGGACATCGACGCCAGCCGGATCCTCCAGTACGTCAACAAGCAGGCCCTGTTCCGCGGACGATGGGGCTACCGCCGCGGCAAACTCTCCGCCGAGGAATACAAGCAACTCATCCAGGACAAGGTCGAGCCGATCTACGACGATCTTCGCCGGCGGAGCGTTTCGGGAGATCTGATCCAGCCCCGCGTGGCCTATGGCTACTGGCGATGCACCAGCCAGGACCAGAGCCTCCTTGTCGAGGGCGACGGCAAGACCCACCGGTTCGACTTCCCGCGTCAGGAGGATCCTCCGCACCTGTGCATCGCCGATTACTTCAAGACGCAGGAAGAAGGTGGCGATATCGTGGGCTTTTTCGTGGTGACCATTGGCGAGAACATGGCCCAGGAAACCCGGAAGCTCTACGAGCAGGACGCATATCACGACTATCTTCTGATGCATGCTTTCGGGGTCGAGGTCACCGACGCTCTGGCCGAATACTGGCACGAGGTGATGCGCGAAGAGCTGGGGATCAACCAGCAGAAGCCGAAGAATATCCAAGGCTACTACATCCAGGACTACCAAGGCTCCCGATATGGGTTCGGGTACCCTGCCTGCCCGGACATGGAAGCCCACATTCCCGTCTTCGAACTGCTCAAGCCCGCGACTATCGGAGTGGAACTGACTGAAAACATGCAGATGGTCCCCGAGCAGACCACCAGCGCCCTGGTCGCCCATCATCCCCAGGCCAAGTACTTCGCCGTTTAAGGGTCTGGCGTTCTGCCTCTGTTCTCAGCGCAAAAAAAACTGGCCCGCAGGGACTCGAACCCCGAATGCCTGATCCAGAGTCAGGTGTGTTACCATTACACCACGGGCCAGTGGTGAGAAGGAATAACCTAGAAAATCGCCTCGGGCCTGTCAAGCCACTTGGCGAGGAAATTCACCCCGGGGCGATTCCAAGCCTGCTCAGGCGGCTACAATCGCCTCGATGATTCCCGCCTGGGAGTCCAGGTTGCACGAATCAAACTCCAGGCCGACCTGGTACCGGTCTTCGCGAGGCCTGCAACGGACGATGGTCGCGTACATGCTGCGGACGCCCGTTTCGGATTTGCGGGGCATGCGGAGAACGATCCGCTGGCCCGGGTAGAAGGAACGGTCGCAGACCACCCCCATGCCGCTGCGCGACACGTCCAGCGTGTCGAGCTTCTCCAGCAGTTCGCCCCCGTCGGGGTCCAGGCGTATGCCCTGGATCCTTCGAGTGAGCTTCTGCCTGGGGTGTCTGCGTCTTTCCATCCCTTCGCTGTTCTGGTTGGTCATTGCGGCTTCTCCTGTCGGAATTCGCTGAAAAGCAAATCGGACACCGCCGAACCGAAATTCACCCCCGCGGCGTTTTTTCCTCCATCAAACCCCTGTCACCATTAAAATTGCGGCATGATGACTCAACGACAAGCCGAGAAACCCTCATCCGGGCTGGCCGTCCTGATCGGAGCAGGTCCGGGAGACCCTGAGCTGTTCACCCTGGCCGGCCTGCGTCAGCTCCAGACGGCCGACGTGGTGATCTACGACCGACTGGCCCCGGCTGCCCTTCTCAAACACTGCAGAGAGGATGCGAAGCTGCTCTACGTGGGCAAGACGCCCGGAAAGGCATCCATGACCCAGGAGCAGATCAACGATTTGCTCGTAAGCCACGTAAAAAAAGGTCACTATGTCGCTCGTCTCAAGGGAGGAGACCCGTTTGTTTTCGGTCGCGGCGGAGAGGAATGCTCGGCCCTGGCCGAGGCGGGACTGGCGTTTCGAATCGTCCCGGGCATCACGGCCGGCGTTGCAGCCCTGGCCTATGCGGGGATCCCCCTCACCGATCGCCGCTGCGGTCCCTCTGCCGCCTTTGTCACCGGGCACGAAGACCCGGACAAGGAGGAAAGCGGACTCAACTTCCCCGCCCTGGCGGGTATCGATACACTCGTGTTCTACATGGGCGTCGGACGCCTCGAAGCTTTGGCTGGCCGGCTTATCCGGGCGGGAAAGGACCCCCAGACGCCCGCGGCGATGGTACACAGGGGCACAACGGGGCGCCAGCGCGTGGTCAGGGCGCCGCTTGTGGATCTGGCAGCCAAGGCCCGGGATGAGCAGATCAAGCCCCCGTCGCTGATCGTCGTGGGGCCGGTCGTGGACCTGCGGGATCAACTGGCCTGGTTCGATCGGCTGGACCTTTTCGGACAGACCCTCCTGGTCACGCGCACACGCAGCCAGGCTTCCCGGCTTTCAGCTCAACTGGCCCAGTTGGGTGCGGAAGTTATCGAGGCGCCCACGATCGAGATCGAACCTCCCGAGGATTTCGCCGCCGTCGATGCCGTCCTGACCCAACTCAAAGGCTTCGACTGGCTGGTCTTGACCAGTCCCAATGGCGCGGACGCATTGGCGGCGCGGATGGCCCAGCTCGGCCTGGACGGGCGCGACGTTGCTGGAGTCAGAATTGCAGCCGTCGGACCCGGCACGCAATCGGCCCTGTCTCAGCGACTCCTCCGGGCCGATCTGTTGCCCGAAAAATACGTTACCGGTGAATTGGCCAATGCACTGGTCCGGACCGGGGTCGCGGGCAAGCGACTGGCCCTGCTTCGCAGCGACCTGGCCGGGGAAGAAATGGTCGAGATTCTCCGACAGGCCGGAGCGGAGGTAACCGATGCGGCCATCTACCGCACGGTCCGGCCTGAATCCCTCGATGCAAACGCACTGGAGGCCCTCAGCCAGGGCCGCGTGGACTGGATCACCTTCACATCCTCTTCCACGGTGGAGAACTTCCTGGCCCTTGCCGGCGATCTTGACCTGACCCGGGCAGGGCTGGCCTCGATCGGGCCGGTCACGTCACAGACCCTTCGCGATCACGGCCTCGAGCCCACGGTGGAGGCCGAGGAGCATACCATTGACGGTCTGGTCCAGGCGTTGCGTGCCCGGGCAGGCAAAGCCCCTGGCGGATAGCCCATTGATTCGCGGTTATTCAGGACCTAGGATGAGGGGCCGGATCGGCCGCGGTGCCGGCCGGAGACCCCAATGGATACACAGCGGAGTCCAGCTATGCCCATGACAATCACGGAAAAGATCCTGGCCAGGCACGCCGGGCTTTCCAACGTCTCGCCCGGAGAGAATATCTGGGTGGATATCGACCTTTTGATGACCCACGATGTCTGCGGACCGGGGACCATCGGTATATTCGAGAAGGAATTCGGGGAAGATGCCAAAGTCTTCGACCGCGAGAAGGTCGTCATCATCCCGGATCACTACATCTTTACTGCCGATCCGCTGGCCCATCGGAACATTGAGATTCTGCGCAACTTCGTCAAGAAACAGGGCCTGGTGTATTACTACGACCCGGACTTCATCCCGCCGGAGCTGGAGGGGATGCCCACGCCCTACAAGGACCCCAAGTCCACCAGCTACAAGGGCGTCTGTCACGCCGCCCTTCCGGAATGCGGTCACACCCGTCCGGGTGAGGTCCTGCTGGGCACGGACAGCCACTCCTGCACGGCCGGGGCCTTCGGAGAATTCGCCACCGGCATCGGCAATACCGACGCCGCCTTCGCCATGGGCACCGGCAAGCTCTGGCTTCGCGTTCCCCCGACCATGAAGTTCGTTTTTGACGGAGTCCTGCCCGGCTACCTGATGGCCAAGGACCTGATTCTGCACGTCATCGGGGAAATCGGCGTGGACGGCGGGACGTACAAGGCCCTGGAGTTCTCCGGCCAGGCCCTGCAGACGCTCAACATCGATGAGCGCATGACATTCACGAACATGGCCATCGAGGCCGGAGGCAAAAACGGCATCATCCCGGCCGACGATGTGACGGTCGATTTCGTCAAGGCCCGCACCGACAAGCCGTTTGAATGCGTGGAGTCCGATGCCGACGCCGAATTCCAGACCTTCATGCAGTTCGACGCCTCGCAGATCGAACCCACGGTGGCCAAGCCTCACTCTCCCGACAACCGGGATCTGGCAAGAAACCTCCGAGATGTCAGCATCGACCGAGCCTATATCGGCTCGTGCACCGGTGGAAAACGCACGGATTTCCTGGCCGCCGCCCGCATCCTCAAGGGCGAGCAGGTGGCCGTTCCGACCTTCGTCGTGCCGGCCACTACGGAAATCGACGCCGCACTGGACACGATGGAAGTCGATGGCAAAAGCCTGCGATCCATCTTCCTGGACGCCGGATGCATGATCGGTCCGGCAAGCTGTGCCGCCTGCCTCGGCGGTCCAAAGGACACTCTCGGCCGCGCAAACGAAGCCATCAACGTGATCTCCACCACCAACCGGAACTTCCCCGGGAGGATGGGACACAAACAGGCCGGCGTGCACCTGGCAAGCCCGCTGACCGTGGCAGCCAGCGCCCTGGCCGGGAGTATCGCCGACCCGCGAGATTACTTTGACGCTGCCGAGCCGGTCGGCGCTATCGCGGCTTCGAAATAGTTCCATCGTTTCTCACAAGAGCCCAAAGCCCCCGGTTCGGCCGGGGGCTTTTCATTTGAGGCCCGCTCAGGACAGGAAGTATTTGACCAGCCAGTCCACTCTGCCCCGCTTGCTTGACAAGGTGGATGCCGGAGAACTTCATCACCTCACCGATGCGCCGGCGATACTCGGGCTTGTAACAGTGCACAGGGCAGTCCTTGCATTTGGGTTTGGGTTCCATCGGGCAGCGATCCAGGCGATTCAGGGCATAGGACTGGAGATCCCTGCATTCCGGACACAGGCAGCCCTTCGGGGCCTGATGGTGGTGACGGCAGTAGATCCGGACGAATCTGCGAAGGGTCTGCCCGTCCCGCCGGTGGCGGCCTTCCTCTTGTCGTTTGCTCTTCATGGACTCATTTTCCCCAATAGACCGGAGGGATTCCTTGACCCGGGTCAATTCGGGCCGGGAAAAAGTTTCCCAGGCGTGGTTTCAGGGCTCTGCAAATGCTTGAGCCGGCCGGGCGGGTTTGCTAGCTTATTGGACTTTCCCAGCATGCTTACAGGAGACCCAACGTGGCTGACCAGCTTGCCTATGCACTGATTACGCCCTACAGCCTTTACAAGAGCCGCACCGGGGGCATCATCGGCCGGATTCTCGCCAACTCGAAGCTGGACTTCGTCGGGGCGCGGATGTTCATCTTCTCCAACAACTTTCTCGATGCCTACCGGGACATCATGTGCCCCCCGGATATGGATCCGGACCTGGCCGAGGCCTGGCGGGATTACATCGACACGAACCTCCGCGAGGAGAACCCCTGGCATTACACCCCCCGCAGCATGCTGCTGCTCTTTCGGGGTCCCAACGCCGTGCGGCGGCTCAAGGAGGAGGTTATCGGGGCCTTTACCGAACAGCCCGTGGGCTTCAGCGTCCGGGGCACGTTCGGGGACTTCATTCGCGAACCCGGGGGGAAGATCAAATACTTCGAGCCGGCCGTCATCACCTGCCCCCACCCGGAACTGAACAATCAACACCTCAAGCTCTTCTCGGACTACGCCCTCAGCGATGGCGGTGTCCTGACAGGGCGGGTCACCTACGACGAAGGGGGAGATATCCAGACGTCCCTGGTGCTGATCAAGCCGGACAATTTCTATCGCCCCAGTCGCCGTCCCGGCAATATCATCGACACATTCAGCCTGACAGGCCTGCGGATCGTAGGGGCCAAGCTCTTCCACATGACCGTCGCCCAGGGCGAGGAGTTCTACGGCCCGCTGCGGGAGATCTTCGTCGACAAACTTCGCTTCCTGGTCACCCGAACCGTGTATGACCGTCTCCACGATGCATTTGATTACCCCTTCCGCGAGGAGGATGCCGAAGTCCTCACCGACCACCTGGCCGACCGCAACGCACGCTGCGAGTTCAATAAGATCGTGGAGTACATGACCGGAATTAATCCGGAGACCATCGAAGACCCGTCGGAGAAAGAAGCCGCCTCCAAGGCCACCTGCCTGGCCCTGCTTTACGAAGGCCCCGAGGCCATCAGCCGAATTCGAACCGTCCTGGGCTCCACGGATCCGTCCAAAGCCGAACCGGGAACCGTGCGCAGCGACTTCGGACGAGATCTGATGCGAAACGGCGCCCACGCCAGCGATTCGCCGGAAAACGCCCTGCGAGAGCGCCGCATCGTCGGACTCCAAGACACGGAAACCAATAGCTGCGACATCGGTACGATCATCGACGAATACCTCGCCAACCAGGGCTGACCATGTCACTGCTGATCGAGACATTCGCCCTGGGCCCCCTCGATACCAATTGTTACGTCCTGCGCTGGGAAGAGGCCTGCTGGGTAGTGGACCCGGGCATGTGGCCCGACGTCCTGCTGGAATACCTCCAGCAGTCGCAGGCCAGGCTGGAGCGGATCCTGCTGACCCATGCTCACGGAGACCATATCGCCTCGGTCAGCCAGTGCAAGGACGCCCACCCGCATTGCAGGTTCTGCTGCCCCGCCGGGGAGGTCGACATGCTCGACGACCCGGCCCGGAACATGTCGATGGCCTTTGGCGTGAGCATCCAGGCCCCCCAGGCCGACGAAACCTGCTGCCCGGGGGATCAACTGGACTCCTTGTCGGGCACATGGCAGGTGCTGAACACGGCCGGGCACAGTCCCGCCGGCGTCAGCTACTACTGTCCCACCGAAGGTGTCGTCCTGACCGGAGATGCCCTCTTTGCCGGCAGCATCGGCCGAACGGACATTCCCGGAGCCGACCACCAGAAACTGCTCCGGACCATCCGGGAGAATCTTCTGACCCTTCCGCCCGGGACCCGCGTGCTCCCAGGTCACGGCCCTGAGACCACGATCGGCCAGGAAATACAGACCAACCCCTTCCTGCAATCCTGAGACAAGGCACTTCCGGCTCGAGTGGAACACTCCGGGGCAGCCCGACTGTATCCGGGTTCTTCTTTGTCTTTGACAAATTGACTCGCGGACCGGCTGGGCCTATGATGGCCTCCTTGCAGTTTCCGCATCCGGAGATGCGGAGTCCCATTGCGCTACGACACGGACGACACGACGTGGCATCAGTTCAAGTCATCCAGGGCCCCGACAAGGGGCGGACGTTCGAGTTGATCGACGGCGAGAACATGATCGGCCGCTCCGAATGCACGGTCGATCTGAACGACGGAACCGTCTCTCGACGACATTGCCGCCTGCTGCCCCGCCAGTCCCGCTGGACGCTGGAAGATCTGGGCTCAGCCAACGGAACGTACCTCAACGGCACGAAACTCCGCCAGGCCCAGCCGGTCAAGAGAGGCGACCAGATCCGTTGCGGATCGAGCCTGCTGGTCTTCGAAGGCGAGCAGAACGTGGTTCGTGGCACCATCGACGTAGACGAAGACGGCAATCTGGTCGATGCAGCCATCGTCGCTACCATTCCCTCCAATGAAGATTCCGTCATCATTCCGACCCCTGAAGCCGGGGCAGAGGCCATCGGGAATCTTCGGATCATCTACGAACTGATCAGTGAAGTCAGCTCCACCTTCTCGGTGGACACATTGCTTTCGCAGATCCTGGATAAGATCTTCTCGGTCCTCCAGGCCGATCGGGGCTACGTCATGCTGATCGACGAGGGGGGCGAATTGCGTCTCAAGGCGGCCAAGCTCTCCAGCCAGGACGCCGCGACGACCGCACAGGCTCCGATCTCGCGTACCATCATCAACGAGGTGGTCACCAACCAGGTCGGCGTGCTCAGTTCCAATGCGATGACCGACAAGCGGTTCGCCAGCGGCAAGAGCGTGCACGATTTCGGGATTCGCTCGGCCATCTGCGCCCCCATCAAGGGGCGAGACCGCATTCTGGGCGTCATCCAGGTCGACTGCAATGTTTCCTCCCACACCTACTCGACCGAACAGCTTCGCCTGCTTACGGCGATCGGATACCAGGCCGGGCTGGCCATCGAGAATGTCCGGCTTTACGAGGCGACGGTGCAGTCGGAGAGGCTGGCGGCCGTGGGAGAAACCGTCGCTCACCTGTCCCACCACATCAAGAACATTCTCCAGGCCCTCAGTGCCGGCATCGACGTAGTCGAAATGTGCCTCAACAAGGACAATCTGGAAAAGGCCAGGCAGTCCTGGCCGGTCGTCCAGCGGAACCTGGAACGGATCAACCAGTTGATCCTCAATATGCTGACCTTCAGCAAAGACCGCGAACCTTACCTGGAGAATGTCAACGTCTCGGCCATTGTGGGCGAATGCGTGGACCTTGTCACCCCCCAGGCCGACGAGAGAAATGTGGCCATTCTCAAGGCTCTCGACGAGATCCCGCCTATTCCCGCCGACGCGTCGGGGCTCAACCAGGCGGTCCTGAATCTTCTGAGCAACGCCCTGGACGCCGTAAAAAACGACGACGGAGCCATCACGGTCTCGACCGAATTCAATAATATGGGCCGGGAGGTCGTCATCCAGGTCACCGACAACGGCAGCGGCATCCCCGAGGAACAGCTCAACGAAATCTTCAACGCCTTCTATTCCAACAAGGGACAGAAAGGCACCGGGCTGGGACTGGCCGTTACCAAGAAAATCATCGATGAAATGCATGGCCGCATCGATGTCACTTCCTACCTGGGCGAGGGGACGACCTTTACGATTCGTCTGCCGGCCGATCAGCCCGGCGACCCCCACCGGACCGCCGGACCGGGCGTCTGAAACGCAACGGCAAGCCAGAAATACCCGTGCATCCGTGATAAAAGACCTCGAAGAAAAACTTCTACGCTGCGGAAACCTGCTTGGCGAAAAGGGCAAGGTGGCCGTGGCGTTTTCCGGAGGAGTCGACAGCACCTTTTTGCTCGCATTGGCCCTGGATACGCTGGGGACCGAAAACGTTTTGGCCGTAACGAGCGTGGGGACGTTTTCGAGCCAGGCCGAAACGGACCGAGCCAAACGCCTGGCGAACCATTTGGGCGCCACGCACCTGAATGTAAACTGCGATGAGTTGTCTCGCCCTGAGATTTCCTCCAACAGCCCCCAACGCTGCTATCACTGCAAACACGCCCTCTTGGGTCGTCTCCAGCAGGAAGCCTTACGACGCGGCTTTGAGACCCTTGCCAGCGGGACCCACGCCGGAGACACCGGCGACTACAGGCCGGGGCTCAAGGCAGAAGAGGAACTGGGGATCTTTCGACCCCTGATGCAGGCCGGCCTGGACAAGCAGCAGGTACGCAGCCTTTCGCAACAGATGGGACTGGAAACATGGGATCTGCCTTCGGCCGCCTGCCTGGCCTCACGGATTCCCTACGGGCAGGAAATCACCGAAGAGAAGCTTCGGCAGGTCGAGAAGGCTGAATCTCTCCTGGCCGAACTGGGGTTTCGCCGGCTTCGGCTCCGACATCACGGAACACTGGCGAGAATCGAAGTTCCTCGCGGTGAGTTTGACCAGGTACTGGAAAACCGGGGTCGAATCTGCTCGGAGCTTGGCAAGCTGGGCTTTGCCTATGTGACCCTTGATCTGCAAGGCTTCCGATCGGGGGCGATGAATGAGGTCCTCCCCGGACAAAAATCAGATACATGACGGGCTTTGCCGAGGTAAGCGTGCCAAGCACCTACCACTCAAAGGGAACGGTTCCTGTCTGATCCACATGGTAGCCCCACTGCCGGAGATACTCCCGGCCGGGCAGAAAAGCATCCCCCCGCGCCTGGAGTTTGGCCTGAAGCTGGGCTTCAAGGCCTCTGCGGACGCAGCCCAGGGCAGGATCCTCCACACGGTTGTTCATCTGAAATGGATCGTCCTGGTTGTCGAAAAGCAGCCAGGGACCTGGCAGATCGCGCACGTACGTATAGCGCTGGGATCGCAGGCCCCGATATTCCCTGCCCCCAAAACGGGGCCGATTGTAAAGCCCGAAGGGGTCCCGACCAGCCTGGCCAGGCATTCGTCCAGGGCGGTGCAGTGGGCATAGTATTCATGCAGGGCCCCTCTGGCGATTGCCCATGTACCCGGTAGCCTGGGCACGCCATTGGTCGGCGAACACGAACACGACATTGGGTCGATCGGTGTCCATACGGCTCAAACATCTTCTGGGGGCTCGGACATGGCCCGACGGATTCTGCGACCGGCATCGAGGAAGGATCCGACCAGTATCACCAGCAGGCCCAGCCCGAGTGGCAGGTCCCTGGACACGAAGTAGTAGATACGGTGGTTGCCCAGGTCGCCCACGAGCCGAACGATCAGAATGAGCAGCACAGCCAGCGAGAGCGATCGAAAGAAGCTTCGCAGTTCCACCGTTGCCGCCAGGCGCGGGTCCTGCCGGGTTCTCGCTTCAAGCCGCACGGGTTCCGGTGAGCAAAGCGGACCGCCGATGCGCGCAAAAAGCGGCTCTGCGAGCAACCGACCAAGCTGATACAGCAGCAGACCCACGAACCAGGCGACCAGAAAGGCATGGTGAAAGTCCAGGTACAACGGGATGGCCGCCACGCGAAGGAAACTTGCCAGGAAGAGGGTTATGCCCCCAACCGTGGCATGGTGAATCGGCCGAAAGGCCAGAATTCTGCTGAGCATCTCGTTCATGGCATCACCGCTGAATCATGACGGGGCCGGGGCAGAATGTCAAACTCGCAGCAGGGCTTTTGGAGGTACCCTGGCCCGGAGAAATCCAGCCGGTCCGGGTCTGGAAATCAAATTCGCCCACCTGGGGCAAAACCTCTGCGCCCGGGACAGGGAAATTCCGATAGGCATAGCGTCAACAGCAAGAAGTGTATCCACCCAGGACCTTTTCGAGGTGCCCTCATGGACCAGCACGAAACCCACTCCGATCACAATCAGGCACGCGTTCTGGCCCAGCCAGACAGGAAGACGCGAAAAGGCACGATTCCCCTGCTCCAGACCGCCTTCGCCACCAGGATAGACCTGCCCTGGACAAAGATGCGGCCTGTTCGGCTGGGCAATGTGCCCGATGACGTGAACGCCCAACCCAACTTGTACGTGACAGTGGGGACGGCTGCCAATCCCATTCTCTTGATCGCACTCTATGCCTACCCCGACAAGGTGTATGGTTTTGAAGAGGTGCGGATCTGGAATGACTACGTCGCCATCGGTTTCGGTCGTCACGCCTACATCGTCTCGATGGTCACTCGCGGCACGGCCGAGTATGACCTGGAAAGCGACTTCTGCCAGTTCTTCCCCCTGGAGAACATGATGCTGATGGCCTCGCTGGAAGGCCTCGGCGCCGTCGACACCATGGGCAACGTGGTCTGGGACGTCAAAAACCTGGCTGAAAGCGGCGTACTGGTAGAGCGCGCCGCGGATGGCAGAATCTCCGGGCGGGGGCAGTTCAGCGATGGCTGGAAGCCCTTCCTGCTGGAGATGACCACGGGCAACGCCTTGTAGCACGGCCGTTTCCACCTGAACGGCTGAATCCTGCCCCGCCGGCTCCGTTGGGAACCGGCGGGGCAATCCATGCGCTTTGCCGTCGAATTCAGTACAGAGCAAAGTCTATAATGACAACAGCCAAGGACAGGAGCGGGATCATGCCGGAGAAAATCGAGAAGACCGAAGCCCAGTGGCGGGAGGAATTGAGCCCCGAGCAGTATCGAATTCTGCGAAAGAAAGGGACCGAACCGGCCTTTGCCGGCAGGTACCACGACAGCAAAACCCCGGGGGTTTATCGCTGCGCAGGCTGCGGCCTGGAGTTGTTCGACAGCGAGTCAAAGTTCGACAGTGGAAGCGGCTGGCCCAGTTTTACCCAACCGACACAGGAAGAAAACGTCCGGACGCAGGGCGACACCAGCGCTGGAATGATCCGCACCGAGATCCTCTGCGCTCGTTGCGGGGGGCACCTGGGCCATGTGTTCCCCGATGGCCCCGCCCCCACCGGCATGCGCTACTGCGTTAATTCCGGCTCGTTGGAACTGGAACCGCGGGAAGAATCCAAAGGCTGACGACGGGATCCGATGCCCAGAATGTACTCCAGATGCCCTTGCGGATCGCGCAGCGCAATGCTTTCCCAATGGATGGCTACGGCATTGCCTTGGGCATCAAGCCAGGTATTGTCGTGCTGGAGGTGATCGACCCCCTCTCGATGGCGTCGGAGGACCTCTTCGACCGGCTCGGTCTCCTTGCGGCTCAGGAGGATTTCATCAAGACGTCTGCCTTGGACTTCCGGCCAGGCGAAGCCGGTGAGAATTTCGCAGGCATCGTTGAAGTGCAGAATTCTGCCTTCGGTATCGACCACGCAGTGCAGACGGCCCGGCTGGTTCCAGACGGCATGGATGTACTCCCCCCTCTTCTGGAGACGATGGAAAATCCGAAACTGCTCGGTGAGATCCTCCGCCACAAACGACACGCCCGCCACCTGGTTCTCTCGGTAAATCGGTGAAATCCAAAGGGCTGCCCATACCTCCTGCCCGGACTTGTCGGTCGCCGACGTCACGTGCCGAGAGACGCTCTGGCCCCGGAGAACCTCCTGCAGCAGCGGATCCAGCCGCTCAAACCTTCCCGATTCCTGGAGCATGTGGATGTCGGCCCCAAGGGCCTCGGACTCCTCGTACCCGTAGAGGCCTTGGGCCCCGGCGTTCCAGGACAGGATCCGCCCGAAGGTGTCTGTGGAGTAGATCGCTGCCCGCGTGCTGTCGACGATGGAGGCCAGGTGCCTCCGGGCCGCTTCTGCCTGTTCCTGCTTGGACAGGTCCTGTATGACGGAGAGAAAATAAGACTCGCCGCTGCCGGCCGGGGTCAGGAAGCGAGTCGTCAGCAAGGCCGGAAACACCGTTCCGTCCTTGCGGCGGTACAGCTTGCGAACCGTGGTGGAGTCCTTGTTGCCCGAGACGAGGTCGCTGACGACCGTTTCACTCAGGGGCAGGTCGCTGTTATCGGTGATTTCCCGGAAGCTCATGCCTTTGAGCTCCTCGACCGAGTATCCGACCATGTCCGCGAAACGCGGGTTGACCTCCAGGAAGCTCCCGCCCCGGTCGACATGGACGATTCCAGCCGCAGCAAGGTTGAACGTCTCCCGAAAGCGTTTTCGGCTTTCCTTCAGCGCCTCCTGGGCCCGAGCGAGTTCAGTCACGTCCACCAGGGTAATCACAATATGCCCCCTTCTTGCCCCCTTTTCATCTTGGTAGGGATCGATCCGAACCAGGGCAAATCTGTCGCCCGAAGCAGGGATCTGCTTCTCGATTCGCCTGGCCTGGTTTGCCACGGACTGAACATCCCGCAGAAACTCCGGATAGTCCAGGTCGTGTGAAATCTGCTCAAACGGGCGATTCTCGTCCCGGGCCAGCAGGTGGACAAACCGTTGGGCCGGCGCGGTGAACTTGCGGACCCGCCCGCTGTCGTCCAGGAAGATCGTCCCAACCTGGTTGGTACGTGTGATGTTCTCCAGGTCCTCGGTCAGTTGGGTCAGCTCTTCGATCTTCCGCTGATACTCCTCGTTGACCGTATGGAGTTCTTCGTTGACCGAGTGGAGTTCCTCATTGGTGCTCTGGAGTTCTTCGTTGGAGACCGTCAGCTCTTCATTGGCGGCCTGGAGTTCCTCGTTGCTGCTCTGCATCTCCTCCAGGGTCGCCTGCAGATTCTCCCGGGTGGACTGAAGCTCCCGGTGGAGATCCTCGATCCGTGGATCCTGGGTCGATCCCTCCGGGCCTGAGGGCAGTTGAACTTCCTGCCCGGCCGATCGGCTTGGGGTCTCATCAAAGAAAACGATCCAGTGGCGCACCTGCCTGTTGGGGAGTCCGACCGGTCGGATCCGTAGATCGACTTTATCGGAAGATCCCTCCGGGCCTGCAAAGACATCTGGGTAGACCACTTCCTCCTGCGAACTTCGACAACGGCGAATCCCTGCCGAGACGGTCGCAGCCACATCCGGTGGCAGCATCCGTATCAGATTCAACTCAGCCCGTCCGGGTCGGATCCGGACGTACGTCCCGATGTCCCCGATCAAACGGGAGATGTCTCCGTTTTCTTCCACGACGGCCGCTGCCGGGACGTACCCTTCCACCAAGGCCTCGATAAGCCGCTCTTGCTCGCCCTGCCCAGAGGCAGCAAAGGACAGGGATGAATCATGGCCGGAACGGAACCGGGCAACCGATCTGTCGAGCGTATCGGTATTGAACTCCGACGACATCGGCAGCCTCGCCGGGCGGAGGTTGCGATAGATCTTCCAGGCGGAGTTGATCTGCGAGAAACCCTCGGATATTGGCCCCAGGGATTCGCTGGGGCCCAGCATCAGGACCCCTCCGTTGCGAAGTGAGAACTGGAAGGACCGTAGAAGCTGCTGCTGGGCTTCGGGCTGAAAATAAATCAGAACATTGCGGCAGAGGATCAGGTCGATCCGGCCAAAGGGCGGATCGGACAACGCATTGTGCTGCGCGAAAACCACCATCTTTCGCAGATCCGATACGATCCGATAGCCCTCTTCGCGGCGATCGAAGAAGCGACTCAGATCCGCCCCGCAGACCTCCTTGCGGGTGCTGTCGGGATAGACGCCCTCTCCGGCATATCGAAGAGCCTCGGCATTGACATCGGTAGCGAAGATCTTTACCGGCAGGCCTGGACAGCCTTGCCGGTCCCGGAGATGATAAATCTTCATGGCCAGGCTGTAGGCCTCTTCGCCGGTGGAGCACCCCACGTCCCAGAGGCGAAGGGGCCTTTCCTCTTTGGCTGCCTGGTCGACCAGATCGCAGAGGGTCTCACGCTCGAGCAGATCGAATGCCTGCCGATCCCGGAAGAATTTCGTGACTCCGATCAGGATCTCCCTTGCCAGGGCCTGGGCCTCGGATTCCTCGCTCTGAACCTTCTGGGCATATCGGTGAAGGGATCTGCACCGTGTCATGGCCATCCGGCGTCCGATGCGTCGGTTCAAGGTGGAGGCCTTGTACCAGCCCAGGTCCAGACCACTGCAGCGAAGTACAGACTTGCGGAGCTGCTCGAAATCTTCCCGGGAATTCTCTTGCTCCAACTCCGGCTCGGAAATGCCTCCCGAAAACGACTGGAGGATTGAGCGGAGCTTCTCGGGCATCTGTTCCGGGTGCAGCACGAAGTCCGCCTGGCCCGCCTGGATCACACTGGAGGGCATGGCCCGGAAGTCGGCGGAACAGGGATCCTGGGCCAGAACCAGCCCGCCGGCCTCGCGTATTCGAACGGCCCCGCGCGTGCCGTCGGAACCTTTGCCCGACAAAACGATGCCGACCGACCGATCCTCGGCATTATCGGCCAGGCTTTCGAAGAACAGATCAATCGGAAGATGAGGACCCGGAAGATCGGACCGTTGGCGAGTTACGAGTTGATCGCCTTCCAGAAGGAGATCTGTGCCCGGACAGATCAGGTAAACGCAGTTTTCCCGGATCGCAACCGGCTCGGTGACCTGGTGGACCGGTAGAGGGGTGCACCGGCCGAGGATCTGATCCATAAGGCTTTCGTCACCGGCAAGCAGATGCTGAACGACGACAAAACAGAGCCCCTTCCCGTCCTGCACCGACCGAAAGAACCGCTGCAGAGCTGACACACCGCCAGCCGAAGCCCCGATCCCGACTACGACGGTGGAATTGTTATCCGGTCCGGACATCACCATGTCTTCTCTATCAGCAGCGGAATGTGAACATCGAAATCTGCAGCCCCGGCGCTGCAGAAGGCTAGATCTGAGAATAACCGCAATCTCCCTGCCAACCAATACCCAAGCCAGGAATCGGCAAAACCCCTATTTTTCCGGTTTCGGCTCAAAAGGCCTCCGGTTCTTCCGACAATAAAGCTGTACAGCGCTGAGGCCGGACCCTGCCAGGCCACCTGCTGCGCCCCTGCAGGGACGACCAGTCCTGGAGGCGGTTCCAGGGCAACCATTCGGGACAGAAAGGCAAACCAAGATGGCCAGAGACGGCATACTTCTGGAGTCAGGGACCAATGAAGTGGAGATCCTGGAATTCATCCTCCAGGGCCAGAGCTTTGGCGTCAATGTCCTCAAGATCCAGGCGATCGAACAGTATGACTCCGACCGCGTCACCGAGATTCCCCTCTCCCATCAGGCGATCATGGGAATGTTCCTCTTCCGGGACCACACCATCCCGCTGATCGACCTCGCTGCCGAGATGAACATACGAGGCCGATCGGCCAAACGCGACGGCAACGAGCAGACCCAGAGCAACCGCATCATACTTGTCATGGAATTCAACGGGATGCGGACAGCTTTCCTGGTCGACGGTGTGAATCGGATTCATCGCGTCAGTTGGGACCGCATCAGCCCGATGAGCACCGTGCTTTCCGACAGCAACTCGGAATTCACCGGGTCGGTCAATCTCGAAAAGCGTGAAGTCCTGATCGTGGATATCGAAAAAGTTGTCGCCCAGATCCTCCCCCAGGCCCGGATGGAGTATCTCCAGGAAAGGGATATGGACCATCCGAAGGCTTCCAATCGACCCGAGGTCAAGATCGTCCTGGCCGAGGATTCATCGGCCATCCGGGCCATGATCACCTCGGTCCTTCAGAAGGGGCAGTACACCAGCATCGAGGATTTCGACAACGGCCTGTCCGCTTACGAGTACATGAAGATCTGCAAAGCCCAGGCGGATGAAACCGGCAAACCTTTCGCCGGCATGGTCTCTGTCCTGATTTCGGATATCGAGATGCCCCAGATGGATGGGCTGACCCTTTGCAGGAATGTCCGCAACGAACTTCAGCAGGAACAGATGCCCGTGATCATGTTCTCTTCCCTGATCAACGATCAGTCGGCCGAGAAATGCCGCGCCGTGGGGGCCACCTCCTGGATCTCCAAACCGCAGATTGGCGAACTGGTGGCAAAGCTCGATCAGTTGTGCCTGGAAGAAGCCGCCCGGTAGAACGGCTCAGGGGGTCTCGACCAGCACGTTCACAGGTCCGTCTGCCTGGCTTTCGATTACCATCTCGGCCCCGAACCGCCCGGTCTGTACGTTTCCCACCAGGCCTCCCAAGGCTGCCACGAACTCCTCGTGGAGTTTTCGGGCTGAATCGGCCTCCATCGCAGGTGCAAAGCTGGGCCTTCTGCCCTTGCGGGTGTCGGCCTGGAGGGTGAAGTTCGATATCGCCAGAATCCCCCCACCCACATCTTCCACACTGAGGTTGAGCTTCTCCTGGACATCTTCGAAGATCCGCAGGCCCACTACCTTCCTCGCAAGCTTCCGCGCGTCCTGGGCCGTGTCCCCATGGGCAACGCCCACGTAGACCAGCAGTCCCTGGTCAATTCGACCCAGGCACCGGCCTTGGACCCAGACACCGGCGGACTTGACCCTTTGCAACAATGCACGCATGCGACGAACTCCTTTCGCCACAAGCCTATCAATCAGGAATCGGAGGGGCCAGCTTCTGCTTCAGACTTCCCGGTTTGGTAGATTCTGACCATGCGCTGGGCTGTCTGTTGAATGCGATCCCGCAACTGCCTGGGTTCTCTCACTTCCACCTGATCGCCGTAGCCCAGAATCCACCAACTGATTTCGCCCAGGCCGTCGACGCGACAGGTAAACTCGATCGAGCCATCCTCGTTCTGATTGATCTGCTGCGTCGGGTGCCAGATGACTTCCGCAACATTTCCGGCGACCTTCGAGCTGAAATGAAGGTGGATGTCATACTCCTTTCCTTCGGGAATCATGCTCCAGGCCAGCCCGAAGTGCTCATCCGGGTCGAAATCCTCCCCGTTCTCGAACCTGGCCGTAGAGACCGAAAGGTTTTCGATTCGATTGAGCTTGAACGTCCGAACTTCCCTGTGCATTTCGCTGTGGCCGATCACGTACCATCCCCGCTGGAAGAACATCAAACGGTACGGATGCAGACGCAGTTCGATCCGGTCCTCTTCCGTAAAGCTCCGGTAGGTCATACGACAGATGTTCTTCTTGGCGATGGCCGAGACAAGATCCTCGAAGACTTCCTCGCTCTGTTGTGCATCCCCGGCGGCCGGGGGGCCAAGATGAACCGCCATGTGCTCCAGGACACTGCCTACATGATTGCGGACATACGAAGGAAGTACGCCCTCGATCTTCATCGCGGCCCGGGATGCCTGGCTCAGAAGCGGAACCTTGCTTGATCCCCTGAGTCTCCGGGCCAGGACGAGAATCGAAAGCGCTTCAGCCAGATCCAGGTTGATCGGAGGCAAAAAGAAATGGCTGTTGATCCGATAGCTGCTCTGCTCCGGATCGAAGAAATAGGGAATCTTGGCCATCTCCAGGATATTCAAATCCCGGAAGATGGTCCTTCGACTGACTTCCAGCTCCCTGGCAAGTTCGGCCGGTGTGTACCGCCTGCCGCTCTGGAGCAGCGTGATGAGGCGTAAGAGCCTGTAAATTCTACTTATGCGCATGGCATAGGTATAGAGACCACGGGTGACAGCTTAGGTGTCACCGGCCAGGAATTTGGCGCAAGATTTTGTCATTACTGCCTCTACGAATTCTGCTTGCCTGCCAAATACCTTTCCGCAGTTCCGCCTATTCCACCTCGTCGCCGGCCGTATCGAAACCCGATTCCTGCTCATTTTCCGGGAAGACCTCCGGCCTGGCCGGCATCTGGGCCTCGTGAGGGGGCCAGGGCTCATCTCCCCAGATGGCCGGGAACATGTCGCGAACGGACTGGTTGATCTGCACCTGGTTCCAGTCCAGGATCGTACCGGTTACCTGGGCCAGTTCCACGATGGCCAGGTTGTAGTTCACCCGCGCCTGGACCAGCGCCTGCGAGCCCGAGGCCAGTGTCTGCTGTGCCTGGAGCTTCACATTGAGGAATTCCGGGCTCAGGCGTCCCAGAAGCTTCTCCCGGGCGTTGAGAGCGTCGAGCTGTGCCTGTGCGGCATCGACGGCCTTCTCCTGGGCCTGCATCTCGGCATAGGACGTCCGGATCTGGCGAATCCGCTCGCGAACCTGCACCGCCACCGCGTCGGCGGTATTCTGCAGCGAAGCACGGGCCTGGCTCTTACGCAGTTCCGCTTCGGTCAGGTCGGCCCGTCGGGCGCGATTGCCAAGGGGATACTCGAAGTTCAATTGGATCATGTAGCTCACGTAATCCAGGCTGGAAAGATACTGGTGCGCCTGGTGCAGCGTCTTGTCGCGCCCCATCACGCCGGCAGAAGCCGTCAGGTCCAGCCGGGGAAGCAACTGGTTTTCAGCGATGGTGATGTTCACATCCTCGATCGCAATCGCCTGGCGAGCCTGTTCGAGAATGGGGCTGTTCTCCAGGGCTGCCAGCAACTGGTCGTTGACATCCGGTTCGACGCGCTCTTCCAGCAGCGGCGAGATGGCCACCACCTGGACATCGCTGGAGGTGGTCAGATTCAGCACCGGATCGCTCATCAGCCGCAAAAGGGCATCGCGGGCGTCCCGAACGGCCTTCTGGGCCCGGATCAGGGCGGCATTTCGCTGTTCGACGGCCGCCTCGGCCTGCTTGACCTCCACCTCGGTGGCGTCCTGAATCTTCCGGGCCTTCATCCGGTCCCGCGTTTCGACGGTCTTTTTGAGCAGTTCAGCCTGGATGCGGTAATCCTCCTGGGCGCGATAGAGCGTCCAGTAGGCGCTGTAGACGTCGAAGATCGTCTGTTCGACCGTCTGGCGAAATTGCTGGCGGCTGATGCGATGGTTGATCCGGGCAATCCGCAACTGGGCCAGGTTGAAGGCAGGTCCAACCCCTCGCAGCAGCGGCTGGGTGATCTCCAGGCCGATCTCCGGAGCCCAGTTGGTCCGCGGGCTGGAGCCGAAATCGTTCCAGTTCCGCGTCAAGGCCCAGGAGATGGAGTAATTCGTACCGGTAGGCAGCAACTGTCTCAGACCTACCTCGAAGGTGCGTTCCTCGCTGGATCCGCTGAAGAAACCCGTCGCCGTTCCCTGGGTATCGATATTGTTGTAGCCGGCTGAGGCGAACACGGCCGGATCGAAAGCCGCAGCGGCCCGGACCATCTCCTGGTAGCTGATCCTCGGATCATAGGCAACCACGCGGACCGAGGGATTGTTGGCCAGGGTGCGCATCACCGCGTCGGTCAGGCTGAGGTAGACCTTGCCGTCATCGACCTGCAACTGCGGACCGGCCGATGGGGGCTGAGGCTGTAACCAACCCAGATCCCGGTCGGAAAGGTCGTATTCTCCTCGCTGTTGAGGCCCGGCCTTGGCCAGTTCCCGGTAGTAACGCGACAGCACGGTAGCGTCCATGCTTCCGGGGCTGACACAGCCCAGTTGCCACAGGATCAACCCTGCGCTAAGCCACACGAAATGTCTGTTCTTCATAGCAATGATCGCCTTTGCTTTGGGGCCAACCCCATCTGCCAGTGACTAGGTACCATAGAAATACTCGGCAACTGGGGCTACGGCGCTGGAGGAATCTCTTGGGTTCCGGGGTTTCCTGAGAGCAAGATCGTTGCATTCGCACGATATTTCAATACCATTTCCATTGACAGCCCCCTTACTCGAAAGGTTTTTGCGATGGCTGACATCGATAAAGTATTCAAGGCGTACGACGTTCGCGGGCTTTACGGCGACGAGATTGACGAGGACCTGGCCTGGAAGATCGGCTATGCCTCGGCCCAGTTTCTTCGTTCGAGCCTCAGTGGCTACGAGCGCGGGCAATCTTCCACCAACCGCATCGTCATCGGACGCGACATGCGCCCGCACAGCGAGCCGCTGGCCAAGGCGCTCATTGACGGCGTGACCAGCAGCGGAGCCGGTTGTATCGACATCGGCCTGGTCGACACGCCCATGGTGTATTTTGCGATCAACCATTTCGGTTCGTGCGGGGGTATACAGATTACCGCCTCGCACAACCCGGTGGAATACAACGGGTTCAAGATTTCCGCCCTCAAAGCCAAGCCCGTGGGCCAGGATACCGGCCTGGAGGAGATCAAACGGATCGTTCAGGGGCTCAACCGAATGCCCGATGGGGCCATCATCTCCCGAGCCCAGAACGTGGACCTCTGGGACGAGTACCGCAAGCACGTCCTGAAATTCCTGAACCTGCCTCGCAAACTCAAGGTCGTGATCGACGCCTCCAACGGCATGGGCGGC
Organism: uncultured Planctomycetaceae bacterium; assembly: GCA_964583095.1. GTDB lineage: Bacteria > Planctomycetota > Phycisphaerae > SM23-33 > SM23-33 > CAZOVB01. The sequence goes on from CAZOVB010000001.1 coordinate 70,741, forward strand.
AAAATGTTCCCGGCCCTGTTCAACGGAATCGAAAACCTGGAGATCATCCCGGTCAATTTCGAAATCGGCCAGGGCTTCGTTCACCCGCCCAACCCGCTGGTCGAAGCCAACCTCCAGTGGACCAAGGACGCCGTCAACGAACACAAGGCCGATCTGGGAATCTGCTCCGACGGCGACGCCGATCGATGCATGTTCGTTGATGAACTGGGCAACACGGTCCGCTGTGACCTGATGACCGCCCTGATGGCCAAGCGATTCCTGGCAGAAAACCCCGGCGCGATGGTTGTCTACGACCTCCGCTCCAGCCGGGTGGTGGCCGAGGAAGTCCGGGCCGCCGGCGGCGTACCACGGCGCGAACGTGTCGGCCATGCCTTTATGAAAAAGGCCCTGGCCACCGGCCATGCAGTCTTCGGAGGTGAACTCAGCGGCCACTTCTACTTCCGAGACAACTACAATGCCGACTCCGGCGCCATCGCCTTTGCGACCGCCTGTTCCCTGCTGAGCGAGCAGGACAGGCCGCTGAGCGAACTGGTCGCACCGCTTCGCAGATACAGCCACAGCGGCGAGATCAATTTCCAGGTCGACGACAAGCAGGCAAAGATGAAGGAGGTCGAGGAGGTTTTCTCCGAAGGCGAAATCGATCATCTCGACGGCGTGACAGTCCAGTTCGAGGAATGGTGGTGCAACGTCAGGCCTTCCAATACCGAGCCCCTGCTGCGTCTGAGTCTGGAAGCCAAGAACCAGTCCATGATGAACGAGAAGCTCCAAGAGGTCAAAAAGATCCTGGGTGAGCCGGTCGACCACTAAGCCGGCCCCGGCCGCCCTTTGCCGGGAGGGGGTTATCCGTCCATTCGAGTCAGGGCCCCCTCCAGAACGCTGCGACAGACATCACAGGCTTGGCACGCGCGGCCGCAGCGGGTGGTGCGATCGAAGAAATCTTCTGGAATGCTCCCCGCGTCGATCACGTAGGGCGCCAAGGCCGGGCCAAACCCCGGTTCGAGCAGGTCCAGCAGGTTGCCTCGGTACTGTCCTCGTGTATAAGCATCCACCACCATTCGCGGGTGCTGGTGCATGCGCGTGGCCAGCTTCACAACGTCAAAGAGTCCTTCGTAGTGATGAAGGTCCTCGGGGCGGACCCAACTGGCCTGGAGAATCATGGGCCAGTTCTTCCGGTCCTTCAACAGACGCCAGCAGGCGGTGGGAACAAATCCCTTCAGGTTCCGACGCTCATCGATTCCCGCATCGTGGGCCACCAGGTTGTCATGGAAGCTCTGGCTGGAGCAATGGGCGAAACAGCCGCTGTTGGCGAGCATCAGTAGTTTCTTGTTGTGAGACCGGGCCCAGTTGACCAGTTGCCCGATCCGCTTCAAGTCACGATTCCACTCGCGCTGAACGTAGAAACTGTCAAAGAGATCGGCCAGTTGCTCCATGCCCTGAACCGTGCCGATTAGCATGTTCACCGAGGCCCGGACCTCCACTTCCGGATGGGTCTGGCCGACCACATGGGCTATGAACGGAGAAGTGGTGGTGATCACATCCACGCCCCCCACCACTTCCCGCAGATGATCCAGAACGCTCACGACCCGGTGGGCCAGTGCCTCGCTGACGGCTTCTTCGCCGTAGCAGGCGGCATTGAAGAGAAGGTCCAGCTTCAGACCCATCTGCCGGATTTCCTGAAGATCCTCCTCCAGGCGGCGCTGGGCGCTCCAGTCGGTATAGCCCCGCCGGCTTGCCAGGGCGGCCCGGCCCGAGGGCATGTCGCCCCAGGGGAAGTAGACCTCGGCCAAATGCTCGCGGTAGTCGCGAACCAATGCAGCAAAAGGCTCCTGGCCCGGGTCGGCAAGCTGGTATCCCACTGCGAATTTCATCCGGACCTCCGTATCGGGTCAGTCCGTCTCGGAATCATCGGTGCTCTGGGTGAGCCCGGTTTCCGGCTCCGGCTGGGACCAGTCGACCGTCCAGGGCTTGCGACGCCGGAAATCGCTGTGGAACTTGTTGTCGACCACGCCGCGCTTTTCCATGGAGATCATGCAGGCCCGCGTGCAGCCTCGACTGCCGCAGACCGCCTGGCCGGTGTTGTACAGGTTGCGCGGCTTCTTCTTGAAGGGCGACCACCAGCCGGGCTTGGCCGTCGGGCCCCAGGGCATGTAGTTCTCTTCTTCGGAAACCGATTCATCCAGTACGGCACCCTTAAAGGCGACGTTGCACTTCTGGCAGTCGATGTCCATCCACTCGACCTCTCGACCGGCCAGGTTTACCTTGACCGTCTTGGTCGGGTCGAACGCCTCGCCCGGGCAATCGCGGACACAGGCCAGGCAGCGATTGCACAGCGGCTGGCCGTCGTAGATCGGGTCCGGCTCCAGGGCGGCCTCGGTCAGTATGATGCCCACACGCTGGCGCGGACCGAACCGCTTGGTCAGGAACATCTTGGAAAAGCCAATCTCCCCAAGCCCGGCCAGATAGCCGGCGATGCGGAGGTTGACCATTACGTCAGGCCTTGCCCTGCCCGGCGCTACCGGCCGCGATATCTGTTTGCGATCGTTGCCGACATTATCTATCGCCCGCCAGTCGCTCTGGTGACCGTAGGGAATCGCCTCGTAGCCGTAGTCTTCGATGTACCGTGAGATGTTGATCACCGTCATGGGCATATACAGGTAGGTGATCCCGCCGTAGCCCATGGCTGAGTAGTTGGAGAAGAACGTGCCTTCCTCCACCCCTCGCAGACTTCCCCGCATGACGCGAAACGCCATCGCGATCACGCTCTTGCACTCGGGCATGATCTGCCGGGGGTCCTGCTGGATAGGCGCCCCCTCCCATCGCTCGATATTGCCGATCGAGACCAGGTCGGCTCCCTGGGCCAGTGCGAATTTCTTGACGTCCTCTGCTCTCAGCATTGCAGCATCTCCTCAGGTGAGTTTGTGTCGGATTCCCGGCCCAGTGTCGCGGCCCGAAAACGTAGATCCTTGATTATCTGTTCCTGCACGTCTTGTTCGGTGGGCGAAGCTTCGGCCGGAAGGGAAAGGCCCATCACTCCCAGCAATTCGTGGTGATTCGAGAGAATAGGAACGGCCACGCGAAACCCTTTTCCCCCGGCGCCCCGCATGGCCACCGCGCCGCGTCTGCGAGCCCGGGCAAGGAAATCCGCCAACTGCTCGGGGCTGTCCCAATGGGCCGTAGCGAACTCCTCGAACGGATAGCCGCGAAGATACGCCTGCCGTTGCGTAGCGGGCCAGAAGGCCTGAAACGCCAGCGCACTGGCCGAGGTGTAAGGAGCCATTACCTGGTGGCCTGGCTCTTCGACCAAGCCGGGCATCTCGGGACTGACTCGGAGCCTGGCCACGATCTCGCGCCCCATGCTCTCGCTGAGCGTTCCGGTCCCGGCCGGGTAGTCGCCCTGGAGTTCCTCCAGCGCTTCTCGACCCCGCTGGAGCAGATCCCGCCGGCGACGTCGTTCGGAGAGTTCTTCCAGCCGGCGACCGAGTTGATATTTGGCTCCGCGGCCGGGTTTGTGAAGATAACCGCCAGAAGCAAGCGTCCGCGCGAGATTGTGCACGGTCGTGGTCCCGAGGTGCATCTGTCCGGCCAGTTCGGTCAGCGTCAGGCCCGACTCACTGGCGCCCACGCGATCGAGAATCTCCATAGCCCGCAGAACGGATTGTACTTGTGCTTTGCCTGCCATAATTCATCATTGATGAACTAAAGTTCATCCTGATGTCGAATATAGCAAAACACGGCCGGAGTGGTCAAGCGGTAACTGATAAATACGAGCCCGGTTCTGTCCCCCCTGGGCAGGGCAAGGCCTGGATCCTGCCGGGCCGGTTGCGACAATGGCTCAGCGAGAGGCTTCGAGTTCCAGGTGCCGGCGGAGGAATTGGCCGGTGTAGGAATCCGGGTTGTCCGCGACGTCTTCAGGCGTGCCCTCGGCGATGACGCGTCCACCCCCGGCCCCGCCTTCGGGACCGAGGTCGACGATCCAGTCAGCACACTTGATCACGTCCAGGTTATGCTCGATGACGATGATCGTGTTGCCCATGTCGGCCAGGCGGTTGAGTACGTTGAGCAGATTGTGAATGTCGGCAAAGTGCAGCCCCGTGGTCGGCTCGTCCAGCACGTAGAGCGTATGGCCCGTGGCCGTCTTGCCCAGTTCCGAAGCCAGCTTGACCCGCTGGGCCTCGCCGCCGGAAAGCGTCGTCGAACTCTGGCCGAGTTGGACGTAGCTGAGGCCCACGTCATTGAGAGCCTTGAGAAGCTGCTTGGTCTTGGGGAAGCTGTCGAAAAAGGCCAATGCGTCTTCGACACGCATCTCCAGAACGTCGGCGATCGTCTTGCCCTTGTAGCGGACCTCCAGCGTCTCGCGATTATAGCGTGCGCCCTTGCATTCCTGGCAGGTGACGAATACGTCCGGCAGGAAATGCATCTCGATCCGCTTGGTGCCCTGACCCTGGCAGGCTTCGCAGCGGCCGCCCTTGACGTTGAAGCTGAACCGCCCCGGCTTGTACCCGCGGATCTTGGCCTCGCGCGTCTTGGCAAAAAGCTGACGGATCTGGTCGAACACGCCGGTATATGTGGCCGGGTTGCTCCGCGGCGTGCGCCCGATCGCCGACTGGTCGATCTCGATGACCTTGTCGATCCTTCCCAGGCCAAGGATCTTATCATGCTCGCCGGGCTTTTCCTTGGCCCCGTGAACGCGTCTCTTCAATGCCCGCAGCAACGTCTGGTTGACCAGCGTACTCTTGCCGCTGCCCGATACCCCCGTCACGCAAAGAATCCCTCCCAGCGGGAATTTCACCGACAGATCCTGAAGGTTGTGCTCACGGCAACCGCGAATCTCGATCACTTTCCGCTGTGAGAGCTTCCGCCTCCGGGGGGGTGTTTCGATTTTCATGCGCCCTGAAAGATACTTGCCCGTGATGGAGGCCTCGGAGTCGCAGATCTCCTCCACCGTGCCCTGGGCAACGACCTTCCCGCCGTGCTTGCCCGCGGCCGGGCCCATGTCGATCACCTGATCGGCCGAGCGAATCGTGTCCTCGTCGTGCTCGACCACGATCACCGTGTTGCCGATATCCCTCAGGTGCGTCAGCGTTCGGATCAGACGCTCGTTGTCCCGCTGATGCAGCCCGATTGTCGGCTCATCCAGCACGTAGCAAACCCCCACCAATCCGCTGCCGACCTGCGTGGCCAGGCGGATCCGCTGGGCCTCGCCGCCCGAAAGCGTCGCAGCCGTGCGGTTGAGCGAAATATAGTCCAGCCCCACATCGGCCAGGAAACGCAGGCGATGGCGAATCTCCCGCAGGATGGTATCGGCAATCTGCGTTCGCTCCGTGTCCAGTTCCAGCGAGGCGAAGTACTCCAGGGCCTCACTGATCGACATCTCCGTCACATCCTGGATGTTCCTGTCCCCCACCGTCACCGCCAGGCTGGCCGGTTTGAGACGCGCTCCTTTGCACTCCGGGCAAGCCTGCTCGGACATGTACCCATGAAGCCGCGCCTTGACGTACTCGCTGTCGGTCTTGTTCCAGCGGCGGTTGAGGTTGGGAATCACCCCTTCCCAGTTGGCGGACTTATCGCCCTGCATCAGCTTTTTGCGCTGGTCGGTCGTCAAGTCCGCAAACGGCGTTGCGGGGTTCACGTCGAACCGCCGACAGTACTGGCGGATCAGTCGATTGTAGAAAATATTCATCCGCCGCCCGCCGTGACGCCAGGCATCGATGGCCCCGTTGGACAGGCTCAGGGACGGATCGGGGACGATCAGCTCCGGGTCGAACTCCAGAATCGTCCCCAGGCCGTCGCAACTGTCGCATGCTCCATAGGGAGAGTTGAAGCTGAACATTCGCGGAGCCAGTTCTTCCAGGTTCGCCTCGCTGTGATGCGGACAGGCATAGGTCCCGCTGAAGAGCCGATCCTTCCAGGTGGCCTGACCTTGTTCGTCCCGCTGCTCGTAGGTGATCACGACCAGCCCGTTGGCAAGCCCAAGAGCGGTTTCGATGCTGTCCGAGAGCCGGATCTTCACCGTGGGCTTGAGAATCAGCCGGTCCACCACCACCTCGATGGTGTGCTTCTTGTTCTTGCCCAACTCGGGCAGATCCTTCAAATCGTGGATCTCCCCGTCGATCCGAACCCGGACGTACCCCTCGCGCTGCACGTGGGAGAGCAGTTGCTCGTGCTTGCCCTTCTGGCCGCGAACGACCGGAGCCAGCACCATGAACCGCGTCCCCTCGGGCATCTCGAAGAGCGTATCGACCATCTGGCTGACGGTCTGGCTGGTGATCTGCCGCCCGCAGATCCAGCAGTGCGGAATACCCACCCGTGCAAAGAGCAGCCGGAGGTAGTCGTAGATCTCCGTGATCGTCGCTACCGTCGAACGCGGATTGGCGCTGCCGCTTCGCTGCTCGATGGCCACCGTGGGCGGCAACCCCTCGATGTGCTCCACGTCCGGCTTGGAAAGCTGCTCCAGGAACTGCCTCGCATACGCCGACAGGCTCTCCACGTACTTCCGCTGCCCCTCGGCATAGAGCGTGTCGAAAGCCAGCGAACTCTTTCCCGACCCGCTGAGGCCCGTCACTACGACCATGCGGTCGCGAGGAATCTTCACGTTCACGCCCTGAAGATTGTGCTCCTTGGCCCCCAGAACCACGATCTCACGGGAGGGATCTCCCGCCAGGGCCAATTTCCGAACGCCGGTTTCTGCGCGATCCACCGGCCGGGCCGCTCGCGAAGCAACCTTCTTCTTTTTCTTCCGGGCTGTAGTCTTGGATTTTGCCATGGTGACAGAAACGGACAGTATAGCCCAGAGCACCCCGGGGAAACAAGACTCTCATCACGCAGAGATGGGAAGTGCCCCCCGTGACAGGGACGCGTTTGGACCTCGTAGAATTGCCGATCCAGCCTGGCTAATCGCTTTCCAGTGCTCGCTCCAAAGCTGCGATCAACGTCGCTGTCGGGACCGAAGTCGTCACGGAGAACGGAACCAAACAGGGCAAGTTGGCGAATCCGGGTTCTCTGACAAAATTCGTCAATCACCTCGCGAGGAATGTCAATCCTTGCGGCCAACCGTTCACCTTCCGTAACGAGAATTCGAACCGGCAAAGACGCCTGCCTTGAATTGTCAGCATTTGCCCTTCTGACCACAAGCGCAAGAACCGCCTTGTCGGAACCTTCAGCCACTACGATTGGCCCGCTTCCCGCAGGGCGGCCTGAAAGTCCCGGCGGTATTGGACCCAGGCGTCGATGTCCGCCCCGAAATCCTGCCCGGTGATCTGCTTCAGGGATTCAAAGGCCGGGAAAAAGCGGCCCTGATCCTGAAGGTAATCAATCAGCACCCACGCGGCCCGGGGGTGGCGGATCTTGCCCAGGGCCCGAACCGCGTGGATCCGCAAATTGGCCTCGGTAGCGTCTGCAGTCATGAGCTTCGCCAGCGGAGCGATGCACTCGCTGTTGCCCATCTGCCCCATGGCCTCGATGGCCACAAGGCGAATCCGGTCCGACTGCGAGTCCATGGACTTGTTCAGCAACTCCAGTGCCCGCGAATCGCCGATCCTGCCCAGGGCCTCCAGGGCGTTTGCGCGCACCCATTCCTGCCCCTCATCGCTCGCTACTGCCATCAATGCAGGCACAGCCGCCTTCGAGCCGATGCCCCCCAGGGCTCGCGCTGCAAGGGTTTGCGTCAAATCGTCTCCGTCCCCGAGCCGGGCGACCAGGAATTCCACGGCCATTGGGTCCCCGCTGCGCCCCAGGGCAATAAGCACGGCCTGGCGGATCTGGTTGTGATTTCCGGCCCCGGCGTAGCGTCGCATCAATGGCAGGGTCGATCGAGGCCCTGCCCGGACCGCAAAGGCTTCCATTGCAACCTGTGCCAGGCTCACGTTGTCGCTGTCGATGAGTTTTTCGAGCTTCCGGGCCGTTCCCTCAGGAGCCTTTCCGGCCCTGGCCAACAGATAGCAGGCAGCATATCTCAGTCTCTCGTTGTCAATCTCCAGGACGTCCGCCGCCGCCTTGGCGGCTTTGAACCCTGGCTCGCTTTGCCGGCAGAGTTGCTCTGCAGCAGCGAGCTTTGCAGCCACGGGGCCCTTGGTCAGGACCTCGGCAAGGATGTCCGGCCGGGTCCTCAGCAGCGCCGCGCATTCGGCTTCGGCACCCTTCACGGGCGAAGGCTCCAGCAGGGCTTCGCGACAATAGGGATGAACCTTCTCTCCCAATAGATAGAGAACACCAAGGGCTCGAGTCCCCGAGGTATCGCGTATGGCCTCGGCCATCTGGTCCCGCATACCGCCGCGGGACATCTTGAGCAGCCAGGGAATCACCTTCTCTGCCAGCTTCTGATCTTCCGTGATCTTCTTCACCAGGCCGTCGGGGGAGAAACCTTCGCGCGGTGCTTTCCCACGGGGTTGGACCTCTGGAATCTCTTCCCATTGCGACCGATCAGAGTTGTCCGGTGCCTCGATAACCTTCCAGAGCATCCTGCGTGTTTCGACGTCCACATCGGGCACCGGGGGTGGCCAGGACTCTTCGTTCTCCCGGGTCTCCCGGCCAGGGGGACTCTGAGCCAAAGCCCCCGAGCATAGGACCAGCAACGCAACAGCCATCTGTCTGTGCATGAGCGCACCTCCCGTCTGCGAAATTCTCTCTCACCGGGATCCCCAGTTCAACTCGTAACCAACCGTGTTGCGCGAATGTTACATCTCCGGCATCCACGCCTGGAGCCTTGCACCCGGGGCCGCTGCGCGCTAACCTGAAAAGAGAGCGTGAGCAAGTGCCCGCGACAACAGATCACCCACTTTCCCGGGGAGTATCAACATGACCAAACGTGCGTTCTTTCTCGTACTGGCTGCCCTGTTTTTGAGCCTGGGCTGCGTCTCCCAATCGGATCATCAGGCCGTGGTGGAGGACCTCCGCCAGACCAAGGCAGACCTGGACCTTACCCAGACCCACCTGGAGGATGCTGAGGAACAACTGGACGAAGCTCTGGGTGAAATCCAGCAGGCTCGCTTGGCCTCAGAGAATCTGGAAGCCGATCTCCAGGAGGCCCGCAAAGAAGCAGCAAAGGTTCAGGCGCTTCAGAAAGACCTTCGCCAGGTCCAGTCGACACGCACGGATCTTTCCGAGCAACTCGCCCAGGCCAAAACCCAGCAGGAGAAAACCAGCGTGCAACTCCAGCAGGTGCAGGAGCAGTTGAACCTGGCCAGGGACCAACTGAAGGCCGAAGAGACCAAGCGAAAGGACTACGAGTCCCGCGCTGCCGACTATCGTCAGGAAAAGGCCCGGATGCAACAGAAGATCGAGGACCTCGAGGAACAAATCAAGCAACTCCAGGCCGAGGTTGAACGCCTTGGCCAGAACCAGGCCGACGATCAGAACGATAACGGCGCCGACACCCCCTGACGCCAAAGGCGATCAGTCTCCCGAGACCGTTACCACGATCGTCCGGTTTCGCGGCTTGATATCGCATTCCAGGTGGAAAATCTGCTGCCAGGTGCCCAGATTCGGCTCCGCGCCGGTCACGGGGACCGTCAGTTCAGGCCCCAGCAGGGAGGCCTGAAGATGCGAATGCCCGTTGCCGTCGTGCCAGGCCTTCTCGTGGCCGTACTCGCGGCTGGGGGGAATGAGCCGATCGAGCATCTCGGGCAGATCCGCTTCCAGCCCGGGCTCGAACTCGATCATCCCGATCGTCCCTGTCGAGCCGACATTGAATATGTGGGCCGTCCCGGTTCGGATGCTTGATTCGCGTACTATGCCGGCGATCTGGCTGGTAATATCATGAATGTCCCGGTGCCCGGAGGTCCGGAGGTGGATTTCATCCTGGTAGGTGGCCATCTCTGCTCCTTTCGGGTTACCCTACCCCGCCGGCGTCTTGATCTCAAGACCGCAAGACGGTGAGGCTGGCAACCCGGCCCGGTCGCAGCTACCATACCTGCCATGGATGAGACCCCCCACCCCACGAATCGGCTCAGAGAAGCCGAAGCAACAGACGCCCAGGCACGACAAATCCTCCTGAAGTACCGGAAACGCACCACGGAGGAAACGCTGCTGCATGCCAAACTGCGCTTCGACATCCCCGCCGACGTGTTCAGTTCCTTTGCCGTGGACAAGGGAACGCGCCTGCTGCTGCGGGAGATCTCCAAGGCGGACGTTAAATGGAGCAAGGCCCTGGACCTTGGCTGCGGCTACGGACCGATCGGCCTGGCCCTGAGAGCTTCCGGGCGGGCCGAGGAAGCCTGGGCCATGGACCGCGACCTGCTGGCGGTGGCCTACGCTGGGCGCAACGCCGAGTTGAACCGGATCGAGAACTTCCACGGACTGGCTGCCATGGCCTGGCCGCCGGATCTGGACCGGGATTTTGATGCGGTAGTGACCAACCTGCCCGCCAAGGCCGGCCGGGAGGTCCACAGGCACATCCTGCTGGGAGCGGCCGGACACCTCCGCGAGGCAGGCAAGGTCTGGACCGTGGTGGTAAATTCCCTGGCCAAAGAGATTCAGGAGATCCTCTCCCAGGCCGGGGCTGCCGAGGTGACCAGCATCACGGGCCGCGAACACAGCGTCTTGCATTACGGATTCACAGACCTACCCGAGGAGATTTCGGATCCCTACTTGCGGGATATCGCGACCTTTCAGTGGGGCCGGGTGACATACCAGTTGTACTGCCTGCACGGTCTTTCCGAGTTTGACACGCGAAGCTGGGTTACCGACGCGGTGCTGGACCTGGTGAGCAAACGCATGGGCGGGCCGGGCAAACGCCGCCTCCTGGTGGTCGAGCCGGGACAGGGCCACCTGCCGCTGCTGGCCTGGACGAAGATGCGCAGCCTGGAATCGATTGAACTGGTCTCGCGAGACTGCATTGCCCTTCGCGCTTCAGAGCGGAATCTCCGAGCCCATACGAAGAACGTGGAAATCCGAGCCCAGCTCAGCACGCTCTGGCGCCCTGGGCAGCCCGAAAGCGACCGCCGCAGCGTCGCGGTGGTCTTTGCTTCCGGCAAGGAGGGGTACGATCTGACACTGGCTAAGCTGCTGGACATGCGGGAGCATTTTGGGGGACAGGTGATTCTTGGCTGTAAATCGGCCTGGATGCAGAGATTGGAGCCAGAACTTGCCCGGCACAAAATCAGAATTCTCGCCACGGCCAAACGTCGCGGAGTCATCGCCCTGCTGCTCTCGGAACCGGACTGATCGCTCCCCGGGCTTATGCAGTGGACCTTGTTTGCCTCCACCCAAGCCCGTATGATCCTGTAGGCTTTACCTGGCAGTACTTGTCGAAGGGAACAGACAACCGGTGTCCAAAACGTCCGATACCAAGGCTTCACCCACACAGCCGAGTGATACGCAGTTGCTTGTGCGCCATATCGAGGGGGATCCGACCGCCTTCGAGACACTCGTGGAGCGGTATCGCAGGGAGCTTTTCAACTTTCTGGCCCGGTTCACCGGAGATCGCGCCCTGGCCGAGGATATCTTCCAGGAGGCCTTCCTCCAGGTGCACATGTCCTCGGGGTCCTTCGACACCAGCCGACGCCTCAAGCCCTGGCTGTTTACCATCGCCGCCAACAAGGCCCGCGACGCCCTTCGTAAGCGCAGCCGAAAGCAGGCAGCTCCGCTGGATGCCACGGTAGCCGGCAGCGAAAACGACCGAACCAGCTATGCCGATCTTCTTCCTGCCGATATTCCCGCTCCGGACGAATCTTTGCTGAACCTGGAAACACGTCGCGGCGTACAGAGTATCGTTGAGCAGATGCCCGAGACTTTGAGGGCAGTCCTGATGCTGAGCTATTTCAATGGCTTTGCCTACAAGGAGATCGCCGACATCCTCGGCATCCCGCTTGGGACTGTGAAGTCTCGCCTGCATGCGGCGGTCAAACATTTCGCGAAGAAATGGAAGAAACTCCAGGAGAGCCAAGACCATGAGTCAAATGCCAGCCAGTGACGAAATCCTGCTTCTGTCCTATCTGTCGGGGCAATGCACCCCCGAGCAAGAGCAGGAAGTCAAGCGTCGCCTCTCGCAGGAGCCCCCCCTGGCTCGCAAACTCCAGGATTTGCAATCCACCCGGCAGGCATTGGAACTGCTGCCGGAAGTGGACCCACCCGAAGACCTCACAAGCAGGACCATGGCCCGGGTGCTCTCAGCACAGAAGACCGACGCATTGCTCGCCCGCGAAGAGCTCCGAAAACGCGGACTGGCCAGACCGACCTTCACCCTGCGCGAGGCCCTGACAGCCGCCGCTGCCGTGCTGGTCCTGGCTTTGGTGTTTCTGCCCTCCTACCGCAGCGCACAGCAACGAAATCTCCAGAACCTCTGCGCCAGTCAGACAGGCCGTATAGGCCACGCCATTCGAAGCTACGCTTTCGACCACAACGGGCGTATGCCCGCACCGCGGAAACAGGTAGCCCGCTGGCTGCCCAACGGCAGTGAACCCTACGTGAGCAACTCCTCCGGGCTCTTCCGGCTCATTCAGGAAGAATACGCCGAACCCGGCATCTTCCAGTGTCCCGCAATGAGCAGAGAGGACCTCCAGATCCGCGAGGGACTGGAGGACTTCCCGGCCGCTCGTTACATCCACTATGCCTATCAGCACATGCTCGGCCAGTCGGGCTCTGAGCATTCCGGTGCCAGCCTGGGCTCGGCTGCAGATGAAAAGGCCATCCTTGCCGACGACACTCCCCTGTTTGAAGGAGGACGATTCCAAAGGGACAGGCTCCACGCCCAGACCAGCCAGAACCACTCCGGCCGGGGACAGAACGTCCTCTACCTGCCCGGGAATGTTCGCTGGGTCGAATCGCCCGACGTCGGGATCGACGGAGACAACATCTATCAAGCCTCGAATGTCTACAGTTATGAGGGCGTCGAAACCCCGGCCGGGCCCAGGGACACCTTCCTCCTGCCCGCCTACAGCCGCGAATAGACTTTCCTGTTCGAATCAGGAGGTTTTGACGCCAAAGGCCCCTCCGCGTACAATCCCTCGATCATGAAGGAACGCTCTGCAATCGTCCGCCGGGGGTCTGTCTGGCTGGCCCTTGCGCTTGCCCTGGCCGGCGCGACGGCTGGCGCGCAGCAGGAATCGGAGCCCAGCGCCGGTCAGGAGGATCCTTTACCCCTGTTGATCAGTCCTGATGCGATCGATATGCCCGAATCGCTCCGACAGCTTCTCGGGGATGTCTCGGAAGGTGGACGCTGGCAGGAAAAGGGCCTGGGCAAACTGATCTCCCACGCAGCTTCGCTGGAGGATCTCGGCCCGGAGCAGATCAACGACCTGGAATCCCCGAGTTACGCCAAACTGCTGGCCGCCCAGCGTGCCTACCGGGGTCAGGCCATCCGCCTGACGTTCACTCCCCGGCTCGTAACGCGTCACGAACCCTCGGCCAGGATCCCTGCCTCAAACCCCTTCTGGATTCTCCGCGGCTTCTTCCATGAAGAAGAGTTGGAGTGGGACCAGCCGGTGGTTGTCATCAGCACGTTTGACCCGGTCGGAGTTCTTGGCAAGCCCAGCAGCACCCGGCCCGACGGCGGGTTCCTTTACGAAAGCCCGAAGCTTTACAAGGTCAACATCGTAGGTGTTCTGTTCAAGGTAGCCGACGAACCCATGGGCGATATGCGGACGGGGGAGATAGAAGGTACGAAACGCACGCCCGTCATCGTAGCCTGGCAGGCGTATCAGAAGACCTCCACTTCCGGGAGCACTTCCAGCCAGCTTCCAATTGCCATCGCGGGCATCGCTCTGTGCATTCTGGGGCTCTTTTACGTCGGGAGAAGGTACCTCAAGCAGTTGCGGTCCAACCGCAGCAGGGAAACCCCGGTCGAAAGGTACCGCCGCGAGCGACAGGCCCGGCAGGAAATGGATGATTCCCAGGAGGATGAGCAGCCCCGCGTGGATCAGGACCTCATCCAGGCCGCAAAAGAGTACCGCAAGGAGCATCCCGTTGATCAGCAGGAGCGTTGACGTCCGGCTTCCCTCCCACCGCTACGAGGTCCGCATCCAGCCGGGCCTGCTCGAAAGCGTCGGGGACTTCGTAAATAAACTGCCCGGTGTTTCCAGCATTGTAATTGTCAGTGACAGCAACGTGGCCGATCTCTACGGCCGGGCGTTGCTGGACTCCCTTGCCAGGGGCGGTCTGAAAGCGAATCTCCTGAGGTTTCAGGCCGGGGAGCAGCACAAGACCCTCTCCACCTGCTCGGAGATGTTCGACAGGCTTTTCTCCCTGGAGCCGGCCCTGGACCGCTCCAGTCTGCTGATCACCCTCGGAGGCGGCGTGCCCGGTGACCTGGGCGGGTTCCTGGCCGCAACCGCCCTGCGCGGGATCCGATTCCTCCAGTGCCCCACCTCCCTGCTGGCTGCGGTGGATGCCTCCACCGGAGGAAAAACCGGCGTGGACCACGCGGCCGGGAAGAACCTCATCGGCGCGTTCCATCAGCCCGTGGGTGTTCTCATCGACCCTTTGTGTTTGAAGTCGCTGCCCTCGGAAGAGTTCAAAAGCGGCCTGGCCGAGTGCGTCAAGCACGCGGTCATCCGATCGGCGGATCTGATGGAATTGCTCGAATCGCGTCGGGAGCAGATGCTCTGTTTGGATCCCGAGGCCTTGACCGAGTTGATCGCCGCCAACGTGCAGATCAAGGCCGATGTGGTTGTCGCCGACGAGCGGGAGCAGTCCCTGCGGGCGATACTGAACTACGGGCACACGTTCGGCCACGCCTTCGAAACGCAGATGGGCTATGGCCAGATCACACACGGCCAGGCGGTCGCCTGGGGAATGGTGGCTGCCAACTGTGTCGCGGTTTCCCGTGGCCTGTTGGACGAGGCCGCAGCCGGCCGGGTGGTCAATCTGCTCGATGCTCTTGGTCTCTCGACGCGGCCCGGGAAGTTCGGACTCGATGACGTCTGGGCCCGGATGCTCCATGACAAGAAGACGCGCGGGGGCAGGGTCAAGCTCATCCTGCCTTCCGAAATCGGCCAGGTGGAGATCTTCGACGACCTGAGCCGGGAGGAAGTCGCCGGAGCCCTGAAGAAGCTTTGGGGGGAATGATTTGCATTGTCTGCGGTCGTGAAGTAAGCTCACTTCCTCACTCGGGAACCGGACACCTTCATGGACGCCAGCAGCGCAGCAATCGATACATCCGGCGTGGACCTGGGCGTGGAAATCGCCTCGGTTCCGCTGGCCAACCCCCTCATGACCGCCAGCGGCACCTGTGGCTACGCGGATGAATACGCCGATTTCGTGGACCTCACGGGCCTGGGCGCCTTTGTGACCAAGTCGATCACGGCCAAGCCCCGCATCGGCAACGAATACCCGCGAGTGGTGGAAACCCGCGCAGGAATGCTCAACGCCATCGGCTTGGCCAATGTCGGCCTGGAGGTCTTCCTGGAAGAAAAGGTCCCGCAACTGGAGGCCCTGGGGCTGCCGGTGTTTGTCAATGTGGCCGGCACGAAGATCGAGGACTACCTGGAAGTGGCCCGGGCCCTGGAAGAAGTCCGGATCGTCCGCGGCATCGAGCTGAACATCTCTTGCCCGAATGTCAAGCAAGGCGGGATCCAGTTCGGCGTGGACCCTGACCAGGTGGCGAAGATCACAGCCCGACTGCGACAGGTGTGTCAGAAGAACATCCTGATCGTCAAGCTTTCGCCAAACGTATCGGACATCACGACTACGGCCCGTGCGGCCGTCGAAGCCGGCGCCGACGCCCTGAGTTTGATCAACACCTTCACAGCGATGGCCATCGACATCGAGCGTCGCCGCCCGATCCTGGCCAATGGAACGGGGGGCCTGTCGGGCCCGGCCATTCGACCCATTGCCGTCCAGATGGTCCACCGGGTTTATTCCCAGGTCGCCAGGCCTGCGGGGATTCCCCTGATCGGCATGGGAGGCATACAATACGCGCGAGACGCGATCGAATTCCTGCTGGCCGGCGCGACCGGCCTGGCCATCGGCACGGCGCTGTTCGTGGACCCGGGCTGTATTACCCGCATCCGGGAGGGCATCGCCGACTACCTGCTGCGACATGGGCACCGCGGCATCGATGAGATAATCGGGACGCTTCAGATCCCCGGCCCCGAAGGACCTGGAGCCTCTCAGCAGTCCCCCGGGCGAATGGACGCCGACGGCGCGACAAGACGGGGGTTGTGAGCTTGAGACTCCCGCCGCCGCGATGGCAGGCAGGAGGCTCGCGCATAGAATAATATCTAAGGGTTTGTGGTAGAATACATAGGGGAACAGCCGCAATATGACGAGGTCAAAGATGAGAGTTTTCATGCTAGGTTGGGAGTTTCCTCCGCATATCAGTGGAGGCCTGGGCACGGCCTGTTTCGGCCTGACCCGCGCCCTGGACGAAATGGGCGTGCAGGTCAGCTTTGTGCTGCCCCAGGCGGTCGAGGGCGACAAGGCCAGCCACGTGAAGCTTCGTGGCCCCACGTCCCTGCTGGAATCTCCCGAGCCCACCGGTCAAGACTCCGGAAGCCATAGCCCGACGCAATCCACGCCGGAAGAAACTGCCGGCCGGTTCCAGCACCTCAAACGCTATGATCTGCCTGTGCCCGGCTCGGCCTATGCCTCGCCCCAGGGTTACAACGAACTGGTCAGAAAGCTGATCGCCGAAGCCGCCAAGAGCGGCATTTCCGATATGAACGCCCTGTTGGAGAACCTCGCAAAGGGCGATGCCCCCCAGGGCAATGCCGAACTCTTTGCCGACCTGGGCCCCCATTACGAAGGCAATATGATGGACAAAGTCCATCGATACAGCCGACTGGCGGTCGAACTGGCCCGACGCGAGCAGTTCGACATCATCCACGCCCATGACTGGATGACCTATCCGGCAGGGCAGTCCGTTTCGGCCTTTACCGGCAAGCCCCTGGTGGTCCACGTACACTCAACGGAATTCGACCGATCCGGCGAGAATGTCGACCAGCGTGTTTACGATATCGAACGCAGCGGAATGCACGCAGCCGAAAAGGTCATCTGCGTCAGCTACCTGACCAAGAACATTCTGATGGCCCGGTATGGGGTCCCGGAGGAGAAAATCTCCGTCGTCTACAACGCCACCGATTTCCAGAACGAGACCGGCCAGAGCATCCGCCCCATCGGCCAGGATGAGAAAATCGTCCTGTTCCTCGGACGCGTCACCATGCAGAAGGGCCCGGAATACTTCCTGATGGCCGCCAAGAAGGTCATTGAGAAGTTCCCCAAGGTTCGGTTTGTGATGGCCGGCAGCGGAGATATGATCACCCAGTGCATCCGCCTCTGCGCCGATCTACGCCTGGGTGGACATGTAACTTTCACCGGTTTTCTGAAGGGAGAAGACGTTCGCAGGATCTTCTCCATGGCTGACCTGTACGTAATGCCGAGTGTCAGCGAGCCCTTCGGCATCGCGCCGCTGGAGGCGCTGAGCCACAATGTTCCGGTGATCATCTCCAAGCAGTCGGGCGTCTCGGAAGTCTTGACGCACGTTCTGAAGGTCGATTTCTGGGATATCGACGAGATGGCCAACAAGATCCTCGCGGTCCTGCGGCATCCGCCCCTTCAGCGGACGCTGCGCCAGCACGGACAGTTCGAACTGCACAAGCTTTCCTGGTCGGACTCGGCCTGGAAGGTCCTTGAGGCCTACAAAGAGGTACTTGCCCGGCAGGTGAGTTGACGTTGCCCCGGCCTGAGGCTTGCCTTTGCATCAGGCAGTAGTGAAAGCTCCCGCAATTGGCCGATACAATGACGTAAGCCCATAGCTGCCCCCCCGGACCCAGGACCTGCGCTGCCGGATGCGGCCAGGACGGGCCCGCCGGCCACGACATACAGGATTTTCTCAGGAAGGACTCATCGCGAAAAATGGCTTCGGTCGTCTTCTATTTCCAGGTGCATCAGCCGTTCCGGCTTCGACGCTACACCATCTTCGACAGTGATCCAGGCTACTTCGACTCCTACCGAAACGAGGAAATCCTGCGCAAAGTAGCCACTAAATGCTACCTGCCGGCCAACCAGGTCATGCTCGACCTCGTTCGCGAGCACGAGGGGCGTTTCCGGATCAGCTACAGTCTGACCGGAACCGTCATCGAGCAATTCCAGAACTGGGCACCGGAGGTCATGGACAGCTTCCGCCGCCTGGCCGAGACCGGCTGCGTCGAGTTCATCTCCGAAACCTGGTATCACAGCCTCTCGTTCCTCTATGACCGTGAGGAGTTCATCTCCCAGACGCTCGAGCACCGAAAGCTCATGGAGGATCTGTTCGGCCAGACGCCCCGGATCTTCCGAAACACCGAACTGACCTACAACAACGATGTAGCCAAGGTCGTCGACGACATGGGCTTCGATGCCATCCTCACTGAAGGCGCCGATTACATCCTGGGCTACCGCAGCCCCAATTTCATCTACAATCCGCCCAACTGCGCCAACCTGCGCATGCTTCTCAAGAACTACCGGCTCAGCGACGACATCGCCTTCCGCTTTTCCAACCGGGGCTGGAAGGAATGGCCCCTCAAGGCCGAACGGTTCGCCTCCTGGGTCGACCAGATCAACGGAAACGGGTACGTCTGCAACCTGTTCATGGACTACGAAACCTTCGGCGAACACCAGTGGGCCGATACCGGAATCTTCGAGTTCCTCCGCGCGCTTCCAGGGGCCGTCATGCAGACCGGCAAGAATGATTTCCTTACCGTCTCCCAAGCCGTAGCCAAGTATCCAACCGTCGGCGAGATCGACGTGCCCCACATGATCTCCTGGGCCGACACGGAGCGGGACCTCTCGGCCTGGCTGGGCAACAGCATGCAGGCCAATGCCCTCCACGACGTCTACGCCCTTGCTCCGGAGGTCCTGGCCTCCGGGGACGAGGTGCTTATCAGTGACTGGCGAAAGCTCCAGACCTCGGACCATTTCTACTATATGTGCACCAAATGGTTCGCCGACGGAGACGTACATAAATACTTCAATCCCTACCAGTCCCCCTACGACGCATACATAAACTATATGAATATCCTCGACAGTGTTCGGGGCAGAATCGCCGGCCACAAGAAGGCCGCCCCTTGACCGGCACGTAGGACAATCCAGACCCCAACGGAGGCGATCGTGAATCCTGACGATCATCCCATAGAGATGTTACCCGACCCGTTTGCCGTTCAGTGTCCTTCCGGGCAACTGCACGACTTGCTCTCCAAGGAATGGCTTCTGAGCAATCGCATCGGCTCCTTTGCCTCCTCTTCGGTCATCGGGTGCAATACCCGGCGGTACCATGGGCTGCTGATCGCCGCAACCCAACCGCCGGTAACACGCTATGCCACCCTGTCCAATCTGATGGAAACCGTGCGCCTCGGCCAGGAGCAGTACGAGCTGGCGACCAATGAATTCGTCGGAGCCTTTGCCCCCGAAGGCTTTCACCTGCTCGAGCGATTCATCAACGATGTCGCACCGACCTGGCAGTATCGGCTGGGAGACGTGGAGTTGACCCGCCAGATCATCCTGGAAGAATCCGACAATGCCGTCGCAGTACGGTATCTGGCCCAGGGAGGCTCGGTTGAGCTTGACCTTGCCCCGTTCTTTGCCATGCGGGACTTCCATCACCTCAGGCAGGTGGGCAGCGGGTTGGAACTGACCTTTGAACATCACCAAAACGATGTGGTCGTCCACGAATACACGCATCACGTCCCGCCGATCTACATGCAGGTCGAGGGAGGCCGGTTCCATGCAGATCCTGCCTGGTGGTACCGGTTCCAGTATCGACAGGACCTCACGCGTGGACAGGACAGCTTCGAGGATCTCTGGTCCCCCGGTCAATGGACGATCCATGTCCCCCAGGGCCAATGGGTGCAGTTCAATGCCCGACTCCACAATCCACGGATCGTGGATTTTGAGGCGAACCTCCAGCGCAGGCGAAGCCGGCTCCAGCAGGTGGTTGACGGCCTGGGACCCGACAGCAACGAGACCCAGCGCCGCCTGGCCATGGCTTCGATGGCCTACGTCGTGGAACGGCGATTCCCCGACAGGCCCACCGGACTGACGATCCTGGCCGGCTATCCCTGGTTTGCCGACTGGGGGCGCGACGCCTTCATCGCCCTGCCCGGACTGCTGCTGGAGACCGGGCAGTTCGATCAGGCCCGCGATGTTTTCCGCACCTTCGCAGACCACATTCAGGATGGGATGATTCCCAATCGCTTCGACGACTATTCCTCCACCAGCCACTACAACTCCATCGATGCCTCGCTCTGGTTCATCCTCGCCGCAGAGCGGTTCATGCAGGCAGCCGACGACAAGGAGTTCTGGAAGCAGACCCTTCAGCCTGCCGTGGAGAAGATTCTCAACGCCTACCGCGAAGGAACCCACTTCTCGATCCATGCCGACGGAGACGGCCTGCTGGAAGGCGGTTCGCAGCACACGCAGCTTACCTGGATGGACGCAGCCTTGGGCGATGAGGTGGTAACCCCCCGCCAGGGCAAACCGGTGGAGGTCAATGCCCTCTGGTACTGCGCCCATCGGATTCTGGCCGAACGGGCCAAGGACATCGACGAGGCCGTCTCTGCCGGCGCCGCATCCCTGGCAGAGCGGATCGCACGGGCATTCAACGATTCCTTCTGGAACCACGAGTTGGGCTGGCTGCACGATTGCGTCACCTACGGCCAGGCCGACGCGACGCTGCGACCGAATCAGATCCTGGCCGTCTCCCTGCCCTACAGTCCGCTGGACAAGCAGCGCCAACATGCGGTGGTGTCCATCGTGCTCCAGAAACTCCTGACGCCCATGGGCCTGCGGACACTCTCTCCCGACGACCGGCGCTATCGCAGGCGGTACGGCGGAAGCTGGGAGTCCCGCGACCGCGCCTACCACCAGGGAACCGTCTGGCCCTGGCTGATGGGACCTTTCATCGAAGCCTATTTGAAGGTCGAAGGCCACGCGCCCCTGTCGGTCGACCAGGCCGGCAAATGGATCGAGCCTCTCAGCGGCCATCTCCACAAAGCAGGCCTGGGGCATATCAGCGAGATTTTCGATGGCGACGAGCCCCACGAGCCTCGCGGATGCTTTGCCCAGGCATGGTCGGTGGCAGAATTGCTTCGAGCCAACCGCCTGGTTCATCAGGCCCGCAGAAGGTTGCGGAAAGACAAATAATGCCCCGCCTGGTCCCGGTTCTGCTGATCCTGCTGCTTCCGCACTGTCCGTCCGCCTGGGCTCAGGTCGTTCTGGAGTTATCCCCCGGCCCGGGGTCTCAGTACCCGCCGGGACCGTATCGGCCGGTCGTGGTCAAGGCCTCTGCTCAGGGCTCCAGTCGACTGGAGTCCGTGCAACTGCGGTGGGATGAGGGGGGACCAACCTACATCATCGATCTGCTCGCAGCTCCGGGTACCAGCCAGAGCGCCCGGATACTGCTTCCTGCCGCCCGGGCACGGCAGCGATACAATGTCCAACTCGAGGGGCGGAACATTCCAGATCCTCACCGGGAAGTAGAACTGGTCTGGGGCGCGCGCGTCGCGCTGGAACCGTTTCCCGACCCGAAGGTTTATGACCCCTTCCAGCAGGACCTGCCCCGCTGGCCCATATCCCTTCGGCACCACCTCCTCTGGCTTTCAGGCCTGGCGATCCTGGCTGGGGCGGGCATCTGCCTGGTCAAGACTCCGTGGCGTCGACTGATCCTGGCTGCCGTGCTGACTGCGGGGGTCTCCACGGGCCTCTGGCTGCTTCTGCGCCCGGTTCCCAGCCTGACCCATCGGGTCTTTCCAACCCGGGTGGGCGCGGAAGAAGTCCCCTTGCACGTCCTGACCGCACGCAGGCCGGGCACGTGGACATTCCAGAGCGACAACTACCTGCCCCGCTACCGAAACTTCGGCCAAATCCTCCGCGACCGCAGCGTCATTCATGCAGGCCGCTACACGCAGGTCCCCCTGGAACCTGAAACCCTCCGCATCTTTCAGCAGGTCGGCCCGTAACAGTCCGTCTGAAAACGGGTCTTGTCGCGCAATCGAAGAGGATAGCCGAACAGCAAGAAATGAAATCGAGGGCGGATCCACCCGATCCCAGGTTTTTTGTGACGCCGCCGCACAGGCGATCCGGCCGGTTGCAGAAGATACATCTTTCCAAAAAGACTGCCGGGGGGAAGCTCAGTACCCCTCTTCGCTCTCATCTTCGTCTTGATCATCGGAATCTTCCCAGTCGTCGTCCTCCTGGAGTTCCACCCGCCGCCCCGCCTCGGACCACAGATCCACATAGGCGGTTTTCTTCGCTTCGGGCCCGGCCAGGATGCCCTCCCGCCAACGGCGAGCGACCATCCAGAACAGGATCAGCAGCGTCAGACACAGCAGGATCAACAACAGCCAGGCGATCTGCGCCGGGGTTTGCCTTGCTTCGTCCCGGCCCTGCAAGGAAAGTTTGAATACCAGGCCCAGCGCAACCCCTTGTCCCAACGCCTGGACCACCAGTAGCGAAAGCACAACCCAGAAGCCTTGTTTGCCGAATGTGCGATCCGTCATGACCAGGGCACCTCATTGCGAAGATTCTTCTGCTCGCTCTGTTGGAACTGCTCGAGCAGGCGGGCGCCCTGCTCGGAAATCTCCCGGGGGGGACGAATCTGAACCACCACGAACTGATCTCCCTTCTGCTGGGTCTTGGGCGAGACGACTCCTCGTTCCCGCAGTCGCAGCTTTCTGCCGCTGGGGCATCCGGGGGGAATCTTGATCTCCACGGGCCCATCGAGGGTAGGGACTTCAACCGATGCGCCCAAGGTGGCCTCGACGATGTTCAGCGGCAGGTCCACGTAGACGTCCGACCCCTCACGGCGGAACCACCGGTGGTCCAGGACCCGGATAATGATGAACAGGTCACCGGGGCCTGAAGCGCCCGGCCGACCCTTTCCCTTCACGCGAACACGGGCGCCCTGGTCGATTCCGGCAGGGATCTTGAACGTGACCTTCTCATTGTGGGCGCTGCCTTCGGATTCCTGGCGTCGGATGCTGACGGTCCGCTCGGTTCCCCTGGCTGCCTCTTCGAAGGAGATCTCGAGGGGATATTCGACATCCTGGCCTCGCTGGTTCTTTCGGCTGGACTGCCGGGCCTTGTGGGCATTTTCCTCTCCGTCGTCCTTCTTCTTGCCCCGAAGCTTGGAGAGAATCTCACGCAGCCCCATCCCCGCAAAGGCTCCGGCCCCCCCGAGGATCTCCTCGATGCCGACCTTTGTCTGGGGCGCGGGCTGATCCCACTGGGCCGGATTCTCCAACCCGGCGTGGCCGTAGTTGTCGTAGAGCCGACGTTTCCTCGGATCGCAGAGAATACGATAAGCCTCGGTGGCTTCCTGGAACTTCCGGGCCGCCGAGGGATCCGGGTTGACGTCCGGATGGAACTTCCGGGCGAGTTTGCGGTACGCGCTCTTGATTGCTTTGCCTGCGGCACCGCGGGAGACACCCAGCACTTCGTAGTAGTCGCGTTTGGCCATGGCGACATTCTACCGGCATAAGCCCCCCAGCGAAACCACTGCTCCTGGTGCAAAGCCTGCTTGTGAGAGGGGGGGTCGGCCACGCTACGGCAGGGCCGGGTTCCTTTATTCGGAAAAAGACGCAGCCGCTGGGCCCTTTACCGGGGCCGGGCGAACACGATGCCACCGATCCAGGATGCACTCCCCACCATCGTTGCCCAAGAGTCTTCCTCGAACGTAGAGTCCAAGGCTTCTGTTGCTCTTGTGCCACTTTTCCGAGGACGCCCCGAGGTCAGGTTGCCCCACAAGCCTGCGGTAGGTCGCTTCGTCGACGCCAAATGGATAGCGTGCGGATACGTAAAGCGTCTCCTGGCCCCATCGGTAAGCCTCCTGGGCTACCAGCCCCCCGGGGCCCTGCCCGATCGGTTCGTCGGCTTGAATCATCCAGTCGTGAACACCCGGTGGCTGGGACGGGATCAGAAGCCAATCGCCTACCCGTCGAGTAGGACCGGCTGGGTCGGAGGATCTTGTCTTTTCGGGAAGGAACATCTCTTCACTTCTTTGCTGTCCGGCTGGTCTTTCGAACCAGGAACCGGAGTTTGCTTCTAACCCGCTTGATGGTGTGGTGGAGGTTGCGGCCGTGGCCTGGTCTTTTTTCCAACCCCCGCAATCTGCATGCGTATCGCACAACTTACAATTAATCTTTCTGGTTTCAGGAATTGCCGGCATTGCGCGATGATTTAGTGAAGTTCCTGCCCCCCCCCCGCAACCGGCGAGGCCCTGTGTCGAAGCGATCATCCCCTGCGGCGGATTTGATCGATGCGACGCTTGAACGAATCCGCCTCGGTTCGCATCTGGCGGCAGAACTCGTCGGCGTCGACCGATCCGACAACCGCTCTCATCTCGTCGGCGTCGCCGAAGGTCATCCGGCGGAAATGTCCGGCATAGTCCTTGGTACGACTTTCGTACGTCCGTCGGGCCATCAAGTCGCGGGTCCGGGCTGCTTCTTCCAGCGATTCCTGCCAGAGGGCATCGCCGGGCTGCTCGTCCTGCCAGAGCTCCTTCAAGACCCCCAGGCAATGGGCCTGCTTGTCCTCGGGATACTTCTGCCAGAGGCGATCCCACGCTGCGTGGATCTCCTGCCAACTGGAAAGCTTTCCTGCCCGGATTTCACCGATGATCTGATTCAGATCCCCCTTCCACACGATCTGGCCGCCGAGATTCATCCACTCCCGCTGACGTGGGCCCGAGAGGTCTTCACACATGGCCTGGAAGTCCGCCTCGGGGTTCTGGTCCATGTAGTCCAGAAGATTCTCGACCGCGTACATCAGCAGCATCTGGCGATACGCCCGGTACCCCGCGTGGGGCTTGAGGATTCGGCAGTCTCGTCGTGAATTTTCCATCTGCTCAGCCAGAACCAGCAGGTCGCCCGAGGCGTGGTCATCGCCGCTGAGAAGTTCGCGTCCCAGGTGGATGAGTTTCTCTTCAGCCGCTTCGCCGGCCCCCTGTTCGGAATCCCGCAATCGCGCCCTCCCGGTCCACAGGGCCAGAAGCTCCATGCCCCGGAGAATCTCCTCGGCGGTATCCGGAGCCAGTGCATTGAATTCGATCTTCTGGGCCGGGTCGTAGCGCTGATCCCTCGCCTGGAACTTCCAACTGTTCCGCGCCAGGGCGTACATGTTGTACATCCACCAATAGGCGGGCATGACCAGCAGGCAGTCGGCGGGGAGATCCTGGCTGATCAGGCTGAAAGGAAGACGCACGTCCAACTCGGCCGGGTAGCTTCCCTTGGCAATCAAGCTGTAGGAGGCGAATCGGCTGCTGTGTTTCAGGCTCACACACAGGCCGGGCCAGAAGCCGCGCCTGGCCGAGATCTCGCCATCGGGCGCGCGAGAATTGTGATTGGAACCGATGGTCGCCCCCGCGGCGATGTTGCTCTGGCCCCCCACGTAGGCGGCAATCAGGAAGGAGTTGTTGTGATGCTGCTCATGGGCGGGACAGATCAGGCTCGAAAGTACTTCACAGCAGGAGATGGTGGAATTGTCACCGACAAACACATCGGTCAGCCTTGCCCCGGCCGAGAGCGTGACCCGCTGGCCCAGGACGAATCGTCGGGCCTGGACATGGCCGGTCACTCGGCAGCCGCTGTGGATGATCCCCTCGACCAGGACAGCCCCGTCTGCGATTTCCGTCGGCTCTTCCAAACAGGATTCCACCGTAAGACTTTCCAATCGCACCGCCGAGACGATTCGTCCGAAAGCTCCCATTTGCAGATCGACGATCGAGTCGCAGTTGCGGATAGTGGTGGCCTGTCCAACCTGGCTGTACGCGCCGCGCATCGAGCCGAACTGATGCTGGGTGATATCCCGCAGGCGGTCGAGCATGTCTTCATCGCCGCGAAAGCGACACCACAGGGCGGCATCGCTGCTTCTCATGGAAGGAAAGGCCGCCACGCCCCTGCCGGCGTTTTCGTTAACCAGCCAGAGCCAGACGCGCCGGTCCTCGCTCTGTCCGTCTCGGACCACGCCCATGCCGAACCGGGCGGTGGGCGTGGTGTACATCTCGCCGATTCCGCAAAGCACGCAACGGTCGCCGATGATGCAGTGGGCCAGGTAGCGAACGTCTCGCAGGCATACCTCGCTGCCCAGATCAGAGGAGATGATCGTGCTGCGAACCAGCCCCGCAGGCAGCACCTGGCCCTCGACGCTCAGAGACGCATGGGACATCGCACCGATCCGCACCAGGCCATAGAATTCGCAGTTCTTCACGCGATCGGGCAGGAAGGGATCTTCCACCAAAACCTTGTTCCAGTCATCGCTGGAATTGCCCCCGGCCTCGAGCTGGGATATCTCCTCTTTACTCAGCGATCGCCATGCGTGGTCTTCTGGAGGGTTGGCTGCGTCGCGGGCGTAATACTCATCGGCCCCGTCGGGCAGAAACGAGGGGTTGACGAACTGGTATCCGACGTGGGCTTTTGTACTGCGGCGAATCCGCTTCATGGGTCTACCTGTCGCATTGCCTGGGGCACGCGTTTCAGAATTCCGCTACCGGCTCCTTGCCTTCCAGCCAGTTGAGCATGTTCAACACCAGCATGTTCCAGTTCTGGAATCCATGGTTCAACAGCGGCGTCTCGTCCTCGGGCTGATAGTACTCGCGAATGGTCTCTGCGTATTGGCTGAAGTCGGCCGGCACGGGGGCAGTTCCTTTCGAATTGGGAATCCTTGCTCCGGGCCATTTAACCCTTTGTGCCGGCTGGTGCCAAGGGGAAACCTACTCCCCCTGCCCTGTGGCCTTGGGCAATTACGCGGGCCGAAGCGCCTCCCGTATGCGCTTCGGCCCGATGTTCAGCGCCTGGCCAGGTCAGTCGGCCAGGTTGGGCACGTCGATGCTCCGAACCACCGAAAGCATGGCCAGCTCCGGCAGCCTCTCCACCTCAACGCTTCCCAGGACCATCCTGGCCGCAGGGGCCTCCAGAAGCTTCTCGAAGCCCAGGTCCTTGATTTTGGCCAGGCTCTCCGGGCTCAGGTCGGTCAGGTAGATCGCTATTTCAACCTTTCCGTCGGTTACGATCACCTTGCCCTGAGCGTAATTGCCCTTTTCGTCGAGCTTGGCCTGGAGATCCTGCAGGGCCTCGGCGACCTTGGCTTTGACAGCCCGTTCTCGCATCTGCTTTTTGGACAAGGGCTCCTGGGTGGCCTCATCGTCTCGGTCCGCATCTTCGGGGATATTCTCGACCGGGGCCACCTTCTCCGCCGCCTTTGTTGCCCCTCTCGCAGGCGCCTGGCCTTTCCGACCGGTGGCCTGTTTCAGACGATTTGCCGCGGGTCCGGTCGGCGCGGGTTTAGCACCGCCCGCGGCCATCCCTTGCATTATCATGCGTCGCCCTCTGACATTGACAGGAGCCGCGTTGCCATCGCCGAAGATGCCTTCGTAGCTGACCCCATCGGGCATCTCCACCGGGACATGCACTTTCCGCGGTTTGCCGCCGAGGGTGACTGTCTTTTCTTCCACGGCCACGAAGCTGGTAAAGCGCGTCATCAGGCCATACTCCTGGCCGAGGTCGATAATCTGGGCCTTGATCTTCTCATCCGGGTTGCCCTGCTGCATGCCCCGCAGGTCCGAGGCCATCAGGTGATCTACCTTCGCCCGCGCCCACTGTTTGGGCAAAACGGGGTTGCCCGGAGCCTTGGCCGGCAGGGTAACTTGAATTTCGCGGCTGAAGTCGCCCCCTCCACTGGTCCCGCGAAGGATGAGGGTAGCGGTGACGTCCTTTTCCGGCCGGCGGAACCGGCCCTTGATGACCACCGGTTTGGCGCTGAAAAGGTCGGGAATTACGCGCGGATACAGTTCATCGGCAACGATGTACGATTCGAGTTTGCCCCAGTCGATCGAGATGTCGGTCAGGACGGGGGCGTCGATCTTGTTGTAGAAGCTGTCGGCCTTGTCCTGTGCGCCCTTTTCCTGGAGCACATACTCTGCCTCTCCGCGGCCTGCCTGGGCGATTCCGTCGATGCAGTAGCGGTTGACGCTCTTGCCGGTCCCGAAGACGAACACGCGCGTGCCGGCGGCGTTTTCGCGGACAATGTCGATCATCTCCATGTCGTTGCCCACGAAGCCATCGGTGAAGAAGGCCACGATTCGCACCATGCCCTCGGGGGCCTCTCCGGTCAGGCAGGCGTTCATGGCCCCGGCCATTCGCGTCCCGCCCTGGCCCTTCAGGGAGCGGATGAACCGGCCGGCCTTGTTGCGATTATTCTCATCGTTTTCCACAAAGCCTTCAAAGACCGTGCCGGCCGAGTTGGCGAACTGCATGACGTTGAACTTGTCGCCGGGTCGCAGGTTTTCGATCGCCTTAAGGCAGATCTGCTGCGAGAGCGAAAGCGGAAAGCCCCTCTGCGATCCGGAAGTATCTACCACGAACATGATCTCGCGAGCGACGACCTGTCGGGCTGCAGGCCTGGCCGGCGGCTGAAGCAGCAGCGTGAAGTAGCCATCGTCCTGGTCGGTGTGGGTGAGCATCGCATCGGCGATATCGTCCGAGGCGGTCTCGAAACGCAGCACGAAGTCTTTATTGGGGATCTCGTCCTTGTTGGCCAGGGAGACCTTGGCCCGGGTGTGGGCGGGGTTCTGCCAGGTCAGATCAATCTCGTGGAGGGGTGCGTCGATCTGCTGGATCTTGACCCCCGGGTTGAGCATGACGGTGACCGAGATGTCATGGCCGGCCCGGATGCCCTTGGGCGTGATCGGGGGACTGATGCGGTCGGCATCGGAGTCGTCGCTCTGCTCGGCTGGGACGCGACGGGGCTTGACCAGAGGCTGGGGCTCGCCCGGTGAAGGTGTGGGCCCCGGCTGATCGCCCGGGATATATCGAGGTCCGACGACCATGGGGAATACGAATTCATACCGGCCCGCATTGTACGTGAGCGTCTCGGTGTAGCCGATCGTGATGGTGATCTTCTTGCCCGGTTCGATATTGGCCACCGCCTGGGTGAAGATATTGGGCCTCTCCTGAGCGAGCAGGCTCGCGACGTGACCCTTTTCCTTTGCTTCTTCGTAGATCTGTCGAGCTTCGTCCCGGGGCTTGATGCGCCCGAAAATCACGCGATCGCCGACCTCCATGGTCATCTCGCTTACCGCAGCGTCGGACCCGAGGGGGAAGGTGTAGATGGCCTCGATCTTCTCGTCGTACGGGTTCTCGAAGACCTGCTCCACCTGCACATAGGCGGTGGTGCCGGAAAGGAAGACCTGCACATCGGTGTGTTGCAGGGGGCACCGGCCCAGCGGCTTGGCCTCGGGGCCGATTGCGGTCAGGCAGCCCTGGGTGGGAGCTTTCGCCCCGACCGAGGCGGTTGCCGGCAGCAGGGCAAGGATGGAAATCAGGAAGGTTACGCGCCTCATGGCAAGGCTCCTTTTCTTCTGTGTTGTGAGATTTCGACTCCACGGGACATGTATCGAGCAAGGTCTCTTTTGCGCAGGTTTTTCATATTTCCCCCGGAAGTCCGCGAAGATGGCTGCAAAAATCGCATCGCTTAATACTATCTTAACCTTTTCCTTGTGTTATCTTCGCGTCGTCATTGCATTTTCCTGACAAATGAGTCCTGGCAGTTCCACCGGCAGGCCGCTGGAATCGGCCTGCCTCAGGTGCTGCCGGATCGTTCCTGATAATTGTGCCTTTCAGGTTCGGTCCCACTGGACTTCCAGGAGTTCCTGTGCGCTGCTGGAAGGAATCAGGGACGCCGTTTAACCGTCCAGCAAGAAGATCACCTGCAGAGGTGCCTCCAGGCTCCGCAGCAAAGATGATCTTGCTGGGAAACCAACAGGGCTGACCAAACGCCGGTCGGCTCGACAAAGCCTGCAGCCCAGGCTGCACTCGGAAGGAGCAATTGCATGGCAAGAGCAAAGAAATGGATTCTTGCGCTGGGTTTGGCGGTTCTGACCTGCCCGGCAGCGGCTCAGGAGCCGGATGTCCAGGACCTCCTGAGAAAGTACGAAGCACTTCAGAAAAAGGTCGAGAATCAGGACGAGCGGATTGCCGAGTTGGAAGAACGCAAGACCGCCGAGGCAAAGACCAACCTTCTCCAAGCCCTGAAGGACCTCGAAGGGGACAACAGCATGAAGGTCTTCTGGAAGGAAGGCCTGCGGCTGGAATCCTATAACGGCAACTTCAACCTGCGGATCGGTGGACGCATCATGTTCGACATGGGCTGGTCGACCGACGATGATTCGGCCAGCCGTTCGAACATCGGCAACCAGGCCGACTGGTTCGAATTCCGCCGGGCCCGGCTCTACACCCAGGGCGACATCTACGGCAACATCAAGTACAAGCTGCAACTGGATTTCGCCGACGGAAGTCTCTCGACCAAGGATGCCTACATCGCCATCGTCACCAACGGTCACAGGTATCTTGAGGATGTGGTCGATGAGGTCAAGTTCGGGCACTTCAAGGAGCCCTTCAGCCTGAACGAACTGACCAGTTCCAAGTACATCACCTTCATCGAACGGGCCACCCCCGTCTCCCTGCTGGCGCCAAGCCGAAACCCCGGTGCCGCCGTGAGCAAATACTGGTCCGACCACCAGGTTGGGTACGCGGCGGGACTCTTCAAAAGCGCCGACGACGGCGAAGCTGCCTATGACGACGGCTACGCGTTTACCGGTCGCGTTACCTGGGCGCCCTGGCTGGAAGAAGCCGGCCAGAAGCTCCTGCACCTGGGCGGTTCGTACAGCTATCGCCACGAGGCCTCGGGTTCCACACGATACCGCACCCGCGGGCCCCAGCACATCGGCAACCGTCCACTGGATACCGGAACGCTCAACGAGGTCGATTCGACCAACCTGATGGGTGCAGAAGCCGCCTTCACCTATGGGCCCTTCAGCATGCAGAGCGAATACCTGGCAGCAAGTCTGGCCTCGATTGACAACCAGGACGACCTGTGCATCAACGGCTTCTATGTCCAGGCTGGGTACTTCATCACCGGTGAACACCGCGTGTACAAGAAGGGTACCTTCTCCCGGGTCAAACCCAAGCAGAACTACAGCCCCGAAGGAGGCTGGGGCGCCTGGGAAGTGGCCGCCCGTTACAGCTACACGGACATAGACGACGGATCGGCCGGTCAGCTCAGTCGTCCCGGCGACGTCACAGCCGTTACCCTCGGTCTCAACTGGTACCTGAACCCCAACACGCGCGTGATGTTCAACTACATCCGCTCCTGCTGGGATATCGGGGACAGCTCGGCCACGGGCTTCACCGAGGACATCGATACCTTCATCGTCCGCTTCCAGGTCGACTTCTGATCCCAGGCGGATCTGCACCCTTTGCACTCCGGCCGGGCCGGGCTTCGCAGGAAGTCCGGCCCGGCTTTCTTATGCCCTCACAACCCCTGCAACCGCTGCAACCGCTGCAAACAACACAATCCTTACAGAGCGACGGAATTGCCCAAGAATCCAGAACAGATCCAAGTTTTTTCCTTACAATGTTTTAGAATCGAAACTGGGTAATTTCCCTCATCGCCGCGGGCATCGTCCAGTCGGGAAACCTATCTTGCAGGAGGTGACCCCGGATCTGGATCTTCGGGGATCATGACGTGGGACGAACCAACACGGGGACCCGTCTATTTCGTGAGGTGAGATGATGTTCAACCTGTACCGCTGGACCCTGGCAGCGTTCCTGGTTCTTTGCTCCCTGCCGGCGCCCTCCCGGGCCGAGGACGACCCGTTCTCCTTCGACCTGCACGTGCGCCTGGGGACCGCCGAGATCACCTCGGCCCGACACATACGCCTCCGGTTCCACAACAACCGCCAGACCCGCCAGGTGCGCTTCTATGTCTGGCACGAACACCAGCGTCAAGTGGTAAGACTCGACCCACCCCAGAGGGGCCCTTTGGAAGTTGTCTACCAACCAACGCGGACGGGCAAGTACATCGTCAAGGTCCAGGTCAGCGACCGGGAGAAAGGTTGGCTGGTCAAGGAGACATCCTTCCAGGTCGTCCCGCGCGACGGTCTGATGAAGACCTGCCTGATGCTCTCGAACGAAACCGGCTACTACCGCCACGACCTGCATCTGAGCATCCTGGCCAACAAGCCCCTGGCCCGGCGGAAGGTCACGTTCCTCTACTTCGACAAGGCTGGCAACGGATGGAAGAAGATCCCCAATCCGGACAACAAACCCAGCATCAAATGGCGTGCCCCGAAACCGGGTGAATATACCCTCCGGGCTGATGTTTCCAGCCCGGGCCCCGGCTACCACAGCAGCAAGGTCGACTTCACCGCACAGAGTTGGGAAGACTATCTCAAGCCCCCCGTCGCAACGGGCACCGTGAGAATGACGGGCCATCCTGATCTGCCCTTCCCCAACTCCCGGACGGACCTGCCCCCACAGAGCCCGATCTGGATCGACAAACTCGCGGGGAAGATCTGGCAGCCTCGCGATATCATCGTCCGCCTCAAGCGGCGGGAACTCGATCCGGTCAACGGACGCGTCACGCTGCTGGTCCGACACCAACGCGACGACAAGTGGACCACGCTTTCTCCGAATTTCCACTGGAAGTCATCCCGGAAGCTCTGGACACCCATCCGCCCGGGCAGATGGACCCTCCGCTTGGATGTCGTCTACAAAGATGGCCGGGAAAAGCGCTACACGCAGGACTTCATCGCCCGGCCCTGACTGGGCACCTACTGCCCGTAGCAACGGATTTCGTAAACAGCGGCCGATGGATCGCCTCCCGTGGCATGTACCCACACGCGGAGGCGATCGGTCTTTACCGGGCTCTGGAGCCGATGCACCCGGCGCCGCTGATAATTGCCGGTAACGTCCAGGATTTCCCGCCAGGTGCCCTGATCGGCCGCTTCCAGGCTGTAGTGCGTCGCGACCTGGGCGTCGACATAGAAGGGTCCGTAGGCGTGATACTCCCGCAGCAAGTGACCCGGGAAGGTCAGCTCCACACGGGCGATGGTCTGCTCCTGTGGCCAGGAGAGTTCCACCCACTGGCCCAGCGGCTCGAGCGGATCACTCCGCCAGAGATTCACTGCCCGGCAGGGACGGGTTACGCCGGAGAGGACATTCTCCGGCCCATAGACCGACTGGGGAGGATCGACACGGAAGCTCAATGTTACACCGTTGCCGAAGCGTCGCATCTTGTCTCTACCGATCTGGTAGAAGCTCATGTGACCGGGGATGATCGCCTTTGAGGCCGGCCAGGAGATGTCGTCGTTTTTTTCCAGATCCACGCGCAGCCAGCGCCCTGCGGGAAGCTCCGGCCCCTCTGAGATCTTTACGGGCCAGTCGATCCACCCGGCCTTGCCGGCGGGTACCTCCAGCCTCGTTTGGGCCACGGGTTCAGACGGGCTCCTGCGGTAGTCCCAGATGTGGTCCACCTGCACGAGCTTTGCCTGGACCTGCTGGGGCGAATCGGACGCATTGGCCAGGAACAGAGAGATGTTGCGGATCCCCTCCGGACCAAGGGCGATCAATTGGCTGCGCGTTTGGTAAAGACGTTCCTGCTGGTACTGGGGCTGATCCGTCCAGATTCCCAGGCCTGCATGGGCCCCGCAGGTCTGGGGCCCGGCCCCGATCAAGCGGGCACTGCTGGAAGCCTTGACGGTCGCGGTCCTGGCGAGGTCCTCGGGGTCCTGATTTTTCTGGCTGGGCAGGAAGCAGCCCTGGCGCAGAAGGCTCTGCTGAATTCTCTCCAGGGGCCGGCCCTGCCAGAGGCGACTCAGGGGCAGGTCTTCGCCGGCGGCCAGGGCGGCCGCGGTCCCTGCCGCCTGTCCCATCAGCGCCGTGGTCCCCATGACCCGAAGCGATCCGAAGGCGGCATGGCTGGTGGAGATGTTGCGTCCGGCCAGCAGAAGGTTCTCCACGTCCCGGCTGATCAGGGACCGCAACGGCAGGCCGTAGGGACCGCAATACGAGAGCACCGAGTAGTCGCTGAAGGTATTGTGGTTATCGTCGGCGCTGGTCGGTTCGGAGTGTTCTGCCAGCAGCCCCCCGGGCGTATGCAGATCGATAAACCAGCCGCCAAAGGCGATTTCGTCGGGGAAGACGGTCTTTTCCATCACCTCGTTTTCGTTGAAGAAGTGCAGGCCCATCACGCGTCGGCTGTCGCGTTTGCCCGGGACCTGTCCAATCCAGTCCAGGGCATAGTTTCGAGTCGCTTCCTTCATCCGCTCATCACGATTCTTCATCCAGTCCCAGACACCCAGGGCGTGGCGCGTCAGTTCATGGCGGATGGCCTCGTTGTCGTGGATCGTGTGATAGGGAATACCGATCTCCAGCCACCAGAATCCGCCGCGACGGTCCTTGGGGATCCGCCCCTGCTTGTAAAAGTATGAGGCATCTTCATAGTGCACCGCCCACTCGGGAGCAGCAAACGGGCAGGGACTGCCCATGTCCCGCGCGCGGAAGTGAAGACTGTTTCCAATAGTGTTTGTACTGGCCGATTCGGGTGCGTGAGGTTCGCCAAGCTCGTCGCGTCCTTCGCTGCCCATGCGCCACTCGCAGCCTGCCCGGTCGGCCACAAGTGCATCGCCGGTGCAGTCGATGAAGACCTTGGCCTCGATAGTGCGCTGGACCTCGGCATTGAGCTCCCGGGCGACGACGGCGCGGATCCGCCCCGGACCTTCCAGCAATGAGGGACGATGATAGTAGCCCTTATGCGTATGTGGACTGGGATCTCCCTGGTCAGGCTGGGCATAGTCCGGGTCCATAGTCACATCCACGACATCGGTATTCAGATGCAGGGTGAGGTCTTCTTCCCGGCAGGTGATGTCGTAAAGGACCATGTCCCAGACGCTGTTGGTCCAGCCGTTTTCGTAGATCTGAGCGTGGTTGCGGTATCGCTCCTCGATCAGTGCTTCGCTCAGCAGGCCCGTCTCCCGCGCGTAGGCGTGGAAGGCGGCTGCTCCGTGAGGCGTAACGCCGATCTCCGAGGAGCTGTTGCCCCCAAGCACCGGCCGGTTCTGGATCAGACAGGTGCGGCGGCCGGCTCGGGCGGCAGCGACGGCTGCGCAGAAGCCCGCCAGTCCTCCCCCGCAGACGACCACGTCAAATGTCTCTTCAACTCGTTTCATCTCGGAGAGGCTCCTATTGCTCGATCCAGAATTCCCAGCTCAGGTCTTCCACGACAACCGCAAGGTCGCCCTGCTGCGTCGCCAATTGCATCCCGCGGAAATCCTCGCCCGCCTGCTGCGGCGTGTATCGCATGCCGGTGAACCGGGCAGAGGGAAGATGGGTGGTTATATCGAACCGGTACGGCCGACCGCTGCGATTGCTCAATACGATCACGTGCTTGCCGTCGGGTTTTCGATAGCAGAAGACTCGCAGGTCCTCGTCGGGACAACTCTCCCGGACCTCCAGGGCTCTCGAGTCCCAGGGCATGTGGCGCAGGAACCCCGCCAGGGCGTGCCAGTTGCAGGGATTCCAGGTCCAGCAGCCCGGCTCGAGGCCGGCCAGTTCCCCGGGCAGCTCTGCTGCGTCGGGTTTGGCTTTGGCCGGCATCCAATAGCCCAGGCTGTATCCGCTCGCCTCTTCGTTGCCGACGGGCTTGAGCGCATGAATCCAGAACCAGGTGGGCGACTGGGCCAGCTGGAACCAGTTCATGATGTTCTGAACGGTATTGAGACAGCGGGCCGGCGTGGTGGGGCCTTTGAGATACTCGTATTCATTCTGGAACATCTGTCGATCCAGACCGATTCGCTTGCGTCCCTCGGCCACCGTCTGCTCCACGGTGTTGGAATTGAAGCCGATGGTGTGCACGGTAATCGCGTCGACAAGCGATCTGCACTCGGGCCAGGTCTTGAGCAGCTCTTCCAGGTAGGTCAGCTCGTCGTGGGCGCTGTCGGCAATCAGAAGAATCTCGGGATCCAGTTGACGGATCTTCGGCGCAACGGCCGCGTACGTCCTGGCCCACTGCCCCGGGCTCTGGCGACAGGAGGAGTAGGCGGTGTTGGCCTGGGGTTCGTTGGCCAGGCCCCACATGGAGACACGGATTCCTGCCTGCTTGAGGGTCTTGACATCGGCCACGCAGGCCTGGGCGAAGTCTTCAAGAAAGCGATCGACATCGCCGCAGTAATCGGGGTCGTTCTCGAAATCCGACTCGAAGCACCGAAGCACGTTCTGGGGGTCCTTCGGCTGATCCCATGGATTGCCGCAGAGGCGGCGGTTGGCCTTCCAGTACGGCGGGTGGGACCAGTATTCCAGGGACACCCCCTCTACACCGGCTCTGTCGAGCATGCGCGACAATTCTTCCAGTTGCTCCGGCCAGCGAGGGGCAAGCGTCTTGCCCTCTTCGTCCAGGCCTCGCCAGTAGAGACCGCCGGCCAGGCGGCAATAGCGGAAGCCTTTGAGCATTTCATCGCAGAAGCGTTCGAACTCCTCCTCTTTCAGATCATGCGGCACGGAGGTCTTTTCCTCAGGCAGGCCGGAGTTGCCCGAGGCAATCGAATCGGACTGGATCTCAAAACCCAGTCCCCAGATCCGTTGCCGGGGTCTGTGGGGCAAGAGTTCGTACTGCCCTGCCGCAGGGGGCGGGGTCTGTCTGGCGGGTCTTTCGGGTGGGTAAACTTTCACGGCGTTGCCTCCAATCCAGGGGCCGGTTTTCGCATTCGCATATCATATGGCTCGTGGAGAGGGGCGTCTTGCGTTTCTGCAAAAGATACTTTAGTCTATACGCAATGGCGGAGTCCAAGACCATCTTGATCATCACGCAGGCCGACGATGGTTTCAGTCGCGAGATCATCCGAGGGGTCGCCCGCTATGCTCGTTCGCAGTCGGACTGGAAGCTTCTGCTTAGGCCTCAGATGCCCCCTGCTTCAGACTGTCGCGGGATGGACGGGATACTGAGCATTCTCTCCGAGCCCGGCCACGTTCAGCAGGCCCGGGAAGCGGGGATTCCCCTTGTCAGCGTGTCGGGGCTGTTGAGCAATGTCCGCGCCTGGCAGGTTCTGGGGGATGATCGTGCGGTGGCCAGGATGGCAGCTGGGCATTTTCTGAGCCGGGGCTTCGAGCAGTTCGCCTTCGTTGGCGAGACACGAATCGATCCCTGCAGAACGCGCTACGAGGAATTTGCCCGGGCCGTACAACACCCCTGCCGGTTGTGTGACTTGTCACACCTGGATTTCCCCGGAAACCAGGCCGTCGATTTCATCGCCCAGTGGCTTGTCGGGCAACCGCTGCCCCTGGCCGTCATGGCCTTCAACGATCCCGTCGGCCGCTGGGTGACCGAAGCCTGCAGTCTTCGCGGACTCCACGTGCCCTCCGACGTAGCACTGCTGGGTGTGGACAACGACGAAGTGGTCTGCGAGCTCTCCAGCCCGACCCTTTCGAGCATCTATCCCAATACGCGTCTTCGGGGACGCCTGGCCGCTGAGCTTCTGGCAAAGCTGATGGAGGGTCAGCCCGTCGGGCAAAAGCCTCTGCTTGTCCCGCCGGGGCGCATCTTTCATCGCCAGAGCAGCGATACGCTGGCGTTTGGGGACCAGGATGTTCGAATTGCCCTGCGGTTTATCCGGTGCCGTGCAACCGATCCGATCGATGTCGAGGACGTCATGGAACAGGTCTCCTGCTCACGGAGAACCCTGGAAACACGCTTCTCGCGCCTTCTAGGCCGTTCGCTGCACGAGCAGATCTGGAACCAGCGCATCAGCCGGGCCAGTCAGTGGCTGCTCGAAAGCGACATGACCATCACGCAGATCGCGCTTCGGTGCGGATCGGCCAGTCCCTCGGCCTTTACTCAATCCTTCCGTCGATACGTGGGGATGCCCCCCAGCCAGTACCGCCGCAACGGCGGTCGCCAGTGGCCTCCCATGCCGGACTGACCCGCCCGGGCCGGCTCCTGCTCAGCGTGTTTCGCAGACCAGGTCGATCTCGACCGGGGAGTTCTTGGGAAGGGATGCCACACTCAGGGCACAGCGAGCGTGCATGCCCTGGTCCCCGAAGAGCCGGCCCAGAAGTTCGCTGGCGCCGTTGGCTACTTCGGCCTGGTCGTGAAAGCCCTCCTGCGAGGCCACGAACACCTTCATGCGGACCATCCGGTGCAGATTCTCGATTCCCCCGGCCACCTCGGCCGCAGCGGCCAGGGCGTTTAGCACCGCCTGCCTCGCCGCCTCTCGGGCTTCATCCAGGCTGACCTGCCCGGGCACCTTGCCCTCGGCGATCAACTGGCCATCTCTGACCGGTAAATGCCCGGCCGTGAAGATCAGATGCCCGCTGCGAATCGCAGGCACGTAAGCTCCTACCGGACTGGGGACCGGCGGAAGCCGCAAGCCCATCTGTTCGAGTTTCTGCGCTATGCTCATAATGACTCCGGAGGAAGGAAAAGTTCACATCATTCTACCGGCCCTGCTCCTCAGGCGCAAGCAGGAAGAATCTGCCGCCCTCAGAGCGTCAAATTCAGATACAGCTTGGGCAGCACGCGAGGCAACTCGTGCAGGTCGTGGAGGATCACGAATCGCCGTCGCGGGAACATGATCTCCATGTCGGCTTCGGAGTTCTCGCGCGTGCTGATCGCGAAGGTATGCACATCCATGCGGGCGTTTTCCTCGCAGGCCATTCGCACGTCGTGCTGGGCATACCGGGTGTTGGGGTCATAGCCCTGGTCCATCGGCTTGCCGTCGGTGACCAGCAGGAT
The DNA here is from genome assembly GCA_964583095.1 of uncultured Planctomycetaceae bacterium. Taxonomy (GTDB): domain Bacteria; phylum Planctomycetota; class Phycisphaerae; order SM23-33; family SM23-33; genus CAZOVB01. The sequence continues at coordinate 109,207 of CAZOVB010000001.1, forward strand.
GAGTTTCTGGCGATTGGGTTCACGACTCAGCAGGTACCCGGAGTGGCGAAGGGCCGGCCCGATCCGCGTGGAGTTTCGAGGCCAGGCCGCGAAGATCTTCTCCCGCGTCTCCTTCGACCAGTCGTCCTGGAACCGTTTGAAGACAAAATACTCGCACTGCTCGGGCCCGTTGGAGGAAAACCCGTTGACCGAGAAGCGGTCGTCCAGGGCGCTGAGCCCTTCGCCCAACGTCACCGCTGCACGTTTCTCCAGGTCCAGTACCTTCTCCCGTCCCTGCATTTCTTCGCCGGTGGAACCGGAAAGATCCATCAGGATCAGCACGGCCAGATCCCGCCGCTGGACGAGGGGCTTTTCGTAGAAACGGACCTTCGGGGCCGGTTCGTGCCGCCTTTGCACGCGATGCTCGACCAGCAGGTCCAGGTTGATCTGCTCTCCGTCGGGCAGATACTTCTCCTTCCGGACGATCTCGGGTTTGAGTCTTTGGAACACGGCCCGGACCTTCTCGGCCTCCTCTCTCCAGTTCCCGGGGCCGCTGTCGGAGGTTGCGGGTTGAATCGGCAGTTCGTGAACTTTGCACCAGTCGGGGCGATACTCGTTCTGCTGGAAGTCCCACTCGTCGTAGATATAGGCTGCGACGATCTGCCCCTCGGCCTGCTCATCTTCCTGCTCTCCCTGCCCGTCGGCGACCTGGGTATCGGCCTGCTGGGCGTCGGCGTCCTCTTCCTGTGAGCCGGTCTGGGCCTGATCTGCCTGCTGTTTCATATCCGCCACGAGGGCTTCGCTGGGCGGGACCGACAGGTGAATCGGAAACTGGAGGTCCGGAACAAACGAGAGAGGTCGAATCGTCGAGACCTCGATCTGCGGATAGTGTTTCTTGACAGCGACGGTCCAGGGCTCATCGAGTTTCGAGGCCGTGTCGAAGCAGTTCACACTTCGGCTCGCTACGTCCAGGATCCGGTCTACCGCCTGGTTCTCCGTACCGGTGCAGGCATCGCGCAGGAGCTTTTCGGCATCCGACCGAGGTGGCCCCAGGCGAAACTCGGTCCTCAGGGCGAAATCCACCAGCGACCGTGCACCGGGCCAGCGATGGCGAATCGCCTCGAGGATTCGGACGATCTCTACGATGAGGAAGAGATTCAGCCGCAGCGGCGTCTCGCCGGCCAGATCCGACGCGCGGGAATAGTCGGCATGGCCGTGCACACGCGGAAAGCCGTTGTCAATGACCATCGCCGCAGCCACCAGGCCACACAGCAGGTACCACTTACGGTTCGCGGTGGCATTGTCAAAGGCACGCAGTCGGGCCGGCAGGTACAACTGGTCGGTCGTCTGGATCACCTGGGCGCCGCGCTCGATGATATCGTCGCTGTCGAGTCCTCCCAGGTCGTGGACGTGGATGGCGGTCTCCGCCAGGGCCTGTACCAGGGCGGTAATCGCCTCATCGACATCACAGAGCCTGCATTCCTGCGTGAGGGTCAGGATATACGTCTCGCAACTGCTCAGCTCGCATCGCAGGAAAGCCAGACCCGATTCCCGCTTTCGCCCGAACATCTCCAGCCCCGTCTGGATGTATCTCGCCAGTTGCGTCTCGTTCAGGCGGGAAACCAGGTACCCGTAGCCCTTGAGCAGGGCCATGGCCGCTTCGTCATCACTCCGGCGGAGCCTGCGAAGCCAGGTCATGGCGTTTCGCATCTGGCGCGGTGTCCGGCCCATGCGCCCCTCGGCAAAGGCCCGGAAGAAGCTGATCCCGAAGCTCAGTCGATTCTCGGCCAGGCTTGCGCCCAGTTCCACCAGATCGGCGAACATGCCGGGGGTCTCGAGGATCCAGCGGTTGTCCGGGCGCAGGGAGCCCAGAAACTCGTGTAGGACGTGGTCGAAACAGCTCTGGTCGGCCTGGTTGAGCAGTTCGAAAAAACGCCGGGTTACTTCCTGGTTGGCCTGGCCCAGGTGACCGGAATCGATCAGCTGCCCGATCGTGCGGGCAAAGACGTCCCGGTATCCCCAGGTGACGCTCTTGAGGTCGAATCCATGGGCCCGGCCCAACCGGCCGGCATCGGTACTACTGGGCGACAGCCGGCTCATGTTCGCCTTCCATCAAGTCCCCGAAGTAGAGCTGCACAACGTTTTCGATTGCTTCGAGGACCTCCTGGTCTTCGGTGAGGGTCTGGCTGATGGCATGGCGCGAAGCCTGGACCGCGGTCATCCCGCCCTGCATCAGTCGACCGACGTAGACCAGCAGACGACTGGAGACGCCCTCGTCCAGGCCGAAGCCCTTCAAAGCCCTGATTTTTGCGCCCATCTCGGCCAGCTTGCGACTGGGCTCTGTTTCCAGGCCGGACTCTGTAGCGATGATTCTCGTCTCGACTTCCACATCTGGATGGTCGAAGTTCATGCTCGCGAATCGTTGGCGGGTCGATTGTTTCAGATCCTTCACGATGCTCTGGTAGCCGGGGTTGTAGCTCAGGACCATCATGAAGTCCTTGTGGGCGTGGACCACTTCACCGGTTTTGTCGATGTAGAGAATCCGCCGATCGTCGGTCAGCGAGTGAATGATTACGGTCGTGTCCTTACGGGCCTCGACGATCTCATCCAGGTAGCAGATCCCTCCATGTCGCACCGCAAGGGCCAGCGGACCGTCCTGCCAGACGGTCTGGTCGTCTTTGAGCAGGAACCTCCCGACCAGGTCTGCTGCGGTAAGATCCTCGTGGCAACTGACGGTGATCAGGGGCAGTTCCAACTTCCAGGCCATGTGCTCGATGAACCGCGTCTTGCCACAGCCTGTGGGGCCTTTGATGATCAACGGGATGTGCGCTTTGAAGGCGGCCTGAAAGAGCGTCTCTTCGTCGGCCTGAGGCACGTAATTGGGTTTTTCGTTGATTCGGAACTGCTGGATCTCGGCGGTAGAATTCACGACGACTCGGGCCTTTCCCAACGGAGGTAATCGGGATGGTATGGTATAGGTCGCTTCTCCAATGAAGCGCAAAAGCATTATAGATCATACCAGATTACCCGTGACAAGGCGATGGCGGTTTAGAAGAAAGCTTTTCCTCCTGAAGCCGAGAAGATGCAATGACTCCAAGAGAAAGATTCATCACCGCCCTGGAGTGCCGGAAGCCGGATTATGTCCCCCACTTCGAACTGGTTTTCTACCTCACCATGGAAGCCCTGGGGAAGGTCCATCCTCAACACCGGGCTTTGAACCAGTGGCAGCAGATGTCAAAACACGAACTGGATCTGCAATTCCAGGACATGGGACGAACGTACGTCGACTCCGCCCGCAAATACGAGCATGACGCGATACATATCGTGCCCCCCTGGATGCCCGGCCTGGACCCGGTCGAGAAATTCCTGCGGATCTTCGAGGCCATTCGCGATCTTTCGGGGTACGAATTCTTCCTGGGCTGCCACGCCGATGCCACCTACGCCCTGCCCAGCGGGGAGAAGATGATGGCCTTCGTGGAACGACTGGCCGATGCGCCCGAGGAAATGAAGGACCTGGCCCAGCAGCGCGTCGACCGCGCCCTGGAAGATGCCCGACGATACCAGCAGGCCGGGCTGAACGACGGATTCTTCCTCTGCGCCGATTATTGTTTCAACAACGGGCCGTTCCTCTCCCCGGCGATGTTCGCCGAGTTCGTCACCCCCTACCTGAAGCAGCTCATTGCCGGCTATCGCGAGATGGGCTTCTTCGTCATCAAGCATACCGACGGCAATATCATGCCGATTCTCGATCAGCTCGCCCAGTGCAGGCCCCACGGCCTGCACAGCCTCGATCCGCAGGGGGGCGTGGATATCGCCGAGGTCAAGAAGCGAATCGGCCGGAAGATCTGCCTGCTGGGCAATGTCAACTGCGGAATGCTCCAGACCGGCAGTGATGAAGAGGTGATCGAGTCAGCCCGCTACGCCCTGGAACATGGCAAGAGCGATGGTGGATATGTCTTCTGCACCAGCAACTGCATTTACACCGGGATGGCCTTGGAGAGATACGAACTGATCCTCGACATCTGGCGGAAACATCGCAATTACGACAGCTGACACCCACAGGCGCCCATAAGGTATTTGACTCCGTAGCCGCGGCATGGAATAATCCCGTGGACGACCCCAAGCCTGGAGAAGACAATGCCCAAAGAAATGACTTCCCGAGAGCGGATCGGGCGGGTGTTCGACCACAAGACCCCAGACCGCGTGCCCTTCTGGGATTCCCCCTGGGGTCCCACCGTCGCCCGCTGGCGGCGTGAAGGGCTCGGCCCCGAAGAAGACTGGCGGGACCACTTCGGTCTGGACCGCATTCTCAGCATTCGCCCGGACAACACCCCCCGCTACCCCCACAAGGTGGTGGAGGAAACCGAGCAATACGTCATTGCCACCGATGCCTGGGGCACCACGTTGAAAAACTGGAAACACCAGGCCTCCTGTCCGGAACACCTGGGCAATACCATCGTGGACCCGGACGCATGGGCAAAGGCGAAAGATCGCATGACCGTCTCCCGCGATCGGGTCGACTGGGAAAAGCTCCAAGCCCAGTACGCCCAGTCAACGCCCCGCGGGGACTGGCGCATGGGCGTGCTCTGGTTCGGGTTCGATATCACCCATTCCCGCGTCGTGGGTACCGAGCGCACCCTGATGGCCATGGTGGAACAGCCCGAGTGGATCATGGACATTTTCGACACGCAGTTGAACCTTTCCATCGCCCTGCTGGAAATGGTCCTCGATGCCGGCTATGAGCTGGACTGTGTCGACTGGCCCGACGACATGGGCTACAAGTACAACCAGTTCTTCTCACTGGGGATGTACCGAGAGCTTCTCAAGCCTTTCCACAAGAAGGCGGCTGACTGGGCCAGGAGCAAAGGCCTTCGCGTCCGCATGCATTCCTGCGGAGACATTCGCCCGTTCATCGGGGACCTGGTGGAAATCGGCATCGAATGCCTCAATCCATTGGAAGTCAAGGCCGGCGTCGACCCGCTGGAAGTCAAGAGCAGCTACGGGAAGGATCTCGTCCTCCACGGGGGAATCAATGCCCTGCTCATGCGGGATTACCACAGCGTGGAAGAGGAAATGCGAAGGTTGATCCCGAAGATGAAGGAAGGCAGCGGATACATCTTCGCCACCGATCACTCGATTCCCTCCAACTGCAGCTTCGAGGAATTCGGGCGCATCGTCGAGCTTTACAAGCAGTTGGGCAGCTACGACTAGCCCTTTATCGCCGTACCGAAGGAAAGGATCTGCCCCGCGGACCTGCTACTGGACGGCATCGACCTTCAGGTGCTGCCCCGCGCGGGTCAGGCGCAGTTGCACACCGTCGCCGACGACGCTTGCTCCGTCGGCATCTTCATCGACTCGAAGGGAATTGCTCATCGCGTGGCGGGAGAAGACCGCACAGGTCAGGCTTCGCCCCATCACACCGCCGCTGACATGCAGATAACGGTCGATGGAGTTGGCGGCCAGGTTGCGTCGTTTCGACCAGACATTGATCGGAGAAGTCGAGGCCATGGCGAAACCCACCTGACTCTGGCGTCCGATGATTCGACCCAGGAGTTTTTCGCTGTCCAGTTGGATTTCCCCCCGGGTATGCCAGAAAGACTCCACCTTTTCAGGCATCCCCAGTTGCAGTTCGTCCAGGACCACCAGGGACTGCCCCTTGCCCTGAGCATCCAGAATCATCACCAGGTGGCGGATAAAAGACACCCCCTCTCCCAAGGCTTCGCCGGCATCGCAGGCGATCCAGCGATACTTCTGTCCTGACTGATCGGCCAGGATCCGTCCGCGTGCGTCGGGGCGGTGGTCTTCCTCGGCTACCGTGAGGGTATTGTGAGCCCGGGCCTGGGAGAGCGAGAATCCATCCTGATCTTGTGCACCGTAGTCCGACGAACCGTTGGGGCCGTGGGGATCAAGCAGAATCATCTCGGAATCCACCTGCAGGTGGAAGGAGTTCATATCGTGGTGCGAGCGGTTGGCAGCCAGGTCGCCCGCCTTGATCGAGGCATAGAAATCGGGTCGAGGCCAGGCATCGGCCATGGCCGCCCATCCGATCTCCGAGAAGGTCTTGACCGGCTCGAGTCGGGCAGAGCGATAGAGCGGCTTTTCGCTGCGGCAGAGGATTGCAAGCCCGGCCGTCGACCAACCGGTCGTGTCCGTGTCGCGGTGGAAACTGTACGTGTCGAGCCACCAGCCGATCGGCTCGCACTCCATGCGCTTTTCCAGCAGGTACATGGCGCCATACAAGGGAACGATCGGGGCGTCGCCGAAACCGGCCGACTGCCCATTGGGGCTGAAGTAGATCGGAAACAGACCCGTCTGGTCCATCCCGCGATGGTGATACAATCGCTGGTCGTCCATCAGGCGGGTCATGCCCTCTGCCAGAAGCAGAAGGTACCGGAAGCCGTATCCCCAATACCCCGGGCCCTCGTCCCATCCGCCGTCACTGCTCAGGGCATCCTGAAAGCGTTTGACTCCCTTTACAGCCAGATCGCAGGCCTTGGCTGCTTCGGGATCTTCGTCGCCCAATGCCAAAGCTGTCAGTCCGCAGCCTCCGTTGATCACGGCATTCCAACTGTGGTAGCAGGAGTACCACCACTCGCCTGCCTCGACTGCCTGAAGATACGGAAGAATCACCCGCTGCCTCAACACCTCCATCGCCTGATTCCGGGCGGACTGGGCCAGATCGTCCCACATCCAGTCCAGGGCCAGGACCACCGCGACGGCCGCCTCGGCCGTGCACAGATCCACCGTCGAATGGGTATGAGACGGATCGTGCCACGTGCTCCAGCGAAGCAGGCTTTCCAGTTCCTCCAAGGCTCGGCTGTGGTAGGCCCGGTTGGAATCGATTGCGTCGCTGATGAGCAGATCGAGAATCCTTCCTTGGGCTGCCTGGGCGGCCGTGACGGCCGCATGCCGCTTGCCCTGAGACCAGATCGACCGCCACTGCCCCTCGGAAATCGGCGGAGATTCCAGGATCAGCGCGCAGCGTTTCTCCAGGTGATCGGAGAACTCGTCGAACGGCCGGGCCTGCACTCGTTTGGCCAGGCTGCGGAATTCCCCGCCGTCTGCCAGGATACCACGTCTCATCGAGAACCTTTCTGCTCTTTGCTGAAGACCGGTCTGCCAGCATAGAAATCCTCCCCGGGCAAAGCAAGGGCAAGCTCTTGACGGGCGCGTCGCTTCTGGGCGACAATGCGCTTTTGAACCTGAACGAGGAAGCCATGCTCGAAGCATTGAAAGAGGAAGTATATCAGGCGAACATGAAGCTGGTCGCCGATGGCCTGGTCCTGCACACCTGGGGCAACGCCAGCGGGATCGACGCGGATCGAAAGCTCGTGGTCATCAAGCCATCGGGGGTTGAGTACGACCGGATGAAGCCCGGGCAGATGGTTGTCGTCTCGCTGGAAGACGGAAAAGTCGTAGAGGGCGATCTGCGTCCCAGCAGCGATACGCCCACCCATCTGGAACTGTACCGCGGGTTCGAGCAGATCGGCGGCGTCGTCCATACCCACAGTCTAAGCGCCACCGCCTGGGCCCAGACGCACAAGCCCATTCCGGTTCTGGGTACGACCCATGCGGACTACTTCTACGGGCCCGTGCCCCTGACCCGGGCCATGGATCCCGGCGAGATCGGCAAAGACTACGAGCGCAATACCGGAAAGGTGATCGTAGAGAGATTCGCCCAGGATGACCTGAACCCCCAGCACCTGCCCGGCGTGCTCGTCGCCGCCCACGGGCCCTTTGCCTGGGGCAAGGATCCCGCCCAGGCAGCCTTTCATGCCCAGATCCTGGAACACCTGGCCTTGCTGGCCAGCCAGACGCTTCGTCTCAGCGGCTACCCGCCCCGCTTTTCGCCGGAACTGCTGGACAAGCACTTCCTTCGCAAGCATGGCAAGAACGCCTATTACGGGCAGAAATAGCCCCGACTTCCTCAGGCAAAGAACCATCGGCCCGAAGTGGCCGCCTCAGCAAGGAGAATTCCATGCCGGATCTCGGCGTCAACATCGATCATATCGCAACCCTCCGACAGGCCCGGCGAACGTTTGAGCCCGACCCGGTCCTGGCCGCCGGACAGGCCCAGCTTGGCGGGGCCTCGTGCATTACCTTCCATCTGCGAAAGGACCGCAGGCACATCCAGGACCGCGATGCGCAACTGCTCAAACAGACCGTTACGGTCAAGTTGAACATGGAAATGTCGCTGGATGAGGAAATCGTGGACATCGCGATGGAACTCAAGCCCGACCAAGTGACCCTGGTGCCCGAGAACCGACAGGAAATCACCACCGAAGGAGGCCTGGATACCCGGGCCCAGTATGACCGCTTCGCCCGCGCTGTCGAAAAGCTCAAAGGCGCCGGTATCGAGATCAGCGCATTCATCGACCCGATCCCCGAGCATATCGACGCCTCAGCCCGGGCCGGTTGCCAAGCCGTCGAGATCCATACCGGCGCTTACGCAAACGCCTGGGCGATGCATCCCAGCCAGGGCCGGGCGCAAAAGGTCGCCGACCTGCTCAACCAGATCCGCTCCGGCGTTGCTCATGCACGACAGGCCGGCCTGGTGGTCCACGGGGGGCACGGCCTGACATACGACAACATCGCCCCCATAGCAGCCATCGATGGCTTTTGCGAATTCAATATAGGCCACTCGATTGTCGCCCGGGCTACGTGCGTCGGACTCACCTCGGCCGTTCGGGAAATGCTCCAGGCGATAGATCGAGCCGGTTCAGCGAAAGCCACCTGACAAGAGCTCCCCACGAACGTATAATCCCCCTGACAAGACGAACCAACCATACGGAACTGCCCCAGACAGGAACCACCGATGAACAAGCCCGAACTGCCCCTGCAAGGATGCCTGACCGCCCTGGTGACGCCGTTTTCCAACGGGCAAGTCGATTTCGACGCCCTGGGATCCCTGATCGAAGACCTGATCTCCTCGGGCATGCAGGGCCTGGTCCCCTGCGGAACCACCGGGGAGAGTCCGACCCTGAGTCACGAGGAGCACCAGAAAGTCGTCGAATTCACCGTCCAGAGAGCCGACCGACGGGCCGTGGTGGTCGCCGGCACCGGCTCCAACGCCACGGGGGAAGCCCTCGAACTGACCCGCCACGCAAAAGAGGTCGGCGCCGATGCCTGCCTGGTGGTAAACCCCTACTACAACAAGCCGACCCAGGAAGGGATGTTCGCCCACATCCAACAGTTGGCCAAGGCGAAGCTTCCCATCGTCCTCTACAATATTCCCGGTCGAACGGGCATCGAACTTGCTCCCGAAACCATGATCCGCATGTATGAGCAGATCGACATGGTGGTGGCTGTCAAGGAAGCCACCGGTAAGATGGACACCGCCTCGGCCCTGGCCTGTGCATGCGACATCACCATTCTCTCCGGGGATGATTCCCTGACCGCTCCCTTGGGGGCGGTCGGCGGAAAGGGCGTGATCAGCGTTCTGGGCAATCTTCTGCCTGCCGAGATCCGCAAGCTCACCGATGCCATCCTGGCCGGAAAACCATACGAGGCCATCCAGCAGCATCTAAAGCTCTTCCCCCTCTTTAAGGGCATGTTCATGGAGACCAACCCGATTCCGATCAAGGCGGCCCTTTCGATGGTCGGCAAGATCTCCAACGAGTTGCGTCTGCCCATGACGCCCTTGACCGAAGGCAACCAGCCGGCTTTGCGCAAGCTCCTGGCCGACTTCGGCCTGGCTGTCTGAGGCGAACCCTCTGAATCCCGGGATCTCAGGTCCGGATCGCAGACGGACTTTCCCTCAAGACAAAACGCAAGACCCCAAGGCCCGCACGGTGCCCTCTGCGCCCTGGTCGATTCGTGCCCGGGCTCTGTCGAATCTCCCGGGACTAATTCAGCCTCGCCCCTATCGCGCCGATAAGCCTTCCTGTATTGCAGGTGACCTTCCGCGCCCCCGCAGCGAGGGGTCCTGATCTGAGTTTCGCCGGGACAAGCGAGCCCACGAGATGTCAAAGAAAAGCCTCATTGCGATCATCGCTTGCGTGCTCGCGCTGGATGGGTGCAACTACAACGTATTCAACCCCACCAAACCCCCCAACTTCGTCAAGGTCTACCGGACCGGTAACGAACAGCAGATCATCGAGCAGTATTCCGCCGAGGATCGACAACTCTTCGGCTTGAAGCAGACCTACCCCAATGCCCTGGATGAAGCATTCCAGGTTCTGCGCAACCGGGCCTACCCCACTCCCAATGAAAAGGCCCTGATCCGGGCTGCCATCCAGAGTATGTGCAGGGAATACGAGAGCCAGACCCAGAGGCCGGTCCCTTCGGCCCATCGTGAAGCGTGGATCTGGAACGCCTATCGCAGCCGCACTTTCCAGGAGGTCCTGGAACAGTTCGATGCAGCAAAGCCGAAGCTCGCAAGCTCGGAAAAGCTCATCGAAGAGGGCTTACGAGGGATGCTGCATGTCGCGGGACCCCGTTCAGCCCAACTGCTGGACCCGGCCGCCGCGTCGGCTTTTCAGCAGATCCAGGCCGAGCAGCAGACTCCCGAAGAGGGCATTGTGGGAATTACGGTTGATCGCTGGCCGGTGGTGGAGGTCCTGCCCCTGTCCCCTGCCGCCGAAGCGGGTCTGAAAAACGGCGACGAGATCCTCTCGATCAACGGGGCAAGTGTGAACGAATCCACCCCGGCTCACCGACGGGATGAATTGCTGGAAGGTCCTGCCGGATCCCAGCTTACGATGACCTTCCGGCGTAACGGAAAGGCCTACCGGGCCACAATTCACCGCGGGACCCGCTCGGCGATGAGCGTCCGGGCTTCCATTCCCTCCCCGGGCGTGTGTTACCTTCGGATCCCCACATTTGAAGGATCCGGTGTCGCCGACAAGGTCAAGACCCTCGTGGGCCGGGCTGCCGCAGCCGGGGTGAGAAGCTTCCTGCTGGACCTGCGAGGCAACTCCGGGGGGAGCATCACCGAAGCCAACGCCATCGCCGATCTTTTCGTAGACAATCGTCCCCTCCAAACCTTCGCCTTCCGCATCGGCAGGCGGGTGATCTTCAAGGCCTCCAAGGGCAAGATCGACGCCGACGTGCTTGTTCTGACCAATCGTTCGACGGCCTCGGCGGCAGAGATGCTTGCCATGGCTCTCCGGGACAACCAGGCGGCCCGGATTGTCGGAGAAGACACCTTCGGAGCCTTATTCGGCAAGGAGTTCCATCAGTTGGCCTGTGGACATATCCTCTTCTTCCGGGCGGAGTTGACCATCCTCAGCCCGCAGGGAGAAGACTACTCTCTGACGGGGATTCCGCCCGATCTGGCCGTCGAGGATCGCAACTCCGGTGCCGGGGATGCCATCTATGCCGCGGCTCTGCAGCAAGCCAGGCAGACCCTGTTGGCCCAGTCGCAGGAGCCGGATACGCAGGTCCCCTGAATCCTTCACCGGCAGGGATCTTCAATCCATTCTCGATAGCAGGCCCCGCACAGGTGGAGTACCAGGCTGCGGTGCACCTGGTCCATCAGTTCCTGGGGTGACATCTGTTCCATTTGGGCCAGGAGTTGATCGATCTGGCCGCGGAGATCGCCTTCCAGATCTTCCATGTCGAATTGGGGCGGATAGGGATCCGCCACCGCCTCGATCCGCACCTGATAGAAGTTTCCGGAACCGGGCATCAGGTCGCAGCCGCAGCGGTGGCACAGCAGGGCGGCGTTGTCCGGGGCAGAAGAATCCGAGGGCGGGTCGGCATCGGGGCTCATGCCCGTAAGTGTACCTTCTGGGCCAGGGTTACTGCAACGTCTCCTGGGTCCGACTGAAGGTGACGATCCTGTCCTTGCCGAGGCTCTTGGCGATATACAGCGCCCGATCGGCCATGGAGACCAGGGCATCGGCGCTGGTGGGATGATCGGTTTCCAAACTGGCGATTCCGATCGACATGGTGACCTCGTGATTGAGCCGCGGGTGGCTTGCACTTCGCAGGGAGAGTTGCTCGCGGATTCGCTGGGCCACAGCCGATGCGCGTTGCAGGCAGGTATGGGGAAGCAACAGGACCATCTCATCCCCGCCATAGCGGGCGGCAATGTCACTGGTACGCAGTTCCTGCTGGATCACGTTGGCTGCCAGGGCCAGTACCTCATCGCCTACCTGATGACCCAGGGTGTCGTTGAGCTGCTTGTAGTGATCCAGATCGCACATGCAGCAGGACATGTCGAAACCGTACCGCATGGCCTCGCTGAAGGACCGTGTCAGTGACTCGGCGAAGCTTCTCCGGTTGGCCAGGTGGGTCAACGGGTCCGTCTCGGCCATCTCCTGGAGCCGGTCGAGGGATTCTTCCAACTGGAAGTTCTTGATTCGCAGTTCCTCGCATGTTGCTTCGAGTTTCTGCTGGAGGATTTCCTTTTCCACGCGGATGCGATGCTGGGCAATGCTCTTGCGAATCACCGCCGGGAGGGCAAAGAGGTAGTCGCCCAGCTTGACAATGTAATCCTGGGCGCCGTTTTCGATGGCTTCGACCGCCTTGGCCGAGTTGTTTTCGCTCGTGACAAAGACCACGGGAATGTCCGCCCGGGCAAGAATCTGCTCCAGCAGCGCCAGTCCCCCCATGTCGGGAAGGTGGTCCTCGAGAAGGACCACGTCAAATGATTCCAGGTCCTGCTCCAGGCACTGCCCGGCGGAGCTCACTGCCACCAGTTCCGATCGGATCGGATCGTCGTAGTAGACCTCCAGCGCCTCGCGGATCAGTTCTCGCTGATCGCGGTCGTTGTCCACCACGAGGATTCGCGGGTTACGGCGTTGGGACGGACTCATCGGACGTTTCCTGACACACGCCAAGCGCAGGGCCTCCAGCGGAGGCGCACGCCCCTATTAACGGCCTGGCCGGGGCAAGCTTGAGCTTCTGGAAACTTTCCGGGCCATCCCGTAGAATCTTCCTGTGAGATAACGCTACCCCCGAAAGGACCGACATGGCCAAGTACACCATCGGCTTGGATTACGGAACGAACTCCGCCCGGGCCCTGCTCGTGGCCGTCCACGACGGACGCGAGGTCGCCACGAGCGTCTTCGAATATCCCCAAGGCCAGGAGGGTATCTTCCTCAGCGAGGACCCCTGCCTGGCCCGGCAGCATCCACTGGACTACCTCAAGGCGGCCGAAGCGACCCTCAGGGACGTGGTCGCCCAGGCTGGAAAGATCGAGGAAGACTTTGACCCGGCCGATGTGATCGGCATCGGCGTGGATACGACAGGGTCCACCCCCATGCCCGTGGATGGACAGGGCCGGCCCCTCGTCGCTCAGGAGCGTTTCGCGGAGAACCTCAACGCAATGGCCTGGCTCTGGAAGGACCATACCTCGGTCGAGGAGGCCGAGGAGATTACCGAATTGGCCCGTCGGATCCGGCCTGAATACCTTGCCAAGTGCGGCGGAACGTACTCCAGCGAGTGGTTCTTCGCCAAGATACTCCACTGTCTGCGGACCGATGCGGCGGTGTTCGAGGCGGCCGATACCTGGGTCGAAATTGCCGACTGGATCCCGGCCAACCTCTCGGGCAACGCCGCCCGCAAAGACCTGGTCACCGGCATCTGCGCTGCGGGTCACAAAGCCATGTTCCACCCCGCCTGGGGAGGATATCCGGACAAGGAGTTCCTCTCCAAGCTGGATCCGAGGCTTGGGGATCTGCGGGATCGACTCTCCGGAAAGGCCTTTGCGGTCGATACCCGCGCGGGAACGCTCAGCCCGCAATGGGCACAGAAGACGGGCCTTCGGGAAGGCACCGCCGTGGCGGTGGGAGCCTTTGATGCCCACCTGGGCGGCGTGGGTGCGGGCATTCGCCCGGGTACGCTCGTGAAGATCATGGGCACCAGTTGTTGTGACCTGATGGTGGCCGACCCGGCCAATGACGTTCCGGACATCCCGGGCCTCTGTGGAATCGTGCCCGGGAGCATCCTGCCCGGCATGATCGGGCTCGAGGCCGGTCAAAGCGCAGTGGGAGACCTGTACAACTGGTTCGTCAACTGCATCCAGCCCGGCGGACCTGAATCAGGTTCTCATGAAGCCTTGACACAAGAGGCTTCCAAGGCGGCTCCCGGGGCTTCGGGCCTTCTGGCGCTGGACTGGAACAACGGCAACCGCTGCGTCCTGGTCGATCAGCGACTCACCGGCCTGCTCATCGGCCAGACGCTCCACACTACCGGTGGAGAAATCTACCGCGCCCTGATTGAATCGACCGCCTTCGGAGCCCTGCGAATCATCGAGCAGTTCGAGGCCCACTGCGTGCCGGTCAAGCAGGTGGTCAACTGTGGAGGCATCGCCGAAAAGAACCCCCTGGCCATGCAGATCTACGCCGATGTGACCGGACGGGACATGATGGTTTCCCGCTCTGGACAGACCTGCGCATTGGGAGCTGCCATTGCTGCCGCGGTGGCTGCGGGCCTGGACGAAGGCGGCTATGCCAACTTCCCCGACGCCCAGCAGGCGATGACGGGCCTGAAACCCCATGTATATCAGCCCGAACCCAAGGCCCACGAAGTGTACCGGAAGCTCTACGGGCTTTATCACCAGTTGCACGATGCGTTCGCGGCGGGGATGCCTCCCCAGGCCCTTGGGAATGTCATGAAGGATCTGCTGGCAATCCGCGCACAGACGCGCAGAGGATAGACCACGCACAAATGGTCGCTTCGCCCTCCTGCCCCTCTTCCAACCAAAGACTCACTCGTGCGAACCGTCGGCTGTTGGAGCGGCCGGAGAGGAAAGACCCGGCTGGGGTTCCTGCGACTCGGGCTCAGGCTGGGAGTCGAATCCCGCAGCAGAAGCCATCTGATCCACTGCATCGGCCACTACCACTGCCGCTTCCCACATTGCTCTGCCGGCGCTGCAGGCCCCGCCGACCAGGTCGGGGCTCTCGGGCTGACGTCCCAGGTGGTAGCCACCGGTAAAGACAGCCAGCAGGATGATCAGGGCAAACAATCTGCGGATCACAGCAGCACTCTCCCGCGTGTGGGGGACTTTTTATTCCTCCGGCCTCCATGCCGCAAGTCCATGATTATTCCTATTTTACGATCCCCCATTCGTTCAGGACATTCTAAAGGCCTCGCGTGGACTTTTCAACCGGGGGAATCGGCTCATTTTGGTAGGTGCTTTGCTACCTTCTGCAAATCTTCTTCTGGAATCGCCGCTTCGTCCGACAATAGCACTGAATCCACAGTGAAAATTGTTCCCTGGTCCCCCGGAGCCGACAAGGACGAAACAACATGTATACCGACTTCTTCAAACTCCAGGACGAGCCCTTCCGCCTGACCCCCGACCCCCGGTACCTGTATATGACGGTGCAGCACCAGGAGGCCCTGAACCACCTGACATACGGTATATACCAGAAAAAGGGCTTCACCTGCCTGACCGGGGAGGTCGGAACCGGAAAGACCACCCTCCTGCGTCACCTGCTGGACGAACTGGAACGCGACGGCAAGATCCACACCGCCTTGATCTTCAACCCCGCCCTGACCGAAGTACAGATGCTTCGCAGCATTGTCGAGGAGTTCGGCATCAGCATCCGCAGGCAGGACCGCCTGAGCCTTCTGCGAGCCATCAACCGATTCCTGCTGGACTGCAAGAAGAACGGCGAGACGGCCGTGCTGCTCATCGACGAAGCCCAGGACATCCCACCCAAGACCCTGGAGATGTGCAGGCTGTTGAGCAATCTGGAAACCAAGACAGAGAAACTGCTCCAGATCGTCCTGGTGGGTCAGCCCGAACTGCGCGACACGCTGGAAAAACCCGAGTTTCGACAGCTCTCCCAGCGCATCGCGGTCCGCTATCACCTGGCCCAGATGAATGAGGGCGACACCGAAGAATACATTCGCCATCGCCTCGCCGTGGCCGGCCAGACCGACGAAGGCAAGGAAAAAGGCATCCGATTCGATCGGGGCGCCTACCGCGAGATCTATCGATTTTCGGCCGGGACCCCCCGACTGGTCAATGTGCTGGGCGACAAAGTCCTCCTGGCCGGATACATCTACCAGACCGGACGGATCAACCGCAAGATCGTACGCAAGGCCGCCGACGAACTCAAAGGGATGTAATATGAGTCTGATCCACGAAGCCCTCAAACGCGCCGAAGCCGAACGAACACAGGATTCGTACAGCCCGCCGCCCATCGACAAGCCCGAGCCGAAGGTTGCTGTTCCCCGCGCCCGGCAGCGATCCAAACGTTTCTCCGGCCGATGGGTTGGAATCCTCGCCGCCGGCTGCATTGTTGCTCTCTGTGCCGGGGCGGCCACCTGGGCGGTGATGGCGTTTGCGGGCAGCGCCCCTGGCCCCCAGCCGGCCTGGGGTCTGGACACCCGTATTCCCGCCCGGGAAGTCTCACCGGATCTGCCCGGACGCCCGGAATCGGTCGTACCCGATTTGCAGCGGTCCACCCCGAGAGAGACGGTTGATCAGGGCCCCACCTGTTCCGACACACCACAGGAGTCCCAAGGCCAACCCGAAGTGAACACTTACCCCCAACCCCGCAATGCCACCGGGTCCTATGAACCTGAGCCCAATCCTCTGATCACCCTTGAGCAGTGGGAGCAGATGACTTCGGCCTCCAATCGCGCCGTGGCCGGCGTGCTGGAAGATTTCGCAGCCATCGGTCCGGGCTTTGGAGCCTTGTGCCAGGACCTGGGCGCTTTCGTCCGGACGCAGAAGCATGCCCAGTATGAACTGGCCCTGGAAGCCCAGCGACGCCGGGAGATCGAGCGTAAGAAGCGCGAAGAAGCCGGATTGGCTGCTGAAAAAGCCCGCGCTGATCAGCTCGCCCAGCAGAAGGCTCAGGCCCAGAAGCAGGAACAGCTTCGAAAGCAGGCTCAGGCCAAGCGAGAGCAGGAGCTTCGCGCCCAGGCCGAGGCACGCAGGCAGGAAGAACTCCGCAAGCAAGAACTCGCTCGCCGGGAAGAAGAAGCCCGTCGCCGGCAGGAGCAGGAATCCTCCGCTGTCGTGACGGCCGGTCCGGGTACTCCCAACGGCAGCGATGCCCAGGCCTCTTCAGACGGCCAGGAGCCCGAATTCATTCTCAATGCGATTCTGCTTTCCTATGAGCGAACCTACGCGGTGATCAACAACAAGGCCTACCGGCTCAACGAGACGGTCAACGGTGCGAAGGTGATTCACATCGAGCGAACAATGGCCAAGCTGCTCTACAAGGGCAAGGTGATTGTTCTTCGGCTCTGAGCAGGAGGGAAACCTACTGCTCGCCCTCCTCCGGGCCGGGAATACGGGGGCGGGGGAACATTTTCTCGAAGTCCAGATTCTGTTTGCGGCACTGCCGCCGGAGCGGGTCGGCTACTGCGTCGTAGACCATTACTGCCAGTGGGAATCCGCTGCCGTCGCCACTGGCAGGGCGAACCATCAGGAAACTCGAAGCTTCGGCCCAGAGGCGACTCCTGGCTTCCAGCGAAAGGTCGTATCGCAATGCCCTGGGATAGGTCATCATCTGATACAGGACATCCGCGGCGATGTAGTCCAATGTCCGCACCTGGGTACGTTCAGGCATGAGAGACTGGAAGGCGTTGTAGATCGGATCGATGTAGGCAGCCTTGACCCGGTTGTACTCTGCCCGGCCCTGGCCACTTGCAGCCAAGGCGGCAAAACCTCGGGCAAAGGCGACCCCCAGGGCGGTCCGGGCCTGGGCGGTGGTCAGGAAGGAATCGTTCTCCAGCCAGAGCCTCACATGCTCCAGAGCCGTATCCACCTTCCACCAGGCATCGTCGTCATACTTGTAGTTATCCTTGATCCACTGGAAGTATTCATTTGCCTCTTCCTGTCGATCCGCGATAACAAGCATCAGCATCACGTCTCGAAGATAGCCTAGATGGGCAGCAGAGAATTGCGTCTCGCTCATCGGGACTTCCTTGCCCTGCGTTTCCAGAACGACGCGCTGGAATTCCTTGACGAGTTTCACGAACTGCCGGTGTGTGGCAGGTATGTAACGGGGATCATAGGCTCGATCCACCTGTGGATTGTCCGGGTCGTCGGGATTTACCATGTACCTCAAACGTCCGAAGGCCGTCATCTGCTTCATGCAGCTCAGCTCGATGCGGTTGGTGTTCAGGGGCGTCGCCTGGGTGATGTCCGGTACGTCGGATTTCTCCAGTCCGATCGCCGCCCAGTACATCCCATGGGGCCAGGGCAGACGCCAGTCCAGCGGTACATTGTGTTTTTCCATTAACCCCAGCATGAACCGCGGATCCATCTTGTACTTGTTCCAAAGGATCTGGGAACGTACCCAGTCAAGCAGTCGCTTTCGCTGCAGAGCATACGCGTCGCTGTTGATCCATTCGGCAATCGAAGCCTCGGCTTCGTTCCGAGGGGCCCTGCGGTTCCGCGGGCCCCAGGCGCGGAGCACCTCTTCATCCAAACTGAAACGATGCCAGGCTTCCAGCAGGGACGCATCTACCTCAAGCCCCGTCGCACGAAGCTTTGATACGTACTCCGCGGCTTTGGGGTCGGCATCCAGGATCTTCTCGACAAGGACATCTTCCTGGAACCGGCCCTCCTTGCGAGGCCGGGATGGGTCACGGTCCAGGGGCGCTTCGGCGATCCCGCGGAACCAGTCAATAACGTCCTGGGTGCTTCCTACCGGGGGCGAACCGAAGACCTTGTGCATCTCCGCCGCCCATCGTCGCTTCAGAGCACGGTGCATCTCGTCGGTGTCCCCGCCGATCTTGCTCATGAAGATCCAACTGAGTTCCTTGTACAGGTAGATCGAGTCGGGGTTGATCGGGATCGCTTCGTCCCGCAACAGCGCCATGCCATTGCTCACCCAATGCCACCGTCTCTCGGGTGTATGAACCGCCGTGGCGATGTTCCAAGCCATGTTCCAGGCATGAAAATACCACACCCCGGGAGAACGAGGCTGAAGATGGCAGATCAGTGAGGAGAGCTGATAGGCGTCGTAGTATCGCCCCTCTTCCTTGAGGTCATTGGCCCGGATCCACAGGTAATTGACCACCGGGGCGCGGAGCCCTCCGGGCATGACGTTAAGAAACGCCAGTCCGGGCTGGTTCTCAGCCACGACATTCTCGGGGGGGTTGAGGTCTGCGGCGGTGCTGGTTTCATCCACAACGCCCTGAAACAATCCGGCGGCAACCAGGAATACTACCGCCAGCAATATCCAAACCCACTGGAAGAGACGATTACGACTCATGGGTTACCCTTCCTGCGGCTTGGCCAGTTCGCGTTTGTGCCAGATCAGGCAGCCGGCCCCGACCAGGATCACGCAGCGAATGGCAATGTCATAGAACGTGGCGCGCCCCACCAGGGAAAGCGGAATCACCAGGCCATCCACCATGTAATCTCCCGTGGAGGTCGCCTGAAGATTGGGAAGAATCGCGAACATGAAGTTCTGGACATAGATCGCGAGCCGAGAGATAAGATCAATCCCCTCTGCCTCCCCAGCCGCGGCCAGGGCGGCATCATCCAGGAATTCCCGCATGATGGAAAACGGCAGGAGGCAGAAGCTGGCGATCATCCCCACCGGAAAACTCAAGAAAGTCCCGAAGAACACGCCCACCCCGGCCAGGAACATCAACTGCACCCAGCGAAGATACGTCCCCCGGATGAAGTTGTTCAGGAATCCGGTAACGGGGTACCACAGAGAGATATCATCGGTCGTGATCTTGATCCTGGCTGGGGAGTAGTTGCGAAAGGATACGAGCAGATCACCTTGTTCTCCGGCGATCCGGGCCGGAATAGAAAGCCGTGTCTCGACCTGATGGGGGAATTTCCGCGGGGCGACCATGAATCTCTCGGTGCCCGAAGGATTGGAAAACCGCCAATCGGCAAGGATCTCCGGCGTATCCGCCCCTCCCACGCGCGTCAGCTTGAACTCCAGGTTGATCGTGGACTCGGCTACGACCTCCACGCTGTCGCCTGCACTGAGGGATCGCAACCCCGAAGCCGTTTCGGTGGGAACCAGGGCCTCAAACCACTGCGAAGTTACCCGCGAGGTATAAGCATCGTTCTCATCGAGGACCACCGGACCGTTTTCCATCAATCGGCGAAGGACGCTCGGTTCCACCTCCACTCGAAACTGGAGCATCGGCACCGATCCGCTCATCCCGGGGGTGACTTGCAGGATCGTCCCCTGCGCACTTGCGCTGCTGCGGGGGGGGTGGATTCCGGTAAACCGCCACCCAAGAGCGTCCGGGGCCAATCCCCCTTCTTCCCGGCGGAGCGGGTCGGCCACTTCCATCTGATTCGAGATCTGATTTGCGATGATGCTGCGGAATTCCTGCTCGGCCTGGGCACGATCTGCCCCGGTCTCCAACATCAGACTCTCGATGGTCGCTTCGTAACGCGGCTGATCCTCTTTTCGCTTCTCGATCTCGGCCTCCACCGCCTCTTCCACGCCGACCGGTTCGGGGCCCGTCTGCTCGCGAACCGTGAAGATTTCGGTCTCGACGGCCAGACGGTCCTGATCATCGGCGGGCCGGCCTCTTCGCATCATCTGGGCCTGGCCATAAATCGCCACCGAGGCCAGCAGCAGGAGAATGCCGTTGAGCAAGACCACTCCCAACCATCGGCCCAATACATACTGCCATCGGGCCAAGGGCTTTGTCGCCAGGGAGAAAACATACTTGCGGGAGACATCGGAGCTGACCAGGTGGACGCTCATCAGGATGGTGATCGTCCCCAGCAGCAACGCCGTAATTCCCTGGGCATAGGACAGGAACGAACGAATTCGCCCGGCCAGTGTCTTGTCGCCGGACATTACCTCCGGCAGGAGAATCAGAAAGGCCGCCAGCAATGCGATAAACACCAGTTGGATCCGGCTGCGCAGGCACTGGGTCAGGGTCTGCCTGGCGACGGTCCAGACGCGCAGCATCAGGAGGACTCCCTGCGATCGGATTCGTCCTGACCGCCCAGAAGGTCTTCGATCACGTCGCGGTCGATCTGTTCCTGGTTGGCTTCGGGAGGCGGTGCGGTCTGGGCTTCTTCTTCACGCGGCTCGGGAGGCTGCTCGGAAGAGACCAGTTCGTCAATGACCTCTTGGGCGGGTTCTTCGACCGGCTCGGGCTTCTGGGTTGCCGGCTCGTCCTGGATCTGGGCAGGAGGCTCGGGCACAGCGGCGCGAACCAGATCTTCCAGAACGGACTCGGGCGGCTCTTCCTGGGCCTCCTGGCCTCGAAGAAAGGCTGCGACCTGCCCGCCGATCTGGGCTCCGCCGGTGGTGAGCTTCTGGGCCGAGGCCTCATCGACGATTCGCAGAAACAGGTTTTCCAGTTTGTCGCGCGGGGTGCGAACGTCACGGACCTGGCCTCCTGCCTGGGCGATGACCCGGCGAACCTTCTCCAGCGTCGCTTCGTCCAGCGCGTCGGTGGTCAGTTCGGTTCGTTCCTGACGGGCCAGCAGATCCTCCACGCGTCCTGTCGCGCGCTGGCGTCCGCCGTAAAGGACAGTCAAGCGGTCGCAGACGTCTTCCACATCGGCCAGCAGATGACTGGAAAGGATAACGGTCTTGCCCCGGTCGACGACCGCCCGGAGGAGATCCTTGACCTTTCGCGACCCGATCGGATCCATTCCGCTGGTCGGTTCGTCGAGGATCAGCAGGTCCGGGTCATTGATCAGCGCCTGGGCCAATCCGATTCGTCGCTGCATGCCCTTGGAATACTCCCCCACACGGCGGTGCGCAACGGCCGAGAGCCCGACCATGTCCAGGAGCATGTCGATGCGCTTGCGTCGGACCTGCCGAGGCTGACCGAAGAGCTTTCCGAAAAACTCCAGTGTCTCGCGGGCGTTGAGGAACGGATACAAATGCGATTCCTCGGCCAGGAAGCCGATGCGCGATTTGGCCTTGACGTCCGTGGGCGACTTGCCGAATACGCTGATTCTCCCCCGGGTGGGGAACAGCAGGCCCAGGAGCATTTTAATTGTCGTGCTCTTGCCCGAGCCGTTGGGGCCCAGCAGGCCGAAGATCTCATGCGGATGGATCTCCAGGTCCACCTGGGCAACAGCGGTGACCTTCTCCCGCATCCAGAAGTCGCGAAAGATCTTGGTCAGATTCTGGGTAACAACAACGTTTTCTGAGGAAACCATGGGCATTCCTGTCGGGACATAGACCGGTAGTATTACGAACCTTCCCGGTCGGAGTTCTCCTGGTTCTGCATCTTCCGGGCCTCTTTGCCGGCCGTGGCGTCCCGGGGTACCAGAAGACGGACGGTCTGCTGATTGGGAGGCAGGAAGTTGCGCTCCACCAGGGGATTGGCGAAGATCCGCTGCCGCGTTGCATCCCAGAGACGGCTCAGGAGCATCTGCCGGAACTGCGGATTCTGATAGGTCTCCAGAAGCGAGAGGAACCGGTTGGTCCGCTGCTTGGCAGCCTGCTCGACTCCGGTCCGATACGATTCAGCCTCGGCGATGAGCATCCGGGCTTCGCCGCCGAGGCTCGCCCCTTGAAGAACCCGGTTGATCCGGGCCAGGATCTGCTCGGACTGATCGATGTCGCCTGCATCGCGGGCCAGGTTGTACTGTCCGATGAGGTTGTATTCCCTGTCTTCGGTATAGTCGCGAGGCCTTTGGTTGGGCCTTCCCGGTTCCCCGACCAGTTCAACGTAGGCCGTGCCGGCGGCTTGACGGAGCTTCTCGGCGGCGTTTCTTCGGGCGCGGCTGATACGTGCATCCATATCCTGGAAGCGTCTCTGGGCTTCTTCATAGGCTCCAAGCGCCCGGGGATGCCAACTGTAATTGGGGATGGAAACCTGCACGATCCGGATACCCGACTGAAGGTTGTCCAGGGACCTTTGGGCTCCCTGCTGGATCTGCCGGGAAAAACTCGACCGCGCGAGCATCGCCTGATCCGGTGCGCCGGGCGAGCCCTCGGGGCTCACGTCCCGACGGATGCTTTCGGCCGTCCTTCCCGCAGCAGCCTGGATGGCCGCCTCGGAGACCAGGTTGCGAATTGTCGCTTCCGGGGACGCCAGTCGGGTGGCAAAGGTCTTGGCATCGGTGACTTGCCAAGTGACTTCTAGCTTGACCATGTACAGGCTGCGATCGCCGGTCAGCAAAGCTCCGTCAATTCCGGGCCGCAGTCCAGGGGTGTTGAGATTCACTCCCTTGAGTGACCCCCCACTGCGAGCCATGTCTCGAGCGGATACCCTGGGCCAGAAATTGTCAATCGGCGTCGTCCGGGGTTCGACATAGACCGTCTCGATGGAACCGATCGGAAAAGGCCAGGTGAAGGCGATTCCCGACTCGGCCTCATCGACGATCTCGCCGAAGACCTTGATCAGCCCAACGTGCCCGGACGGGATCTCCTCGAAGCCGGTCGCGGCAAAGGCGCCCAGCACAAAGACCATCAGGACCGTCAAGACCCGGAAGCTCAGACGCAGAGCTTGGGCAAGTGATCTCTGGGCAGGATCCATCGAGCCTTCGAAAAGCTCTTCGCCCTGTCCGGCCGGATCGGGGTGCTGATGGTGAGGATGTTCGTCGTGTAAATTCGACATCGAATCACTCCTGGTTGGCCGTGTTCTGGGCGTCGGCTTGGGGGGATCCCGCCACGTCGGGCAGCTTCGGCCCCGTGCGGAAGAACTCAACGCTGGAGATCAGGTCGCTGGTAATGTAGATGACCGCTCCCCTTCGCAGGGAGGTCTCCAGGGCTTCCAGACTGCGAAGGTAGGCGCTGAATTCGGGGGCCTCCTTGAAGGCGTCGTAGTACTGAGTACTTGCCAGTTCGCCGCGGCTCTGGATTTCCCCGGCCAGTCGCTTGGCAAATTCGCGGATGGTCTGCCTCTGTTGCTCGGCCAGGGTCTCGATGGCCGTGGCTTGGGCATCGCCCGTGCCCTCGTACTCCTTGGCTTTGGCCTTGCGCTCCTCGATCTGGGAGGAGACGATCGTGCCGGCAACCGTTTCGGTCGGAGACTGCGACTTGATCCCGACCCTATGAACCTGAATTCCGTAGTCTTCCATCAGGCCTTGCTGGATGCTGCTTCGGATCTGTTCAGCCATTTCCGAAAGCTTCACCTGGCTGGGATCATAATTCACGAAGCTCGAGAAGGGACGGTCGTTAAGAACGCGGACCGCATCCCGCAGCCGACTGCGAATGCGCACCTCGGCCTCCTCGATAGTCTCGGGGGAGGAGATGAACTTCCGCGGCTTGGCGATCGACCACTGGCAGGAGAGTTCCACCAGGATCAGCATGCCGTCGCTGGTGGTCACTTCCAGACCGGCATCTTCCAGCGAAAAGATGGTGGCCGGGTAGGTCTTGACGCTCTGGAAGGGCCAGGGCATTTTGAAGTGCAGCCCGGCCTCGTTCTGCCCCTGGTAGACAGCGGTGGTGCGACCGAAGGTGCGCACCACGTCGATCTCGTCCCTGGCGACCGGGTTAAAGACCGTCGAGGCCAGCAGCCCGCCCACCACCAGGGCACTTATCAGATAAATTCGAAGATGCTTTATCATTGCAAAAAATCCTTTCCTGCAGATTCAGGCGTATCTGTTATAGGACGTATCATTCTTCGTTTTCTTCGGGCTTGCCCCACGGGATTTCCGAGAGCGCCTCGCCCTGCTGTCTCCGGTCGGACCAGACCTGCACCTTCTCCGGGTCGATGCCGATGACGATCTTGTTTTCCAGGTCCAACTGCGGGACCATCCGTTCGATAATTTCCAGCCTGCGGTCCAGTTCGTACATGTACGGGCTGGCCCGCCAGGCGGTCAGGCGTCGCTTGAACGACTCGGCCCGGGTACGTTCGGTCAGTTCCAGCTTGCGTCGCTCGGCGCGGGCGGTGGCGATCAACTCGGCCGGTTCACCCGAGGCCTCTTCGAACAACTCATAGATGCGTCGTTCGGTTCGAGCCAGCAGTTCGTCCAGGCCCGGCAACTGGTTTTCCTGCTGGTTGCGTCGTATGCCTTCGAGCAATTCCTGCTGACGCTGATATACCAGCCACATCACCAGAGCGTCGTTGACCTCGGCGCGGGCCAAGTCTTCCAAAGACGCCTTCCCGGCAGCAACCTTTTCCTTCACCTCGTCGATCCGCGAAGGCTTCAAACGTCCCAGGAGCTTTTCCCGCTCGATCTGCCGGCGATACATCTCCAGGACCTGGGAGGCCTGATGAATGTAGACGTCAATGGCCTTTTCGAACTCCGCCAAATCCGGAGGGGTGGACGAAAGGTAGCGATTCAGTTCCGCCACTTTCTGGAGGGTGTCAATCTCCTGGGCCAAGAGGCGACCGACCAGCGGATCGCCGGCTACCTCTGCCAGCATCCGGGCCGCTTCGCCCTCGGCTTCATAAATCTTGACCAGCATGTTCAGCCGCGCATCGACGACGTCTTCGTAGGCCGGGGCGGCCGCGCTGGGCGGATGCACGGAGGGAAGTCCCACATGGGTGATTTCGATCCCCAGCCCCCCCACCTCAGACAGTGCATCTTCTATGCGGTCTCGCAGTGCCTTTGCGGCGGGTCCTCTGCCCTCGGTCATGATCGATCGAGGATGATCGGAATCCATCTGCTGCCTCTGCTGAAATTCTTCCATCAGCGTCGCCGAGGCGAGGAGCTCGGTCAGCTCGGCCGCGATCAGATTCTCCAGCACCTGGTCAGGATTCTGGTACCTGAACCCATACGTGTAGACATCCGTGATTCGGTAGCTGATCTCTGCGACAATCTTGCCCAGGGCGGCCCCGGCCGCTGCTCTCGCCTGGTCTTCCCGGATCGGCTGGGCCAGCATTATGCTCTTTTCCCCCTCGTGTTCTTCCTTCCAGAGCAGCACGCGTTTGGCTGAACCGCCCCGAGTATAGATATTCCTGGCATATTCTTCCCGCTCGTTTTTATTCACCCCAAGGATGATCTGCTTGATGTCTCCGGTGTCGAAGTATCGCGCCTTGTCGATCGGCCAGGGCAGTTTAAGGTGCAGTCCCGGACCCAGCGGCTCGTTGTCGGTATCGAGTTGCCCCAGTCGAAGGACCACCGCCTTCTGGTCGTCGTGGACGTACACAAAACAGCTCATCAGCAAAAGGACCACCACCGGAAAGATCAGAAGCGGAAGGAAGTACCTGTGCAGAAGTTGATAGAACCAGGTTCGCGAGACCTCGAAGCCGAACTGGTAATTCAAGGCCTCGGCCAGCGAGTGGCCCACCTGTTCGGGCTGGGCGAGGAAGTTGAACAGGCGGCTGTCGAAGCTGATCCGCGATTCCTGTCCCGGCACGCGGGGGCGGTACATATCCAGCACGAGATTGACCAGGATCTCCACGGCAAAGACGAACATCACCAGCGGGAAGATCTTTGCTACGAGAATGTCCAGGCTAAGGTGTCCCTCGGAGAAGCTGCCCCGCCCCCAGTAGATCAGGGCCATCTCGACGACGATCAGCAGCAGGAACAGCACGTGAACAAACAGGAGGCTCGCAGCGCTTCGCAGGGGGCGCCATTCCTCCTGGGTCGACATGCCCAGGGCATAGCGGCTCCAGAGGAAGCCGCCAAAGCCCAGAACGATCAGCAGAAGCCCCGAATGGGGATTGGTCGGAATGGGCGCAGCCGCTTCGTGTCGGACGGGGCCCAGGATCGAAAGCAACCACCAGCCGATGCCGATATAGTACCCGGCCAGGAGAATGGTGAAGATGGGCAGGAACCACTTCTCCATCTTTTCCAGCTTGGCCCGGGCAGGCCTGGAGGCCAGTCGATCCGCTTCGTCGAACAGACTCGAAGCGGCCCCTTCGGATTCGACCTGGGCCAGTTCGAGTTGTTCGGTCTCCACAAGCTCCCGGGCGTAGAACAGCAGGGCGACGATGGCCCAGACGAGGATTCCCCCCGCGGCCATCAGGGCAGCGCTGAGAAGCGACTCGGCCTGGGTCCATCGCCACATGGCCAGGCAGGACCCGACCAGCAACGTCTGGAGGATCAAGGCTACGATCGCCACATTCTTGCCGCGTTTCTGGTTTTTCATCCGTTCAGATTCCTTCTGCGAGCCCCGGGACCTGTCGCCCATCGCGGCAAACGCGATCTGCGGGCTTGTACAGGCCGGGGCCAAAGCTCTACAATTTCGCTCGCCGTCGGGAAACCTCCCGACCGACAAAGCGTATCAACCAAAACCGAACCGTACCCAGTCAACTCTCCAAGAGAACCGACATGAACCGATTTCCGGCCATTGCCGCCAATACGTTCCTTCAGACCCTTCGCCAGAACGCCTTTCTGATTCTCATAGGCCTGGTGGTACTCATGCTGATTCTCTCGGTGCCCCTTTCCGGCTGGACCATGGGCGCCGAGGGGGGCGACTTCCAGGAGACCGACCAGCGAATGCTGGAGGAAAACGGGCTCACAACCGTCCTGATCGGCATGCTTCTGATTACCGCCTTTTCCGCGTCGAGCGTCATCGGCCGGGAAATCGAGAACGGCACAGCCCTGACGGTGCTGTCCAAACCGGTGGACCGGGCGACGTTTGTTCTGGCCAAGTTCGCCGGGGTGGCAGCGGCGGTGACCATTGCCTTCTACCTTTGCAGCCTGGCCTATCTGATGACCGTTCGACACGGGGTGATCAGCACGGTTCGCGAACAGGCCGACATGCCCGTCATCGTTCTGGGGCTTCTGGCGGTGACGCTTTCGCTGTTGGTGGCCCTGGCAGGAAACTACCTTTTCGGTTGGACCTTTACCTCGACAACGGTCTACGCCCTGCTGGTTCTGCTCTCGGCCGTGATGTTCACGCTGAGCTTTGTGGGCAAGCAGTGGACACTCGTGCCCTTCGGCGCCGACGTGAACAGACATGGCCGGATTCTCTGGCCTTTCCGTTCCCAGATTTTCGCGGGTCTGTCGCTGATTTACCTGGCCATCATCGTGCTGACCTCCGTGGCCGTGGCGGTCAGTTCCCGTTTCGGACAGGTCGCGACGATTCTGACGACACTGGCCGTGCTGTTTGTCGGTTCGATGTACGCCCCGCTCTTTGGCAAATACGGACAACTGGGCCCGATCCGAGCCCTGGGCTGGGCGTTTCCCAAGCTGCCCTTTTTTTACAAGCTCAATGCCATGAGCACCGATACGCCGATTCCCGCCCATTACGTTGGCGCCGCTGCGGGCTACGCTGCCCTCTACGTAGCAGGAATCCTCTGCCTGGCCATGGCCATGTTCCAGACCCGGCAACTGGATGTGCGAACGACCCGCTCGGCCATGCCCGGGATCGTGAACCTCCTGACCCGCCTGGGTCAGGCAGGCGCGGCAGCAGCCATCCTGATCGTGATTCCCGCCCTGGCCTGGAAGACACGCGTTTACACTCCTGCCACCCTGGCCCTTCTGGGAGGCGGACTGCTCGGAGCCATCGCGTTGCTTTGGATCTGGACGCTCTTCGGACGGGGCGTCAAGTGGACGTGGTGGGCGGTTCTGGCCCTTCACGTTCTGGCCGCCAACGCCTTCGCAGCCGATGCGGTGATGCAGTTCAACCGGCTCGACCCCACCGATGCCGGTGGCCGGGTCGAACTGATGGCGATGCTGGCAGGGCTCAACCTGGTGGTCGTGGTCCTGCTGTTGATGCCGGAGACGCGAGATCATTTCAAGTCGGAGCAAGGGGCCAAGGCTCTCCAAAGCCGGGAACAGGGAATCTGACACACCCGTCGATCAGGTCGCGGGCACCGGCTCGATCCGGACGCGCCGTTGCGGCTGGGCTTTTTCCGGCTCGGTCGTGTGCAGATCTTCACCGAATCGAACCAGTCGAGCCGAGTTGAAGATCACGAAGGTCGCGCCCACCATGTGCAGCAGAGCCCCCAGAACCGGGGAGATCATGCCGAAGGCGGCGAGGATTTCGAAAACCACGATGAAAACGACGCCGAAAACCAGGTTCTGGTGCACCACCTGGGCGCTGCGTCGGCTCAGACGAACCAGGAAGGGAAGCCTTCTCAGGTCGTTGTTCATCAGGGCGATCGAGGCAGAGTTGATCGCAACGTCGCTGCCGGCAGCCCCCATCGCGATGGAAAGATCCCCGGCCGCAAGGGCTGGGGCGTCGTTGACTCCGTCTCCCACCACCGCGACACGATGGCCCTGGTCGCGAAGCGAGGCCACCAGGTCGAGCTTGTCGGCCGGGAGTACCTCCGCCTGCACTTCGGTGCAACCCATTTCCCGGGCCACTCGCCGGGCCACCGACCACCGGTCACCGGTAACCATCACCAGTTCCTGCAGGCCTTGGCTGCGGAGTTCCTCCATTGCCTGACGTGCTTCGGAACGGGTGCGGTCTTCCAGGCCGATCCAGCCCAGAACCTTTCCGTCCTGCACGACATACAGCGTGCTGAGTCCTTCGGGTTCGTCGTATTTCTCACCGGTCACGGCTGAGAAATCCGCTCCCTGCTCCTGGACCCAGATGCGTCGACCGACCAGAATTTCCTTGCCCTGAACCTGGGCCTTGACCCCGCGGCCGCTGACTTCCTCGAAGGAATCCGGGCTGGGAACCTGGACCTTGGCCTTGTTGGCCACGGCCATCACCGCCCGGGCCACCGGGTGTTTGCTCATCTGCTCGGCCGTGGAGGCCACCCGTAACAGCTCGGCCGGCTCTACTTTCTCCCCGGGCATCATCCGCGTCACCGACAACTCGCCGGTGGTCAAGGTGCCCGTCTTGTCAAAGACAAAGGCGGTGATCGACTTGGCTTGTTCGATATTCGAGACATCTTTGATGAGAATCCCCAGACGGGCTGCACAGGAAAGCGCCGCCACCATCGCCGTGGGGACCGCCAGCACCAGGGCGCAGGGACAGGCCAGAACCAGCATGGTCACCGTCCGCTCCATGTCCCGTGTCAGTACCAGTACCGCTCCGGCGATCATCAGAATCGTCGGCGTGTACCAGCCGGCGTAGCGGTCGATCAGCCGCATGATCGGAATCCGGGTTCCTTCCGCCTCCAGAATCAGCTTCTGAACCTTGCCCAGGGTGGTATCCGCCCCGGCCCGGGTGACCTTGACATCGATGGCACCGGCGACGTTGTTGGTTCCGGAGAAGACCTCATCGCCCACCGCCTTGTCCACCGGCAACGACTCGCCGGTAACGTTGGCCTGATTGATCGAGCTGCTTCCCGAGATGATGTCGCCGTCGGCCGGTACGTTGTCGCCCGGCCGCACGCGGACAATATCGCCGGCCTGAAGCTGACGCGGATCGACCATCTCTTCGGTGCCGTCGCCCTTGAGGCGGTGGGCCTTCTTGGGCGCCAGGCGCACCAGCGATTCGATACTGGCCCGGGCGCCAAGAGCGGTTCGTGTTTCGATGAGGTTGGCCAGCAGCAGGAAGAACGCCACCGCCCCGGCGGCCTTGTAGTCCATGGCCGTAATCGCCGCGATAACCGACAGGGCGACCAGTTCGTCCATGTGCATGTGCCCGTGGGTCAGATGCTTGGCGGCATGGACAAGAATCGGGATTCCCAGCATGAGAGCGCCGGCCAGGGCGAGGACGGCAGAATGAAAATTCTGTTCGCGGCCATCCACTACGCGTGCCTGGGGCGCAAAGACCCAGTCGGCTACGTACGAGCTGAGGACGAGCAGTCCACCTGCCAGGATGCCTAGGATGAGAATACCCGCTCGACCGGTTTCTTTCTCGATCGAGTCCTTGAGGATATCGTGGGCCATACGACCGCAACTCCTGTGAAATGAAAAACAAGGTGGAAAGCTCAAGACACACAGTGCCTGGCGGATCCGCCTGGATCGTCGCCACTTCTACGCCCCGTACACACGACGGGTTCCGGAAAACAGCGAATTTTGACAACCTGGAAGGCGATTTTCCAGTAGAGAATTAGATGCAGAAGCCTTCAAGGCGGCCGAGGGGGGGCGCTTGACGCCGCCGACAGGCCTCCCTAGACTGTGGCAAGGAGCCCGGTATGAATTCCAAATGCCAGAACTGCGGCGAGCCGGCGACGGTTCACCTGACTGAAATCGAGAACGGCGAGAAGATCGAAAAGCACCTTTGCGAGCATTGTGCCGCCGAGGAAGGCATTACGATCAAATCCAACGTGCCCATCAGTCAACTGCTGGAAGATTTCATCCTCCAGGCCTCTCCCAATGCCCAGCAGGAGCAGGAAAACTCCTGTCCGGTCTGCGGACTGAGCTTCGCCGAATTCCGCGAAAACGGCATGCTCGGCTGCCCGCACGACTACGATGCCTTCGGCGACAAGCTCCAGCCCCTGGTGCAAAGCGCCCAGGCCGGAGCAGACCAGCACGTAGGGAAAATCCCCAAACGCGCCGGGCTCGACCAGAAACGACAGAACCAGATCCTTCGCCTGCGGGCCCAGCTCAAGGGAGCCGTTGCCGCCGAAGATTACGAACAGGCCGCCCAATTGCGCGACCAGATCCGCGACTTGGAGAGCGAATGAAGTTAGCCGACCTGACCCAAAAGGCCGGAGAATGGCTCCGTGGCGTAGGCCCCGAAAGCGAAGTGGTTATTTCCTCCCGGGTGCGCCTCGCGCGCAACCTGGCCGGCAGGAATTTTCTCAACCGCTGCTCGCAGGAGCAGGTCGAGAGCATAGAAGCGCTGCTGCGCGACCAGGTTCTGAACCTCCAGATCGATCAACCGCTGTTCTATGTCGACGTCAATGAAGCCGGAGACAACGATCGCCGGCTCCTTGTCGAACGCCACCTGATCAGCCGGCAACTGGCCCAGGGAACCCACCCGCGAGGCGTCGGAATCTCCGCCGATGAGCGCATCGCAGTGATGGTCAACGAAGAAGACCACCTGCGACTCCAGGTGCTCCGAAGCGGACTGCAACTCGAAGATGCCGTGGAAGTTATCGAGCAACTCGACGACAAACTCGAAGAACACCTGACCTTTGCCTACCACGCCCGCTACGGCTACCTGACCGCCTGCCCGACCAATGTGGGTACCGGGCTGCGCGTCAGCGTCATGCTCCACCTGCCGGCCCTGAAGCTCACCGGCGAGATCGAGAAGGCCTTCCGGGCCGCGAGGGACATGCACCTGGTCTTTCGAGGCCTGTACGGGGAAGGGACCGAAGCGCTGGGGGATTTCTTTCAGCTTTCCAACCAGACCACGCTGGGCAAGACCGAAAAGCAGATCCTAGAAGAATTTCGCGACGAACTGGTCCCCGAGTTCATCCGGTACGAACGCCAGGCCAGGCAATCCCTGTCCCAGCGACGCTCCCTGGCCATTGACGACAAAGTCTCCCGGGCGCTTTCCATCCTGACCTCGGCCAAGCTCATCAGCAGCGACGAAACCATGCACATGCTCTCGCTGCTGCGAATGGGGGTCAACCTGGGACGCATCGAAAACGTGGACGTCAAGACCCTGAACGAACTGTTCATCCTCACTCAGCCTGCCCATCTTCAGCGCATCTGCGGACGGCAGATGGATGGCGCTCAGCGGGCCCAGGCTCGTGCGGAATTCATTCACAAACGACTGGAAGAGGCCGGCCTGTAGTGTCCCTTCCCAATATGCGCGGGCTTACTTATGTCGGTTCAACTGGGCACAATTGCACCGATCGGTTTTGAAGATTTCGCCTCCCCGAAGTGGCTGGAATGCATGAGACGCTTGGGCTGCAGGGTCGTCCAGGCCTATCGAAACCGCCAGGCCGATGTCACCCTCGAGCAGATGAAGCAGTACCTCCGCGCCGGAGGGATGGACTGCGACAGCCTCCATGGGATCTACGGCGACGACGTCGATCCTTCCAGCCCGGACGAGAACACACGGAGTCGCGCCGTCGAGGCCTTCAAAGACGAGGGTAGACTCGTGCGGGACCTGGGCGGGCAAACGGTCATCCTACACCCGGCCGGCATCGTCGAAGGCAAGAACCCGGACCCCCAGCCAAGCAGAAGGCGGGATCAACTCGTCAAGAGCATCGAGCATCTGGGCCGATTCGGCCAGGAAATCGACGTCCAGTACGCCTTCGAGAACCTCCCGGCCTATCATCCGATCTGCCATGAAATGAGCGAGCTGACGATGCTGGTCAGTCGGGCCGGTGCGCCCAATACGGGCATCTGCTTCGATACGGGACATGCGCACATGACCGAGGGTGTGTCGGCATCTCTGGCCGGGCTGCAAAGCCCCCTGCTGTATGTCCATTTCTGCGACAACCACGGCAGCGCAGACGAACATCTCATGCCCGGGCAGGGGACGATCGACCTGGACGCCCTGGCTCGCGACTTGGCCGCTAAGCAATACGACGGGACAATTATGCTGGAAGTCTTCCACGACCAGGCGAGCCTGGAATCGCTGATCGATCAGGGCTACGCCGGCCGGCTCGCCGACTTCCTGGCCAAGGTCAACGGCCGGTAGCTTCGGGTCGTTCGCCCCGCCCGCCCTCCACCGGGCGGGTCACGAGATGATCCGGGTCGAAGCGATACTCTCTGAAGCTCCCGGGGGCAGCAAATCGCTCGTCGGGCTGACGGGTGTCGCCCGATCGCTGCGAGCCTTCACCGATTCCGATACCAGCCGCCGCCTGCTTCGCCCGGTCCACAAAGGCCGGGGTAATCCGTCCGTCGTTGAGCAGCCGACTTGTGCCAGACAGGCCCGGCAGATCCGGAGAGCTTCCCAGGAGGATCAGCAGCATCGCTCCCAGAACCAGCCCCGCCGCCAGTCGCAGCATCCACTTGAGCATTCCCAGCATCGAGAGCAGCACGAAGACGGCCAGGATCGATGCTGCCAGCCAGTCGCCCCCGCTCATGGTTCGGGCTCCTCATCGCCGGCGCCGCTGTCCCGGGCGGGGGCAGTGCCGGAGGGCTGGACACTCTTGAACTCCGCACCCAGAAGCGCTGCACGCAGGGAAATGGCCCCCTCGGCCAGATCGGCCAGTTCCTGCCTCGCTCGTTTGAGCTCGGCCGTTGCAGGCTGCTCATCCTGATCTGTCTGCGCCTGGGCCTGGGTGTCGTCTGCTTGCACATCGGCCCGGGCCTGGCCTGCAGGGATATCCTGAGGCCGCGGCGAGATCTCGACCCCTTCCCGAACTTCACGGTTTTGGCCATCCTCGCCTCTGGAGGTATCCTGGTCCGAGTCGCTCTTCTGGCAGCCAACGGCAATGGCGACAAGCAGCAGCGCCGCGGCCGGCAATCCATTGTGAGCTCGCATGACAATCTTCCTTTCGCCCCATTTTCGGGGCCTTTCTCGATGATTCATGGGATTTGCGTCTTTTCGTGTTGGTCAGCTCCCTGCCCCCACCAGTCGCGTGACGACGAGCTGAAAAGCACCGGAACGCGTTGCGAATTGACCTTCCACGGCTCGGACGGCCTGGGTCTCCACTCCGGCAGTGGCGATGGCACGCTTCTGGAGCGAGATCCATTGCCGGTCCAACCGGCTGGGCACAAGGACCCACAGCTCGGCCACGCTCTGACCGTCCTGACGGGTCAGAACCTGGCCGAAGAAGTTCCTCGGCAGCGTTCGGACCCGGTTGGAGAATCGGCCAAGCCGGCCGGTGAATTCTTCGAGGCGGACCGGGCCCCTCGAGGGCACCTGGCCGATGATCTCTCCGAGGGTGTTGACCCCGACCACCCGCATGCCCGTACCGGCGGCGACAGCGCGAAGCTGATCTGGAGACGACCAGACGATCCGCAGCGGAGGCAGGGCATCATCGCTGATTTCCTCGGCGCGGCGTGCGATGGTCTCTCCGGGTGGCGTTTCCTCCGGCCTGGGTTCGGGCTGCTCTGGGGGCTGATGGACCTCCTGAAGCTCTTCCGGCTCGGGTGCAGGCCTCTGCTGCTCGGGCTCGGGCCTCGGGGGCGTCTGAGGCTGGGGGGCAGGTTCGGGCTCCGGAGGCGGAGGGACCTGCTCGGGCTCGATCGGCGGGGGCGGGTCCAGCCTCCGGGCCAATTCCACCCTCTGGTTTTCCTTCTTTGCCGATTGCGGGGTCTGCGGAGCCGACCAGATGGGCAGGAACAGCAGCACGTGGGCACCCACGGCCAGCAGCAGGCCCAGTATAAAACTTGATTTGGACATTATGGACTCCCTTGGGCCAATCCGTCCGGTTGACGCTGAGTGGTGACTTCGAGGATGACGTTTAGGCGAACCTCGGCCAGGTCTGCCAGGGCCTGCAATGTCTGCTCGGTGGGAAGAGATTTCCGGGCGCGAAGGACGATTTTTTCGGTGCCCACGCGCTGGGCGATCTGCTGGGCGGTGAGCTTTTCCCCCTCGAGTTCCAGGCCCTGCTCGGTGAGCGTCACAATCCGGAGTTCTCCCTGCTGGGTGATGGCCTGACCTGTGCCCACGCGGGAAACGTCCACCGCCAAGGCCTCCACCTGCTCCATCTGGGTCATGGCGGCCAGCACCGAACCCAGGGTCAGGAACACCAGGTCAATCAATGGGACCATCGACTTGGTCACAGTTGCACCTCGGGTCTGTGGAGGGCATCGAGCAGGTAGGCACCGGCAGAAGCCACCAGGGCGGTGACAATCCCCACCCCTGTCGTCCAGTAGGCCGTCGAGAGTCCCCGGGTCAGGCGCGGCACGTCCACGCCGTTGTCAAACCCGGCGAAGGCGACGATGAAACCAACAACCGATCCGAGCAGTCCTACCGTCGTGCTGATGCCCGCCAGCGGCTCGAGCGTTCGGGCCCAGGGCCGCTGCCGCGGGGAAATCTCCCCCCGCCTCAGCGAGAGAAGATACCCCAACAGCAGCGAGACCGTCAGCACCGAAAGCACCAGTTGCGGCAGTGCGAGCAGGCCGCATCGTTCCAGAATCAGCCGTCCCATGGCACAGACCTCTCAGTCCCGGTCCTTCGTGGAGAGCTTGACTTTGTCCGCCGCGGGAATGATGGGCAGCTTGACCTGCGCAGCCAATTGCTTGGCCTCGGTCGCAAGCACCTGCGTAATCCTCGGATCCGGCGGGAAGAACTGATCGGTCAGGCTCGGAGTTTCCGGTTGATCCGCCTGGTCTTCGAAATCCTCCAGGCGGAACTCGGGGACCTCCCAGCCGTGACGGTCGGCCACCAGCATCAGCCGAACGTTCTTGCGGTCGATCTCGTCGCGAAAGGAAACGATGCGGGCACGGGTCTGAGTGGTGGCCTGGCCGTTGCCGTCGCGGGCCTCGGCCACAGCCTTCTTGTACGCACGGGCCAGGTTCACATGGGCGGTGCGGATTTCCTGGATCAACTGGTTGTAGACCTTTCGATCCTGCTTGCTGCCCGGATCGGAGTCTTCTGCCCCGGCAGGAGAAACCGCAAGCAGCATTGCCGAGGCCATCAGGATAGGAATAACTGTCGTTTTCATGATGTAATCCTTTCGCGAGGGGTCAGTCGACGACGATGTACTGCCGCCCGGTGACCTCCATCGTGCTGTAGCGTTCGATTTCCTTTTCCAGTTCCACGCCGGTGACGTCCTCGACCTCGCGGTTGCGGTCCTCGGCCATCTCCTCGGCCATCAGATCGATTTCCTTCTCCAGGTCATCCAGTACGCCCTCGGAGGCGTCGGTAAGGCCCTGGGTGATCTGGTCGGTGTTCATGCGGACCTCCGAGACGCGGGAGGGAATTCCGCCCAGGCCCCGACCGTCCTGACGCATCTGGCGAAGCATGGTCAGCAGGTCGTTGGCCGTCCGGGCCATCTGGAGCAGTTCGACGTAGTCGTTGATGAAGTCGCTTTCGCTGGCCAGGATCGAGCGGACCTTCTCCAGCTCGAAGGTCGCGTCCATGAGTTGATCCTGCAGCCGGGAAAGGATCTGGACCGTCCGGAGCATCAGCTTGACCTTGACCTTGTGGATGCCGGCGCGGCCAAGTTTTTCGGTGAACTTCCGGAGGCTCAGCACGTTCTGGAAGATTTTCTCCAGGCGCTTGCGTCGATTCGGGTCGGCGGTTTCCTTGATCTTCGTGGCCAGGTCGTGAAGCCGCGTGTCGTAGTTGGTCAGCAGCTTCTGGATTTTCTCGGGGATCTCTCCCCCTCCGTCGCTGGGGACCTTTTCGCGGATGGAGTCGATGGCGGCGGCCAGGGCTTCGTGGCCCGACCAGAGCGGCTCGACGATGGATTCCCAGTTGCCGGTGAATCCGTCGATGCCCTGCTTGAGATCCTGCAGGGCGACCAGAAGTTGTGCGCGGTCGACCTTGGGCTGGGCCAGAAGAGTTTTCACGGTCTCGAAGCGCTCTTTAAGGCGGGTATC
The DNA here is from genome assembly GCA_964583095.1 of uncultured Planctomycetaceae bacterium. GTDB lineage: Bacteria > Planctomycetota > Phycisphaerae > SM23-33 > SM23-33 > CAZOVB01. Next base: position 146,138 of record CAZOVB010000001.1, read on the forward strand.
TTCCAGGCTCTTGTAGAGCGGTTCGGTGGAATCGCGCACCGCCTTGGTGATCTTCTCGACGTCGATGATCTGCTCGGTGTCGCGCGTAGCCCCGGCGGGAGGACGGGCCACCACGGGGGCGGCCGAAGCAGCTCCATTGGGCTCGGTGCTGGTCACGACGGGGTAGGGTCTGTCGGGATTCTCTTCGAACTGTCCCCAGGCCGGATACGCTGCGACCAGCAGGGCCGTCGCGGTCAATAGGGGTATCCACGGTTGTTTCATGATTCATTCTCCTTGGGCGGTCTGATGAAGGGTGTCTCAGCGAGTCCTGGCAACGGCGGGCATCGAGGCCAGAACCGACTGGCGAAGCTTTAGGTTTCCGATGGAATTCCAGGTCGAGCGAGCCGAAAGCGTCTCGCCCTGGCTGTAGGCCTGCAGGCCCTGTACCAGCAGGGACAGATCCTGCACCCGGGCCAGGTCCGAAGGATCGGTATAACTTCGCTTGGCCTCGGAAAGCCGCAACTGCGCCTCCACGAACTCGCCCTCGCGAATGGCGACTTTGGCCAGGATTTCCTCGGCCTCGGCTCGCGGCTGGGTTCCGGGGACGTAGGCGGCGGCGACTTTTTCGCCCAGTGCGCGAGCCATCGAGAGCTCGCCCATCTGGAGATGCGTCTCGGCCCGAAGGATGTCGGCCTGAACTTCCGGCTTCAGGTTGAATCGCTCGGTGAGTTTGTCGGCATGGTCCAGTTGCAGCCCCGCCCGCTGGGGGAATTCCTCTTCCAGGGACGTCTGGGCGTGCTGCAGGGCCATGGCCCGCTGCTTCTGCGCATTGCACCCGACCAGGACGGTCGAGACCAGCGCGGCGACAAGGCATAGTCTTGCGGTCATGATGTTCTCCTTCGGTTTCACGGCTTTCATGCGTGGCTGACGATCGGTGATCCAGTCGGGTCGTCCGGGAAGGGGAGCTGTTTTTGCGTCCCGAACCTAACGCCCCAGCAACCTTGGGTGTCCTGCGAAGTGTTGACCCGCCGGTCACTCCATTTTCGAACTACGCGGGGCAGCGGAGAATCCAGCGCCGGATCGAAAAAAAATCGGTTTCTTGGAGACCCAAGGCGACTGCGATACAATCAGTTGGCATTTTTGCGAGAATAAGAAGGTGGATTATGGCCGCGTCATCCAATTACCTGACGGACATGGGGGGGCCCGACAGGCACATGATGCAGACACGCTGGTCCCAGATTCTCATGGTCCAGGAGGGTAAAACTCAGCAGCGACAGCAGGCCCTGGGCAGCATCACCGAGCAATACTGGAAGCCGGTCTATTCCTTCCTGCGTTGCCGCGGCTATGACAACGACCGGGCCAAGGACCTCACGCAGGGCTTCTTCACCGAGGTCATCCTGGGACGGCAACTCATTGACAAAGCCAATCGGGACCAGGGAAAGTTCCGATCGTATCTGCTTTCCTCTCTGGGCAACTACGTCAACGATCAGCATCGGCGAAGGACGGCGGCCTCGCGAAGGCCCGAAAAGGGCCTGGTGAGCCTGGAAGGCGTCGAAGCCAACCGCTTCGTCTCGTCGCGAAAGGCGGAGAATCCCGAAGAGTCGTTTCATCGCGTCTGGGCCTCTGCCCTGCTGGAAGGCGTCCTGGCCGATGTTCAGCGGGACTGCGAGCAGAATGACCAACAGAAACACTGGAAAGTCTTTCGCATGCGGCACCTTCTGCCGATCCTCCAGGGCATCAAACCGTATTCCTATGCCCGGATCTGCCGCGAATGCGAGATCGAAACCCCCGCCAAGGCCACAACCATGAACGTCACCGTCAAGCGGAAGTTCGAGAACCTCCTCCGAAGACGGGTACGCCAGAGCGTCGACAGCGACGAACAGGTCCAGGATGAAATCCGCGACCTGATGACCATTCTTTCCAAGATGGATCCCGGATCGGCCCTGTGAGCACGTATGGATGGGCGGTCCACCGGCTGAATTGCATTTCGGGCATTTGATGGAACACCCAGGGCAAGACAACTTGTCTCCGGGCCAATTGGCCCAGTTGCTGGCCGTTGCGGACGAGACCTGCCACGACCGTGCGAGCAATTCGCGCGCCGAAATCCCGGACAGTCCGGAGGCGATGTGGGTCGATGATGAGGCCAGCCCCCTTGGCCCGGGCGACCGGGTGGACCAGTTCGAGATCCGCCAGGAGATAGGTCGGGGAGGCATGTGCTTCGTCTTTGAAGCTCATGATACCCATCTGGACAGGCGGGTGGCGCTGAAGGTGCTTCGGCCCTCGCTGGCGCGCACGCCCAGCACGGCCCGGCGGTTCTACCGGGAGTCGGTCATGGCCGGTGGGCTCAGCGACCCCTGCCTGGCAGCCATTTACTGCCAGGGCCACTGTGACGACGGGACCCCTTACTTCGCCATGGAGTATATCCAGGGGCACAACCTGGCCGAGGTGGTTGCCCGGCAGGGCCCCATGGCCCCGCGGGAAGTAGCCCAGATGGCCGTCGAGTGCTGCCGAGCCCTGCACCATGCCCACCAGAAAGGCCTCATCCACCGCGACGTGACCTGCCGGAACATCCTCCGCTCTGCCTCGACAGGAAGTTATCGCCTGCTGGATTTCGGCGTCGCCCAGGATACCACCGGGCGATGGACCCAGACCACCCAGGCCGGCGGGGCCGTCGGAACCGTCGCTTTCATGTCCCCCGAACAGAATCTCTCCGAAACCCTCGACGCCCGGACGGATGTATTTTCGCTGGGGCTGGTGCTCTACTTCGCCCTCACCGGACGAAGCGCGTATCAGGCGGACAACCGGGCGCAATTGGCCCTGGCGTTTCAACTCCAGAGCCCTGTCCCTGCCCATGTGGTTCGGCCCGAGGTACCGGCGGATCTCTCAGCCATCGTCATGCGAATGCTGGCCGTCAAACGCGAAGACCGCTACCAGAGCTGCGAATCGGTCCAGGCCGATCTGCGGGCGATGCTCTCGGGAAGAAGCGACCTGCTGACAGGGCTTCATCCTGCCCCGGCGGCAGGGCCGGCCCGGTCCCTGCCGGCAGAGGCAAGCCCGAAGCGACGGGCAACGCTTGGCTATTTTGCACTGGCCTGGGTTGCGCTGGTGGCTCTGCTGCTGGCCGGCTGGACTTTCTCCCAGCAGGCGGGGCTGGACCTCTTCCCGACCTGGCAGGAGACTTCCGAAGGTCTGGCCCGGGCAGAAATCGGCCAACCGGGCTCCGATGGCCTTTCACCCGAAACGCCGCTGGAACCGCCTGAAGCAGATGCCCAGGAAGATGCGACCCCTTCTGCCTCTTCCCTGCCGGATCGGGATCCCTCTTCCAACAGCCCGGCCCAGGCCGAAGGTTCCCCGGACGCCAACGCCCCAGCCGGGCCGGTTACCTCCGAACCGAAGGTCGAGCAGCCGGCCAGGCTCCCACCCCCCCAGACGCAGACCGGACCTGTCGCCGGTGCCCGGGACGAAGCGGATCTGCCGGCCCCCCAGGCCGTCGTGCTCTGGATCTATCAGCCCGAGAGCAGCAAGGATTTCGAAGATGAAGGAATCCTGCTGGGCCAGACCCGTCTGCACAAGGAACCGACCTCGCTGGGGCTCTACGGTTTCGATCCCGAAAGCGGCCTCAAGGAGTACAAGTCCCCCCTGGCCGAAGCGGACTTCCGCGTGGCTCGCGATGGAGACAAGCTGATCCTGATCTGCGATTCGGACGACCCGGACCGCCCCGAGCGCATCAAGCCGGTCGCGTCGGATCAGCATCCGGGGCAAGAAGCCCTGGATCGGCTGCACGCCAGGAGCCGTTACGTTCTCAAGCCTTCCTCGACGCTGTTTATCGTCTGCGTAAAGGGAGGCCACGCCCTGCTTCGCGTCGAGAGCGTCCTGGATAAGTAGCTTCGCCTGGGCAGCCCGATTGGCAAGCTGCCTCTGCTGCGATCGGCCGGATCCCGCGAGGAGATCCACTTCCAAATGACTCCCAGGCCTCAGTCGTCGGCCTGGAGGAATCGGACATCCAGGTCGTCGGGCGCTTCGATCTGCAGGTCGATCTCGCCGGCCTGCATCTGCCAGCGGACCTCGATGGTCCCCAGCGGGTGCGGCACGGTGCCCTGGGCCCATTCCAGCGAGCCGGGCCTTGGATCGATCTCCACCGCATCGGGCTCACCCGGAATCCGTCGCACACCCAGAATCTCTCGCGAGAAAAAGTAGTTCGGGCCGGCCGACCAGGCGTGACACAGGCTGGCTCCGCCGTTGTCGGCGAAGTACTCCCAGGTGGTCCAGGCTCCATTGAGCAGCATCCAGCCCCACAGATTGCCGATGATCGCCTCGGCTCGATCGTTCTTCCCGAAGCGGTAGAGGACCTCCAGCGGGTAGTAGGAGAAATAGGAGGTCACGTTGCAGTCGCGGTTCTGGCTCGGCGGGAACCGGCGGAAATTGTTCTCCATCCGCTCGGCCAGCCAGTCGACGATTCCCTCCCCCTGCCCCTCGGGAGCAATGTCGAAGTAGACCGCCAGGGCGTTGGCGTGAACGGAAATCTCCGAGGAAGCAAAGGCCTCGCCCGCCTGGTCTCGATACAGCCCCGCCGATTCATCCCAGAAGGCGGCGTGAATTTCCTGTTTGAGTTTCTCGGCCTTGCCGGACCATTTCCAGTGCTGGTTGTCGTCAAGCTTTTCCAGCAGGGCCGCCCCATCCCGGAACGCTCCGTAGCAGAAGCAGTTCAAGGCGCATGAAGCGGCCTTGTCTCCCATCCAGGCAAGGTCGATATAGGGCCTGGCCTGGGGATCGTCGATGATTTTCCCGCCCTTGGAGAGCTTTGCAAGACCTTCCAGCAGGGCGACCAATCGGTCCCGGTGCTCGCGGGCGAACTCCAGATCGCCGGTATACGCCCAGTGCCACCACATCGCCGAGGCCAGAATGGCCGAGTAATCCGGCAAGTGACCGGCCTTGAGCCCCTGGGCGCCGCCGGGAATCAGGCCGTTATCTCCCTGGCCCAGCAGGAACAGTTCGATGCAGCGCGCGAAGAGCTTCGTGTCTTCCACCACAGCCGATCCGGCCAGGAATTCCACCAGAAAATCGCCTGAGTAGAGGCCCCTTTCCCGGTGCGGGCAGTCCAGGTAGGCATCTTCCATGCAGGCATGAAGGGCGTCTGTCCCGATTTTCCAGATCCGGTTGAGGCGGGGATCGGAACATTCGAAACTGCCTACATGCGGGGCTGGGTAGTTGGCCCGGGTGAGCCCCACGCGCCGCAGCGAGAAGGAGTTGACATCTCCGGTGACACGGACTTCCAGGTAGCGGAAACCCCGCGGATGGAACGTCTGCCAGACCTGCAGGCCGCTTCGACTGATGCACCGTTCGGTCATCTCCACGTGAAAGCGGTAATGGACGTCGCAAACCCCCTGCTCGGTCAGGCGTTCGCTGTAGCTCAGGTCCACCTGCGTTGCCTCGGCGGCTTCGAACTCTACCTCGACCCGGCCGAGCACTTCCGTGCCGAAATCGTAGACGAGGAGGATTGAGTCGCAGTTGTCGCCGGCCTTCCGGGCCAGTTGAGGCAGATCTTCCTCCAGCCATGGGTCCGAATCGATGGCTGAAAAGGTCATCCAGGCCCGCTGGGGGCAAGGGGAAGCGACAGGCTCATTGGGGTCCACGTCCCGCCACGAACCGAATTGCTCAGGCAACTGCTCAGGCGGAAGGGTAACTTCTATCTCGTCCATCGAGCCGGGAACCGGCCCGACGACCTGGAAGATCGCTTCGGACTTCGGATCCTTGCCGGCCCGTGGCTCAACACCGCTGTCGGCGGGAATGCCCAGTTGCAGCGACCAGTAATCCTTGGGGAAATTCTCCCAGATCTGCAGTTCGTTGAAGCCTTCCTGCAATTCCAGCTTGAAGTCCTGGCGCATGTGTTGGCGAACCTGATTCGAAGGCTCCACCTCCAGGCCATTGAGGAAGTACCTGCCCCACCAACCGCCGACGGTGATGGTCTGGGCCCTGGGCGAATGCAGAAATGTCCGTACGCCCACTGTCGACTGGGAACGGTGCTTGACAGGTGCATCGCATGTCACGGCCATGCGATAGACTTTCTCCGCCCAGAGGGGCCTGGCCGCCCAGGCACCGAGTCTCGCCACCGGGCTGACGTATCGCTCATCCAACATGGGAATGCTGCGTGGCATCAGCTTCGACCAGGTCGAAACATCCTCCAGTTTCACCGCTTCGGGCCAGTGGGAATCATCGTAGCCGGGCAGCGACCAGTCCGGATCCTCGTGTCGGGCATCGTAGTGCTCGGCCGGATTCAACGCGAAAGACATATGCGGTGTCTGAATGGCCCGGGCGGGATCATCGATCGCCTTGAAGCCTTCATCGCCGGCAAGGGAAATCTGCTCATCATCTTCGCCCAGGACCTCTCCCCAAGTAACCAGACAACCGGGGGTGATCTCGCTGTGGAAGCTTCCGGTGCCGTAGCTGTTAACGGTAATCGCCAGGACATTCTCTCCCGGTTCGAGCCAGGGCAGCAGGTCGACCGTGTCGTATTCGGGTTTGCTCGGCCGGAAACGCGCAGGTCCGTGGCAGACTACCTGGCCATTGACCTGGAGGCGATAGCGGGTGTCGGCGAAGATATGAAGCGTGGCCTGGACCGGCTGGAAGTCCAGCAAAAGGGACTTGCGGAACAGGACGTAACGGTTTCGGCCTTGGCCGTGAGCATCGGACCAGATCAGCTTTGCGGGGAAATCCATGGGATAACGACTCCTGAGTGGTCTTGGAAAAGAGCAATTCCGGCAATGGACAACGGCGCTTCCATCCGAACCGGTCGGCTGTGAAGGCGACTCTGTCCATCTTACGTGGCTCCAGCCTTCACTGGCCCGGGCGGGACTCGAACCCGCACGCCCCGAAGGGCAAAGGATTTTAAGTCCTCAGCGTCTGCCAATTCCGCCACCAGGCCATGAGCGGGTAGATTATACGACCCGAAGCCGGGGGGCAATGTTTGTCCTTGCCCCGCGTGCGATATTACACCGGTCGAGGCGAGAAACGGCTCCGCAAGCAAAAGCTTGAGGCTTTGTTTCCCGTCTCACCACAGCTACACTTTCGCTCCCCGACCCCCGGAGGAAGATTTGATCGACCCGAAGCACATCCGAAAGCAGACTCACCACCTGCCCCCGCGCCGCAGACGCTGGGCCAGGAGGCGACTGATGATGGAAGACAGGAAGCTCGAATCCACACCCAGAGGGCCCCGGTGGCTTTACCATCTCTGGTGGCTCCTGGTGGATCTGGCCGGGCGAAGCTTTTATTGGGTCCTGCACCTGACAGGCCAGGCCTTGCGAGGCCGACACAACGCCCTGGATCTCCAGGTGCGCAGACACTGTTTTGGCTTTGCCTCGCTGCCCGAACCCTTTGATGGATTTCGCATCCTCCACCTGACCGATCTGCACCTGGATGGCATGGACGAACTGGTGGAGAACACCGCCTCGCGCCTGGAAGATCTCCCGCCGGCGGACCTGCTGGTTCTGGGCGGGGATTTCAAGTTCGGCCTGCGGGGCCCTGTCCAAGACGCTCTGGACCGGCTCAAGATGCTCCTGGATCGCATCGGCCACCTGGCCCCGAGGAAGATTGCGGTCCTGGGCAATCATGATTCGGTGGCCATGCTGGACAGACTGGAAAACATGGGCCTGGAGGTCTTGATCAACGAGTCGCTGACGATTGCCCGCGGGGATCAGCACATTCGCCTGGTCGGGGTCGACGACGTGCACTGCTTCTACAGTCGACGGGCCTCGTCAGTGATGGCCGGTCCGTTCGAAGACTTCACTCTCGCTCTGGTGCACTCGCCGGAACTGGCCGGACAGGCCGGCAGCGCAGGGGCCGATCTGTATCTCTGTGGCCACACGCACGGGGGGCAGATCTGCCTGCCCGGCCCAGTACCCCTGACCAAGCACCTGACCTGTTTTCGGCGATACTGGGCCGGTCTCTGGAGGCGAGGAACCATGCAGGGCCTGACCAGCCGGGGCGTGGGAGTCAGTGGAATCTTCGCCCGATTCAACGCTCCGCCGGAAGCCTGGCTGATCACGTTGAAACGAGGCCCAACGCCAGCCAAGGCGGATTAAGGCTTCTCGATCAGGTAGTAAAGAACATCGCTGTCCAGCTCGATCTTGTCTGCACCGGTCCGGGAGCGGATCGGGTATCCGTTGAAGTCCAGCAGCGTGACCCTGAGCTTCGAAGCGTCGGATCGCTTGAAGGAAACGCTCCCGGCCATCTGCTTGACGATAATCGGAGCTGCGCCGCGGTTGACGATCTTCCGCAGCCCGCCGGGGTTGGTCGCCTGATAGGCGTAGTCCTGGGCCTGGCTCATCACCTGCAGAAGGATCTTCCCGGAGTTTGTCAGTTCCTTGCCGTCCATCGACACGGCCAGGATGTTCCCGAAGCGCATCGGCGACTGGATTGTCATATCGGGCAGATCGACCTTGCCGGCCTCGGAGACAAAACCCGCGACGCCCTGAGCCCTGTCAGCCCGGACTTGCATAAATCCTCTTCCGTACTGCCAGACCATCTCCCCGGTGGCTGAGCGGATGACCTTGTTCTCGTTGTCGATGTACTCATCCAGCGCGTCGATGGAGATGTCGTGCTCATCTGCGGAGGCGTCGTAGCTGATATTGACCTTGCCGACATAGAACGTTCTGGGATCGATACGCTCCTGGGTGATCTTCGTCTTTTCCTTGTTGGGGGCCATCTCCTCGTTGATGTCGTCGCCGACCTTGGGAGGCAATACCGGGGCGCCCTTGAGCTGCATGAGCTTCTTGAGGCTGAGTCTGGCATCGACGACCGTGGGGGCTTCGGCCATGAGCCCCGCCCGGTAGAGCAGAGCGTGGGCCGGCCACTGCCCGGCCACCGTGGGGATGTTGATCGGCCAGTAGTAGTTCATCTGACCTTCCCACTGGGTCGAGGGAGAGAGGGCGAAGAAGATCTGTCCGTCGATGCCGGTCGTCCTGCCCACCACCGCAGCCAGGAAGGACATCTCCGACTGATACTGATTGGGCAGTATCCAGGCGAACTCGCTGGCGACCATGGGCTTGTTCTCGATCATCGGGGCCAAAAACGGCGCGCCGAAATGCACGCCCTGTCCGGCCGGGTCCTTCGTGTCGGCCCGCAGGAGGCTGCGGTCGCTGTAGGAGTCCCCCACCGACATGCCGAAATGCGCCGGGGGTGCCTGCTTCTTGAGCCCGCCGTAGTAGCCGTGGTGATCGATGAAATCGCACGGCGTGTAGGTCCACTTGTCCAGGGAAAGCAGAACATAATGGTCGGCCGTGCCCATGTTGGAACCACACACGGGACCGCCGTAGCCCAGATCCTCCTTGAGATAGTCGCGCATTTCCTCGAACCAGTCGCGTTGAAGGTGCGAGAGAAACACGGCCTGGTCCCGGGCGCGCTGCTCATTTCTCTGACCCACGGCCCAGTCGTTGCTGGTGAGCATTCCCACGAAGTACAGGCCCACGCGTCCCTGTTCGGGCAGGTCTCCCTGGACCTGTCCGGGCTTCTGGCCCCAGGCGTCGAAGGCTTTGGCGATCGAGCCGTACTTGCGGCCAAGCCAGTCGCCGTAGAGCGATTCCAGGATGCGCATCTGCTCAGCCGGCACAACGTCGTAGGGTTTGAAGCTCCAGAAGAAGAAGTTGTCCTCGTTGATGATCTCGCAGTACGCCACGGCCGGGTCCTTGGCCAGTGTCATTCCGGTGTAAGGGTTGGGGGTATTCAGAACCGCCTTCCACCATCCGCGGAAGATCTCCTGGTAGCTGGGGCTGAAGAAGTGAATCGCGAACGGGCGGTGGGTCTGGGCGTCGTAGCCGGCCACCCGCTTGTCCTGGGAAAGATTCAGCCAGTGCTGAAAGTGGATGCTCATGCCCGTGTAGATGCCTTCGCGCTTCAGTGCGGCGATCAGGTAGAAGATCCGATCGAGCTTCTCCGGGACGATCTGCGTCGCGTCGGGGCCGCTGCCTTCGTAGAAAGGCCCGTGAATCCGCACAAGGTTGACCCCGCGCTTGGCCAGGAACCGGGCCAGCGTGTCGATGGACGAACGGTCCATCTTTGCAAGCTCATGGCCGGTGTTGACGGCCCAGAACCGCACGGGCTTTCCGGTCTTGGAATGAACGAATTGATCTTCCTTTACCGCGATGAACCCGCCGTCGCCTGCGGTCTTCTCATTGAGGTAACGCAGGTCGATCGGGCTGGGCTTGAAGGTGTCCCAGTCGGGCTCGAACGGGAACCAGCCGGCCGGGGCCTTGCCAAGCTTTTGTCCGGGTTTGAGTTTGCCGCGGGGCTGGAAGGGTCTCTGGGTCAGCAGGAAGGCATCGAAGCAGGCCGCCTTGTTTTCCGAGGGCAGCAATTCCACTCGCATCGTATGCTTGCCCTTTTCCAGCTTGACGGTGCCGGCCCGGACCCAACTGGCCGTCAGGTGCGTCCGCAGGGACTGGTTTTCCAGCAGGGCTGTCTCCCGGGGCACCTTCTGCCAGGGCCCGTCGTCAAAACGAAACCGGAAGGGCCCGTGCTTCCAGAATTTCCGCACGTAGAAGGCATATTCGCCGCTATCGGGGATCTGGATTTCATACCGGGCGAAATACTCCGGATTGGGCTTGCTCGCCGGTGAACCGAGCCATTTGCCTCCCGAGAGCACATCCTGCTGAATCTTTCCTTCCGGGGAGAAGGCGTGGCGGGTGGTCATGTTGGTTTCCACTGCGTCCTCCCCCTCCCACCAGAGCCAGGCGTCGCCGGCCTGGAGGCAAGCCGGTACTGCCAGAACCATCCACGAAAGGACAACGATGCGAGGGCGAGTGTGAAACATGTACATTTCCTTTCTTCTGCTCCAGCTGAAAGAGCAGACCCGGGAGATACGAATTGCCTCTGCTGCTTTGAACTCTTCTACACTGAAACCCGATGGCACAAGATAGCATCGCACAAAAGCGGCAGAATCGACATGTCATTTCCAGCCGTCTACCTGTCAAATGTCTCCATGTCCCCCTTGGGTCTTCGCGGCAGATCCAAGAGAAGCTTGAACACCTCGACCCGTGGGCTTCTAATCCGGTCATGACACCACTGCCCCCCCCCGACAGCTATGAAACCTGCCGCCTGGGCGTGCTGCTCAGCGGCGGCGGACGAACCCTGGTCAACCTTCTGGAATGGATCCGCGCCGGCAGGCTCAATGCCGAAATCGCCTGCGTGATCGCCTCTCGCCCGTGCAGGGGCATGGACCTGGCCGAGGAGGCCAAGGTACCCACCTTCCTGGTGCCCTATCGCGAGATCCCCGACCCGGAGGAATACTCGCGGCGCATCACCGGGCACCTGGACAGCCACCAGGTCCAACTGGTCAGCATGGCGGGCTTTCTCTCGATGTGGCCCATCCCCGAAGAATACGCCGATCGCGTGGTGAACATTCACCCCGCCCTGCTTCCGATGTTCGGGGGCAAGGGCATGTACGGCCACCACGTGCACCGTGCCGTGCTGGCCGCCGGCTGCAAAGTCTCCGGCGCCACCGTGCACTACGTGAACAACCAGTACGATTCGGGCCCGATTATCGCCCAGACCTGCGTACCCGTCGAGCCGGAGGATGACGCCGACACCCTGGCAGCGAGAGTCTTCCAGGCCGAGTGCGAGCTTTTCCCCCGCGGGATCGCGCTGCATGCCGCCGGATGGCTGAAGCGGGAAGGCGGCGTTGTGAAAGTCCGCAAGCCCGGTTGAATCAGTCCGAGGTGGAATCCGGATTCGGGCAGCGGATTTCCACCGCCCGGGCGTGCGCGTCGAAACCCTCACGCCGGGCAAAGCTGCTCACGTCGGGGGCGTCCTCTTCCAGGCCGGCTGCATTGTATTGGATGATGCTCGAAGCCTTGAGGAAATCATTGCAGCTGAGCGGCCCGAAAAACTTGGCCGTTCCTCCCGTAGGCAGCACGTGCGATGGGCCGGCGTAGTAGTCTCCAAGGGGCACAGGCGTGTGGGGACCTACGAAAATCGCCCCGGCATTGTGAATCCATTCCAGGGCCCTGGCGTCATCGGCTGTGATGATCTGCAGATGCTCGGTGGCAAAATCATCTGCCAGTTCGCATGCTGCCGCCAGGTCCTCCACCACCAGGATGGCCGAGTAGCTTTCCAGGCACACGGCTGTCTCCTCCGACCGGTCCAGGGCGGGAAGCTGACGCTCCAACTCCCGGCGGACCTCGTGGGCCAGGCTGTCGCTTGGCGTGATGAGTACCGCAGAACCGGGGTTGTGCTCGGCCTGGGCGAGCATATCCGCCGCCACCCAGTCAGGCCGCGCCGTATCGTCGGCGACGATGAGCACCTCGCTGGGACCGGCGATCGAATCGATCCCCACACGCCCCAGGACCTGCCGCTTGGCCTCGGCCACAAACGCGTTGCCGGGCCCCACGATTTTCTGCACCGGCCGGATGCTGCGGGTTCCGTAGGCCAAGGCCCCCACCGCTACCGCCCCGCCGAGGCGGTAGACTTCCTCGATTCCCAACTCGCCGGCCAGGGCCAGCACCATCGGCGAAATCTCCCCGCCGGTCGGTGGCGAGACCAGCACGACCTCTCTCACGCCGGCTACCTGGGCGGGAATCACCGTCATCAACACCGTGGAGGGATAAAGGCCTTTGCCGCCGGGCGTGTAGACGCCCGCGCGGCCGACCGGGGTGTAGCGGACATTCATCTTTCGCCCACCCCGTACCAAAGGGGCGGAATCTGTATGAAGGATCGATTCCTGGTATTCCCGAATGTTCCGGGCAGAGCGGCGAATCAACTGCATGAACTCCGGATCCGCTTCCTTGTGTGCCTGGGCGATTCTCTCTGCGGGCACGCGAAGATCCTCGCCCGTAAGGTCCGCCCGGTCGAGCTCGGAGGTCAATTGAGCGCAGGCGCTGTCGCCGCCCCGACGAACCTGTTGAAGGATGTCAGATACAATGGAGTTTACATCCAGTTTCCCCGCATCCGAGGCAGTGAGGCCTCCACCACGAAGCTTGCCGAGGATTTCGGCTTTGTCCCTGTCAAACGTCGTGTCCTGCCAGTGATATATGGATACGGTCATGGATAGTCTCCCAATCGGTTCGCTCTGAGCCCGACATGGTAGGTCGGCCGCTCCCCTCAGGCAACAGGTCAAGCGGAGTTGCTCCCCCGGGAGTTGCTGCCCCGGGACTTTCTCCTCCTGGCTTTGCCGACGGGGTGGTTCTCGAAGAGAATCCGCCGGATGGCCCGGGCCACGCCGTCGGCGTCGTTGTCTTCGGTAACGTAGTCGGCCACACGCTTGACGTTCTCGGGCGCATTGGCCATGGACACGCCGACCGCCGACCACTGGAGCATGCCGACATCGTTGGCATTGTCTCCGATGGCCATCACGCGGTGCTGGGGCACCTGCATCTCCGCCGCGACCGTCCGCAGGGCTGAGACTTTCGAGGCCGTCGCGTTCATCACCTGCAGGAGGTTGTCCTCGGTCTGGACCGTGGCCACCTGGTGGGCAAGCTGGGTGCGGATCTCCCGATGCAGCGCGGTGACGGTGGCCTCGGGGCCCAGGAAGAGCAGCTTGGTAACCGGCTGAGAGAGGAAGCTTTCCAGCGGGGCCACGCTGTCGGGCTCGTGGAGTTTGCTGGTCTCGGTCTCATAGGCCGGGTCGTAGTGGTCGGTGTACCAGCGGTCCATGATCTCCGCGGAGATCAGAACGGATGGATCCAGCTTTCTTGCCAGCAAGGCCACCTGTCGGGCGATCTTAGCCGAAAGAGGCCTGTGGAGCAGCACGCGATGTTCCAGCGGCTGATAGACCAGGGCACCGTTGTAGTTGATCATCGGCGTCTGGAGTTGGAGCAGTTTGTGAAAAGCCAGGACCGATCGGGGGGGACGGGCCGTGGCCAGGACGACATTCACGCCGATGCCGGCCGCCTCGGTGAGGATGGCGCTGGTGGCGCCGGAGATGTCTTTCCGGCTGGTCAGCAGCGTGCCGTCCAAGTCAATTGCGATCAGTTCAATGCTCATGCGCTTCTCTGGCCCGGGGGCCATCATAGCAATCAAGGCTGCGGGGGAAAGTCCCTGCTTTGTAACGCCTGTGTAAAGCCACAGTTTCGTGGAACACTTGGGAAGCGATTTCGTCTATGATTCCAGGGCGATTCTTCTCGAAACAGGCCACGGGGCCAAGAGGTGAGAGATGGGCAGGAAATTGCGGCTTGGAATCGGGGTTTTGTGCATGCTGACCGGCCTGCAGACCAGCCAGGGTCAGTGGGGGAGGCCAGGCTTCAACGGACCCGTTCTCATCCCGGGTGGCTTTGCTCCCGGCCCTGCCCATGCCAACGAAAACGGTGGAACAAGCAAGAACCCCCGGTGGCATATCGAGGCCGACAAGACCACGCAGATGCCCTTTCGCCTCAACGACGGTCAAGGATTCCCCTGGGTCATTCACCAGTACGGGTACGAATCCTCGGGGCGCAACAATGTCTTCAGCAACGCGATGTATCTAAATCTATCTGGAAGTGGATTCACTGTTTCCTCCAACCGGGCCCGTCTGTCCGATGACGCGAGGGAAGTGGAAGTAGGCCCCTGCAATCGCAGCGGTGTCAACTGCTACCGCCGCATCCGCATTTACAGGAACCACGGCCTGGCCCGGTGGGTGGATATCTTCGAGAACACCAGCAATCAGAACGTCACGCTGGAGTTGCGCTACGGTACGGTCGTCAATACTTCCCTCGCAAAGGTGCAGCGCGTTGAGGTCGGTCCAGGTCGAGGTCGCGGGGCCGAGGGAGGGATCATCGCCCAACCCGATACCGGCAACTACCCGCCTTTTGCCCACCTGGTCTTCAACAAAGGAGCGGCCCTGAAGCCCCACGCATTCGAGACCCGGCAGAACAACAACCGGCTGGATTGGACCTATCGACTGGAGATTCCCGCCGGAAAGTCCGCAGCTCTGTGTCATTTCGCCATCCAGGGCGATGATACCGCCAAGCTCACCTCCCGGCTGGAACGGTTCCGGCCCTGGACGTATCTGGAAGACCTGCCGGCAGAGCTGGTGGGCAGCATTTTGAATTTTCGCGTGGCTTCCCATCCGGCCGCGATGCTCGAACGAAGCGAGGATCATGACACGCTGGTCAAACTCGACGGCAAGACCGTCCACGGCCAAATTCTTCCCGAGCCCTATCGCATCCGGACCCTCTTCGGAAAAGTGGTCCTGCCCCCGGATCGTGTTCTGGGCGTGGTGCGACTCAGCCGGGAACTCGAAACCGTCCTGGTGCTCCTGGACGACGGACAGGCGGTGGCCGGGACGCTCGATCGGGAAACGATCCGCCTGGAACCGACGACAGGAGGCGAGCAGAGCTATCCGATCTCGCATCTGTTGCAATGGTCGTCGCAGATCAGCAGGGGCAAGCCCGCCCGGCCCAGCTTTCGGGGTCCGCGGGTGCAGTTGGACAGCGGCGACCTCCTTCGTCTCGATCCGCAAAGCCTCTCGCTGGCCCTGCGAACCGTGGATTCGATGCTCCAGCTCGACCCGGCCCATCTGCACAGGGTCCGGATTCAGGCCGGTGGAAAGCCGACCCACCGGGTGATCTTTGCCAATGGATCGACCCTGTCGGGCATGGTTCTGGGGCCGACCTTCTCGGCCCGGCTGGACCTGGGCTTCGACCTGGAGGTCCCCCTGGCCAAGGTACGACAGATCCAGTTCACACCGCAGATCGAACCCAACGACTTGCTCACGCAACTGACGCTGGCTGATGGCGAAGAACTTTACGTGCAGCTCGAAAATGAGCCGCTGGAGTTGACGACGAGTTTCGGCCAGGCCCGAATCCACCCCGAGAGTATCCAGGACCTCTACTCGCTGACACAGCAGCGGGCGGTGCTCAAGATCTGGAACGGCTCGACCTTCCGCGGTCGCCTGGCCAACGCTCAACTGCGCGTGCAGATCGTCCCTGGCCCGTGGTTGCAGCTCGACCTGGACCGCCTCTCGCAACTGCACAGGCCCCACGCCCTGCCTCCGCGGGAGATTGTGGACCAAGTAGCCCGGCTGGTCGAATCACTCGACGCACCTTCCTATGAGAAACGCCAGGAAGCGACCGACAAGCTCAAACAGATGGGCCAGGCCATCCGCCCCCTGCTCCAAAGACACAAGAAGCAGACGTCTTCCCTGGAAGTCCGGAATCGTATCGAGGATATCCTCGAAATCCACAGCTCGGCTCCGTCATCGAACTCCCCGGCCGGCCAGGAGGAAATGCAGATGATGATCCGAGGAAACATCCTGATTGGCGGTTAGGAATGAGTGTTACAGGAAGCAGATTCACGCTTTGGCTTACAGCGGCTGTCCTTATTGCGGCGGCGCCTTTGCTCAAGGCCCAGGAGGAAGTTCTTCACATTCCTCCCGGCAGAAACGTCAACTGGCATTGGCGAACCACGGATTCCAAGGGGTTTCTGTGGGATGTGAACTCGCACGGCCAGATCAACGATGGCACGAACAACGCCTACGACGGCTGCCTTCGGCTCATGATTAACGGGAGCACTTTCTCGGCCGGCGGGAATGGAAAACTCTCCGAGGCGGGGGACGAAGTGGAGACCGGCCCCTGGCAGCACAACGGCATCGAGGTCTTCCGACGCATTCGAGTCGACAAACAAGGGGCATACTGCCGCTGGGTGGACGTGTTTACCAACAAGCAGGCTCAGACGCAGAAGATAAAGGTGCGCTACTACACGGACTTCGGCTACAGCATCCAGGGCCTCCTGAGCAGCAGCGGCCAGGAGTCGATAAACAAGTCGGACTGGGCCCTGATCACCCGCCACGGGAACAGCTCGAGTCCGACGCTGGTGCACATCTTCTCCTCCCAGACCGGCAGATTCAAACCCAAGGTCACCGCCCCCAAGGGCAACGACGACCTCTACTATGACTTCACCCTCGAGCTCAAGCCAGACAAACCGGTGGCGCTGTGCGTGATCGAAGCACAGAGGCGCAACCTGGCCGAGGCGACTGAATTCCTCGAAGGCTTCGACAGCTACGAGGAAGTCCAGCGCATGCCCGTAGCCCTGCGGAGAATTCTTCTGAACTTCTCCGGGGCTGTCCTGAGCCTGGGCCGGTTGGATCTGCCCCGCCACCCCAAGCACGATCTGGCGGTCATGCGAAACGGCGATGAACTGCTGGGAACCCTCCAGAACGAGAAGGTCCAACTCGAGGCGTTCTTCGGGACGGTCGAGCTGCCCCTTGGCAGGGTCGTGGGCCTGGCGACAACATCTCCCGAAGAAGACCAAGTGCTTGTCGCCCTGAGCGACGGGCAGATCCTCGCCGGAAAAC
Source organism: uncultured Planctomycetaceae bacterium (assembly GCA_964583095.1). GTDB lineage: Bacteria > Planctomycetota > Phycisphaerae > SM23-33 > SM23-33 > CAZOVB01. Next base: position 163,374 of record CAZOVB010000001.1, read on the forward strand.
TCCTGGGCGCAGCGCTGAAATTCAAGCTTGCCTCGGGCGGCCAGGTCACGCTCCAGCCGCATCAGTTCGCCAGCCTGAGCTGCGCTATCAGCGACGAAAAACCCCACAAGATCCAGCCCGACGGTCCCGTGATGATCCTGCGAAGCGGCGAGCAACTGCTCTTTGACCCCGCCGGGGCAAAAGGGACATTTCACACGGCCCACGGGCCGGTGCAGCTCGATCCACAATTCCTGGCCGGGATGTATTTCGATACCCCTCAAGGCGGTCTGCAGCGGGTCATTTTCTCCAACGCCTCGGTGCTTTCGGGGTTGATCGAAGCGGACGAGTTGGATCTCAAGCTCCGTTTCGATGCGGCCGGGAAGATTCCCATCCAATGGATCGATCGCCTGATTCTGACGCCCCAGCCCCGTCGCCTGCCCGATCTGACCCGGGTTCTCCGGGTTCTACTGACCAACGACGATGTGCTTTTCGCCCGGATCCGCAACGAAAGCCTGCGGATCGTCAACGCCTCGGGCGAGGTGGACATCCCCATCGATCAACTTCTCCAGATGATATCCGAGGAAGGCCTGGGCGTGAAGGTGCAATGCCGCCTGCAGAACGGCACCGTCCTCACAGGCCAGGCCCAGACGCCGCTGATCAAGCTGCAGATCCAACCCGGTCCCCTTTTGGACGTCTACACCGGCCAGATTGCAGCGATGCAGGTTCCCAAGACCGCTTCGACCTCGGCCGATTCCGGAGACGAAGCCGAGGCCTCCCCGAGGGAAACCGACCTGGAAGAAGTCCCATACCGACTGCCAGGCCGAAGTGGAAGCCGCTCGCCCCGCAATGCAGCCCCGTAATCGACCGGGGTTGCAAGCCTTTCAGGCCAGCTTCTTGCAAAGCCTGGCCGTGTCCCGCGCGATCCGGCTGATCTGCACGACATTGCGACCTGTCAGCGCGGTGTGAAGCGTGTCGTTGAGACGCTTCACCCATCGCTCTTCGATGCCCTTGGGCCCCATCCGCATGCCCAGGATCGAGCCGACCGTCGCACCGTTGCAGTCGGTATCGAACCCCGGCTGGACCGCCCGGCAGATGCCCAGGGAGAAATCCTCGTCGCTCCAGAGCAAGGCTGCCGCGCAGACCATCGCGTTGGAGATCGTGTGACACCAGTGGTGTCCCCTGTGGTCGTCCCACTGCTCGTGGATAGCCGAAATGGCGTGATCGTATTCGACCCCCTCCCCGTGCCACTGGAGCACCTTGCGGATCTCGCCCTGGAGACGGCTGGTCTCGGGAATCTCGCTGAGGCCCACTTCCACCAGGGCTCGCAAATCGTCGACAAACGCCGCTGCGGCGATCATGGCCGCTACGAACATCTCGCCGTAGATGCCGTTCTTGACGTGGCTGATGCACGCGTCGCGCCAGGCCAATTCGGCCGCCAGTTGAGGCCTGCCCGCCGCCACGTACCCAAATGCGTCGGCGCGGATCTGTGCCCCGATCCACTCGCGGTACGGGTTGCGATACGAAGCCGAAAGCGGCGGGGCGATGCTTATGGCGAAGTTCCGATACGCCACCCGCTCGGCCGTGAAGGTCGTGTACATCGGCAGGTGCCCCATCCAGGCCGCCGCCACCTGGCAGGGGTCAAAGTCCAGCCCGTGCTTCTCCAGGATCATCAGCCCAAGGGTGGTGTAGTTGGTGTCGTCGTCGATGGGCATGTACCGGGCCTGGGCTGCCCAGCCTCGCTTGGCCATGTCGGGATACTCCGCTGTCGCCTTGCTGCGGGGACTGACGCGGATGTAGTCGTTCAAAGGCCACTGACGCGACGCCTTGAGATACCCCCAGAGCTCATCGGCCTTTACGCCCTCGACGGGTTTGCCCAGCAGGCAGCCGGCGCAGCGTCCCAGCCAGGCCCCGTGGATCCGATCGGCGAGCTTTCGCTCGCCGGCGGGCTTGAACCATCGCGGCCCGGCGGGCCTGAGGCTCTTGATCGAGTCCAGATCACTGGGCTCCTGGTAGCTGTAGTCCTCCCGCAGGGGCAACTGCTGGGCCAGGTCAAGGAGCTTGCCGACCTGGTTCTGGTTTTCCGGCAGGAGCAGTTCTTCCTGGTCCATGGCCTGGAACTTCTCGACGGATCGGCGGATGGTACCGGTCTGCCTGCCCTCGTCCTCCAACTGCTCCAGCTCGATTTCCAGATCCCCGCTGCCGGCAAGGACGTACGTTTCGGGTAGTTTGCAAGCCATCTCTGCTCCCGGATCACTTTGAGCCCTATTGGCCCGTGGGTATACTGACGGCATTCTACCGCTGATACCGGTACATGCAACCGACAAGGAGACCGGTTTTGCCTTCCACTACAACTGCCTTCGCCATCCCTCCGCTTCGAAGCGGGGGACTCATGCTCTCGTATCAGTGCACCAATCGCTGCCGCCACTGCCTCTACCGCTGCAGCAGACGTCCCTCGCCCTGGATGGACGAGCAGACGCTGGAAAGAACCTTCCAGGCCCTGGCCGCCGAGGAGAATCTCGACGGGATCCACCTGGCCGGCGGGGAAGCCATGCTCAACTTCCCGCTGCTGCTGGAAGCTGTCGCTGCCGCCCGGCGATTCGGCATCTCATTGGATTACCTGGAAACCAACGCCGCCTGGGCCCTTACCGAGAAAGTCGCACGCGAGAAGTTCCGCCTGCTCCGAGAGGCCGGCCTGGGCGCCGTGCTCATCTCCGCCACCCCCTTCCACAATGAGTTCATCCCGTTTGAGCGGACCCGCAACGCCATCTCAGCCGCGAGGGACATCTTCGGCCATGGCGTGATCGTCTGGCTGGATTCGCTTGCCAGGCTCCTGGCCCGGCTGGACCCGACTTCGTGCCACACGCTGGAGGCCTTTCTGGAGGCCTGCCCGGAGGCAAGCTCTCCCGAAGACTTGCGACGAATGTTCCCCCTTACCCCCGGGGGACGGGTGGTGGAGGAACTCCGCGATTGCTACCAGGCCAGGCCGGCCGAGGAATACCGCAACGGCCCCTGCCGCTCGGAACTGGCCGGCGTATCGCATTTCCATATCGACCCACAGGGCTGCCTGTTCACCGGGCTGTGTCCGGGAATCACAGCCGGGGACATTGAGGATTTCCACCCGGAGATCACGCCGGAATCCCATCCAATCACCCTCTGTCTCGTCCAGGAAGGGCCCGTCGGGCTCATGGAGCGTTTCGGCCTGCAGGAGGGGTTCACCCCCCGCCGCGAGGGATACATCAGCAAATGCGACCTCTGCCTGCACGTGCGAATGCACCTTCGGGCCGGGAGCACCTGGCCCGAGCTTCGAAGCGAAGGGTTTTATGCCGATGATGGGGACTGAAAAGCAGTCCGAATTCTTCCGATAGACAGACTATGCCCAAGGCCAGATCCATTCAGATTGCCTGCCCCGAGCACAACCGCGTGGTCCGTGGAAGCTATTTGCCCGGCCCGGACGGGCGATTTTTCTACGCGGCCGACGGAGGATTTCTTCTCCAGCAGGTCCGGTGCAACCAGTGCAACGGGCGCTGCGCACAGACTCTCTGCGCCCTGCACCGCTACAACCGCCGCGGGCCCAGCACATGGTACCCGGACCGCATCTACGCCCTGCCCGAACCCAAGCGACCCAGGTCCGGCTCCAAGCAGCGCCCCACTTCAAGCGGGGGAGGGATTTCCATCCAGGCCTGACTCGGCCAGGGAGTTTGAGAGATGGCCTTTTCGCGCATAAGCTTGTAATGGATTCGGGGTGGGTCCAGCGAGGCATCTGCCCCTCTCCGCCAACCGCAGGCGAAAGGAGTCTCATCATGGCCGTTGCAATTCCCGATCAGCTCGCCCAGAAGATCAATCAGTACATCCTGAAGGACTTCTCCGGCGTGCCCGAGAAGATTCCGGACTTGCCCTCCAGGGAGCCCTTCAAGAAGCTTACGCAGACCGGTACACAGCTCTGGCTCGACACCGGTTCGCTGGAAGATGCCGGCCGGCTCTGGAGCCGGGAATGCGCCGCCCTGACCACCAATAACTCCCTGCTCAACAAGGAAGTTCAGAAGGGAACCTACGATGAAACAATCCCCCAGGCAGCGGACCTGCTCTCTTCGGTCCGGATGGATATGGACCAGAAGCTCGTGGAGATCGCCTTCATCCTCAACGCGGTCCACGCCCTGAAGCTCGTCGAAAAGTTCGGCGCCTACGTTTCGGTTGAGGAACATACCGACCTGGCCAACGACTACAGCGGCGCGGTGGAAACCGCTCGAAGATTCTGGCAAGTCTGTCCCGAGCGTTTCACGATCAAGCTGCCGCTGACCCCCGCCGGCATCCTCGCCACGCGAACCCTTGTGCGGGACGGCATCCGGGTCAATCACACCCTTGGCTTCTCGGCCCGTCAGAACTACGTGGTGACGCGCATTGCAGGCCCGGCCTATGTGAACGTCTTCCTTGGCCGGCTCAACAGCTTTGTCGCCGAAAACGACCTTGGAGACGGCACGTACGTCGGCGAGCGGGCCACGCTGGCCTCGCAAAAGGCAGTGGCCAAGTTGCGAGAGAGAATCGGCGTCGAGACCCTCCAGATCGGGGCCAGCTACCGGCAGGGCCAACAGGTCATCGACCTGGCCGGCATCGACGTGATGACCATGCCCCCGAAGGTGGCTTGGGAATTCATCGATCTGGCCCAGGAGGACGGCGCCGAGATAACCGATCGCACCGACCGGAACTATCAGCCGCCCCTGCGAGACGATGTGGACCCGCGAAGTGTGGGCCTGGATACCCTGTGGGATGTGGATCAGGAAATCGTCAACGCCTGCGACGATCTCGATAAGGAGGATGTGGACAGTTTCACCCCCGAGGACCTGGTGAGCTTCTTTGCCGATCACTCCGCGCCGGACCTGTTTGTCCCCTGGAGCGATCAGCAGGTGCAGACCAGCGCCGAGGAGGGCAAGATCCCCTCGCTGGACAACTGGAAAGATGCTCTCTCGCAAGGAGACATCGGACTCGACGCCCTGATGAACCTGGCCGGCCTCAATGCCTTCCGCGCCGACCAGGAGGCGATGGACCAGCGTGTCCGGGAGCAACTGCAGGGCAAAGGAAGCTACGACTCACAATCCTGAAAAGCACAGGGAATCTGTGCTTGGGGGCACAAGGGTGATCGGTCCGTAGGGGCCGATCGCCTTTTTGCAGCTACTCCTGGGCCTGTGCATCTTCGGCCGGCAGCGGCTGGGGAATCCAGAAGCCGAATCGGGCCCAGGCGCCCTTTTCGCTCTGGGCCTGGACCTTGCCCCCGTGGAGGTCCACGATCTGCCGGACCGCATAGAGCCCCACTCCCGTGCCCTTGCGGTCCTTGAACTCCGGCACCGAGAGCCGGCTGAACTTTCGGAACAGTTGTTTCCGCTGGGCGGGTCCGAAGCCGGGCCCTTCGTTCTTCACGCTCAGGCTGAGGCCTTCTTCATCGCGCCGGACCTGCAGCTGGATTCTGCCGTCTTTCTCCCAGCCGTACTTGACCGCGTTGGAGAGATAGTTGACCAGAACCACTTTCAGAAGTTCCGCGTCGCATTCGATACCCGTCGGATCTCCTTGGATTTCCCGATCCAACGCTGCGCTCTTTTCCTCGATCTGCGGAGCGACGATATCCAGGGCCGGTTCCACCACTTCCGAAACGAAGTCCACGTCCTTTCGGGCACGGATGCCCATCTGCCCGCTTTCGATCCGGGCCAGATCCAGGTATTCGCGGACCATGGCCAGCAGGTAGTCGCCCTTTCGCTTCATTCGCTGGAGGATCTGCTTCTGCTTTTCGTTGAGCTGTCCCACGTAGCCGCCTTCGAGGACGGATGCGTCGGTCATCATGGAAGAGACCGGGCTTTTGAGTTCGTGACTGACAAAACCGAGCATCTCGGTATAAGCCCGGTTCGCCGCGGCAAGCTGCTCGATGCGGTGGATCTTTTCGACGGCCTGGCTGAGGCGCTGGGCGAGAGCGAAGTGAGCCGCCACCTGCTGCTTGTCGTACTGATCCTTTCTCCGCGAGGAACGGAACAGCACGCCCACCGCTCGGTCGTCCACATAAAGCGGGCAGGTCATACTCGAAAGGACCCCCTCGTCAACCAGCAATCGGCTGGCCCGGCTGGTGGGCTTGGCCTCCAGGTACGCTCCCAGGTCCCGGATGATCCGACACGAGCCGGAGCGGATGACCTCGGCCAGGCTGGTATCCTGGAGATCTTCGCTGTATCCCTTGCCCAGTCGGACCGCCTCGTAGCTGGTCCGGACATAATGCGAGACGATCCGGGCCCCGTCGTCGGTGACGAACGCAATGGCCACCCGATCGCAGGGATAGATGGTGCGGGTCTGCTCGAAGAGGAAATCGATCAGCGATTCCAGGCTTTCCGAGGCAGCCACGCGCTGGTTGACCCGATCGAGAATCTCTCTGTAGGCCTCGGGCAGATCTTCCGTCGGAGCCGAGGGAGGCTTGAAGTACCTGATCACAGATGCAGCTGAATCCGTCATAGCCGGAGTGTACCGCATCGGAGGGGATTTTCCAGTTGCGTCTTTTCGTAGGCCGCCGCGTTGGGTAGTCTCTCAGAGCCCTCGATAACTTGGAGACCGAACCATGAAGACCATCGTCATACTGCTGGATTCACTCAACCGGCACTTTCTGCCCTGCTACGGCAATGACTGGGTAATCGCTCCCAATATCGCCCGCCTGGCCGAGAAAGGCGTCGTTTTCGACCGCCACTTCTGCGGCTCGATGCCCTGCATGCCCGCACGGAGGGAGATGTTCACGGGCCGATACAACTTCCTGGAATCCCCCTGGGGCGCCTTGGAGCCCATCGACGACAACCTGCCCATGATGCTCCGCAAGCAGGCCGACGTCTACACCCACATGATCACCGATCATTACCACTACTTTGAAACCAACGGCGCCAACTACTACACGCAGTTCCAGACCTACGAGTTCTGTCGGGGACAGGAAAGCGACGAGTGGATCCCCCGCGTGGCCGAGCCTGACATCCCGGACTTCCGCGGCAGGAACAAAAGGCAGAACTGGGTGAACCGGACGGTCATGGACCCCCAGAACGACCTGGACTACCCCACGCCCCAGTGCTTCCAGAAGGCGGTGGAATTCCTCGACGCCAACGGCCACGAGGATAACTGGCATCTGCACCTGGAGTGCTTCGATCCGCACGAGCCGTTCCTGTGTCCCGACCGGTACCGCCAGATGTACGACGATACCTGGGATCACAGCAAGTTCCACTACGACTGGCCCAACTACGCCCCCGTCGGCAGCGACGGGGAGGAGGCCGACGCCGTCGAGCATATCCGCAAATCCTACGCCGGAACGCTCACCATGGCCGATGCCTGGCTGGGCAAGCTGCTGGACAAGATGGACCAGATGGACCTCTGGAAGGATACCACGGTGATCCTTACCACCGACCACGGGCACATGCTGGGAGAACACAACTACTGGGCCAAGAACTACATGTACGTCTACCGCGAACTGGCGAACATCCCGATGATCGTTGCCTCGCCCGAGGCCCAGGCCGGGCAGCGAAGAAACGCCCTGACCGCGACGATCGACCTGGTCCCCACCGTGCTGGACCTGCATGGCCTGGAACCCACCGAGCGGATGGAGGGAGAGAATTTCCGACCCCTGCTTTCTCAGGACGGCCCCGGCCACGATGCTGTCCTCTACGGCTATTTCGGCAAGGACATCAACATGACCGACGGACGCTACACCTATACCCGTCAGCCGGAAGAGAACAGCCGCGTCTGGCACTACACTACCCTCCCGGTCCAGCACTACCACGGTCTGGACCACCTCCGGGAAGCGACCTTCTGCGACAACCTGCCCTTCTCCCAGGGCGTGGCGATGTACAAAATCCCGCAGTGGTCCCACCGCCACCGGGATGCCCCGGACCGCAACCCGATCATCTTCGATCTGGAAGACGATCCCGGGCAGAGCACTCCGCTGGACGATCCAGCCCTGGAGGAGAAGCTCACCGACAAGCTCATGGAGGTCCTCCGGCGGGTTCAGGCCCCGGCCTGTCAGTACGAGCGGACAGGCCTGAGAACACCGCCCGGCGCCCCGGGCTGAGACAGGAGAGAGACGTTGACGATACGCGGCGTGATTTTCGATATGGACGGCGTGCTCTGCGACAGCGAAGAATTCATCTGCCAGGCCGCCCGGGAGATGTTCCGTCAGAACCACAACACCGACACGAAACCCGAGGACTTCCTGCCCTTTGTCGGGGCGGGTGAGAATCGCTACCTGGGCGGAGTGGCGGAAAAATACGGGCTGGAACTCCAGCTCGAGCGGGACAAGGCCAGAACCTACGATCTTTACCTGGAGGTCATACAGGGAAATCTCGAACCGTTGGCAGGGGTGCTGGATTTCATCCAGGAATGTCGAAAGGCGGGGCTCAAGCTCGCGGTGGCCACCAGCGCCGATAGAGTCAAGATGACCGGCAACCTCGAACAGATCGGCCTGGGGACCGAGCTCTTCGATGTCTGCGTCAACGGGCTGGATGTCGAGCACAAGAAGCCCGACCCGGAGATCTTCCTCAAGGCCGCCGACGGGCTGGGCCTGTCGCCGGGAGACTGCCTGGTGGTGGAGGATGCACCCAACGGCGTCCAGGCAGCCAAGGCCGCCGCAAGCCAATGCCTCGGACTGACCACCAGCTTCGAGGAATCCCAGCTGCGAAAGGCCGGGGCCGATTGGATCGCACCGGATCTCTCGGCGGTTCCAGAAGATCTGCGGACTCACCTGGGTCTGTAAAATCTCCTTCAAGGTCCCAATTCTCACTTGCACCGCCTGACTCGGGCGGCGAAGCTATAATCTATTGTTTGCCGCCGGTCGCAACGCGTGGCGTCAGGCGGACACCCATCGACAACAGGTATAGAAGGAAGGGGCCTGAGATGTTCGAGAAAATCTCGACCGGCTGGCAGTTCGCCAAGGACAGTTATTCCATCATCCGCTGGAACAAGAAGCTGCTGATTTTCCCCATCGTCTCCATGGTGGCAGCCCTGGTGGTGATCCTCAGCTTCGCCCTGCCGGTCTTCGGCACGGGCCTGGCTGATGAATGGCTGGAGTCCGAATCGATGCCCATCGAGGGCTGGATCACCCTCTTTGCCTTCTACTTCTGTAACTACTTCGTGATCGTCTTCTTCAACGCCGGCCTCATCGCCTGCACCATGCAGGCCCTGGATGGCCAGGAAGTCTCGGTCGGCTATGGCTTTCGCATCGCGTCCAAGCGCCTGCCCCAGATTGCAAGCTGGGCGTTTCTCTCAGCCATCGTGGGTGTCCTGCTCAATGCCATCGAGAGCAACGACAAGGGCGGCAGGATCATCCGGGCGATTCTGGGTACCGCCTGGACGGTCATGACCTACCTGGCCGTGCCGTTTATCGTTCTCCAGGGCAATGGGCCCTTTGGAGCGATCAAGAACTCCCTCTCGGCCATCAAGAAGACCTGGGGGGAATCCCTGGTGGGCCACTTCTCGCTGGGGCTGATCGCTTTCCTGATCACCCTGCCGATCATCCTGCTGGGCGGCGCGATGCTCTACTTCACCGCCGGCTCGATGCCGATGCTGATTCTCTCGCTTGTGATCATCGCGATCGGGATCTTCCTGGCCGCGGCTGCCTCTGCCGCAGCGGACATGATTTTCAAAGCCCTGCTCTACAGCTACGCCACGGGCAAGACGCTGCCTGAGAACCTCAACACCGACTTCTACAGCCAGGCGTTCATGCCCAAGGACTGAATCTGCTGCCCCCTGCTCGGGCCCCCGCGCCGGACTCACCGGCGCAGGGGCCTTTCTTTTTTCGACAAATTCACCGTGGCATGTGGGAATCTTCGGCAGTCGAAAGAATCGCAAGATCTTATTCTAATTACCCTTGCAGATTTTGTTGCCTGTCTTCTCCATTCGATACAGACCGAAAATCTCTCCCGGATTTGCCTGGGCCCAGGCGGGAATCTTACTGTTGAAGTGTCAGGAATGACGTGGGCATGGAAACGCAGGAACGATCCCGCCGGAGACCGGGGCCTCGTAGGCTTCCGGGTTTCGGGTTTCGGGCGCAATGGTTTTCCACGTCGACAACTTTGGACGTAACCGTACCGGCCAAAGGGGCTCGGGCGACGTTGTGCGCGTTGTATACAGGGTACTCGCCGCGATCCCACCTCCCAAGCCGGGGGCAGCGTCCAGGAGGAACCCCATGGACATCATCGCAATGGTCAACGAGAAGGGCGGCACCGGCAAGACGACCTCGTCTGTCAACCTCGCCGCTGCACTGGGGGAAATGGGCAAGAAAGTCCTGCTGGTCGATCTGGACGGTCAGGCAGCCACCACCCGGTGGCTCGGCGTGGAGGGTGATACCCGCTTTGCCGAAGCCCTGCTGGCCGGCAAAGGACTCAATCCCATTGCCGACATCATGCCCAACGTGGACCTGGCCCCGGGCCATGGAAAACTCGATTCGGTTGCCCATGACCTCAGGCCCACCCAGGGAGGCCAGCTTCGCAAGCTCCTGGGGAATATCGAGGGCTACGACTACTGCCTCATCGACTGTCCCCCCTCGCTGGGCAACCGGTTGATCGGTAACGCCCTGCTGGCAGCGACCCATGCGCTGGTACCGGTGGAAACATCGGTCCTGGCCCTGGATGGCCTGAAAATCCTCCTGACGACCCTTGAGGACATCCGAGAGGGCTTCGGACACGATATCGCCCTGGTCGGCGTCCTGGGCTGCCGCTACGACGGACGCACAAGGCTCAGCCGACTGGTCCTGGAGGAACTCCAGCGAGCTTTGCCCAATCACCTCTTCCAGACCGTCATTCGCGAAAACGTCAAGATGCGCGAGTGTCCCGCCAGCGGACAGAGCATCCTGGACTACGCCGGCGACAGCCACGGCGCGCAGGACTACCGGGCCCTTGCGGCCGAGATGGTCCAACGCCTCTGCCGGAGACGTCCGACCACGCAAACCTCGCGGGACTCCACCGAATCGCTGCGACAGGCGGTTTCTCAACTGGAAGACGTGGCCGAGGACATCGAGCACCAGGCCGACAAGCCCGGGCGTATCCCGGACATCGACGGCAACTGGTCGGGCATAGGCCAGGCGCTTTCAGCCGACAAGGCCGTTCCGGATCCGGTCAACCCGGCCCCGGAAGAAGCCCAGGTCGAGCTGGAGGTTGAGGTCGAACCCCAGTCCCAGCCGCAGCCCGAGCCGATAGAGCAGGAACCTGTCGAAATTCAACAGCCCGAACCGGCACAACTGGACGAGCCGGAACGGCTCGAGCCCGAGCCGACACCCGAGCCGGAAATGCCTGAACCAGTTGAAGTTCCCTGCTCCGAGCAGGCCAAACCGGACCAGGCCCCGCAGAGCGATGACGTGGTCGAATCCCCCCAGCCCTGCCACTCGGCCCAGTCGGTATTCAACGTGACGACCGAGCCGAAGGCATCCGAGGGACAGGAGGAGCTGGACAATTGGCCGGCCGAGAAGGATGTGCTCCAGGCCGAGCAGGTGGAACTGGATACCTGGCCTCACAAGGAAGACTTCGAGGAACCTGCCGGGGTCGCCGCCCAGGCCGATTCCCAGGACGACAAGAAGGTTCCCACGTGGTTGCGCTTCTTTACCGGAAGTCGTGACTGAGCCCGTCGCACAGGCGACAAGAGGCACCCCGAAACGAAAACGCCCAGATACCTGGAGCGCAACCCATGACTGAATCCGGCAAAAATCTCATTCTCGGCAGACTTGGCCGAACTCGGGAAACCCACGCCGGTTCCCCGACCGTCCTCGTGGAGCGCACGATGGACGACGCGGCCTCGCGAACCGGCATCGTCCCGGATCACCATCCGGAAGAAGACCATCCCGAAAGCCACGAAAGCGTTTCCCACCACGTGACAGGACGCCTGGGGCTCAGGCCCGCCCAGCAGCAGGAAGCCCAGCAGGATGAGGCGCATCTGCCCCGGCAGGAGAGGTCTCGAAGCTCCACCTCCCAGGAGAAGCCCGATCTGCAGCGGCCCAGCCTGGCAGCTCTGGCGGCCGAAGATCGCCTCGATCCCGAAGCCGATGTCATGCTTCCAAAGCCCAGCCGAGCCTACAGCGACCAGGCCAGAAAGCAGACCCACCGCAAGCTGACCAACGCGCTGAAGGAACTGGACCTGTTCCACCCGGACGAGCACAAGGAAGTCCACGCGGAAGAGGATTCTCACGCCGAAAACCACGTGGAACAGGCCAGCCGAAAAGACCTGGTTGCCCAGGAAGCTGCCAGAGAGCTCAAGCACATGGCAGAGACCCAGGTTCCCCGCAAGCGCCGGCGACGTCGAAAGAAGAAGGCCTGCCACCACAAGAGCACCTTCCGGCTCTGCAGCAGGACGCTGCGATGCCTCAAGGCCTACTCGCGAATCACGGGCCGGTGGCAATACAACCTGGTCGGCGAGGCCCTGGAGAGCTACCTGGAGCTGGCGATAACAGCCCTGGATCCCGAGAGCCTGAAGAACATGCGGGAGATCCTGCACGAACTGCACCACAAGAAGGGCCATCGTCATCCGAAACCCGAACAGAAGGATCCGCAATAAAGCCCGTTGATGAATCTTGGCCTCAGGGGGGCCGGAGCCCGTTGGTCGCAACTGCGTCCGACGGGCTTGTTTTTTGCCCTCGACGCCGTCGAAGAATCCCGCCTCCTACAATGGTTTGGAAACAACAGGGCTTGCAGGCAGGAACCTTCCATGAGTCAACCACTGAACCGCTATTCACGAAGAATCACCCAGCCTCCCAGCCAGGGCGCGTCCCAGGCCATGCTCATCGGCACCGGCCTGGACGAGAAGGACCTGGACAAGCCCCAGGTGGGCATCAGCAGTTGCTGGCTGGAGGGCAATACCTGCAACATGCACCTTCTGGAGCTGTCCGAGCATGTCAAACGCGGAGTGTCCCAGGCCTGCCTTGTACCGATGCGGTTCAATACCATCGGCGTCAGCGACGGGATGAGCATGGGAACCGAGGGCATGAGCTATTCCCTTCAGAGCCGCGACCTGATCGCCGACTCGATCGAAACGGTCATGCGCGCCCAATGGTACGACGCCAACATCTCGCTGCCGGGATGCGACAAGAACATGCCCGGCTGCCTGATGGCGATGGGCCGACTGAACCGCCCTTCCATCATGGTCTATGGGGGAACCATCCGCGCGGGCTGCTGCCGCAACGAACCGGTAGACATTGTCAACGCATTCCAGAGCTACGGGCAGCTTCTTGCAGGGACCATCGACGAAGAGCACCGAAGGCAGATCGTGCGAACCAGCATCCCCGGCCCCGGGGCCTGCGGGGGGATGTACACCGCCAACACGATGGCCTCGACGGCCGAGGCGATGGGAATGACCCTGCCCTACTCCTCTTCCATTCCGGCCGCCGACCCGGCCAAACGCGATGAGTGCTACCGGGCCGGCAAGGCCATCCGTCTTTTGCTGGAAAAGGACCTCAAGCCGCGGGACATCATGACGCCCAAGGCCTTCGAGAACGCCCTTGCCCTGCTGATTGCCCTGGGCGGCTCGACCAACGCGGTGCTGCACCTGATTGCCATTGCCCACAGCGTGGGGGTGGCGCTGACTTTGGATGACTTCCAGAAGGCATCGGACCGCGTGCCTCTCCTGGCGGATCTCAAGCCCTCGGGCCGCTACGTCCAGGAAGACCTGCACGCGGTCGGAGGTACTCCCGGGGTTCTGAAGCTCCTGCTGGAAAAGGGCTTTTTGCACGGAGACTGCATGACCGTCACCGGAAAGACGCTGGCCGAAAACCTGGCGGATCTGCCGGGCCTGACCGGCGGGCAGGAGATCATCCGATCCTTGGAGAACCCGATCAAGGCCACGGGGCATATTCAGATCCTCTACGGGAATCTGGCTCCGCAGGGCGCGGTGGCCAAGATCACCGGCAAAGAGGGTTTGGGCTTTGAAGGCCCGGCGAAAGTCTACGACAGCGAAGAAGAGATGCTGGCTTCACTGGAAGATGGCCGGATCGAGGTCGGCGACGTGGTGGTCATCCGCTACGAGGGCCCCCAGGGAGGCCCCGGCATGCCCGAGATGCTCACCCCCACCAGCGCGATCGTGGGCGCGGGGCTGGGAAGCAAGGTCGCCCTGATAACCGACGGCAGGTTCTCGGGCGGCTCGCACGGGTTCATCGTAGGCCACGTTGCCCCCGAGGCCCAGACCGGAGGCCCCATCGCCCTTCTGCGCGATGGAGACATTATCGCCATCGACGCGGCCAAGCGAAGCCTGGAGGTGAAACTGGAACGCGCGGAACTTGACCGCCGGGCCCGTCAGTGGAAGGCTCCACCGCTCAAGGCCCAGGCCGGTACCCTCCGCCGCTACATCAAGACGGTGGCCCCCGCGCCCAAAGGCTGTATCACGGACGGATAAGCTTACTCAGCGAACCGCTCGCTGGGCCCAACGGAACCGCGCGGAGGCACTGCGACGATTCCGGTAGATCTCTCCCTGCGAGGGTGTGATCGGCTTGCGACTGATCTGGGAATAGACCCCATCGGCCAGGCCTTGGGCAAAGGCCTTGTGGACCTTCTCGTCCTCGCCGGGCTGGAAGCTTATGATCCCCGCACGCCCCCCCGGCGCGAGGCACCGCGGAAGCTGCTCCAGAAGAGCCTGGAGATTCTCCACCTCCCGGTTGACCAGGATCCGCAGGGACTGGAACACCTTCGCAGCCGGGTGAAACCGGCCGAAGTTGGACTTCTGGCTCTTTTTCCAGTTGCTCTCGGAAAGTCCCTTTGCGTTGAGGATCAGTCGAACCAGTTGCTTGGTGCGGGTCAATGGAATCGCCTGTCGCTGACTGACAATCCACTGGGCGATGCGCTGATGGTCCGGCTCGTCGCCGTATGTCCGAAAGGCCTCGCTCAACTGCTCAGCCGAAAGCCGGGCCAGCAGATCCGCTGCGGTTGTCCGGGTCTCCGGATCCAGCCTCATGTCCAGGGGCTGATCGTCCTTGTACCCGATACCCCTTCCCGAAACGTCGATCTGCATACTCGATACGCCCAGGTCGGCAAAGATGACATCGAAGGCGTCGATTCCCTCCTGCTGCATTATCTCCTGAAGCTCGGCAAAGTTCTTATGGTACAGGCTCACCGAGGCCTCGGTCTTGGCCAATCTCTTGGCGGCCTCGTCGATCTGGGCTTCTTCCAGGTCCAGGCCGATGAGTCTGCCTCCGGGGCCGATCTGCTCAGCCAGGCGAAACGCATGCCCGCCGTAGCCCACGGTACAGTCGGCCACTATATCGTCGGGCCCCGGTCTCAGACGCCTGATGACCTCTCGCAGCAGGACGGCTGCATGCTTGCCCGGCTGGGTACCCTTGCGTCCCGAGCGGCCCGGACCGGGATTTCCTGTGTTTCGTGCCATCATCTCAGACTTGACTCCTGGGGGAAAAGGGGCGATTTTATGCTCTGGCAAGACAGGATGCCAGCTTGCATCTTCTCCCCAGCTTTTGCAGAGGAAACGGCCCATGAAAGCTTCCACCGCCCAAACCGTGCTCGTCTGGTTGCTTCGGCTCTCCGGATTGATGATGCTCTCGGCCATCATCGCCGTCTTCATGCCCATCGGATGGATGGACTACTTCCATGCCGAGATGGGACTCGGTCCATTTCCGTCAGCCCCAATCGCCGAATACCTGGCCCGACTGTGCAGTGCGGTCTACGGGCTCATCGGCGTGCAACTGCTGGTGATGGCCTCGGATGTCCGCCGCTATGCGATCATGATCGCCGTAACGGCTGTGGGAATCGCTGCCATCGCGCTGATCGTGGGTACGCTGGCCATCCTCTCGGGGATTCCCTGGTGGTGGGCGGCAGGAGACATGGCCACGGCCGTGCCTTTCGCTGTGGCCGTCATTGCCCTGCAGCTCAAGATCGGCAAAGCTCAGACCACCGACGCGGGCTGATTGATCGCCTCCGAGCGGACCCACTGCCACTGGTTCCGCCCCCAATTGTACGAGGCAACGGTCAGTCGGTCATCGGTGACGCGCACGGCCGAGAAACTGTGCATCGAATGCCTCGGAGAGCCGACATTGTAGACGTGGTGGCCCGACCAGAGGTAGTGTCCCGAGTTGTGGTAGTGGCCGTGAAAGATGGCTGCGATATTGAAAGGCGCGATCACGCGTGCAAGATCCTCTTTTTCCTTGCGCGACCACCAGTCGGAGTAGGGCCCGAGGATCGAATAGTGCAGCAGGAGGATGACGGGACGCTGATCGCCGGACTGGGCCAGATCCCTCGCCAGCCAGTTACGGGTCTCGGCGTCGGGATACTCTCCCAGTGCGACCAGGTGCAGGTCATCCCAATCCCAACTGTAGCAGAGCCCGCCATGGCGCCGGCGAACCATGGTGTGTACCGGCTTTAGCCCCATGTACCAGGCGGGAACGTAGCGATCGTGATTGCCGGCGAAGCATTTGACGCCCCAACGCAGTTGCCCGTCGCCTCCGGAGTAGCCGTAGAAATCCTCAAAAGCGGCCAGTTCTCCCTTTTTGCCGCTCTCGGTCAGGTCCCCGGCAATGAGCACCGCCCGCGGTTCGGCCAGCGGCTTGGTTGAATGTCCGGGCCATGACCTGACAGGAAGCTCGTTCATCGCCTGGATCTGTCTTCGGTTTCGCTCCTCCATCCCCTTGACGCCGAAGTGCGTATCGGCTGCGACGAAAAACGTCACGTCCAGGTTTCCTTTTCGAGGCCTGGAGACCACCGGGTACTGGGCGGTGCCCTGACTGCGACATCCCGTCAGGGACAGCAACGGAATTGCGCTGCCGGCAGTCAGGCCGGCCGCCTTGAGCAGCGACCGTCGGTTCATCCTGCCCTGGCCCACTGCGCGGTTTGTAATGGATTGCGGCAAATGCATGCTTTGTCTCCGTCGATCCATTCTAGGCCGACCAGACGGGCGTTTTCCAATCATATTCCTCCTTGAAAGTCACCTGAAAGTGTCCGTTCCAGCCCCCGCCCTGCCAGTCGTAGCAAGCCCCTCGCAGCCTGGTATCGGTCAGATGGAGTACCGCAAAGCTGTGCGTACCGTCCTTGGTCGAGCCCAGACGGAGAACGTCGTGTCCTTCCCAGTCGTAGCGCCCGGCCTTGTGGTGGTGGCCATGCACGAGTGCGACAATGTTGTACGGCTGGATGGTGTGAGCGAAGCGGCGTTTTTCGCTCTCCTGCCACCAGCCGCTGTCAGCCCCGGCCAGGCAGTAATGCATGCCGATGATCACCGGGCGAAGCCGCCCGACGCGCGCCAGATCCCTCGCCAGCCAGCGGCAGGTGCTTTGGTCGGGATATTCCCCCACGCAGACATAGTGCAGGTCCTGCCAGTCGTGGCTGTGCAGAAGGGATCCGTGGCGCGAGCGGATCAGGTCGTGCATCGGCCTGTGCCAGAGGTAATGCCCGGGGACCCAGCGGTCGTGGTTTCCTGCTCCCAGTACCACCGGCCAGCGCAGGGACTTCAAGTAGGTCTGCTCAAAAAGTCGCCGCTGAGCCCAGGTGCCGTTTTCGGTAAGATCCCCCAGCAGAAGGACGGCCCTTGGCGAGCCGACCCGGCCGCCGATTTCTTCGGGCCAATCCCGCCCGGGAAGATGGTTCATCGCCTCGATCTGCCTTCGGTTGTTCCCGCGGATCGAATCCCACCCACAGTGTGTATCGGCGGCGATCAGCAGCGTAAGATCCATCCCCCCCTTGCAGGGCTGATCGATCGGAACAGGCATGCACACAAGTTTCCTGTCGCATCCGGGAAGACGTGAAAGACAAGTCCCCAACCCCAAGGCCGAGAGAAGACCGAGAGCTTCTCGGCGAGTCATCCGCGCGGCTCTGTCCTCTGGGACACCCCCGTCGTCCATGCCGTGGCGTGTTTCCATGGCCGGGACGATAACCCGGTAAGGTCAAGACCGTATGCAAGACCGGAAAGGATTAGACTAAGTGATTCCTAACAAAAAGTCAGGCGCTCACGTTTCCGAGGAATCCGAGGAAGCGATTCCAAGCATCTCGGCTGCGACGGCAGGTTCGACACGATAGGCCGAGCCCTTGCCCTGGTAGAAGCCGTGGGCGGCGATCATGTGAATCGAAAGGGCCGTCACTGAAAGCTTCCGTCCCGTTGAGGCCTCGGTGATATCCACCTGGCCCTTGGAGCACATTGTCCCATCGCCGAAGGGACAGGGAATGCGCCCCATCGCCTCGATGTAAACGGCCTGGAGCCCCTCGCGCACCTGCACGGGGGTCCCATAGTGCTCCATCGCCCGGCGGAGGATGCGGTCCAGCTCTGCCGCGATCCGCTCATGCGTAATTCCCAGGCGATCGACAAGATTTCCGTCTTCGTCCAGGATCTCGGGCAGACTTCGATGGTCGGTTCCCAAGAAACCGTCGCGGGTCAGTACACCCGGGGCCATGCGGTCTGTGATCTTGCGTATCTCGGGGCTGAGTTTCATCCTGCCACCCTCGGGCTCTTTGGCCGGCTATGCGAATTTGTCGAAATAGACCTTGTCTTCGGTGATGCCCTTTTCATGGAGTACTTTCACGGAGGCATCGCACATTCCCGGCGAACCGCAGAGATACCCCTCCTTGTTCCGGCCGTCTTCCACGTGGCTTCCGACCACCTCGGTAATCAGGCCGGTCTCGCCCTCCCATCCTTCCACGCCCTCCCCACTGCCCGAAAGGGCGGGGATGAACTGGAAGTTGGGCATCTGCTGGGAAAGCTCGGCCAGTTCGTCCAGGAAGAACAGATCGCGCTTGTTGACCGCCCCGAAGAAGTACCGGCATTTGCGCTGGATGTCGTTTTCCTTCATATGGCGGATCATCGACCAGAACGGGGCCATGCCCGATCCGCCGGCAATCCAGATCATTTCCGCATCGTTATCGGACATGCGGAAGTCTCCGTAGGGGCCCGTGAAGCTCACCTCGTCGCCCTCGGAAAGATGCTCGAACACGTAGGTCGTGCAGATTCCGCCCGGGACCAGGCGGACGATCAGTTCCAGGTGTTTCTTGTCGCTGGGGGGCGAGCTGATGCTGTAAGCCCGGAAGACCGATTCCTTGTTGTCCCCGTAGGGCGGAGCTTCGAGCTGGACGTAATGGCCCGGGGTAAACTCGATGGTCTCCGGTTCGACCAGCTCCAGGCGAAGCTCCTTGATGTCGTGGGTCAGATCGCGGATCCGCTCGACACGGGCCTTGAATTCCTTGACCAGCAGCAGCTCCTCGGGCACCGCGATCTTCATATCCTCGCGGACCTTGACCTGGCAACTGATGCGAACGTTGTCGGCGATTTCCTCTTCGCTCAAGAGCGGGGCCTCGGTGGGCCCGACCGGCCCGCCGCCTTCGAGAATTTTACACTTGCAGTAGGCACATGTGCCGCGTCCCCCGCAGGCGCTGGCCAGGTAGACCCCGCCGTTGCGCAGACTCATCAGCAGGTTGTCCCCGCCCTCGACGGCGACCTTTTCGCTGCCCTGGTTGATCTCGATATTGCACGTGCCGTAGTTGACCAGGTACCGCTCAGCCACGATCAGCAGCACGGCCAGGATGGTCGTCATCGTGCAGGCGACGAGGGTTGCCCAGAATATCAGATCCATTGCACGTCTCCTTGGACTAGCTGCTGATAACGCCGGTAAATCCCATAAACGCCAAGGCCATGATGCCCGCGATGATCAGGGTGATGCCGGGGCCCTCCAGGCCGGCGGGAATCTTGGCCTTGGAAAGCTTCTGTCGAATGCCGGCCATCAGGATGATCGCGATCATCCAGCCCAGCCCCACTCCGAATCCGTATGCCAGCGACATGAACCCGTGGAGCTGCTTGTTGAGCATGAACAGGCTCGATCCGAGGATCGCGCAGTTGACGGTAATCAACGGCAGGAAGATGCCCAGTGAATAGTACAGGGTCACGCTGAGACGTTCGATAAGCATCTCGCAAAGCTGCACGAAGGCGGCGATCATCACGATAAACAGGATCAGTTGCAGCCCGATGTCCAGCCCCAGCGGGACCAGGACGTAGTCGTACAGCAGGGAGTTGAGGAACGTGGTGAAGGTGGTAACGAAGACCACGGCCAGGCCCATGCCTACGGCGCTTTTGAGCTGTCGGCTGACCGAAAGGAACGGGCACATGCCCAAAAACCGGGTCAGCAGGACGTTGTCGGTGAAGGTCGCAGCCAGGATGACCGTCAGTATCGTTGCGGTCGGCGCCGCCGGCTGTATGTCCGCCTGGGCCAGTACGTTCATGAGCATCATTTGGCACCTTCTTCCTTGGCGGCCTGTCGTTTGAGGTCGTAGGCCCTTGCGGCCCAGACGGCCAGGGCCAGCACGAAAAACGCACCCGGGGGCATGATCATGATCACCCAGTCGCCTTCGGAGAAGACCGTGGGGACCGGGAAGTGGAAGAGCGTTCGAGACCCGAGGTATTCGCGGACCGTCGCGATTCCCATCAGGATGAAGCTGTAGCCCACGCCCGCGCCGAAACCGTCAGCCAGGGCGGGCAGGACCGGGTTCTTGTTGGCAAAGGCTTCGAGGCGCCCCAGGACGATGCAGTTGGTGATGATCAGCCCCACGTAGGCGGCGATGCTCCGGTGAATCCCGGGGAAGTAGACCTGCATGGCCACATCGACCACGATCACGTAGACGCTGATGATCAGCACCTGCACCATGATCCGCACCCGCTTGGGGGTGAAGTTTCGGATGGCGCTGACGGTCAGGCTGCTCATGGTCGTCGCCCAGACCAGCCCGATGCACATGAGCAGCGTGTTGAACATGTAGTTGGTCACCGCCAGCGTCGAACAGATGCCCAGCACCTGCCGGAAGATCGGATTGTCGTCCCAGAGCTGCGTCTTGAACGCTACGCCGCTGGTCAAGGTGTCCTGGGGAGGCATGGAGATCTCCTACTGCGCTTGGGTCCTGGAGTTGGTGGCTTCATTCCCGTCCGGTCCCGGCGGGCCTTTCTGAACGAGTCCATACGCCTGGGCAGCCTGGTGGAATCGGCGGAGGTCATCGTTGATGAACTTCATCAGGGCGATCGAAGTCTGCGTCGCTCCGGTAATGGCATCGACGTGTCGCCCCGCCTCGGGGCTTTCGGGAGGGATATCGTTCGGGTCGGTCTTGGTGATGTACACGTGCTTGCCCTGAGGATTGGGATCGACCTGAAGCTTTTGGCCCGGAGCCCATTGGTTGCGGAACTCCTCCTCGGTGATCTTGCCACCCAGGCCGGGCGTCTCGGCCTGGCGGAGGATGACCAGCCCGCGGGAATATTCCAGTCCGGGCCCCATGGCCAGGTACCCGCTGATGGGTTCCCAGAACCCCACGCCGTTTACCTCGATGGCATAGCCTACGATCTTGTCCGGCCCGGGCAGCGGGCCCTGCGGGGGTACATCGACCGAATAGGCCGTGATCAACTCGATCGGATCCCCGCCGTCGGCCACGGGCAACTGCGAGGTGTAGATCCGCTTGTCGTAGACCTCCAGCACCTGCTCGTCGGACATCTCGTCGGGCCTTTGGCTGAGCCCCTCTTGCTGGGGATTGTGAAACAGGATCTCGGCAAGGGCCCGCCGCTTGAGGACCCGCCTGTTCTGCTCGATGGCCGGCTTGGCGACGACATTGAGAACCATGATCGCCGCGGTGAAGGCGGCCGAGACAATCGCCGTGTAGAGGATCACGTAGGAAGGTTTGGAGGTATCGATATTCATCACTGGCTTCCCTCTGCCTGCTTGGCTGCTTCTGCTCTGGCCTTCTTGCGGGCGGCGAGCCACCCGGCTGCTTCATCCAGCAGAGGCGCGATCAGATTCCCCAGAAGGATTCCAAAAGCCACCGCCCCCACCCATGAAGACTTCCATCGCAGAAAGACGATCATGATCCCGATAAACGCCCCGTAGGCGTACTGGGCCAAAGGCTTCTTGGGTGCAGAGACCGGATCGGTCACCATGAACACCGCCGCGTACATCAGCGCCCCGCTGAGCAGTGTGAAGGTCAGCTCGGGCACAAGCTCGTAGCCGAGCAGATTTCTGAAAATGACGTTGGCCCCCGTCGCACCGAGAAGCGTGCTGAGCGTCAGTCGCCAGTTGGCTGTCTTGGTCCAGATCAGATAGATCCCGCAGAGGATCAGCAGCAGGGCTGAAACTTCCCCGATGCTCCCTGCCGCCAGGGCCCGCCAGGTACCCTCTTCCTGGAAGGTTCCGCTGATGTTGCCCAGGAGCATTTTGAACTGGGAGGCCTCGTATTCAGGTCGAGCTGCCATGGGGGTTGCCTGGCTGACCGCGTCGGTAACGGAATTGAGCTTGCCCTGCAGATAAGCGGGAAGGTCGTGAACCGGGAAGCTCCACTTGGCCAGTCCGCCGGGAAACCCTCGAAACGCCGGAACGAACGCGTTGGTCATCGGCTTGGGAAAGGCGACATACATGAAGGCCCTTCCGACGATGGCCGGGTTGGCGAAGTTGCGCCCGAACCCGCCGAAGACCTCCTTGCCGAACAGGATGGCCACGATCGCACCCACCGCCGCCTGCCAGAGAGGCATCGTTGGAGGCAACGACAGGCCATACAGACTGCACGTGACGAAACAGGCGGTCGAGACCGGTTGGCCCCGATACCGGCTGGTCAGGTATTCCGTTGCGAAACCGGCCAGCAGGGAAACGGCAAGTACGGCCAGCACGCGCCAGCCGAAGAAGTACACGCCCACAAGGGCCACCGGCGCCAGCGCGTAGAGAACGCGCAGCATGTTGGCCTGCTTCTGGATGAGCTTCTTGGGCTTGGGTTTGGCCTTGGGCTTGGCCGCCTTCGGGTTGGAGGCTTGGGCACTCATCGGAGCCTTTCCAGTTCGTTCAAAACTTCACAAACTCGGTTTGTTACAGTGTAGGCAGCCTCGCGGCCCGGGAGCAGAAACAACCCCAGCCTCTTCCGGACACCGACAGGCAGATCTGTCCGGACAGCCTAGCTTCTGAGCATCCGACAGGCAAGATCGGATCCGCCGGGATCCCCTGCAAGCTCAAATCCCTGGCTCGGGTGGAATCACGGGCCCTGCCTGTGTTCTTCGGCAACCGTCTCAGAAGAGATCAACTGTCTCTGAAATCCCAACTCGGCATTCGCAGGCCTTTGGAACGTCTGTGATTCGGCCTTGCCGGCTGGGAACAGCACTCCTGCTGTGGGAATCCACCCACTGCCTGCGGGCCGAGGCCCTGAGGACCCAGCCAATGGATTCTACCGGTATCCGCCATTGGATCTGCGAAAATCAGCCGCAGGGCCCGCCGGGCCGATATGCAATGCCCGATGGACGCCGGAGCCCCCGCAGACTACACTGACGTAGACCCCTGCTTGAAAGAGAGAATCCAATGAGCTGGACCCTCAGTGAACGCGACCTGAACTTCGCCGATCCGGATGTCCTTTCCAGCCTCTTTGCCGTGGGCAACGGCCAATGTTGCACCCGTGGCACGCTGGGCGAAGATCGCCATCAAGCCACGCGCGGCATGTATGTCTCGGGGCTCTTCACCCGGGCGCCGTTCGGGCTGACCTACCTGATGGGCGGGCCGGACTGGCTGCGCAGCTATCCCCTCATCAACGGCCGCAATCCCGCCTGCACCGCCTCGGAAAGGACGCTGCACATGGACAGGGGCCTGCTGAGCCGCTGTGCCACCTTCGCAGAGGGCAACGGGAAACTCAGCATCCACGAAGAACGCTTCGCCTCGCTGGATATCTGGAATCTCATGGTCCAGAAGGTCCAGGTCAAGATGCACCAGCCGGCGGCAGGGACACAGTTCGTCATGGCCGTCGATTCCCAGGCGCGCAACCAGCCCGCCCAGTACTACCATCCGGGCCAGATGCCCAACATCGACCGGACCGGCCTGAAGCTCTCCGAGGCCACCACCCTGGCAGCCGGCGAGGAAGTCCTGGTGGTGAGCCTGCTCTCAAGGCAGACCTCGGCCGCCCTGGAGACGGTGGCGCTGGTGCGGCAGATCGAGGGACCCGAGCTTTCGGTCACCTACGATACGAGCGACGGCGAAGCCCGCGCGGTATTTGACATACCCGACGAGTGTCCCGCGGACAGCACGTTCACCTTTCTGAAGCTGTTCCTGTTTTTCCCTTCCGATGACGGCCTGCAACTGCCCGTCCAGGAAGGAACGGTCCTGGATGAACTTCTGGACCTGGCCGACCATGCCGACTATCCGCATCTGCTGGAGAAGCACGCAGAGCAATGGGAGCGTTTCTGGGAAGACGCCGACGTGGAAATCGAAGGGGATCCCGCAGCCCAGTTGGCGGTTCGCTTCGCCCTCTGGTCCACGCGCATCGCCGCCCCGGAAGACGACGGGGAAAGTTCGATCGGCTCCAGGAACCTGACCGGCGACTGGTACCGCGGAGCGGTCTTCTGGGATGTGGAGATGTACCAGCTTCCGCTCCTGGCGGCTGTGGAGCCCGAACTGGCCAGAAACCACCTGCTCTACCGCGCGCGCCGGCTGGACCCCGCGCGGTCGCTGGCCTCCCAGGACGGCTATGAAGGGGCGCGATATCCCTTCCAGTCGTTCAAGTCGGGCCTGGAAGAGCCCTTTGTCTCCGACGGGCCGATCTACCGCCAGATTCACGTCAACGCGGATATCGCCTGGGGCTTTGCCTACTACGTCGCGCTGACCGGCGATAATGAGATTCTCCTGGAAGGCGGACTGGAGGTCCTGCTGGAGTTGGGCAAGTTCTGGATCAGCCGATTCCAGACAGGCTCGGACTCCATGGAGCACATTCTCGACGTCTGCGGACCCGACACAGCCCACAATCACGTAAATGACAACCTGTACACCAACCGTCTGGCGGCCTTCGTGCTTCGCTACACAGCCCGGGCTGTGGAAGAACTTCAGCAGGACCATCCCGACTCGATCGAGAACATCCTCCAGCAGGTGGGACTCGACCCCGACCAGGTCGCCCACTGGCCCCAGCGGGCGGACCGGGTCTACCTGCCCCGGATCGAACCGGACATCCCGGCCCAGTTTGAGGGCTTCGGCTCGCTGCCCGAGCCCGACGTCAAAGCCCTGGAGCACACCCGCCGGCCCGATAAGACCGGTACGCGGGCCGACGCCCTGCTGCTCTTCCAGGCGCTGCCGGAGGCCTTTGACATCGAGACCCTGCGCCGCTGTTACCAGACCTATGCGCCCCTTTGCAACCAGACCTCCAGCCTGTCGTTGTGCACGCACGCGATGCTGGCAATTCGTCTGAGTCTGGCCCTGGACGCCCACCACTACTTCGAAACCACCATCGGCATCGATCTGTCCGATCAGGCGGGCAATACCCGACACGGCATTCACGGAGCGGCCGAGGCGGGCATCTGGCTGGCCGTCGTGCATGGCTATGGCGGGTTGGCAACCGACCCGTCCGGCGGGCTGAACCTCCAGCCTCGCCTGCCGGACAACTGGAAACGACTTCAGTATCGGTTCCGCTATCGAGGCCAGCCGCTGCGGGTGACGGTAACCTCCAATGAAATCACCGTCCGTAACGACGGCGGGGAAGCAGTGGGTCTGGAAGTCAACGGCAACCGGGTCCGCATCGAGCCCGGTCAGCCCGGCAAGTTCCCCGCCGGGGCCAACTGGCACAGGCAGAACCTCCAGGCAGTGATCTTCGACCTGGACGAACTGGCCCGGTATGAAGACCTGGGCCCGGCCCGGGAGCTTATGGAATCCCTTCGCGACGCCGGGCACCGGATCGGATGCGTCTCGAACAGCCCGAACGGCTTGGCCCTGCTCAAGCAGACACGACTGGAGGACCTGCTGGATGCCTGGGTCGACCAGACGCACCTGACCCGGGACAAGCCTGATCCGCAGGGATTTCTGCTTGTCAGCCAGAGACTTCGGGTGCTGCCCTGGCAGTGCATTGGTATCGAGAGCGACGATGACGGGCTCGAAGCCATCCGACGGGCCGGGATGATCCGCGTTTCGGTCGGTCCGGTCACCGCTTCGGCGGACCTGGCCGTGGAATCGCTCAAGGATCTGGATACCGAGAAGCTGCAAAAAACTTTTCTGGACAGCGATAATCCGGTCAACCCGTACCTGGAGATGAATATCGCCAAGACGTTTGCCGAAGAGACCTCTGCGGGATAGACAGTCGCCCAGGCCCGCTTGCCGATGCTAAATCTTTGCCTTACAATCAACTGACGTTGGATGTTTTGTCCTGAACCTGTGGAGATGCCCAGATGAATCCACTTCGATGGCTGCGGAAAATGGGGAAGTTCATTCGGGGCGGCGCCACCCCGATCCAGATTCTCCTGGCCGCCATCCTGGGCATGATGCTCGGACTGGTCCCCGGCTTCAATATGACCCACGTCCTGATCATCCTGCTTCTGCTGGTCCTGAACGTTTCGATCGGCATCGCCCTGACCTGCTTTCTGGTGGCCAAGGCCCTGCTGCTGCTTCTGCTGCCTTTGACCGTGCACCTGGAGAACCTTGCGATCGTTCATACTCCCCTGGCCTGGCTGTTCCGCTGGGCAGGCGATACGCCGGTCCTGGCCCTGATGCGACTGGAGCAGCCGGGTGTCTCGGGGGGAATCGCTGCCGCCGTGGTCCTGGGGCTCCTGGCCGGGATCTTCCTGGCCGCGGTCGTCATTCGAATTCGCAGGCTGCTGGTCAAATTCGGAGACAAATCCGAACGGGTCCGGAAGATCGTTGCCTTCTTTCCGGTTCGAATGCTGCTCTGGTTGCTCTTTGGAGGCCAGAAGAAGCCTCTTTCCCAGCTGCTGAGCCACCGGGCACCGCTGTTGCGCAAGTGGGGAATCGTCGTGGGGCTGATCTTCGCGGTGTTGGTCGCCGGGGGGGCAACCCTGGCGGTGGACTACTACCTGGCCGGCGAATTGGCTTCTGCCCTGGGCAAGGCCAACGGTGCCGAGGTCAACATCGCCGACGCGGACCTGTCCATTCTCCAGGGGCGCATTCGCCTGATGGGCATTGAGGTGACCGACCCGGCCAAGCCCACTCACAATCGGTTCCAGGCCGAAGAAATGGTCGCCGACTTCTCGGTTCGCGAGTTGCTCACCGGTCGAGTTTGGATGGACCACATCGTCGCCCCGGGCACCCCGGAAATCGACATCGAGCGAGAGACGCCGGGGGAGGTCTACGAGGCCCCCGAACCGCCCCCCTCCCGCAATCCGCAGGACCTGCTGTGGCAGTGGCTGCAGGATCCCGAGGCCATCAAGAAATTCTTTGACAGGCTCGAGACCGTTCGCGAATGGCTCGAGAAAATCCGCGAGCGTATGAAGGAGAAGCAGCAGGAGCCCGAGGGGCCCCTCAGCGAGGAGTACCTGGAGTGGCTCAGTCGAAACCGAAAGGAGATCCTGACCCGAAAGCCCACCTTCCTGGTCCGCCGGCTGGATATCGAGAAAATCCGATTCCGAAAGCAGGACACCTTCCGGGTCGAAGCGCGCAACCTCTCCAGCCATCCTGAATACAACGACGAGCCGATGGTCATCCGTGTCGGGGATGTCCAGTTGGCCGGGACCGAGGAAACCTTCGCCCGGCGCATGGGCCTGTTCCTCACGCTGAACTTCCAAGATGTCGATACCCCCCATCGGCTGGACAAGATGGTGATTTCCGACGTAAAACTGGGCAAGACCATTCGGCTTTCCGAGAAGTCCCCGATTGATTTCGAGGAAGGCAAACTCACGGTCACAGCGTCCGGGACATTCTCAGCCGAGGCCATGGAGATTCCCACGGCTCTGTTGATCCGTGACTACCGCTTCCGGACGCGAGGGGGGCGCAAGTTCATGAACCTGGACATGGGCGTTTTGAGGGATCTGGACAGTTTCCCTGTCGCAGTGACGGTATCGGGTACCCTCTCGCGGCCGGTGTTGACCATCAACCAGGAAGCCACCGTCCAGGCGATGAAGGATGCGGGAATTCTGCAGAAGCTGATCCAGGGAACAGTGGGCGGACTGCTCGACCGCCTGCGCGACCGAAACAACGAGGATGATTCCGACGGAGAAAGCGACGGCGATTCCCGGCAGGACCCGGACGACTCGCAAGACTCGGATCCCCTGCAGGACCTGCGGGATCGAATCGGCTTCTGAAATCAGTATTCATCCTGGAGCCTTGGAACGGATACATCCATGGCCAGGGGCACGTCGTCGCGCCCCAGCCAGAAGGCGGCCGATGAGTACTTGTAAGCTTCGGGCTTCTCCACGAGCTTGCGTTTGACGGGGTTTTCGTGGATGAGCATCATGGCTTTGTGGATGGCCCGGACGTCGGTCAGGGTCTCGTCGAAACTCTCGCCGGTTTCCCAGAAGGGCTCGCGCGCGATAATTCCCGCCGCCAGGGAGGCCTCTGTGACCGGGTTCCGAATAGCCTCGGCAATCAGGGCCATCGATTCGATATCCTCCCGAGGCCAGATCACCGCGTGGACGTGATCGGGCAGGACAACGTAAGCCCAGAGGTCGAAATTGCGTTGCTCCCGAGCGGTCTTGAGGGCCCGAACGACCAGCATGATGGCCGGATCGGACTGCAGGAGGTTCCAGCCCTTGCGGCAGGAAAACCGCAGGCTGTGCGCCTGCCAGCGCAGTCGCCCCCGGTACATAGGCGTAATTCGCTCGGTCATAGTCGCCATTTTGCCCTTCATTTGCCTTTGAAGCAAGCAGTTAAGGGCGTCTTGCAAATCGCCCCTGCCCTGCGTACCATGCTCGCAGACCTGATGAGGAGTCCCATGCAAGAGACAAACAACCGTTGCGGCATAGCCCTGGTCGGATGCGGAGTCGTCGGAGGCGCAGTAGCCACCCTGCTCACGCGGGATCGACAGATCCTCCAGGACCGTACGCGCCTGGATACTTCCCTTCGGTACATCGTGGACGTCAACCACGACCACGCCCGCGAGCTTGGCCTGGACGAATCGCTCTACACCGACGATCTCTCCAAGGCCCTGGCCGATCCGGATGTCCGCGTGGTCGTCGAACTGGTCGGCGGGACCACGATCGCCCGGGAGATCACCGAGCAGGCTCTCAAAGCCGGCAAACACGTGGTTACGGCCAACAAGGCCCTGTTGGCTCATGCCGGGGCCGACCTCTACGCCCTGGCCCGGGAGTGCGGCGTCTCGCTGGCCTTCGAGGCCAGTTGCGCCGGCGGAATTCCTATTGTCCGTGCTCTGGCTGATGGCCTGATCGCCAACCGGATCGATGCCCTCTACGGCATCGTCAATGGAACCTGCAACTTCATCCTCTCCTCGATGGTCCAGGAGGGCCTGGCCTACGAGAACGTTCTGGCCCAGGCCCAGGCAGACGGACTGGCAGAAGCCGACCCGACCCTGGATGTTTCCGGGGAAGACTCGGCCCATAAGCTCACCATCCTGGCCGGGCTGGCCTTCGGATGCAATGTGGACTTCCAGGCCATCAGCGTCGAGGGCATCGACCGGCTTCAACTTCTGGATATCCAGCAGGGCCAGTCGTTGGGATACGTCATCAAGCTTCTGGCCATCGCACAGAGACAGGGCGGCGGGCTCTGTCTGCGGGTAAGGCCTGTGTTTATCGACATCGAACACCCCCTGGCGTGGGTTTCCGGACCTTTCAATGCCGTCAGCGTGTACGGCCACGCGACCGGGCATACCATGTACTACGGACGCGGAGCCGGTGGGATGCCCACAGCCTCGGCGGTGGTGGCTGACATCCTCTCGGTTGCCCAAGGCCTGTGGCCCAAGCTGTTTGACCAACTGGCCATCTGGGCCGATCGCTGCCCGCCGGCCAGGCAGCTTCCCATCGAGGAAGTGCGAAGCCGATATTACATCCGCATGCCCGTGGAAGACCGACCGGGCGTTTTCGCCCAGATCGGGCGGGTCTTCGCAGAGCACGAGATCAGCATTGCTTCCCTGCTCCAGCCGGAGATGGACGAGGAAAAACAGGACGACACGGCCACAATCGTGATTACTACCCACGTTTCACGCGAAGGCGCCGTTCGGGCAGCCCTTGCCCAGTGCGAGAAGCTTCCCAGCGTCCGGGCCGTGCCTGTCTGCATCGGCATCGTGGATGAGCACCCGGAGAAGCTCTGGTCCGAAGGAAATCCAGAAGCAGAGTAATACATTCCCCCGCCAGTGAGCCAGCCAGGATATCCCCATGAAATACGCGATTATCATCCCCGACGGTGCCGCCGACGAACCGATGGAAATCCTCAACGGTCGTACGGCCCTGGAGGCGGCCAAGACGCCGAATTTCGACTGGATCGCCGCCAATGGAAAAACCGGTACCGTCAAGAACATCCCCAAGCACCTGCCCGCGGGGTCGGATGTGGCCATCCTGTCCCTGCTGGGCTATGACCCCCGGCAGTTCTATACCGGACGGGCCCCCCTGGAGGCCGCGGCGCAGGAGATCAAGACCGATCCGGCCGAGTGGATCTTCCGATGCAACTTCGTCACGCTGGTCGATCAGGTAATGGAGGACTACTCGGCTGGGCATATCTCGACCGAAGAAGCCCAGCAGCTCATCAAGGACCTCAACCGCGTCCTTGGCGGCAAGCACGTGAAGTTCCACACCGGAGTCAGCTACCGCCACCTGATGATCTACGACGGCCAGGTGGACCTGGAAACCACTCCGCCCCACGATATCCAGGGCAAGAAGGTCTCGGGGTACATGCCCTCGGGCAAGGGCGCCGAAACCATTACCACCCTTATCGAACGCAGCCAGGACATCCTGGCCGACCACGAGATCAACAACGTCCGTCGGGACCTGGGGGAAAACCCCGCCAACAGCATCTGGCTCTGGGGCGAGGGGAAGATGCCCCAACTTCCCAGTTATGAATCTCTGCATCATCTTCGCGGTGCAGCCATTACCGCCGTGGACCTGGTCCGGGGGATCAGTAAGCTCATCGGCTGGGACGTGATCGAGGTGGAGGGAGCTACCGGTTATATCGACACCAACTATGCCGGCAAGGGCACCGCTGCGATCGAAGCCCTGGGCGAGTACGACGTGGTCTGCACGCATGTCGAAGCGCCCGACGAGGCGGGCCACAGCGGCAACGTCTCTGCCAAGATCGAGGCGATCGAGAACATCGACCGACACATTGTCGGCCCGGTGTTGAATCACATGCGAAGCGGGGAGGAAGACTGGCGGATTCTCGTGCTTCCCGACCATCCCACGCCCTGTTCGGTCCGGACACACACGCGGGAGGAGGTCCCCTTCGCCCTGGCCGGGGCGGGCGTGTTGAAGGTTCTGGCCACCACCTTCAGCGAAAAGGCGGCCGCGGAATCCGATCTGCACATTCCCCTGGGCCATGAGCTCATGGAGTACTTCCTGACCGTCCGGGCCTAGCCACTGCCTGGAGGTTGTCTCTGCTGCGATCCGGTTCTGGCCGCAGCAAATGAGGTGGAAATCTCGGCGAATTGCGGTAGAGTATGGCTTTTCCAGTCGTCCGGCGGCTGGACTCGACGATCCGACCCGGAGCAAACCAAGGCTATGAGCATTGTCTGCATGAAATTTGGCGGCACGAGCGTTGCCGACGCCGAGAAGATCCTCTCCGCAGCCCGTCGCGCCCTGGCCAAGCAGAAGCAGGGACACCAGGTCGTGATGGTCGTCTCGGCCATGGGCAAGACGACCGATCACCTGGTCGGCCTGGCCGGTCAGTTGATGGACAATCCGCCCAAGCGGGAGATGGACCAGTTGCTGGCCACCGGGGAGCAGGTGACGATTTCCCTGATGGCGATGGCCCTGGAGAGCCTCGGCGCCCAGGCGATCAGCTTCACCGCCGGGCAGATCGGCATCCTCACCGACGATGCCCACACCAAGGCGAAGATCAAGTCGATCGACATCCGCCGCATCAAGCAGCAGCTGGACGCCGGCAGGGTGGTCATCGCAGCCGGGTTCCAGGGCGTCACCGAAGACGGGCACATTACAACACTGGGGCGCGGAGGCAGCAACGTGACGCTGGTCGCCCTGGCTGCGGCGCTGGGGGCCCAGACCTGCGAGAACTACACCGACGTGGACGGCATCTACACCGCCGATCCGCGGATCGTTCCCAACGCCCGGAAGATCTCCCGCATCAGCTACGACGAAATGCTCGAACTGGCCAGCCTCGGAGCCAATGTCCTCCACAACCGGGCCGTCGAGTTCGCCAAGAAATACAACGTGCCGATTCACGTTCGCAGCAGCCTGAACAACAATAAAGGAACCATGATCGTGGCCGAAACCGATTCCATGGAACGCATCGTGGTCAGCGGAGCGGCCCTGAAGGACAAGCTCGCCCGCGTGACCCTCAAGAACGTCAAGGACATCCCCGGCGCAGCGGCGAAGGTCTTCCACACCATCGCCGCCCACGACATCGCCGTGGACGATATCATCCAGACCGTCCACGACGGCATCGCCACGGTGAGCTTTACCGTGGATCTGTCCGAACTGGCCGACGCCAAGGGCGTGATGGACAAGCTTTGCAGGCAGATGAACTGCGAAGTGCTCTACGAAGATCACCTGGCCAAGGTCTCGGTAGTGGGCGTGGGAATGCGGGTGCATACCGGCGTGGCGGAACGGATGTTCGAAGCCCTGGCCGCGGGCAACGTCAACATCGAGAACATCACCACCAGCGAGATCAAGATCTCCTGCCTGGTCAACCGCGACGAGGGCAAAAAGTCCCTGCAACTGGTCCACGACGCCTTCGACCTTGGCAACGCCAAGAGCAAGAAGACCCGCAAGAAGGCCTCTTCGTCCCCGAAAAAGGCCAAGAAGAGCCGAAAGAAGAGCTGACCCATCGGCTCCCGGGGGGAGATTTGACATGGCCCAGAAGCAGCGAAACTCCGCCGGCCGCACGAAGCGCTTCCCCGGACGGCTTCACTTGCCTGTGGTGGTGCTGGCGTTGCTGGCCGGGGCCTTGGCCGTGGGCGACCGCATGGGGTTCTTCGGCAGGACGGACCCCGGCTTTGAGTACCTGCCCGAGCCCACCGCTTCTGAAGACCGCCGCAAGTACGACGGCAAGACCTTTCTCTGCGTCCGCGTCGTCGATGGCGACACCCTCGATATTGAGCCCCGGGACTACAACCGCCCCCATACGCGAATCCGACTCTGGGGTGTGGATACCCCCGAGACCGTCAAGCCCGAGACGCCTCCCCAGCACTACGGGCCCGAGGCGAGTCGATTCGTCAAGGAACTCTGCGAGGGAAAGCAGTTGCGCCTGGAGCTGGACCCCAAACGGTCCAATCGGGGCAATCACAAGCGGCTCCTGGCCTATGTGTACCTGCCCGACGGGCGGATGCTCAACCGCGAGCTGGTGCGACTGGGCTACGCCTACGCCGATCCAAGATTCGGCCACCGGTACATGCGAGCCTTCCGGCAACTCCAGGCTCAGGCCAGGCAGGCCGCCCGAGGCCTTTGGCACGAGGCCAAGGCATCCGACCTGCCCTACTACTATCGCAACCGCTGGAACTGAACCCGTAGCCGCCAGGGCCAGAACTACTCCTTGATATCGTCGGGGCCCTGCACGTTGGTGTTGTTGTTGATCTTCCTTCGCAGCTCCATGAGGGACTCGCTGTATTCGAGCATCTCTTTTCGCCACTGCTGGCGCGTCTCGGAGAGGTCCTTGGGCAGTTCGTCAATCAGTTCGGCTGCCCGGTCCAGGGCCATCTCCATCTGGTAGAGGTTGCGGAGGCACTTGGTGGTTCGCTGCTGCCAGATGATGCGTGACCTGGGAGTGAATTTGCCTTTGCTTCTGCCGGCGCCCCAGATCTGGTACCCGCCGTAGCTCAGCGGGTCGGACTGTACAGCCTTGAGCCACCAGCCGACGTACTGCTCATGGACCTCTTCGATCTCCTTGTTGAACTTTTTCAAGACGTCCTGGTGGTACTCGGCCAGGATCTCCGCATATCCCTCGATGCGCGTCCAGCCTTCGAGTTTCAGCTTTTCGGCCAGGTCGTCCAGATCACTGACGGTACCGTCGCTGAGCCCGCAAGCAAGGGCTTCGGTGGAAGTGAGCGTCAGGAGTTCGCCCTTTCGGCTGATCATGTTGGGGCCCTTGCCCTCGTGAATTACGACTTTGCCGTCTTCTTCCTTCCAGTGAAGCTGGATCTCCGGATCGATCATCGCCTGGGCCAGCATCGGATCGTACCCGCCAAGAGGCGCGATCGCCCTTGCCGTCGCTCTCCAGACCGACTGGACCTTCTTATCGACATCGGAGACCATTCCTTCCGAGATCATGATCGCCCGGGCCGATCCGAAACGACCGGTGGGGCTCATGTAGATCTCATCGCAGGCCATGGAGCTGATTGCCGCTGCCGAAAGGGCGTCCCTGGCCCAGACGACGATGCGAAGGTCGTCCTCGTATTTCTGGATCACCTCGGCCAGGGGCCTGACCTCATCGATCCGACCCCCGGGGGAGTCGACTTCCAGGACCACCACGGTGGGCCTGCGCTTCAGGGCGTCTTCGAGGCTTCCCCGGAGGGTCGAGGCCAGGAGAGTCCTGCCGACCTCGCCCTTGAGGGGGACCAGGTAGTACGAGGGCCCGGAGACCGGCTTGATGGCCGGAACCGCGGGAGGAGGAGGGTATTTGCCGGGGGGCAGGGGCGCTTTGGCCGCCGCCTTGACTGCGTGAGACGCGGTCTTGCCAGAGGGGCCGGCGGGTTCCTGCGAGGGATCATCCTTTTGCTTTACGACAACCTTCTCCCCGGCCTTTTGGATGCTCTTGACTTCCGAGGGCTTGAACGTCCAGATCATCTTCGCGCCGTACTGCTCGATTCGGAAGACCACCTTGTTCTCATCCTGGGATACGAGTTCTCCTTTGAACGTCCTGCCGTCCTTGAGTGTCAGCGTATCCCCGAGAAGAACACCGCCGAGCAACAACAACCAGCCAATTGTCCAGAAATGTTTCATAGCTTACCCCATGAAATGGCCCAGAAAATGTGTTTCATCCACTGACCCATATCCTAGCAGGTGTTCGCCGGAAGGGAAACCATCAGGAGAGAGAAATTCAAAAATCTCCTGCCGGGGTGATTTGCCTCCTCAGAAATGCTATGCTACTGAAACGCGACTCTCGTGAGCACTTTCAACGGTAAAGGAGCGAAGCATGGCCCAAGTACAAAGTGAAATTCTGTCCTGTGATGACTGCCCGATTCTGCTGGAAGTCATCCACGGCTGCGATCAGGACTCTTGCAGCCTGACCTGCACAGGCAAGCCTCTCAAGGCCCTGGCGCCCAAGACGGCCGATCAGGGCAAGGAAAAGCACGTGCCGGTCGTCGAGAAGGTCGACGGCGGTTACAAGGTGAAAGTGGGCGACGTTCCCCATCCCATGGAAGACGACCACTGGATCCAGTGGATCGAACTCCAGGCCGGCAAGAAGGTCTACCGCCAGTTCCTCGACCCCGGCGATGCGCCCGAAGCCGTTTTCAAGCTCGACGAAACCGGGCCCGTAACCGCCCGCGAACACTGCAACAAGCACGGACTCTGGAAGGGCTGAGCCCCGCCGGAACACGATGCCCAGACGCACCTGCCAGGCCCCGGCGCGTTGGATCGCGACGGGGCCTGCTTTTGCGCCTGCAAGGTCTTGCACCCCTGCAGGCTCGGCGCTAGAATAGCTCCCGCTGTCTTGGCGCGCGTTCAAATGCAGAACGCAAGGCTGATGTTTCGTCAGCCCGGTCCCGATGGATCGCCCGCGAATCGGTGCGTTAGAGTCGCACTCTAAGCAAGACAGGGCCGGCCTGGGCGCATCACGCGCCCGGGCCGGTCGATCCTGTCTCTTGCGGGAAGAAGCTCATGGGAATCTTCGACTGGTTCAAACGCCTGTTTTCGTACTCACCCCCCGCTGATCCCTACCACCGTGGCCGGGGCCATTCTCAATCCGACTGGAATGAGAAAGCTCCTGCCGGCAGAGCAAAGCCGGGACGCGATCCAGCCTGTATCGCTCGCCTGCTGCAAATGCCCTACCTGGATCTGACCGACGTTCCGACGGCCTACCGGACCTTTACGATTCCCAAGCGCGATGGCCGGCAGCGCCGCATCGACGCTCCCAACGAGGAACTCAAGAAGGTCCAGCGCAAGATCCTCCGGCGCGTTCTCTCGGGTCTGCGCAGCCACCCGTCCGTTCACGGCTTCGAGAGGGGCCGATCCATCGTCACCAATGCAGCCGTCCACACCGGCCAGGCCGTGGTCCTCCGGATGGACATCCGCGACTTCTTCCACAACACCCGCGCCGACCGGGTCTGCGATTACTTCCGGCGCGTCGGTTGGAACAAGGCTTCGGCCCGGCTTCTTACGCGGCTGACCACGCTGGAGGACCGCCTGCCCCAGGGCGCTGCTACCAGTGGGCGCCTGGCCAACCTAGTCAACTACCAGATGGACGTTCGCCTCACCGGCCTGGCCGAGAGCTTCGGCGCCAAATATACCCGCTATGCAGACGATCTGACCTTCTCACTTGCCCAGGACGTCCACCGCCACCCGAACCTCTTGATCTCGGCTGCCAAGGCCATCCTTGCCGACTACGGGTACACGCTTCATCACAACCGCAAGCTCCACATCCGAAGGCGCCACCAATGTCAGGAGGTCACCGGGCTCTGCGTAAACCAGGGCGTCCGGCTGCCTCGCCGGACGCGGCGACGCCTCCGGGCCATCCGCCACCGGCAGGCGACCACCGGCCAATGCACGCTTACCCCGGATCAACTGGCCGGTTGGGACGCTCTGGAGAAGATGATCTTCACCCAGTCGCTCAGGTAATGAAGGCTCCGGCTCAGCCGGAGGCGATATCCAGGACGATCTTGCCGAACTGATTGGCTTCTTCCATGCGCCGGGTCGCTTGGCTCACCTGGTTCAACGGGAAAACCTTGTCCACGACCGGCTCGATTCGGCTGGTTTCCACCGCCCGCAGCAACTCGTGCATCTCCCGCTTGCCCCCCATCGTCGAGCCGAGAACCGAAACCTGGTTCCAATAAAGCAGCGACAGATTCGCCTGGGCCTGGGCGCCGCCGGTTACCCCACAGTGGACCACCGTGCCTCCCTTGGCCACGGCCTGGAAGTTGATGTCCCAGGTGGCCCCGCCGACCGAGTCGAGAATGACATCCGCTCCCCTGCCTTCGGTGAACTCTTTTACACGCGGGGCTACATCTTCGTTCTGGTAGTTGATCCCGGCCGAAGCGCCCAGGCTGGCCGCCTGCTCGAGTTTGTCGTCGCTGGAGGATGTTACGATCACCCTGGCACCGCAGACCTTGGCGATCTGGAGACCGGCCAGCGATACACCTCCTCCAATGCCGTGGATCAGCACCGTCTGGCCCGGCTGGAGCTTCGCCCGGCTCCGGAGCATCCGCCAGGCGGTCAGGTGCGACAGCGGCAGGGCCGCCGCGTGAAACCAGTCCAGGTTTTCCGGCTTGGGATAGACATTCGAAGCGGGAACGACGATCTGCTCGGCAAACGTGCCACCCCGGTGAGCGCCGATGATTCCGTATTCCCGGCAGAGGCTGTCTTCACCCCGGCTGCAGGCCGGGCAGAGGCCGCAGCTCAGGCCCGGGTCCAGGACGACCTCCTGTCCCTCTTCCAGGCCTGTCACCCCATGGCCAAGCTCGGCGATGACCCCGGCGGCGTCGCTGCCGAGGATATGAGGCTTCTCCAGCGAAAACCGATCGGTCGTCCGTACCCAGATATCCAGGTGGTTCAGGGCCGACGCCTTTACCTCCAGAAGCACCTGCCCCGCCTGGGGACGGCTGGGAGGTACCTCGGCCAACTCGATCTGGGCGTGGGGTCCGTGCTCGCGAATGACAGCCGCTTTCATTGACATTCTCCTTTTTGCGTTGAAGTCAATGAATTATAGAAGTCGGCTCATCCTCGGGATCAGACGTTACCCTCCCGATGGGGCTGAATGCGATCCACCGCGAGCTTGCCTCGGATGGATTCCAGGCGAGAGGCGACGCGCCCGATCCGCCCTACCAGAAGCACCATGGGCTGTCGTCGGTGATCGGCAAAGGTGATGATCAGCCTTCCGAAGCCCTGAAGACGTTCCAGGAAATCTCCGGTGTCGATCCGCGTCGAGTACTCCTCCCGGCCTACCTGTTCTCCGGTTTCGGTGGGTCCGACCTGGATGTTCAGATAGTTGGGGGTAACGGCCACATAGTAGAACAGGCCTCGAACCCACGAGATCACCACCGCTACGAACATGATGATGGCAAAGGAGAAGTACGCCACGGCGTTCAGGCTGACATCCACCCGGGTGAACATGCGGAAGAACGGTCCCAGCCAGTCCAGAAACGCCAGCCAGAGCAGCAGCACGACCACGAAGAGGATGATGATCATGATCATTTTGATGCTGACCTCGTATTCATCGACGAGGAAATTCATGAAGAAAACAGCCAGCCAGATTCCGCCGATCCATTGCGACAGGAGCGGATGGTCGACGGGATGCCAGATCAGGGTAAGCACGCCCGCAACCAGCGAGACGACAATCACCGGTACATAGAGGACCTTACGACTCCAGTTGAAGCAGACCATCCACTCGTTGATATCCGGATCTTCCTGGAGCTTTTTGGCCATGCGCACGCGGGTCCGAATGGTTCCGCGAAACAGTGTAGTAAAAACCACGCCAAGGAGAATCAGCAAGAAAGGTACGGCAAAAACGATCCACTTGACAATGTCCCAGTCGCCCATGGGTGTCTCCTTTCGTTACCGGCTGTACCGCGCAGCCTTGGAGGAATCAAGCCCAAACCCGCAAGGTCCCCGGGCGTTTCCTGCCCGATCGTCCCGGTGGGGGCTGCTATTTCCGTATCGCCCTTTGGACCTTCTGGGAAAGTTGGTCGATCCGGTAGGGCTTTGCCAGGAAATCCAGAACTCCCTCTTCGAGGATTTCTCCAGGCAGGTCGCCGATACTGAAGCCCGAGGAGAGCATGGCCCGCAGATCGGGCTTGATTTTCTTCATCCGCCGGAAGGTATCCAGCCCGTCGAGCTTGGGCATGACCATGTCCAGGATCACCAGGTCGTATCGATCGGGACTTTGGGAGAAGGTCTCGACCGCTTCCTGTCCGTTGGCGCAGCTGATCACCTTGTACCCGAAGGATCGTAAGACCTTGGCGACAAAGGCGCGGACCGACTCCTCGTCGTCCACCAGAAGGATGGTGCCCGATCCACGAGGCTCGGAGGCTGTGGCCGGTTGGGAGGTCTCCTCCCGGGCAACGGGCAGATACACGTGGAAGGTAGTGCCCTCGCCTTCTTCGGTGTGGACCTCGACACCGCCGCCGTGGTTGCGCACGCAGCCATAGACGCTGGCCAGTCCCAATCCGGCGCCCTTGCCGACTTCCTTGGTGGTAAAGAAGGGCTCGAAGATTCGACTTCGGGTTTCGTCATCCATTCCCACGCCGGTATCGCAGACCGTCACGCAGACATAGCCTCCCGGGTCGATATCCAGGCGTCGTGCGGTGGGATGGTCGACACTGGTGATTTCGGTCGAAAGCTCGACCAGCCCGCCCTGGGGCATGGCGTCGCGGGCATTGAGGCAGAGATTCAAAAAGACATTTTCCAGTTGGGAAGAATCCCCCCGCGTGCAACAGGGCTCCTCGGAGAGGTTCAGATGCATCTCCACGCGTTTGTCGATGGTAACCGTCAGAAGCTTCACCGTTCGCCGCAGAAGCTCGTTGAGCTCGACGCGTTCCAGTTTGAAGCGGCCCTTGCGGGCAAAGGCAAGCAGTTGGGTGGTAAGGTCCCCGGCCCGCTGGGCGGCCTGGATGACCTGCTGGGCCAGGTGCTGGCAGTCCGAGTCCCCCGGCAGGGATCGCTGCATCAACTCGGCGTTGCCCATGATGATGGTCAGCAGGTTGTTAAAGTGGTGGGCGATCCCCCCGGCCAATTGCCCGATGGTCTCGAGTTTCTGAGCCTGGGCGATGTTCTCGCTGGTTCGCTGCTGATCGGTGATATCCTGTCCCACGCCGATCACAGCGGTGGTCCTGCCCTGCCAGTCCTTCAGGCCGGTGAGATTCCAGACCACGCGGCGCCGATCGGCAAAGGCGTCGGGAAGCTCCACTTCCAGTCCCTTTACAGCCTCTCCCCGCATGACCCTCGATGCGGCCTGGCGGAACGGTTCGCGATAGTCCTCAAAGAGCAGGCGACAGTAGTCTTGCCCCATATTCTCGCTGCGGACGGTACCATGAAGCGATTCGGCCGCCTGGTTGAACTGGCGAACCTTGTACTGGGAATCGATGACGAAGATCGGACTTCCGGCCGCTTCGACGAGGCTCCGGAAGTGTTGCTCGTTTTCGCGAAGGGCTTGCTCAACGTGCTTGCGTTTGGTGAGGGCTTCGAGCAATCCTTCGAGGACTACGGCCGAGGCCTGAGGCCCTGCCTGAAGCGCCTGGGGAATATGGAAAAGGTTCTCGTAGACCTCTTGCCCGTCGGTGACAAGGGGATGGGCGGCAAGGATTTCCAGCAGGAGGGTCGGGTCGAACTGCTCCTTGTTGTAGAGTTGCAGGGCTTCGATGGGCTTGTGCTGGGTTTTCTCGCCCAGGCCGGCCACGAAACGCAGCAACAAAAGTGCATCCGTACCTGCAAGCGGAGGCTGCATGTCCAAGACCGCGTGGAGCCCGCTGTAGCCCTGGTCGGCAGCCTGGTCGGCCCCGTCTTCCAGTGCCCCCAGGGCCTGGTCGGGATCGAACCGGCCCGGATGCAGAGAGAGATCCTCGGGGGTTGCGAAGCTGATCTGCTTGGATTCAAGAGCGTCTCGAAGCTCGGGATCCTGATCTTTGAGCCGGCTTTGGATTTGCTGCAGGCTTCGGGGTGCAGCCAGCAGAAGCAGACGATGGTTCTTGGCCAGTCCGTCGCGCAGGAACTGCGCGACAGCAGACTGCCTCTGTTGCTGCCCCTGGTAGAAGCAGCAGAGATATTTGCCTTTTGCACCTTCGTTCATTTTGCGAGAGGCCTCCTGCAGGCCCGCGAAGCAAAAGGATCGACCCCCCGACGGCGAAAATGCCAAATCCTGCAAACGCCGCAAAGGCGACTACAAGAGAAACCCGAACGCGCAGTTCGGGTTCTGGCCACTTTCCGAGCGATCAGCTCTGACGGTGCGACCTGGCCGGCAGGTCGCCACTCACGTCCTCCAATGATGCCGGCAGGACACCTCCATGACCTGGCCGGCCGGGTCGAACCAGACTGAATTCTACCGGCAAAGGGCGAAAGCGTCAACGGAGTTTCGGCCACGATTTGGCCTGTTGTGTCGGCCGAGGTGGGGCCAGCCCCATTTTCGGCGAACATGGTTCACCTCTCGGCTTGGGGGGCAAAAGACTTGCATGCCCGTGCGGGGCTCGTATGATGAGGCCTCAGCCTCCCGGAGCAGCAGGATTCATGCTCCTTTGTCCCAAGGTCCGATACAAGAAGAAGGAAGAGAATATGAGTACGAAGATCAAAGCCATTCAGGCAAGACAGATTCTGGACTCTCGCGGAAACCCGACCGTGGAGGTCGATGTTCTGCTGGAAAGCGGAGTTCTCGGCCGTGCCGCTGTGCCCTCCGGGGCCAGCACCGGCGAGAACGAGGCGGTCGAGCTCCGCGACGGCGATAAAAATGTCTACCTCGGCAAGGGCGTCACCAAGGCCGTCGCCAATGTCAACTCGGCCATCAGCGAATTGATCATCGGCATGGACGCAACCGACCAGGCCGGGATCGACAATAAGATGATCCAGGCCGACGGAACGCCCAACAAGGCCAAGTTCGGCGCCAACGCGATTCTGGGCGTCTCGATGGCGGTAGCCCGGGCAGCGGCCACGGCGCAGAACAAGTCGCTCTTTGCCTATCTTGGCGGAGACGAGGCGACAACGCTGCCGGTGCCGATGATGAACATTCTCAACGGCGGAAAGCACGCCGACGGCACGGTCGATTTCCAGGAATTCATGGTCCAGCCCTGGGGAGCCGAGAGCTTCTCCCAAGGCCTGCAGATGGGGACCGAGATCTTCCACGCTCTCAAAAAGGTCCTCAAGAGCAAGGGCTACAACACCGCCGTCGGCGACGAGGGCGGCTACGCTCCGAGCCTGAAGAACAACGACGAAGCCCCGGAGCTGATTCTCCAGGCCATCGAAGACGCCGGCTACAAGCCGGGCCAGGATGTCTGGATCGCCCTGGATCCCGCGGCCAGCGAGATGGTCAACGAAGCGCGCGAGAAAGGCAAGGAAGGCTACTGCTTCTTCAAGTCCGATCCGGATCGAATCGCCTCCAGCGATGAGATGATCGATCTCTGGGCTTCCTGGTGCGAGAAGTATCCGATCCGTTCCATCGAGGACGGCCTGGGCGAGGACGACTGGGACGGCTGGAAGAAGCTCACCCAGCGACTGGGCGAGAAGATCCAGTTGGTCGGCGACGACCTGTTCGTCACCAACGTCAAGTTCCTCCGGAAGGGCCTGGACGAGAACTGCGGAAACAGCATTCTCATCAAGGTCAACCAGATCGGCACGCTGACCGAGACGTTCCAGGCGATCGACCTGGCCACCGACAACGGCTACTCCGCGGTGGTCTCGCACCGAAGCGGCGAAACCGAAGACACCACCATCGCCGACCTGGTGGTGGCTAAGAATACCGGACAGATCAAGACCGGATCGGCCAGTCGAACCGACCGCGTCTGCAAATACAACCAGTTGATCCGCATCGAGGAGCAACTGGGTTCCAAGGCCGTCTATGGCGCAAACATGTGGAACAAAGGCTAGTACATCTTCAGGCGAATCCGACCGGGCGCTGCACTCACTGGGGCGCCTGGTCGGTTTCAGCCTGCTCTCCGCGCTTGGTCTGGGGATCCTGGCGACGGTTGTGCTCATTCCCCCTTATGCCAGCCTGCTCCAGGCCAGGTATGAGCGAGACTGCAATCGCGCTCTGAACCAGGACTACCGCGACCGGATCGAGGCCAACGAACTCTTCATGCAGGACATCCGACAACTGGATGTGGTGGCCATACGAACGCTGGAGTCCTCGGTGCTGGGGCAGGATTCACTCAACCCCGGTCGGCAACTGGACCCCCGCCGGAAAGAATGGATCCCCCCCGCTGCCAACCTTGCCCCCAATCCCCGGCCCGAACCGGTCCCGGCCTGGATCACCCGGCTTTCGCTGCGTGTCACGCGCCCCAATGTGCGCCGGGGCCTGGTCGTGCTCTCCGCTGCTGCCCTGCTGGCGGCCGTGGTGCTCTTCTGGGGCCCCGCGGGGCAACGCAATCCCGAGGCCTCGGCGACCTGACTTACGAGAGCAGGTCGGCTTCTTCGGGTTTGACGATACGCCGGAGTTTCTTCAGCGCCTTGAGTTCGATCTGCCGCACCCGCTCCTTGCTGATACCCAGCCGCCGGCCCAACTGGTCGAACGTCTTGCCCCCCGCCTCGGCCAAGCCGTAATGCTCGCTGACGATGGTCCGCTCTCTGGGCGAAAGATGCGAGAGCATGTTCTCGATACTCTCGCGGAGCTCGGGCAGATTGGTTTCGTTGGGGTCGTAGCTTCGCAGGCCGGCCGCGATGTCGAGGATTTCATCGTTGCCCGTGGCGAAGTGGTCCAACTGGTAGCGTTCTTTGGGAACCGACCGGGCGTAATTTCGCATGATCGCCCAGGAGGCGTACGTGCTGAACCGGAATCCGCGTGAGTAGTCGAACTTCTCCACCGCTCGCATCAATGCGACGTTGCCGTCGCTGATCAGTTCAAAGAGGCTCTGCGGGCCGCCAAGGTGTTTCTTGGCGATGGAGACCACCAGGCGCAGGTTCGCTCGAATAATCCGGTTCTTGACGACATTGGCTTGCAGGAGCAGGGCTTCGATCTTGCGAAGCTGCGAGGTTCGGATGGTATTCAGATCGATCCGCTCACGGAGACGGTCGGCTTTGTGTTTGTAGTAGTTGTACTGCCGGAAGAGCGAACGCTCCTCCTCCGGGGTCAGAAGCGGCACGTCGTAGAGGGCTC
Source organism: uncultured Planctomycetaceae bacterium (assembly GCA_964583095.1). Taxonomy (GTDB): domain Bacteria; phylum Planctomycetota; class Phycisphaerae; order SM23-33; family SM23-33; genus CAZOVB01. The sequence continues at coordinate 207,082 of CAZOVB010000001.1, forward strand.
GCAGATACGGGGGCAGACCGGAGGGCGCCTTGGCCTTGAGCTGGGCCGGGGCCTTGCGCTTGTCGGGGATGTCCTTGGGAGAGAGGATCAGGTCATCGGCGTCGGGCAGGTCGAACTGCGGGTTGTGGATGTAGTCAATCTCCCGGTTGAGCAGTTGCATGGCCCGCATCTCGTTGATGATGCGATAGACCGTCCCCCGGGTTCGATCATACTGCCCGGCCAGGGCGGGGATGGAAACTCCATTGAGAAAACTGCGGTAGATGATCTTCTTGTCCTGATCGGTCAGGGGTTTCTGCGCGCGAGGGAAGATCGCACCGTCGGGGTTCTGTTTGTCGTGATTGCGGATGGTGTACCGGACGGTTTCCACAGCCCGACCGAGTCTGCGTGCGATCCGTCGCGAAGCCTCGCTCAGCGTGCACTCGGTGAAGTTGTACATGCGGCGGGCGCGACGCAGGATCTCGTTATGCTCGTTTTCGTCCAGCTGGGAAAAACTCGCCGAGCGCTTGACCTGCTTCTTATGCCGGGCGACGAAAAGATCAACCGAAGACTGGAGAAACGCCACACGTCGCTGTCCATCCGGGAAGATCAGGTGTCTTGCGAACAGGCCCTTCTTGCGCCACCGCTGAATGGTTTTGGTTGAGACCGAGAACATCTTCGCAAGTGACTCGGTATCGTAGACGCGTTGCCGGTAGTCCCCGGTGCGAAGCTGGAAAGTGTCGCAGATGTCCATTACCAGCGTGGCAAGGTCGGCCAACAGTTCCTGGCCCTTGATAGAGCTCGACCCGGACTCCTCTTGCGGTCTGAAGCCTGTCAGGCGGTAGATCACAAACTCCAGCGGATAGACCTGATTCGGTTCAATCAAGCGCATCAACTGTTCGGCCGCGTCAACGTACCCCTTGCGCAAACGCGTCAAGCCGGCCGAAAGATTGGCCGAAAGCGTGGCGATGGCTTTGTTGCGGTAATTCGCCATACCCGCGGGTTCCCTGCAGCATTGCTGCGATTGGACATGAATCCACTGTCTCTGTGCCCCTCCAGTATCGGGCGCGGGGCCCGATTGTGCAATGTCTTTTTCGCCTCGTTGCTATCGAGGGTGCCCGCTGTGGCCCGCGCCTCAGGCGAGACGCCCACGGCATTGCCGGCCCAACAGGACGGTTTCTGCAGGGCGTCGGGGTCTCGCGATCCCTCAGAGGCCCGGCGGGGGTCGCCGGTCTACTGTTCCAGGATTTCGCGGATCTGTCGGTTGTTCTCGGCTGCGCGAGGATTGCTTTCTCTGCCCTCGATCGCGGCCTTGAGGGCTTCGTCGGCGTTGCTCTGGGCCTGGGAATCTCGTGAGAGCAGGTATTGGCCCGCGTAGGCGATGGCCGCATTCTGCTGGTAGACCCACTTGCCGCCCTGGCGGGGCGAAACGAAACTGGCAGCCTGGGCGAAGTATTCACCAGCCTTTCCCGCCAGTTCTGCCGCTGAGGCCTTCATCTTGTCGCGGTCGCTGACGTACGACTGCAGCTTGGCCAGACCTTCCGGAGCGGGGGCCTCCAACTGCGACCACTGGCTCTGAATCGTAGATTCGAGCTCCCCCAGGAAGTTGTCCAGGCTCAACTGGGCGCGGATAAGGTTCGACTGACCAAAGGCCAACTCGCCCAGGGCCGACAGCGCCTGGGGCTCACGAGACCTGGACAGCGGCGCCTGGTAGGTATCCCGGGCGGTGGTCAGGATGTTCTCTGCCTCCACCTCGAACTGATAAATCTCGCTGACCGTGGCGGCGAACTGCTTGATCAGCTCGGCCGTCTCGGTCTGTATGCCTTCGGGACCCTTCATTTTCGCCAGCAGATCCTCACGCATCTGCCGGTATTCCCGGGCGGATTTCTCGGAATCGTCCATGCCGCTTTGGACCCTGTCCAGGCGCTTCTCAAGGCTCTCAATCTGGGCTTCGATTACGGTCAGCCGGTTGTTGGCCTTGTTGGCCTCGGCCTGGGCCTGGCGAGCCTGGGTGGCTGCATCGGTTACTTCCTGGGAAATGGCCACCGCCTGCCTGAGCAGTTCCAGCCCCTGCTCTCCTTCGGCTTCCTTGGCCTGGGCGAGTTTTCGGCTGTATTCCAGATTCTTCTGATTGTAGCGGTCGGTCTGGGCTTTGGCCTTGTCCGCAGCGGACCTGGCCCGTGACACCAAGCCCTGCTTCTCCTGGGTCAACTGGTTCAGGTCGGAGGCAATCCTCTCTTTCAGGCCGGGCAGTTCGCCTTGTTGGGAGAGCGCCTGGGCCTGGGTCTGATACTGGTCGGCCCGGGCGAGAAGGTTATCGATGGTATCCAGATTGCTGCGGATCTCCTGGGCGGTCAACATCCCCGCCTGTCGAAGAGCTCCTGCGTGAAGGCGCAGGGCCCGGGCGCGAGCTTCCTGAATCTGGACGAGCGTGATGCGGGCAAGGAGCTTGGTCTCGTCATCGGCCTGGTCCGCCGAGCCCAGCGCGTCGCCCAGTTGATTCTGGGCCTGGAGCAATACGTTCTCCGCGGGGCTCTCGGAGAGCAGATGCGGATGCACGTCGCCGTAAGGCAGCGTGCGGATGGGCATTCCTTCTAAGGCCTCGTTATAGGCTTCCACGTCCTGGGCATCGGGTTCTTCTTCGCTGCCGGGAGGGGCCTGGGCGGCCTGGCCCAATCGATAGGGTCGAGAAAAGACCTCTTCCCAGCGGGAGGAAGCAAACGGCGAGTAGTCGCCCGAGGGGGTGTGCTCCACGACCGTCAGGCTCATCAAGGCCTGGGCCTGGCTCAGAAGGCGTTGGGCACCGTTGACAGCCTCGAGAAGCTCACGTGTATCGGCTTCGGGCTCGGAAGAACTGCACCCGGCCAGGGGAAGCCCGAGAGCCACCAGGAGAAGCACCAAGAGGACAGAGCAAGAAAATCGCTGCACGTTTACTCTCCTACAGGAACCAGCGCGGATTATCATTTCCTCTTGTACCACGGGGACAAGCGGTTTTCAATCTCCAGATTCTCCCGATTCCTCGGGTGTCTTTTCGGATCGAAGGGCGTCGAGGTGCTTCACGGCGGTCAGGGCCGGCTGAAGAATCTGCCCCGGCGCCTCTCGGGACCCCGAGACGGGACGGCAGAACAGGACCGCGTTGTCGTGGGTCTCGATGCTCACGTTCAGGTCCGAGAGCTCCTGGCACGCCTGGGCCAACTCGCATGCCCTGGCGTCGGCCCCTCGGTAGGACCACTGCCCCACGTGCCCGTCGACCTGTCGCGTCTCCAGGGGGGCCCCCTCCGCATCGGCCTGGTGCCAGAGCACCACGTTGGGCTGCCAGGCATTGCTCTCCACGACCAGGACAACGTAGTGCCTGGTGAGTCGCCGGGTGCCGTGGCCGATTTCGTAGCGGTAGTCGAAGAGACGCACGACCAGGCCCTCGCGTCGTGCATAGAGGATGTTGTAGGCCCGCGGGCTGTGGCCCGAACGGATCAGGCCGAAATCCATGTACCTCCGCGGGATGTCGAAGGGGTCTTCCGGAGCGAATTTCATTTCGAGTTGGTGTGCCAGCCCTGCCAGCTTCCGACGCCGACGCGATTGGGCGATACCCATCCCGACAAAGGCCGAGACCGCCGCGGCCATCAACAGGACCAGAATGCCGGTCAGGACCTCGGCCATGCCTCAGGGGAAGACCCCGGCTCAGGAGCCGGAGTCCGCTTCCGCATCCTTCTGTTCCGAGGCCTTGTCCCCCAGCAGAATGGCTGCGGTGGGGTCGCGAAACTGGAGCTTCATGTTGAACGGGGCTTTGAAGTCCAGTTGCGAGTAGTCCGGGCGGGTCGGGTAGAACACCAGATTGTTGACCCAGTTGTAGATCTGACGATAACGCCTGTCGCCGCGATTCTCGAAGACAGGCTGGATCGGCCGGGGGTGGGAGTACTTCCGGGCATCTTCGGTGAGAAGGTACTCCAGCAGGAGCGATCTTTCCGGGTTATCCCGATCCAGGACCTTTCGCCCCTGCTTGTCTCGCATGCCGTCGAGAATCACGAAGTTGGTATAGCGCATCTGCAGATTGGCATTGGGGTTGCGAAGGAGCATCAGCCCGCCGCGAGGCCTGTTTCCCCCGTGGCAGTTGGGCGAGGCACAACTGTTCTGCACCAGAGGCCAGACCTGCGAGGTGAAATCCTGCATGAACTGTGGATCGCGCAAGACCAGGATATCCTTTCGAAAGGCGTTGCCGGGCTTGGTCTTGTTCAGGATGAAACCCGCCTGGCGGGAAGGTCCCCAGGCCAGGAACCGGTCATAGAAATTGGGATCCCGGAACTCTTTCTGGCCCCGCATGGCCTGGGCGTAGCGACGAGCCAGGTCCTCGCGAAGCTGGAAGGTCGTGTTCGAATCGGCCGACCAGAGCTCTTCCCGCCGGATGGTGTAGATATCATCCATCGAGACCAGCCATTCGCGCTGAGCCGGCGTGCCGCGAGGGACCGGTCGGACAGGATTGCCCCGGGAGTTGTCGGTCTGGGCCTGTTTGCGAAGCTCCTTCAGGCGGACCTTGAGCAACTGAGACCTCTGATGGTTGGGGTTCTTGCGGAGGATTTCCTCCAGGAGCGACTCGGCATCGTCGTACATTTCCCGATCCATGGCCCATTTGGCCAGGTCGGACAGGCTGTTCAGATCGTTGTCATCGATCTTCTCACGACGGGCATCGAAGGTATCTTCGCCCTGGACGACGTCGACAATCTTGATGACCTCTTCGCGCTTGAGGTTGACAGGCCCATATTCCGTCTGGACCAGGTAGCCCTGATCGGTCTGCGTCACTTCGCCGGCAATGGTTTTCGTGACGTTGTTTCTCTGGTAGGTGACGAGCTTCTTCTGAGCCAGGCTCATTGCCGGCAGCATCAGGGATATGAGCAAAGCGATTGTCAGTTTCTGTTTCATGATTCTACCTCTGAGAAACGGTGGAAAAACAAGCACCGACCGAAGCATCAGACAGCCCACCGGGCCACGGGACAGGCGAAAAAACCTTCCGCGCTGCATTTGCCCCCGGCTTCGGGTCGCAGTGGAGTTTTTTCGTTGGGCTTGCCCGGGGTCGGTGCTTTTCCCGGAATTGCCCGACAGGCGGCGGTGGGATTCGAACCCACGAATAACGGATTTGCAATCCGTCGCCTTGGTCCGCTTGGCTACGCCGCCGGGTACAGGTCAGGAATGTAGTATACTCGCCCGGAAGGGCCGGTCAACGCCCTGGACGATACAGAAAACAAAAGACTCGGCCAAAATGTTCTCCTCCGACCTCTATTGGCCCAGGCGTTCGATGCGTCCGATCAACTGGTCGAACTGCGGACGCATGCCGGCCATGTCTCCACCCTCTCTCCGCATGCGTTCCAGGCGAAGCTGGAGGTTCTCCAGCCGTTTGGCATCGTCCGCGTAGGCTTCCAGAATCAGGTGGCCGTACTCCAGCCAGACCGTGTAGTAGAGGTTCTCCGCCCGCTGGGTCAAACCCCGCGCGAGGCGGCCGTAGAGCGGTTCAGCCTTGTCGAATTCCCTTTTCGCAGCGTAAATACGGGCGATTCCCAGCAGGTTGATGGGGTCTTCCCGCTGCTTTTCCATCTTCGCTTTCTTAAGAGTCTCAAGCAATTCGATGAGCTTCTGGGCGGCCTGGCGACTGATCCGGGCGGCATCGGCAGCATCGGCTGTCTGCAAATCGCTGATCAGGGAGTCCAACTGCACGTAATCCACCGTGCGGGTCGCATCGGGATACTCCCGCGGCGCCTTGGCCATGAAATCCTTCAGCAGGTCCTTGATGATCGACAGCCTGCCCGCTGCGTCGCGAATCTCCCGGATCTCCCGGTCGAACCGCTGGGCAATGATCTTTGCCTGGAGAGCATGCTGGGTCTCTTCCCGCTTGCGAAGGGCCTGGAAATGCTCCAGGGATTCATCCAGACGGCCTACCTCGTAGAGGGCGCTGGCCAGAATCTGCTCGAGACGGTAGAGACGCTCGGGCGGGGTCTGATCGCTGCCGGCCTGGTCGAAGAGTTTCTGTGCGAAGACGTAATAGGTCTGGCGATAGCGCTTGAGCCTCTCGTCCTGGCCGGGGCTGTATTCCATCTGCACGATGGTCTCGCGGATCTTGTTCATCAGCTTGATCATCAGGGACCGGGAAGATTCGGGTCCGTACTGCTGCTCGTACTGCTCGATGGCAGCCACCGCGTCGTCGATCCGGTCTTCGGTGATGAGCTTCTCGGTGTAGTATCCCGAGGCCACGGGCAGAATCGGCGTGTCGGGCCACTTGCTGCCAAGCTCGGCGATCCGGGCCAGGGAATCCTTGCTGTCCAGCACCTCGTAGCGCAGGCGAAGGGCGTGGAAAGCAGCCGAGGCGGCCCAGCTTCTAAGGGCCTGCTTGAGCGGTGCATCTTCGACATCATCAAGGCGCGAGGGAATGCTTTGCTCGTAGGTCTGCAGTTCGTCCGAGAGCTCCCGGGCCTCCTGCTGTATCTCCCGGCCGAGGGGGGCCTGGGGGTTGTCCTCACGCGCCCGGGCGATGCGGTCTTCCAGCCGGGTTACCCGGATTCGAAGCAGGCGATTTCCGGCCTGGAGACTTTCGAGTCGATCCTGGGGAACCCGTTTGTACGCTTCAACCGCCTGGTCCAGCAGGGCCTGCTTCTGAGCCCCGCGGGAGGTATCGGCCAGTTTTTCTCTATGCCAACCCAGTTCGAACCACCACTGGGGCGCCTTCTGTCTCCACTGGGAGGGGCCTTTTTCCAGCAGCAGTTCCAGGACCTCGACGGCCTTGCGCCGGACCTCCAGGGACGGATCTTTCTCCAGGGCCTGGGAGTAGATCTTGCAGGCCCACTCGGTGGCGGTAAAGGCCTCTTCGGACTGCTCGAAGCGCCTTCCTACCTGGGCGGCCAACTCCGCAGCCTTGAGGGGCTGGTCCTGGCCCAGGGCAATGTTGGCCGAAAGCCACAGCACCTTCGGGTGCAGATCCGACGAGAGATCATCGGTGCGATCGAGGATGATCGCGATCATCTCCCTGGCCTTTTCGGTCCCTTCCGCATCGGCCTGGTTGAACCGTCGCAGCGCCAGGGCGTAGAGGATCATGCTGTTGAGATCCTCGAGGTTCTCGGTCCCCTCGAACTTCTGGGCCAGAACGTTCGAGAAGAACAGGAGCAGATCTTTCTGGCCCCGGTGCTTGTTGAAGAACTCCACAAGCAGTTGCTGTGCCCGTTTCCGCAGGTCGTCGGCCCGCTGGGGCTGGTCCTTGAGAGCCTGGGCCCAGGCCTCGAGGCGGTGGACATTGAGCAACGTGACAAAGACGTCCACCACGCCGTCCTGGACCACCTTGTCGTCAAGGCGATAGGCGGACTGCTCGAAGTCCTCGATGGGACGTTGGGCGTTTTCGAAGATGCCCGTGGCCTCGGTGAGTTTGGCCCGGCCCTGGGAGGTCATGCCGTTGCGGATCAACTGCTCGCCCCGCCGGAGAGCGGCAATGCCCTTTTCCACCTGGGCCTTGGCCATTTCGAACGCGGCCTGGAACTTGACGCTTTGATCGGTTTTCTCATCGGCGGCCTGGGAGAGCAGACCGACGGCCTCTTCGAACATGCCCTGTTCCCGGCGAACCATGCCCAGGATCAGATTGCACTTGCCCCGGGAGTTGGGATAGCGGCTGAGCGATTTCTTCTTGAATTGCTCGATCGAAAAGGCGGCCTGGTCCAGATAACTGCTCCGCCGGGCTTCCTGTCTAGGATCGGCGCTGTAGGGTTGAATCGCCAGGGCCTGGAAGAGCCTTGCCCATGCATTGCTCAGGCGGTACTGGGCTTCCAGGTGGGACAGCTCGGAGGTATAGAGCACGACCATGACCGGCTCGGAGTTCCACTCAAGGTTGATATCCTCCAGCAGGTTCCGCAAGCGGATGAGGATTTTGTCGGCCTCGGCGGTGTATTCCTTGAGTCGGGCGTAATCCGCCTGCCCGGCGTAGAGGCGCAGAACCCGGTCGGCGTGGGGCCTGGCCAGTGTCCAACTGTAGATCTTGGCCAGACGCAGGAGATTTTCGCCGTGCTGCATCCAAGCCTCGCCCTTGTCCGGATCGGTCTTGGACGGCGCGCTTCGCTCGAATCGCTCGATCAGGTCGCGGTAGATCCGGATCGCAGCCTGGAGGGCTTCCTGGCCGGCGGGGCCTTGTGGATCGTTCTGGTAGGTTGCGAGCTTGCTCTCGGCCAGAAGCCGCATCTGCTTGGGCGTGGCTGCGGCGCCGGAAGTGGTCTGCTCGACCAGGGAATCCAGCAGCACGGTCATGTTCATCGACCGGAGTTTGCGGGCCAGCTCGTCCGGGTCGAGCTGATCGTAGGCGCTGCCGTTGGTCTGGGCTGCCAGCGGGGCCGCGGCCAGGGCCAAAACCACACACCCCAGGGTGATGCGTATCGCCGTCTTTGTCTGCATGAGTTTCACCACGGGTTCTGAATTACGAAACTACTCGAGTGCGGGCAGGCCGACCTTCTCGAACCCGGCCCGGCGGGCCTGGTTGTAGGCATCCACGTAGAACTGGAAGCGGGCCTGCTCGTCGCGTTCGATCTTGACCACCGTATCCTTCCACGCGTCGGGGTAGTCGGCCTTGTAGCGCAGCAGCGCCTGGTAAAGGTCTTCGCTGCTTCGGACCGTGCGATCGTTGATCGTGTACAGCGCCGAAGGCGTAATGGAGACCGGTGTGCGCACGGTGATGGTCAATTCTGTCGGGGGTTGACTGACCTGCTCGGCCTGGGCCAGGGGAACCGCCGCTGCCAGGTCGCCCTCGGGGGGCAAAAACTGCGCGGTCAACAGGAAGAAGATCAGCAACTGGAACGTCACGTCGATCATGGGCGTCAACGGAGGTTGAACCGCCTTCTGGGGCTGACCTCGCTTCTTGCGGGGGGAGACGTAATGCCGGGATTCGTCTCCCTCGATGATCTGTTTGCTCTTTTTCTGTTTGGCCATGTCTAACTCCAACCGGTCGGGATTACTCCCGGGTGGTTTTCAGGTCCATCTCGTAGATTCCCGCCGCTGCCGCTGCTTTCATAAGCAACTCGACAAAGGAGGCCTTGAGTCGCCTGTCGGCGCGGATCTCCACGCGGAACTCCTCGGCTCCCTGCTGCTTTTCCTGTTCCTTGCGCCGCTGGATTTCCTTGACCAGTTCCTGGAACGTCTGGGTGGTGAATTTCCGGGAGCCGACCTGGAAGTAGTCCAGTTGGGCGGCCCGGGCGGCATCACCCCATCCGTCGGGGTTGTCGGGGACCGGCTCCTTGGAGACCGCCTGGAGGAGGATGGTCCCGGGCTTTTCGGCCTGTCCTTCCTCGGCGGGCACGTTGGGCTTGAGCGGGTCGGGAATGCTCACATGGGCCAGTTCGGCCTTTACGAAGGTTGTGGTCAGGATGAAGAAGATGATCAACTGGAAGGTCGCGTCGATCATCGGGGTGAGATTGATGGAGACCTCACCGGCCTGACCACGGGTTTTTCGGGGGATCATCGGCATGGCGATCCTCTATCCCTCTGCGGGTTTGGGCGCGGCGGCCTGGGCTTTCTTGTTGCCGGGGCGGAAGGCGTTGATCAGTTCATCGCCGACAATCATCGCCTCGCTGGTCAGCGCGTCGATACGGTTTCGCATGAAGGCGTAGACGGCCAGGGCGGGGATGGCCACGGCCAGGCCCAGAAGCGTTGTCACCAGAGCTACGCCGATATCCTCGGCCAGTTCGGTGGGCTTTACGGCTCCGCTCTGGCTACCGGCGATGGAGTAGAACGCGCCGATCATACCCAGGACGGTTCCGAACAGGCCGAGCATCGGACCGATGTTGCCGATCAGGTTGAGCCACTCGATCTTCCGGAGCATCTTGGCGGTGCGTTCCTCGGCGGCTTCTTCCATGGCGCGTTCCATGGCCCCGTAGCCGTGGGGCGCCTCGATCAGGGCTGAGTGGATCATGTAGCTCAGCACGTCCGGGCTGCCTTCGGTCAGTTCGATCGCCTCGCGGTACTGTCGGGCTTCGAAGAGGTTCTCGATTTCGGCGCGGGTCAGGTCGGGCAGGATGTTGACCCGGCGGATCGAGATGAAGTGCTCGATGATCAGCGCGAGGGTGGCGATACTGATGGCCCAGATGAGGTAGCCTACTGCGCCACCACCGGTAAGAATAATCTTGGCAAAATTCTCTTCCATTTACGTCTAGCTCCTTCTTCAGTGCTCTACCGCCCCGCCTGGGGCTGGGGTCTTATAACGTCCGGGCCGATCGCAAGGCCCGAGGGTGGGTCAGTTCAGGGATTGCAGAAGTTCGCGGGCCTGGGCGGCCTCGGAGGCCTGGGGGTAAGATTGCACGATGGCCCGGAACGCCTGAGAGGCCCCCTTGGCGTTGCCCAGGGCCTGGCTGATTTTCCCGGCCTGCAGGAGGCTGGCCGGCGCCTGGCGGCTGGCGGGGAAGTACGTCACGACCCGCATGAAATTCAGTCCGGCGTTGATCTTTTTGGCTCTGCCCGACTGAACGGCCTGGGCGCGGGCCAGCAGATACAGCGCCTGGGGAAGCTGCGTGGAATCCAGGCTGGGCAGTCGCTGCTGGAGCTTCTGCTCCGCCTGGGACGCCTGAGACGCACTGGCGTTTCTCTCAGCGCCTTGGACCAGGACCGAAAGGGCCTCGAGTTGCCCTCGCGGGGCGGCCGGGCCCGTAACAGGCCCGGAAGGGTCAGAGCCGTCGCCGGTATCGCCCGAGTCGCCTCCGGCGATGGTTCCAGCCAGCCGGGCGGCATCGTCGCTTCGTCCCTCCTTGCGATACAGGGACAACAGCAGCGAGTTGGCTGCCTGGCTCAGCGCCTTGTTCTCCAACTCCTTGCGGACCTGCTGGAGTTTCTGAATCGCCAGGGCGTTGCTTCGGCTGCCCTTCTGGGCCGTGGTGGTCGGAACCGCCAGGGCCAGTCCGGCAACCGCGTCGGCCTTGTCGTCGATCATCTCCACCCAGGTGCCCACCGCCTGGTCGATCTGCCCGCTCTGCTCAAAGGCGCGGATCAACCGGTAGCGAATCAGGCGCTTGAGCCAGTCGGCCCCACCCTTTTCCAGGGAGCTCTTGTAGGCGCGGATGGCGTCGGCGGGCTTGCGCTGGTCTTCAGGCTTGGACGGGTCCAGCAGCGACTCGGCCCGGTTGAAGTCCCGTCGGCCCGAGACGGAGATCAGTTCCGTTTTGCCCAGTTGGCTGGCCACGGGCCGGCCGTTGATCAGCGAGACCACCTGGTATTCCCGCACGTCGATGATCTGTACCGACGGATATCTCAGGCCGTCGACGCGAAGCTCATCGCCCAGAACGACCGGGGCCGGCAAGGCCACCAGGGTAAGTATGAGCAGAATCCTGGAAGGCATATCGACTAGTCCTCCGTCACGTGGGTGAATGCGCCGTGCTTGGTGGTTGCGGAGATGGCCTTGAGCACCGACTGAATACTGTTGGGATTGTTCGGATTGCCTCCCGAGGGCCCGTACAGGAAGGTGTAGATCTGTGCATCGACGCCGCGGCTCATCCGCTGCAAGGCTCCAAGGAGCTCTTCGCGCGTCGTACCGGTGAACTCCCCGTCGGTCAGCAGGAAGATCATGTTGCCCGGCTTGTTGGGATCAGCCCTTCGAAGCACGTCATAAGCCCGCTGGAGAGCTCCGGTAGGGTCGGTCTGGCCGGAGCGGGACTCGGCCCGAACGTCCATCAGGAACTTCGTCGCCTTGATCTTGTTGGACTTGGTGGCCGGCAGGAGCCGCTGGCCGGGCAGTTCGTCCTTGAGCTTATCATTGAAGAACACAACGTGGAACGTCTGCACCTCGTGCAGTTCGCCGATGCGGCGGAGCATTTCCATCCGGACACGGTCGATGGAGTTGATCATGGATCCGGAGGCGTCGATCACGTAGACGACATTGTGGGCATTGCCTACGGCGTCGAACAGACCGGCGCGCGGGCCAAGCTCTCCCCCGCCCCCGGCGGCAGGGTCGAGATCGTCCGAGATCGAGCCGCCCGTGTACAACTGCGGAACATCGATGTCCGGCGCAATCCGCCGAACCTCCTCGCTCTTGGTGATCTTCGGTCTGCTATCGTCGATCAACATGTCCTGTCGGGTGTTCTCTTCCAGGGCGGCGCTGGGGTCATCGTTGAACTCGTCCGGATCGTATCGGACCACGCGGTTGACCTTCTCCTTCTCTTCGGTCTTGTTTTTCTGCATGCCCAAAGCGAAGAAAATGATCACCGCAAGGGCCACGTGGAACAGCACGCTCATCAGGACGGACATGATCGAGGACATCATGCCGGCCCCGAGGTACTCCTCCTCGACGAATTCTTCTTCCGGCTCTTCGGGAGGTCCCTGGGCGTCTGCCTGGCCTGGCGCATCGGGCCTGGGCTGGGCCTTGGCCCCATCAGGCCCGGTCTTGGGCTCGGGCAGCGATGCCAGGGCCTCGGGAACCGCGACGGTTTCCTTGCAGCCTGGGCATTTGACTTTCGCGCCGGGATTGCTCTGGAAGCTCAGCAGCTTTCCACAATTCTCACATCGGAAGCTCAATGCCATCTTGAAGCTCCTTTCCGTCTATGGTTGCGGCGGTCGAGCAACAGCCCGCCCGCCGAAGGTTCAGACACTTTCCCACCGTCCGGGTGAGGTATGCCAAGCCCAGTCTTTCTTCCGCCGGCGGAGAGGAAAAGTTCGATCGAGTTCGGCTGACCCAGCCGGCCATTCAGAGCTCCAATGCTCCAGGGGGGCAAGGGGCCGACAGGGCAGAAGCGAGGGCAGAAGTTGTCGATGGACCGGATCGAAGGCGGATGGGCTCTTCGCGGAAGCAGACAGTCGGCGGCCGGGGGACGGGTTGCGACGAGCTGTCGAGCTTTTCCAGGCCATCAGGCCTCCTGTCTTGGGCGATGCAAGCCACAGCAGCTTTTGCTCAGGCCCGCATCGGCAGGAAGGACCGCCCTGGACATGCGGTTGCATTGCCTTCAGGCGGCAGAAGCGTACGGTAAGGCGTGTCGGCCCGGGCCGCAAGGGTCCGCAAGACCGATGTTTCTGACGGGCCTGGCGGAAAACCGCCCGACATGGGCCCGCTTGGCCCGGGAAGCCCCAGGCCGGGGAAGGTCGATTTGGACTCGGCATCCGTCAAAAGACACCTAAGCCCCTCGGTTAAGATTCCTTATATACCAGATCGTCGGAGTTGTCAAGGCGATCGACGCTGCAATGATGGAAGATGGGGAAAGAGACTGATTCAAACGTTTCAGCTTGCTCGAACGACTTCTCTCGGATACCATGAGAAAACGTTTGGTTCTCTTATTGCCGGAACAAAGGAATTGCCATGTCCGCCCGATTTGCCCTGTTGATCTGCCTCCCAGCCATCTGTGTCGTCCCTTTGGCCGCTCAGGATTCCACCAACAACCACCCGGCCTGGTCGTCGCGGGCGGGACGAAACCTGGCCTTTGACGTCCGGGGCCTGCCCGAGAAGCTCAGCGACGAAAACCTGCTCTGGTCAAAGGATTTGCGGGCCACGCAGTATACCCACCCAACCGTGGCCGGCGATAAACTGCTGCTGGGGGCCTCGGGCGATGCCCTCCAGGGCGAAAGACTCGAGCCCGGCGGCAAGGGAAGAAACTACGGCGCGCTGCTGTGCTTCAACCTGCACACCGGCGAGTTGATCTGGCAACTGCGGACCCCGCCGCGGAATCCACACTCCCGCGACAGTTGGTATGGCATGTGCTCTTCGGCCGTCGTGCAGGACGGCAAGCTCTGGGCGGTCTCCAGCCAGGCCGAGCTGCTCTGTTTGGACCTCAACGGACAGGCCGACGGCAATGACGGGCCCTTCCAGGACGAGGCGGCCTACATGAAAGGGACCGACGATGAGCCGATCGGGGAGCTCCTGCCCACCGATGCCGACATTCTCTGGCTCTACGACATGGGCCAGAACCTCAACGTCAAGCTCCACGATGCCTACTCCGGCACCCCCCTGCTGCTGGGCGAGCAGGTGTGGGTCTCGACCAGCCACGCCGAAGGCAAGCACAAGTCCCCCACCTGGAGGCCCCGGTATTACAAGCATGGAGACAGGCCCCCGGCACCGAATATCGCCGTGTTCGACAAGAACACCGGGGCGCTGCTGGCCAAGGATGATCTGGAGATTCCCACGGTGTTTCACGGCCAGTGGTCGACCCCCACGGCCGGGAAGGTCGGCGACCGGATGCAGGTTTTCTGGGGCGACGGCTACGGTGTGCTCCACGCGTTTGACGTTCCCGAAAAGCTCGATGCCGACCAGGGCCCCGTTACCCTCAAGCAGAGCTGGCAGTTCGATTGCAACCCCAAAGAGTATCGCGAGAAGCCCGACGGGGGGTATTACGCCTACGACCACCACTCGCCCAAGGGCCCGGCCGAGATCATCGCCACCCCCGTCTACCACGAGGGCAAGGTGTATATCGCCATAGGCCGGGACTTCATGTACAACGACCGCAAGAGCCAGAAGGGACGGGCGATCGGCAACGGGATGCTCTGGTGCCTCGACCCGGGGGCCGATGAGGAGAATCGGGTTCTCTGGTCGACCGACAAGGTGCAGCGTAGCCTGTCCACCGTGGCCATTGCCGACGGGATCCTGGTCGCGGCGGATACGGCTGGCTACCTCAACGCCTTTGAAGCCTCCAACGGCAAGCACCTCTGGACGCTGGACATGGAGTACCAGATCTGGGCATCGTCGCCGATCATCGCCGACGGGAAGATCTACGTCAGCACGGACCACCGGGACCTGTTCGCCCTGGCACTTTCGCGGGAAAAGCACCTGCTGAGCACCAGCCAGGTCGATTCCATGCTGGCTACACCGGCAGTGGCAGAGGGGCTGATCATCCTGCCCTCACAGCGATCGATCCGCGTCCACGCCGGTAGCGGATATCAGCCGAGCCAGGAATAGCCGGACCGGCGTGAAAAACTTGGAGAAACCGGGGTCATAGGGTAGAATTCCGCCCTGCACCTGCGAGGGTGGCGGAATTGGCAGACGCGCCAGGTTTAGGTCCTGGTCCCGAAAGGGGTGCGGGTTCGAGTCCCGCCTCTCGCAATCAGCGACTGAGGTAAGAACGGGGTTTTCAGGCTTCTTCGACGGCTACCTTTTCGGGCTGGGTTGCAGCCTTTCGACGACCGATCCGCTGGGCCTGGAAGCTCAGGATCGAGACGTAGTAGAAGCCGAAAGCGAAGATCACCAGGAACGGCGTTCCGATGGCCGACTTGAAGTTGATCAGGCTGATCACGGCGCAGATGGTCATGTAAAGCCCGAAGCCGAATTCGATGTAGGGCAGCAGGGACCGGCGTTTCTTCTTGCCCGACTGACAGTCGCCTTCCAGGCTCGCATCGGTCTTGTCACCGTATTTGGGGGTTCGTACGAATTCGCTCTTCTTGCCGAAGAACGCTTCGAGCACGGCCTTGGTGTTGGAGACGCAGAGCCCGGCGCCCAGGGCTGTCATCACCGGCAGGTACTTGAGTGTGGAGCGCCAGTCCTTGCTCAGCTCGTACTGGGCCGTGACATAGAAGATGCTGGCCGAGAACGTCGCCAGGGCCAATACGCTCATATCAAACACGCCCCGCCAGATGCTGCCCGAATCGACCGGGACCGTCTGGAGATACATCGCCGGGAACATCAGGATCATCAGGATCAGGGTGAACAGGTGCACGCAGAAGGCCGTCAACTGAAAGAAGGACTCGACCTTGACCTTCAGCGGCAGATCGGACAGGAAAACCTTGGGCAGCAGCTTCAGGGCGTTCTGGGCTCCGCCCTTGGTCCAGCGGAACTGCTGGGCCTTGAAGGCGTGCATTTCGGGGGGCAGCTCGGCCGGGCTTTCCAGTTCCGGCAGGAACACGAACTGCCATCCGCGGAGTTGTGCGCGGTAGGAAAGATCCAGGTCTTCGGTGAGGGTATCGTGTCGCCAGCCTCCGGCATCGTCGATGGCTGATCGTCGCCACGTCCCGGCCGTGCCGTTAAACGCCATGAAACGCTTGCTGCGGTTTCGCGCAACGTGCTCGATGGCGAAGTGCCCGTCCAGGAAGATCGCCTGGCTGCGGGTGAGCATGCTGTGATCCCGGTTCAGATGCGACCAGCGGGTCTGGACGACGCACACCTTCTCGTCGGTAAAGTACGGGATCGAGCGTTTGAGGAACCAGGGCTCGGGGACAAAGTCGGCATCGAAGATGGTGATGAATTCGCCCTTGGCGCTCTTGAGGCCGTTGGCCAGGGCGCCGGCTTTGAAGCCCTCCCGGTTGCTTCGGTGGATGTACTGGATGTCGAAGCCGCGGGCGGCCATCTTCTCCACCGTCCGCCGGGCAATGTCGCGGGTCTCATCGGTGCTGTCGTCGAGGACCTGGATCTGAAGCTTGTCGCCGGGATAGTCGATCTGGCAGGTTTTTTCGATAATCCGGCCGGCGACGTGCTTCTCGTTGTACATCGGCAATTGGATGGTAACCGGTGGGAGGCTCTCGAAGCGGCCTTTGGGCTTGGGGACATTGTTGCGGTGCCGGTAGTACAGGAACACCAGCGCGTAGCGATGGAAACCATAGATCGACACCACGATCAGCATGATCGTGTAGACGGTCATGAACAATGTCTGCCCCAGCGACAACCAATCCATTGCGTATCCTTCTCACGATAGTCTCGCGCTGCGCCCACAGACCTCGCGGAAGGCCTGTCGACGAAGCTGCACCCCTGTTGTGACCGCACTATTGTACAGATCGGCCTCAACTATCGTCAAGGATCAGGTTTGCGCAAATTTTCCCTTTGGCCCAACGCCCTGGCGGGCTTATCCGTTGGATTTGTGGCCTGTCGCCTGCTGGTGACGGACGATATCGCCGGTTCGCAGGAAGATGATATCCTCGGCAATGTTTGTGCACAGGTCCCCGATGCGCTCCAACGCCTTGGCCAGGTTCATCATGGTCAAGACGACTTCCGTGCCGCCGGGCTCCTGGCCGTGACGTTCCAGAACCGCCTGCATGGTCTCCTTGTAGATCTGATTGATGGTCTGGTCGGTCTCGATGACCCGCGAAGCGATGGCTGCATCCGGCACCGAGAGCATTCGAACCGTTCGGCCCATGACCTCCAGGGTCTGCTGGGCCAATCGGCGGAAACCGGGCTGGTCGTCCAGGTCGACCCGATCCTCGACCACCCTGCGGACGCGCCGTCCCATGCCGGCGGCCAGGTCGGCGATGCGCTCCAGGTCACTGTTGACCTTGATAATGGTGCAGACCATTCGCAGGTCGACCGCGGCCGGCTGATACAGCGCCAGCAGCCGGATGCAGTCCTGCTCGATCTCGACCTCCTCCCGGTCGATGATCCGGTCGTTCCGATCGATGGTATTGCCGGCCTCGATATCCCCCTCTTCGATGGCCCGAAGGGCATCGACCAACGCCTGTTCGACACGCATTCCCATAGTGTCCAGCCGGAGAATCATCTTTTCCAGCCTCTGCTGCAATTCGGACATTCTCTCGCTCCGTCGGGCTTAGCCGAATCTTCCGGTGATGTAGTCTTCCGTCTGCTGCTTGGCGGGGCTGGTGAACAGGTCGCGTGTCAGGCCATATTCGATCAGTTCGCCCATACAGAAAAATGCCGTCCGGTCACTGACGCGGCCGGCCTGCTGCATGTTATGCGTCACGATCACTATTGTGTAGGTGTCCTTGAGACGACCAATAAGCTCCTCGATTTTCGCGGTGGCAATCGGATCCAGGGCCGAGCACGGCTCGTCCATCAGCAGCACCTTGGGCTTGGTGGCCAGGGCACGGGCAATGCAGAGGCGCTGTTGCTGTCCGCCCGAGAGAGCCAGAGCGGATTTCTTCAAATCGTCCTTGACCTCATCCCACAGGGCGGCGTCGCGGAGGCACTGCTCGACCAGCGGCTCCAGGTCCCGCCGCTTGATGCCCGCCAGGCGGGGACCAAAAGCAATGTTTTCGTAAATCGATTTTGGAAAAGGATTTGGTTTCTGGAAGACCATCCCCACCTGTCGCCGGAGATGCACCAGATTCACCCGTCGCTGGTAGATGTTGACCGAGTCGACCTCCATGGCCCCCTCGGCCCGGGCGCTGGGAACCAGGTCGTTCATCCGGTTGATGCTCCGCAGCCATGTGCTCTTGCCGCAGCCGCTGGGGCCTATGATGGCCGTCACCGACTGGGGGAAAACATCCATGGTCACGTTCTTCACACCGACCTTCTGATCGTAGTAAAGGCTGAAATCAATGGACCGAATGGTCGGTGTCGCCGGTTCGGGTTCTCTGCGCGGGACACCTGTCGGTTCTTCCCGAAGGGAAACGCTCATCTTCCCTGTTCGGGCAGGTCGGCTCTGGCTCTGGGTCTGTGAGACCATTTCGGCTCCTGTGGATTAGGTGTTCGTCTGCATCGGGACAGACCAGGTACCAGCCTTTCCGGCTGGAAACCAGTTCCATGCAGGAAAATAGCACCGCGAGCCTCCAATTATACAAAGAGTCCGTCAGCGCATTGTAAAGCTTGTGCTAAGATTCCCCCGGGGCCCGTTCATTGCATCTTATGCCGTTTTGTTCTTCCTGAATTGGCGGTAGAATGCGAGCAAATGGAAGGCAAGAGAATTGTCATTGTGGAAGATGAGCAGGACATGGCCGACCTGGTCGCCATGCGGCTCAAGCGTGAGAACTTCCAGGTCGATATCGCTCTGAATGGGCGGCAGGGCCTGGAAAAGATCCGCTCGGGCCCCACGGATCTGGTCATCCTGGATTTGATGCTGCCCAAGATGTCCGGGACGGAGATCGCCCAGCAACTCCGAAACGACCCCAAGACCGCCAAGATCCCCATCCTCATGCTCACTGCCAAGAGCGAAGAGAGCGATATTGTCCTGGGGCTGCATATCGGGGCCGACGACTACGTCACCAAGCCCTTCAGCATGTCGGTGCTGATGGCACGCGTCTCTGCCCTGCTGCGTCGTTCCAGTCATGACGAAGAACCGGAGAGCAACTACCTCGAGGCCGGGCCGATCCGGATCGACCGGGACCGACATGAGGTCGCTGTCTCCGGCAAGCCGGTGCAGTTGACGCTCACGGAGTTTCGCCTGCTGGCCGCCATCGTCTCAGCCAAGGGACGCGTCCTGAGCCGAAACCAGTTGATCGATCAGGCCCTGGGCGTCAATGCCGTCGTCACCGACCGGACCATTGACGTTCACATGGCCGCATTGCGGCGGAAACTCGGCAAAGCCCGCAACTTCATTCGCACTGTACGCGGGATCGGCTACCGCCTGGCCAACGAGCAGGAGCAGAACGCCTGACCTGCCCACCAGCCGGCCGAGGCCTTTGCACCTGTCTCAGCGACTCTCCCGCCCCTTGCCAAGGCGACTACTGTCCCTCGCGGATCTTCCGGGCCAATTCTTCCGCCTGATCCTGGGAATAGGCCGATTCCATCGCAGGCCAGTTGAACTGCCACGCATCCCCGCTGGTCCGAGGGATGATGTGCACGTGGACGTGCATGATCTCCTGATGGGCGGCCTTGCCGTTGTTCTGAAGGATGTTGACTCCCTCGGCCTCGACTGCCCTGGAGACCGATTTGACCAGCCCGGGAAGGTTGGACAGGACATGCCCGGCCTGCATGGGAGACAGTTCATCCATCGTCCGGACATGGGCCTTGGGGATCAGCAGGACGTGGCCTCGGGCGAGGGGGTGGATGTCCAGAAAGGCCAGACAATGCTCGTCTTCGTATACCTTGTGGGCGGGGATATCACCGGCCACGATCTTGCAGAAAATGCAGTCGTTCTGGAACATGGGGGCTCCTGGGTTGGCTGTAACTGGAGCAGCCCGCGGGAAGGACCCACGGGCTGCGATTGGAAACCTGGTTTTCGCGTTGTTCGCGGATCAGGCCTGCTTGTCTTCCTCTTGGGTGGAGGAATCCTGCGAGTCCTCTTGCTGATCCTCGGTCGCCTCAGCCTGGGCGTCTTCCACCTTGGGTTCTTCTGCCGGCTCCGGCTGATCTTCCTGGGGCTCCTGGGCTTCGTCCTGGGCCTGGGCAGGAGATTCTTCCTGTTCTGGTTTGGCCCGCTGGGTGCCCGACCCGGAGCGACCCGCGCCCTGTCCGGCCATGGCGTATCGCTTCTGGGCGCGTTTGCGGCGACGGGATCGCCGTCGGCCTGAACCTTCGCCCTCGGCCTCTCCTTCTTCGGTGATCAACTGGAGCATGACCTTTTCACCGGAATCGCCGATTCGCGTTTCGCCCATGCGGATGATCCGGGTATAGCCCCCGGGTCTGCCGGCATAGCGCGGAGCGATCTCGTCGAAGAGCTTGGTGATGACGGTCACGCGGCGATCCGAAGCGTCGGCTTCGTCTTCCGGGAAGATCTCCCGGTTTCCGACCATGGAAATCGCCAGTCTGCGAGCGTGGAGGGTGCCCTTCTTGGCGGTGGTGATGAGCTTCTCCACAAATCGGCGGACTTCCTTGGCCTTGGGTTCGGTGGTAACCACCGCCCCGTGTTCGATCAGCGAAGCCGCCATGTTGCGGTACATCGCCTTTCGGTGGCTGGGCGTCCGCCCCAGATGTCGTTTGGCTATCCGGTGACGCATATCAATTCACTTCCTGTAATCAAAGTTCGCGGTGCCGCGGGTCTCAGCTTTCGATCTGGGCCGGTTCCGGGCTGGACATCGGCACTTTCATGCCCAGCGACAGGCCCAGATCCGTCAGCTTGCGCTTCACCTCCCGCAGAGAGGTCTTGCCAAAGCTGCGGATCTTCAACAGGTCCGATTCCTGATACTGTACAAGTTGTCCGACGGTCTCGACCTTGGCCGATTCGAGGCAGTTGTTGGCCCGAACCGAAAGATCCAGCTCCTGGACGCTCATGTCCAGCTTGTTCTGGAGCTCCTGGTCCACTTCCTCTTCCTCGATGGCCGTGCTGGTCTCCACAATCTGCTCGCCCAGTTCGAAATACTGCACGAACGGGTTGAGGTGCTTGCGGAGGATCTTGGCCGCTTCCACGACCGCCATCTCCGGGGTGAGCGTCCCGTTGGTCCAGACCTCCAGGAGCAGCCGATCGTAGTTGGTCTTCTGCCCGACGCGGGTATTCTCGGTTCCGTATCGAACGCGGGTGACCGGGGAAAAAGCCGCATCGGTCTGAATCACGCCGACTTCCTGGTCTTCCTCGGGGTCGACCAGTTCATCGGCGGGCACGAAGCCCCGCCCGGTCTGGACGGTCATTTCCAGGTCGAACGCCACGTCGTCGGTCAGCGTTGCGATGACCAGGTCTTCGTTGATGATCTCGATGGACGGATCGGCATCGATCATGCCGGCCGTCACCGGGCCCTTCGCATCGCTGTGCAGGTGCAGGACCTTCGGTTCGTCGCTGTGAGACTTGAGCACCAGTTGCTTGATGTTCAGGACGATATCGGCTACGTCCTCCAGAACACCGGGCAAGGAGGTAAACTCGTGGTCGGCCCCGGCCAGTTTGACCTGGGTCACCGCAGCCCCTTCAAGGCTGCTAAGAAGGATGCGCCGCAGCGCATTACCGACCGTGGTGCCGAATCCTCTTTCGAAGGGTTCGACGGCAAATTTTCCGTACGTCGGGGTTGAAACGTCTTCGTCGTTGACAACCCGTGTGGGCAATTCTAGGCCACGCCACCTGATTCGCATCGACCTTTGCCTCCCATCCTGTTGGGTAGAGTTTTGTTTGTAAGCGCTTGGGGCTTCTAGCGGCTGCAGATTTCCAGGATCAACTGGATCTCGATCGGCAGCATGACGTCTTCGGGAGTCGGCATCGCATTGATATTCGCCTGGAGTTTGGGCATATCCAGGTTCAACCAGCTCTGCAAATGCGGATCGCCCAGCTCTTCCAGCCTGGTGCGGATCAGGTTTTTGGACTTCTCCGAAGGTTTCACGGAGATCACGTCACCGACCTGGACCAGGTAACTGGCAATGTTGCAGCGGCGCCCGTTGACGTAGATGTGGCCATGGGCGACGGTCTGCCTGGCCGCGGGTCGCGACTCGGCAAATCCGAGCTTGTAGACCACGTTGTCCAGGCGACGTTCGAGGATCACCAGCAGTGCATCGCCGGTGTTGCCTCGGGTTCTCTCGGACATCGTGAAATACTTGCGGAACTGCTTTTCGCGTACGCCGTAGTATCGCTTGAGTTTCTGTTTTTCGCGCAGGCGGTGACCGTATTCACTGCCGCGTCCTCTTCGCCACGGGTGCATCCCGGGCGGGTTGCCCAGGCGCCTCTCGAGCTTGCCGCTCTCGGCGCGGGCGCCCTTGAGCATAAGGTTCACGCCTTCTCGGCGGGAGAGCCTGTCTGTGGGTCCGGTATAACGTCCCATATCTGTCTCGTTCTCCTGTGGGTTGGGGTTTAGACCCGGCGTTTCTTTCGCGGGCGGCAGCCGTTGTGCGGAATCGGTGTGACATCTTCGATCGACAGGATCTTCAACCCGGCCGACTGAAGAGCGGAGACGGCGTTTTCACGCCCGCTGCCCGGGCCCTTGACTCGGACCTCGACTTCCACCATGCCCATTTTCTTGGCTTTGCCCGCGGCGTCTTCCGCGGCGACACCCGCGGCAAAAGGCGTGCTCTTTCGCGAGCCCTTGAAGCCGCCGACGCTGCCGGCCGACGAGGAGCAGATCACCTCGCCGTTCATGTCGGTAATCGTAATCAGCGTGTTGTTGAAGGTCGCCTTGACGTGGACGATCCCCCGGGAAACGGTTCGCTTGACTCTTCGCGTTCGTCTCGACTGGGCCATGGCTTAGCGCATCTCCTTGACGGACTTCTTGCCGGCGACGGTCTTGCGCGGGCCCTTGCGGGTCCGGGCGTTGGTTCGGGTTCGCTGTCCCCGTACCGGCAGCCCGCGACGGTGTCGCAAACCTCGGTACGAGCTGATATCACGCAGGCGAGCAATGTTCTGCTGCACCTGTCGACGCAGGGCACCTTCGATGACGTACTCGTTGTCGAGCACGCCGGCGATCCGCGCCAGTTCTTCTTCGGTCAGTTCCTTGGCCTTTCGAGTGGGCTCCAGGTCTACCTTCCGGCAGATCTCGTCAGCCTTCTTCGGGCCAATGCCGTGAATATACCGCAATGAAATGCGGATCTGTTTGTCGTCCGGTATGGCTACACCCGCGACACGTGGCATAGTTCAATTCTCCTTCTGCGCCGGTCAGCCCTGACGCTGCTTGTGTTTCGGGTTCGTGCAGATAACCCGCACAACGCCCTTGCGTCGAATGATCTTGCAGTTCTCGCATATCCGTCGGACGCTGGATCGTACTTTCATCTCATCACCTGTTTCTGCGTCGCTGACGCTCGCAAGCGCCTATTCTTCAGCGGTAAGGACGGTACAACCGTCCTGGGTTATCGCAACCGTCTGCTCAAAATGCGCCGACGGCTGGGAATCTCTTGTCACTATCGTCCAACCGTCGGGTCCGTAGGCCGCTGCGTGCGAGCCCCGGTTCACCATCGGTTCGATCGCCAAAACCATTCCAGGCCGGAGAGCAATCTCCCGCCTCTTGAGATCCGGAGACAACCAGTTGGGAATCTTCGGATCCTCGTGCATCTTTTTGCCGATTCCGTGGCCCACGAACTCGCGAACCACCGAAAAGCCCTGCGATTCCACGTTCTCCTGCATCGCCGAAGCAATTTCGCTCCATCCGATGCCGGGGCGGCACATCCGAATCGCAAGGTCCAGCGTATCTTTGGTCACCTTGACCAACTTCCGCGTTCGCTCGTCGACCTGGCCGACGACAAACGTCTCTGCTGCATCGCCGCACCAGCCGGCCAGCTCCACGCCGAAATCCACACTCAGGATGTCTCCGTCCTGAACCTTCCGGTCCGGGCGGGGAATCCCATGTACGATTTCCTCGTTGATCGAGGCACATATATTGCCGGGGAAGGGTCCGGCCTTGCCATGGCCCGGAACGCCTTTAAACAGGCATCGGGCCCCTTCCTGCAAACAAATTCGTTCGGCCTGGGCGTCCAACTCCAGCGTGCTGACGCCCGGCTGGATGCTTTCACTCAGGGCGCTTAGTACTTTTCGAACCACACGGCCGGCCTGACGCATCTGTTCAATCTGCTGCGGATTTCTCAGATTAATCGCCACCGAAGCTCCAGGCGTCTGTCAGTTTTCCAGCGACTTGAGCGAAGCGACCATCGACTCGGTCACCACGTCGGGGCTCGGCGAGCCATCGACTTCGATCACCTTTACCGCGTCGTTATCCTGGTAGTATCCTATCACCGGCTGCGTCTGGGCGTGGTAGGTCGCCAGGCGCTGGCGGACAACGCTTTCGGTATCGTCGCTGCGCTGGGTCAGCGTCGCGCCGTCCACGTCGCACTTGTTGTCTTCCTTGGGCGGCATGTACTTTACGTGGTAGACCTTGCCACACTCGGGGCAGGAGCGTCGGCCCGTGATCCGCTCGACGATCTGATCGTCGGGAACAACGATCACCACCGCAGCGTCCATCGACAGGCCGTCTTTGCTCAACTGCTCGTCCAGGGCTTTGGCCTGGGGGACCGTCCGCGGGAAGCCGTCGAGCATCAGGCCGTCGCCGGGGGTCTCCCGAATCGCTTTGGCCATCACTTGCACGACGATCTCGTCCGGGACCAGTTGCCCCGCGTCCATGTACTGGGCCATCTTCTCGCCCAGATCGGAACCCGAGGCCTTCTCGGCCCGGAAGATATCGCCACTGGACAGGTGCGTCATATTGAACTTGTCACTGACCCGCTGAGCCTGCGTACCTTTGCCGGCTCCGGGGGGGCCCATCAGAATGATTTTCAACGGTATGCTCCCTTGATCCTGGAACTGCCGCCCAGGAATCCACCATAGTTACGCATGACCAGGTTCGCTTCGATCCGCTGGACCAGGTCCAGAGTCACGCTGATCACGATCAGCAGGCCCGTGCCGCCCAAAAAGGCCGAGATGCTGAAGGGTATGTCCATCGCCGAACTGATGACCATCGGCAAGACCGCGATCACCGCCAAAAAGGCCGCTCCGCAATAGGTGATCCGTTCCATGACACGCTCGAGGTATTCAGCCGTCCTGCGTCCCGGCCGGAGGCCACGGATAAAGTGTCCATAGTCTCGAAGCTGATCGGCCATGTCCTTGGGGCGGAACTGGACCGTTGTCCAGAAGTAGGCGAAGAAGAAGATCAGGGCCACATAACTGAGCGTGTGCAGGTAGGCACCGGTGCGGAACTGGGAGGCCAACGTCCGCCAGCCGTCCCACATGAACGAGCGGTTGAGCCAGCCGAAAAGCATGGCCGGGAAGATCATCAGCGACGAGGCGAAGATGATCGGCATCACGCCGCCGTGATTGACACGCAGGGGCAGGTAATGGCGCCCGCCTGCGGTCATGCGTCGGCCTCGCACCTGCTTGGCCTGCTGAATCGGGATTCGCCGCTGGCCCTGGGTGATGAGGATCGCACCGGCTACGACAAAGACGAATCCGCCGGCCAGGAAGAGGATCTTGAGCAGGCCGATGTCGTCGGCCCCGCCCGTGCCGGTCAGGCCCAGGGTTGCACGGTCGGCTACTTCCATGATCGCGAAGGGCAGCCGGACCACGATGCCGGCCATGATCAGCAGGCTGATCCCGTTGCCGATGCCGTACTCGTCGATCTGCTCACCCAGCCACATCAAAAAGACCGTTCCGGTCGTCAGACCCACCATACCCATCACGGTAACCAAAAAGGTTCCGCGGTACTCGGGATAGACCAGGTCCCCCCCGCCGGTGAGCCACTGCACATACACGTAGGACTGTACCAGGCACAGGCCGACGGTAACGTATCGTGTGATTTCCTGAATCTTCTTCTGACCGGCCGGGCCTTCCTTCTGAAGCTTCTCCAGGGAAGGAACCACGGTGGTCAGCAATTGCATGATAATCGAGGCCGAGATGTACGGCATGATCCCCAGCCCGAAGAACGTGGACTGCTGGAGGTTACCGCCGGAGAAGATCGACAGATATTGCAGGGCCTCTCCGAAGATGTTGTCCGAGCCGCCCAGTTGGCGCGAGACCGCGTTGGGGTCGATACCGGGCAGAGGAAGGTGGAACCCGATGCGGTAGATGCACAGCAGTCCGAGGGTAAAGGCGATCTTCTTGAGCAGTTCGGGAACGGCGAAGATATTCTCGAAGATCCGGTGGATTCCTGTCGGGGCGATGAAGCTGTAGTAGTAGAGCCCGAGAATCGCCAGACCCAGTACGAGCTGGAAGCTCGGGCCAAGCATTTCGGCCAGCGCGGCAGTCCCTTGTGACATCTGCCCAGCCAACTCCGTCAGTGCGAAGATGCTGGTCAGGATGACGTAGAGAGCCAGGGCTCCCATGACGACACCAGCAGCAATTTGGAAAATGCGGAATCTCATTCTACGCGGTTCCTTCGTGTGGGCCCGTCAAGACGGCGGCCTCAGACGACTTTCGCCTGCCCTCCGGCGTCTTCGATCTTCTTGGCGGCGGCCTGGGAGAACTTGTTGGCCACCACGGTCAGCTTTCGGTCGATCTGTCCATTGCCCAGAATCTTGACCGGCTTGTCAACATCGCGAATCAGCCGGGCCTCTACCAGGGCCTCGGCATCGACGGTCGCCCCCTCTTCGAAGGCTTCCAGCGAGTCCAGGTTGACCACCTGAAAGGAATTCTTGAAGCGGGCATTGTTGAATCCGCGTTTGGGCAGTCGGGCGATGGCGGGGTTCTGTCCGCCTTCAAAGCCGTAGCGGGCGGAGGCACCGGCGCGCGAACCGGCGCCCTTGTGGCCCCGGCCACTGGTCTTGCCCATGCCCGAGCCGCTGCCGCGACCCACGCGTTTGCGTTTCTTGTATTTGCCGGCCTGTGAAAGAATATCGTCGAGGTTCATTCGATGGTCACTCCCCTCAGCTCCTGCACTCGTTGGCGGGAGCGGAGTTTGGCCAAGGCATTCATACCTGCCTTGAGCATGTTCTTGGGATTGGTCGATCCATGGGCCTTGGTGAGCACGTCGGCCACTCCGCCCAGGTGAAGCAGGGGCGCGAGTTTCTTGCCGGCGATGACACCGGTACCCGGCGAAGCGGGGATCAGCAGCACTTCCGAAGCGCCGCTGGTGCCCTTGACCGGGTGGGGAATCGTCGAGCCACGCAGGCTGATATCCACCAGCGACTTGCGGGCTTCACTGATGCCCTTTTCCACGGCCAGCGAAACCTCATTGGCTTTTCCATACCCGATACCGACCTTGCCGTTGCGGTCCCCCACGACCACCAGGGCCGCGAAGCTGAACCGCCGGCCGCCCTTGACGACCTTGGAACATCGGTAAATCTGGATCACATTGTCTTCGAAGGGGCTGTTATCGTCGAAGCCCGCTCGACCTCTACCTCTTTGCCTAGCCACGTTCGCAGCTCCTGTCTTTAGAACTCCAGGCCGCCCTGGCGGGCAGCCTCGGCCAGGTCTTTGACCCGACCATGGTATGGGTAGCCGTTGCGATCGAAGACCGCCTTCTTGATGCCTGCTTCATTGGCCTTTTCCGCCAATGCCTTGCCCACCGCCTTGGCCGCTACGCAGTTTCCCGCGGCGCCTTCCAGCTGGCCGGCCACGGGGGCCTCCATGCTGCTGGCGGCGACCAGCGTTCGGCCGGCCGTGTCGTCAATGAGCTGGGCATAGATATTGCGATGGCTTCGGAAGACGCTCAGGCGAGGCCGATCGTTGGTTCCGGTGATCTTCTTGCGGACACGACGTTTGCGTCGCAACCGCCTGAACTGTTTTTTCATCGTCGACTTCATATCGCTCTTGCTCTTGCGTGATTCGCCCTGAGAGGATTACTTGCTGCCGGCACCGGCGAAGGCCTTGCCTGCCTTGCGGCGGACACGCTCGCCGGCGTAACGGATTCCCTTGCCCAGGTACGGCTCGGGAGGACGCGTCTTGCGGATTCTCGCGGCCAGTTGCCCCACCGCCTGCTTGTCGGCACCTTTGATGGTGAACCGGGCAGGGGCGTCGTCGCGGCGGGCCTGGTTGACCTGGACGTCCACGTCGATCCCGGCGGGGATTTCAAACAAGGCCGGATGGCTCAGGCCGCAGGTGATGTTCAGCGTCTTGCCCTGAACATTTGCCGTAAAGCCCACGCCGTAGATCTCCAGCTCCTTGCTGAAGCCCTTGGAGCAACCTTCGACCATGTTGGATATCAGGCTTCGCGTCAGGCCATGCAGGCTTCGGCTCAGACGCTCCTCGTCGCTTCGGGTGCAGATGACCTGCTTGCCCGAGTCGTCCATTTCGACCTGGATTTCGGGCCGATGCGTCCAACTGAGTTTGCCTACCGGGCCCTCCACGTTGATGGTGCGATCCTGGATCGTCACCTTCACGCCGGAGGGAATTTCAACGGGTGCTTTGCCGATACGAGACATAATTTCCTCCCTCAGCACACGGTGCAGAGGACTTCGCCGCCAACGGTTTTTTCGCGGCACTGACGGTCGGACAATACGCCCTGGGAGGTGGAGACCACGCTGATTCCCAGTCCTTCCATGACCCGGGGCAGGTCTTCCACGCCTCGGTAGACGCGGCAGCCTGGTTTGCTGACACGCTCGATATCGGTGATTACCTCTTCACCGGTCGGGCCATATTTAAGGTACAGGCGAAGGATGCCCTGTTTATTGTCGTCGACACGCTTGTATTCGCAGATGTAGCCCTCTTCCTGAAGCACGCGGGCTACGCCCTCGCAGATCTTCGAGGCACGGACGTTGACGGTCTCGTGCTTGGTCCGCAGGGCATTGCGAATCCGGGTCAACATGTCGGCAATGGGGTCCGAAAGACTCATGGTTGCAATTCCTTCTACCAACTGGCCTTCTTCATGCCCGGAATCTTGCCTTCATTGGCGAGGTTCCGAAGACAGATACGGCAGACGTTGAATTTGCGATACACCGCCCTGGGTCGGCCGCAAAGCTGGCAACGGCGGATCGTCCGCGTTGAAAACTTCGGCTTTCGCTGGGCTTTGGCGATAAGGGCTTTGGTGGCCATCGTGCGCCTTCCTGTTATTGTTCGCGACGGTACGGCATGCCCAGGAGCGTAAGCAGCTCGCGGGCCTCCTCGTCCGTCTTTGCGCTGGTGGTAAACGAAATATTCATTCCGAGGGTGTGGCTGATGTTGGTCGCGTCGATCTCCGGGAAAACCGTCTGCTCGTCGAGGCCCATGTTGTAGTTGCCACGTCCGTCAAAGCTGGAGGGATCCAGTCCGCGGAAGTCCTTGACGCGCGGCACGGCCAGGGAGATCAGGCGATCGAGAAACTCCCACATCCGCACGCGCCGGAGGGTGACCTTGAGGCCCACCTGGCTGCCGGCGCGGAGTTTGAAGTTCGAGACGCTCTTCTTGGCCCGGCAGATCTGGGGCTTCTGGCCGGCGATCTGGGTCAGGTGCTTGATGGCGGTCTCGAACTTGGCCGACTCGTCTTCGGCGTCACCAATTCCCATGGAGATGGTGATCTTCTTGAGCCGAGGCACAGCGTAGGGGTTGGTGTAGTCGAAACGCTCTTTCAACTGACCCACAATGTCGCTTTGGTATTGTTCCTGGAGCCTGGGTGCCATTTGGCTTCACCTACTTCTCTGCGTTGGTGACTTGCCCGAGGGACTCGCCGGACTTCTTGGCGATGCGTTCCTTCGTGCCGTCTTCGTTGATCCGGAAACCCACACGGGTGGGTTGATTCGTCTTGCGATCCACGGGTTGGACGTTGGAGATGTGAATCGGCATCTCCTTCTGGATCCGCCCGCCCTGGGGGTGCTGCCGGCTGGGCCTCAGGTGGCGGTACACACGGTTTACGCCCTGGACCAGCACTTTGTCCTGGTCGGGCATCACGGCCAATACTTCACCGGTCATTCCGCGACTTTCCCCGGCGATGACCATCACCAGGTCGCCTTTCTTGACGTGTCGTGCCATGGTTATACGACCTCCGAAGCCAGGGAGACGATCTTCATGAAATTCTTTTCCCGCAGCTCGCGGGCCACCGCACCGAAGATGCGGGTCCCTCGAGGGTTACCGTTGTCGTCGATAATCACGACCGCGTTGCTGTCGAAACGTACGTAGCTGCCGTCCTTGCGGCGGACGGGATAGCCCGCCCGGACGATCACACAGCGTACCACGTCGCCGGCCTTGACGTCGCTGCCGGGCAGCGACTTCTTGACCGAGCAGATGATCACGTCGCCCAGGCTGGCCGTACGCCGGGTGTGGCCCTGCTTCCGTGTCGAACCGCCCAGGACCCGGATGCATCCCACCACCCGGGCGCCGGTGTTGTCCGCAACATTCAAGCGTGTTTCCTGCTGAATCACCGCTCTACCTCATCCAATGGCTGGAAGTTTATTCGCGTACCTGGGCAGGCCGGACGATTCGCGTCAGCCTCCAGGACTTGTTCTTGCTGATCCGCCGACAGGGGATGATCTCCACCTGGTCGCCCACGCGGGCCTCATTGCCCGGATCATGCACCGCATACTGGCTGCGGCGGCGGATGTACTTGCCGTAAATCGGGTGCTTGACCAGCGTCATGAGCTGGACCTTGATGGTCTTGTCGCCGCTGCGCCGGACTACCGTCCCGACTCTCGCACCGTGGACAGTCGTCTTTTCGTTCTGGGCCTGTTCTGTCATCTCGTTCTCACGCGCCGTTCTTTACTTTGTTTCCTGGGTAGCGAGTTCTCGCTGGCGAATCACCGTCTTGAACCGGGCAATGTCGCGCCGGGCCTTGGTGACCAGGGAAGTATCTTCGAGCTTTTCCGTTACCGACTGGCTGCGAAGATCGAACACGTGCTGGTGGAGTCGATCCAGTTCCAGTTGAAGTTCTTCGTCGCTCAGTTGGCGAATTTCGTCAATCTTCATGATTTCCTCTGCGCCTTGATCAACCGTGGTACCGGTGAACCATCCGGCATCGGACGGGCATCTTGTTGGCCACCCGCCGGAACGCGTCCTTGGCCGTGGCTTCCTCCACGCCGCCGATCTCGAACAGAACGGTGCCCGGCTTGA
The DNA here is from genome assembly GCA_964583095.1 of uncultured Planctomycetaceae bacterium. Classification (GTDB taxonomy): domain Bacteria; phylum Planctomycetota; class Phycisphaerae; order SM23-33; family SM23-33; genus CAZOVB01. The sequence goes on from CAZOVB010000001.1 coordinate 237,918, forward strand.
TGACCGCTACCCAGCGGTCCGTCTCGCCTTTGCCCTTGCCCATTCGAACTTCCAAAGGCTTGGAGCTGACCGGCTTGTCCGGGAAGATCCGAATGTACACGCGTCCCACGCGGTGCAGAAAGTGCGTCGCGGAGACGCGGCCTGCCTCGATCTGGCGACCCGAGATCCACCCGGGCTCCATCGCCTGCAGACCGTAGTCGCCAAAGGCAACGTAATTGCCCCGCGTGGCATTGCCGCGGATCTTGCCGCGCTGCTGCTTGCGGTGCTTGACTCTTTTGGGCATCAAAGGCATGGTCGATGGTCCTCAGTCTCTTCAGCTCTCGTCGTTGCCGGAGGAGGCTTGGGGGTTATCGTTGTTCTGGGGCTCACTGTCGCCGGCGGGAGCCTCGGGCTTGGGCGCCTGTTCGTCCTGTGCCTTGGGCTGGGGTTCTTCCTCTGCCTGGCTGGGTTCCTGCTGGGCCTTGCGGACCGCACCAAGTCGGCTGCCACCGGGTCGAACCGGCGGGGCCTGGGCAGTGGAATCCCGTCGGCCTCTGCGACCTCTGCCGCCTCCACCGCGTCCGCCTTCTCTTCGACGCCGGCCCCGCGTCATGGCCAGGTCGGCCGGGCCGGTCTCTTCTTCCTGCTGATGTCCGAAGAGGCCTCGGTACAGCCAGACCTTCACGCCGATCGTGCCGTAGGTCGTGTAGCAGGGCACGAAGCCGTAGTCCACGTCGGCCTCGAGGGTGTGCAGCGGAATCGAGCCCAGAAGCGTGGTTTCGCTTCGGCTCATCTCCGCACCGCCCAGGCGTCCGGCAATGGTGATCTTGACGCCCTTGGCACCGGCCTGCATGGCCGACTCGGCCCGCTGCTTCATCGTGCGTCGAAAGCTCGAACGCCGCTTGAGCTGCTCGCTGATGCCTTCGGCAATCAGTTTGGCATCCAGGTCGGGGTTCTTGACCTCGAGGATGTTGATGTTCACGCGCCGGTCGGTGAGATCTTCAAGGCTTTCCTTGAGCTTCTCGACCTCGGCACCCTTGGGGCCGATCACCAGTCCCGGACGGGCCGTGCGAAGGATGATCTTCACCTCTTCGCGGGTCCGCTCGATCTCGATCTGGCTGATGGCAGCAAAAGGAGGCTGGCGGTTGAGCTTGTTGTCCACGAAGCGGCGAATCTTCTCGTCTTCCACGAGAAATTCGCCGAAGTTGCTCTTGGGGGCGAACCAGCGGCTTTTCCAGCCGATGGTGACACCTGTTCGAAATCCGGTTGGTGATACTTTTTGACCCATAAGGCGTATCTCGCTGTTAGTCCTCGTCGACCTCGACGACAATGTGGCTGGTTCGTTTACGAATCAGGTGTGCCCGTCCACGGTCCTTGGGGCGGATCCGACGCATGGTCGGGCCCTCGTTGACATGACACTGGCTGACGAACAGTCGGTCCGGATTCGCGTCGGCTTCGTTGGCGTTGGATACCGCGCTGGTCAGGACCTTGCTGATCATGCCCGCCGCCCTGTTGGGCGTAAAGCGGAGGATGTCCAAGGCTTCGCTGACATCCGCGCCGCGGATCATGTCCAGGATCAACCGTGCCTTGCGGGGGCTGATTCGAGCGTATTTGTGTGTTGACTTCCAGGGCATCTCTGGCTTCTCCGGGCTCCGAATGTCTTGGCTTACCTTCGACCACCCATGTGGCCTCGGAAGGTTCGGGTAATGCTGAACTCTCCGAGCTTATGGCCTACCATGTCTTCTGTGATATACACCTTGTTGAAGGCCTTACCGTTGTGGACCAGGAAGGTGTATCCGATGAATTCGGGGACGATCGTACAGGCGCGGGCCCAGGTTTTAATGGGCTCACGGCTGCCGGACTGCTCGGCCCGCTCGACCTTTCGGAAGAGCTTTTCATCGACGAAGGGGCCTTTTTTCGCGCTGCGTGTCATAGTCTCAGGCTGCCTTTTCTACAGAACCAGCTGGCCGGCGCGTTTGTTGCGGCGACGCCGGAGGATGTACTTGTTGGACTGCTTGCTGCGCTTGCGGGTCTTGCCGCCCTTGGACAGCTTGCCGGTCGGACTGACCGGATGGCGTCCGCCGCTGCGCCTGCCTTCGCCACCGCCCATCGGGTGGGCGACGGGGTTCATGGCCGAGCCGCGGACGTGGGGCCTGCGACCCATGTGGCGTTTGCGACCGGCCTTGCCGACGCGGACGCCCTGGTGCTCGACATTGCCGACCTGACCGATGGTCGCACGGCACTGAATCGAAACCATTCGCATCTCGCCCGAGGGCAGGATCAGCGTGGCCATCTTGCCTTCGCGAGCTGCCACCCGGGCCGAGCCTCCGGCCGTGCGGGCAAGTTGGCCGCCCTTGCCGGGGGTCATCTCCACGTTGTGGATTTCCATGCCCATCGGCACGCGAGCCAGGCTCAGCGTGTTGCCCAGGCGCGGCTCGGCATCTTCGCCGGAGCGGACGCTCTGGCCGACCTTGAGGCCCACCGGAGCCAGGATGTAGCGCTTCTCGCCGTCTTCGTACTCCAGCAGGGCGATGTGGCAGGACCGGTTGGGATCGTACTCGATGGCCTGGACCTGGGCGTCCATCCCGTCCTTGTCCCGCTTGAAGTCGATCATGCGGTATTTGCGTTTGTTGCCGCCTCCACGGTGCCGGCAGGTGATTTTGCCGGTGTGGTTGCGGCCGCCGTTTTTCTTGAGCGTCCGCAAGAGGGACTTTTCCGGCTGCGTCCGGGTCACCGCATCGTGCGTATTGACCGACGAATTCCGCCGTCCGTTTGTGGTTCTCTTGTGTACCTTGATTGCCATGGGTCGGTTCCGCAGTCTGTCTATTTAGAACAGGTCGATGTGGTAGTCCTCGTGGAGGACGACCACTGCCTTTTTCCAGTGAGGGGTTTTTCCCATCATTCGCCCGGTCCGGCGGGGTTTGCCCTTCCGGTTGGCGGTACGAACGTCCAGGACCTTGACGTTATAGATTTTCTCGACGGCCTGCTTGATCTGGGCCTTATTGGCCCCGGGCGCCACCTGAAAGGCGTAGGCATTGAGTGCCTGGCTCTGGTGGGTGCCCTTCTCGGTAACCAGCGGGCGGACAAGTACGTTGTAGATCTCGTTCTTCACGCTGTGACCTCCTGGGCCAGGAGTTGCTCCATGGCCTGGCGGGTGACAATCAGTTTCTGCCGGGTCGCGACATCGAAGGCGTTGAGCTCCTGGGCGGTCCGGACGGTCAGATCCTGGAGGTTTCGGCTGGACAGATAGACGTTATGATCCCGCTGGGCCAGGGCGAGCAGGCAACTTCTGTCGATGCCCAGGTTGCTGAGCATTTCGACAAGGGCCTTGGTGCGGGGGGCGTCCATCTGCAGCTCATCCAGAACCAGGAGGCTCTGGCCCATGATCTTGGCCAGCAGGGCCGAGTGAAGGGCAGCCTTTCGCATCCGCTTGGGCATGCGTTTGCGGAAGTCGCGGTTGGTCTTGCCAAAGGCCACGCCGCCGCCACGCATGACGTTGGTCCGAATCTGCCCGCGACGGGCATTGCCGGTGCCCTTCTGGCGGTAGAGCTTTCGGGTCGATCCCTCGACAAGCCCCCGGCTTCGGGTCACAACCGTTCCCTGCCTTTTGTTGGCGTGGTAGGTAACGATGGCCTGCTTGAGCAGCGAGACATTGACCTGGTCGCCCAACAAGGCCGGGTCGACCTGGAGGGTGTCGATCTTTTCACCTGACGTATTGTAAACCGGAACTTCCAGCATGGTCGTGGTCCTGGGTGCTTACGAGGCGGCCTTGGCCGTCTTGCTCTTCTTGATCACGAGATACCCGCCCTTGGCACCGGGCAGGGGGCCCTTGATCAGGAGCAGGTTGTTTTCCTTGTCGATACGGACGACGCGGCAGTTGCGGGTGGTGACGGTTTCGTCACCCATGTGTCCGGCCATTCGCTTGCCCTTTTTGGGCTTGCCGCCGGTACCGAGGTTGGTCGCGTGTCCGTTGATACTTCCCGGGCTTCGGTGCTTGCGTTCGACACCGTGGGTGGCCAACTGCCCGCTGAAGTTGTGTCGTTTCATTCCGCCGGCGAAGCCTTTGCCCTTGCTGGTGCCGGTGACGTCGACGAAGCGAACATCTTCGAAGACATCCACGGTCCAGACGGCGCCGGGTTCGACGTCGGGGGCTGCTTCCTGGCGGATTTCGCGGACGAACTTGCACGGCCCGCTGCCGGCCTTCTTTGCGTGTCCGATGGCCGGCTGCGTCGCGCGATGCGCCTTGGCCGGGTCAAAGCCCAGCTGCACGGCGTTGTAGGTATCGCTCTGGTCGCTCTTGACCTGGAGGACGTTGCACGGCCCGGCCTGGACGACCGTCACGACGTGAACCTCGCCGGTTTCGTCGTAGACCTGTGTCATGCCGATTTTCTTGCCCAACAAACCCACTCGCATCGTCGCACCTATGCCTTAATCTTGATAAAGACGCCGGCCGGAACCACCAGGCGGTTCAACGCCTCGACGGTTCGAACGGTCGGCTCGTAAATATCGATAATCCGCTTGTGCGTCCGCATCTCGAACTGCTCACGCGACTTCTTGTCGATATTGGGTCCGCGAAGGACCGTGTATCGCTCGACGCGCGTCGGAAGAGGGATCGGGCCTCGAACTCTCGCGCCCGTTCGCTCGGCATGGTCTACAATCTCCTTCGCCGAGGAATCCAACGCTCGATGGTCGTATGCTTCCATTCGAATGCGTATTCTGTCTTGCACCATCGCGGTCGCTCTCCGCTCACTAGGTAGAGGGTCAAATCTCTGCTGGAAATGCAGAGTCAACCCAGCATACTGATAAAGCTTTCGTTGTCAATCGACTGTCAAAAAAAAACCGAATTTTCACGCGGTTTCAATACGCAAAACGCAATATCCGATCCGCAACCTGCGCCGGGGCAGGGGCGTACGAATGAGGTTGCATCGTACTGGTGCCGCGACCTTGCGTGAGGCTGCGAAGTTTTGTCGTGTAGCCGAACATCTCGGCCAGGGGCGCCTCGGCCACCAGGACCCGATAAGGTCCGCGCTGCTGGAGATTCCGGATCTCCGCACGCCGGGCGTTGAGGTCCCCGGTTACCGCGCCGAGATATTCCTCCGGCGTCGATACCTGCAGGAGCATGATCGGCTCGAGGAAGATCGGCTTGGCCTGTTGTACCGCTTCGTGAAACGCCAGGCCGGCCGCCTGTTCAAACGCTGCCTCCGAACTGTCGTCCGGGTGCATCTTGCCATCCAGCAGCGTCACCTTGACGTTGAGCATCGGATAGCCGGCCAGTGGGCCGCTGGTCACCGAATCCTGGACCCCCTCCTGCACGGCCCGGACGTATTCCTTTTCCAGCGTACCCGTGGGGGTGGCATCTTCGAAGGTCACATCCACCGGCTCTTGGCTGTCCCCGGCCGGCTCGAGCTTCAGTTTGACCACGGCAAAGAGGCCTCGACCTCCCAGTTGCCTCTCCACCCTTCCCTCTGCCTGGGCGGTGGATTCGATTGCTTCCTTATAGGACACCCGCGGCTTGCCGACGCGGACGTCCAGGCCCTGCTCGCGGGTAAGTTTGTTGCGGATAATCTCCAGGTGCAGCTCGCCCATGCCGCTGATGGTCGTCTCGCCGGTTTCCTCTTCTTGTTTGTAGCGGAAACTGGGATCTTCGCGTTTGAGCACTTCCAGGCTGGTGGCCAGGCGGTCCTTGTCGGCGCTGGTTCGCGGCTCGATCGACATGGTGATGACCGGCTCGGGGAAGCTGAGCTTCTCCAGCAGCACCGGGGCCCTGGTATCGCAGAGGGTGTCGCCGGTAAGGCTGTTCTTCAGGCCCACGACGGCGACGATATCCCCCGCGACGGCTTCTTCGCGGGCGATGCGCTGCTTGGCGTGCATTTCCCAGATTCGCGTGAGATTTTCTTTGCGCTCCTGGGTGGCGTTGAGCACCCGGGTTCCGGGCTTGAGGCTGCCGCTGTAGATCCGCAGGAAGTTCAGGTCTCCGTGCTGGTCGGAGGTGATCTTGAAGACCAGCCCGGCGAAGTCCGCTTCCGGATCGGGATGCAGCAGGATCTCTTTGTCCGGGTCGTCGGGAGCGTGGGCCTTGATCGGCGGCATCTCGGGAGGACTGGGCAGGTAGGCCAGTACGGCATCGAGCAGCGGGCGGACGCCCATGTGCTTCAGGGCCGATCCGCAGAGAACCGGCTGGAGTTTGTTGTCGCAGGTCCCCTTGCGAATGGCTTTCCGGACGGAATCCAGATCCAACTCGCCGCCTTCGAGGTACTTCTCCATGAGCTTGTCGTCGAATTCGCAGGCTTTTTCGATCAGCAGCGTGCGGTTGATTTCGACTTCATCGGCGTACGTATCGGGGACGTCTTCGATGCGCAGAGAGGTTGCGATCTTCTCCGGATCGTAGAAGTAGGCCTTGCGGGTGAGCAGGTCGATCTGGCCGACGAATTCATCGGCAGCGCCCATCGGCAATTGCAGCGGAATGGGGTTGCCGTGGAGTCGCTGGGTAATCTCGCGGATGACCGCTTCGAAATCCGCACCGAGTCGGTCCATCTTATTGACGAAGCAGAGCCTGGGTACGTGGTAGCGGTCGGCCTGGCGCCAGACCGTTTCGGACTGGGCTTCGACCCCCCCCACTCCGCAGAAGACTGCCACGGCCCCGTCGAGAACCCGCAGGCTGCGTTCGACTTCCACGGTGAAATCCACGTGGCCTGGGGTATCGATCAGGTTGATCCGGTGGTCTTTCCAGAGCAGGGTGGTAGCGGCGGAGGTGATGGTGATTCCGCGCTCCTGCTCTTCGGTGAGGTAATCCATCACGGCCGTGCCATCGTGGACCTCGCCGATCTTGTGCGTTCGGCCGGCGAAGTAGAGGATCCGTTCGGTGACGGTCGTCTTTCCGGCATCGATATGGGCGGCGATGCCGATGTTTCGCAGGTTGTGAAGGTCTTTGGCCATGGTGTTGTTATGGATGGTGATACGCCAGGCAGGGCCTGGGCATATCTGAAGGCGGGGGTAAGAGCGCCTTGGCCCGGCAGTGCGGGCTCCTGTCAGCCTTGGCATCGGGCGGGGAAACGCCGGATGCTTGGCAGGCCGACCCGGTTGTTTTATCTCGCCGAGGTTTTCGGCAAGCCCCGGCCCTGGCAGGACCGGGGTCGGCGGCCGAGGGACTCGACTGCCGGGTTGAACGCGAACCGTTTTCCCGGCCTTAAGAAGGCCGGGCGGGCGGGTTGCCGTCTGTCGCGGGCGGCTGTTTCATCTGCCCGCGGGGGTTCTGTCTTTGGTTTCCGGTTGTACTACAGACAACAAGAGCCGCCACAGCGTATGGCGGCTCGGTGGATGCTCGTTTACCAGGCGAAGTGCGCAAAGGCCTTGTTGGCCTCGGCCATTCGATGCACGTTCTCCCGGGTCTGCACGGCGGTGCCTTCCTTGCGGTAGGCGGACATCAGCTCGGCGGCCATCCTCTGGGAGGTCGGGCGCCCCGAGCCCTTGCGGACGGCATCGCGGATCCAGCGGAACGCCAGCGACTGGGCGCGCTTGGAACTGACCTGCATGGGGACCTGGTAGTTGGCCCCGCCGACGCGCTTGGAGCGGACTTCGATCAGCGGCTTGACGTTCTGAATCGCCTGTTCGAAGACCTGCAGGGGACCCTCTTCCTTGATCTTGTTCTCGATGATCTCCAGGGCGCCGTAGACGATTTTGCGGGCGGCGTACTTCTTGCCGTCCCACATCATGACGTTCACGAACTTGCTCAGGAGCTTGGAGTGGTATTTGGGATCCGGCTCCAACTGCTCGGCCGATGCTGTAAATCTCTTGTATGCCATGTTTCCTCGGGGCCCGTGGGCCTTCTCAACCTTCCCGGGGGCGCCTGGTGCGCCCGTTCTTTACGGATGTCCAGTACTCTCAGCCTCGCAGGCTGAGTGTGAGACGCAAAATCGTTACTTGGGTTTCTTGGCTCCGTACTTGGAGCGGCTCTGGCGTCGTCCGTCCACGCCGAGGGCGTCGAGCGTGCCCCGGACGATGTGGTATCGCACGCCGGGAAGGTCCCGGACACGACCGCCGCGAACCAGCACGATGCTGTGTTCCTGGAGGTTGTGATCGATACCCGGAATGTATGCGGTGACTTCCTTGCCGTTGGTCAGCCGAACCCTGGCCACCTTCCGCAGGGCGGAGTTGGGCTTCTTGGGTGTGACGGTCTTGACCAGCAGGCACACGCCTCGTCTCTGGGGGTTCTCATCCAGGGAGACGTTGTTCTTTTTCTTGATGACCTTTTTCCGGGACTTCCGGACCAGTTGGTTAATGGTCGGCATGAAATACCTCTATCAGGATCTCGCTCGTGCGTTTGTCTGTTATGTCGGGGCTTTCAGCTCTGCCCGCTCAGGGCCTGCTGAACCGCCTGGGTGATTTCCGCGTCGGTCAGTTCTTCGCTGGGCGTCGGCGGGGCCAGTTCGAACTCCACGTTCTTCTTGACCCGCATGTCCATGTACGGCTTGAAACTCGTACCGGCAGGGATCAGGTGCCCGAGGATCACGTTTTCCTTCAGCCCGCGAAGATCGTCGATCTTGCCTGCCAGCGACGCTTCGGTGAAGACCTTCGTGCTCTCCTGGAAGCTCGCGGCAGAAAGGAAACTCTCCGACTGCAGCGACGCCTTGGTGATTCCCAGAAGCAGCGTCTGGGCCGTAGCCGGTCGAGGCCTGCGGGTCTTGGCCGGCTCGCCTCCGTTGGTCTCGACCTCAATATTGGCCTGTTCGACCTGCTCTCGAGGGACGATATCCCCGGCACCGAACTCCGTGTCGCCGGGCTCGATGATCTTCAGCGATCCAGCGAGCCGCTTATTTTCACCACGGAAGCGGAATTTGTCAACAACATCTCCGGGAAGAAGGTCGGAATCTCCAACATTATCCACTCGGACCTTCCGCAGCATCTGGCAGAGGATGATCTCGATGTGCTTGTCGTTGATCGTAACGCCCTGGCTGCGGTAGACGCTCTGGATCTCGCCTTCGAGGTAGCTTTGCAGGGCTTCCTCACCGCGAATCGAGAGAATCGAGTGCGGAACCAGGGGACCTTCGGTCAGCGGCTCGCCGGCCTCGACGTAATCGCCGGTGTGAACCAGCAGGTGACGATCGTGCGGAATGTGATGTTCACGTTCCATGCCCGATTCACTGCGGACGATGACCGTCATCTTGCCGCGACGCTTGTCGGTTCGAAGCTCCACGCGGCCTGAAATCTCCGCCATCGCGGCGGGTTCCTTGGGTTTGCGGGCTTCGAAGATTTCCGTCACACGCGGCAGGCCTCCGGTGATGTCCTGGGTACCGGTGATTTCCCGAGGCTGACGGGCGAGCTGATCGCCCGGGACGACCTCCTGGCCCTCTTCCACTTCGATACGCGCCTTGGCGGGCAGGTAGTGGAAGTCCAGGATCTTGCCGGCCTTGTCCTCGATCACGATACGCGGGTGCTTTTCGCCCTTGTGCTCGATGACGACGTAGCGTCGGGTCTGCCGGTCGGATTCGATTCGGACCGTCTCGCCCTCTTCGATGTCCTGGAAACGGACGACACCTTCGGCCTCTGCCAGGATCGGCACGCGGTGCGGGTCCCAGGTCACGAGTCTCTGACCGGCTTTGACCTTGTCGTCCTCACGGATCATGATGTGGGCACCGTAGGGAATCTTGAACTTGTCCAGCTCGCGGTCCTTGTCGTCGAGGATAGCGATTTCGCCGTTGCGTTTGAGGGAGACCAGAACCTTGGCTCGGCCAAGCGTGGTCTCCACGGCGTTGAGCTCGTGGAACTTGATCCGCCCCGGCATGGAGGCGACGATCTCGTTGTCCATGACCGCACGGGTGGCCACACCACCGGTGTGGAAGGTACGCATGGTCAACTGCGTTCCCGGCTCGCCGATGGACTGGGCGGCGATGATGCCCACGGCCATGCCCTCTTCCACCAGCTTGCCGGTGGAAAGGTCGGTTCCGTAGCAGGTCGCACAGACACCCAGGGGGCTTTCGCAGGTCAGCGGACTGCGGACGCGGATGGTCTCGAGCCCGAGTTCCTCGATCTTCTGACCGGCCTGGGCGTCGATGGGCTGATTCTCCGCGATGATCAATTCGTCGGTAATCGGGTTGACGATGTTCTCGCGTGCCACGCGACCGACGATGATTTCGCCCAGGGGGACATCGACCTGTTCGCCCTTGTAGATAGCGGACTTGGGCACGCCCTGGAGGGTGCCGCAGTCGATCTCATTGACGATGACATTCTGGGCCACGTCGGCGAGCTTTCGCGTCAGATAGCCCGAGTCAGCCGTCTTGAGAGCGGTATCGGCCAGACCCTTTCGGGCACCGTGCGTGGAGGAGAAGTATTCCAGGACGGTCAGGCCCTCGCGGAAGTTGGCTTTGATGGGCGTCTCGATGATCTCACCGGAGGGCTTGGACATCAGCCCTCGCATACCGGCCAACTGGCGGATCTGGTCTATCTTGCCTCGGGCACCCGAGTCGCTCATCAGGTGAACCGGGTTGAGATAGCCCGGATCGTCCTGTCGGCTGTCGTTCTGGAGGGCGACCATGAGGCTTCGGGTGACCTCTTCGCGGGCGTGGATCCAGACGTCGATAATCTGGTTGTAGCGCTCGCCTTCGGTGATGGCCGAGGCCTTGTAGTCGTCTTCGATCTTGTCCACCCGCTCCTGGGCCTTATCGAGAATGGTGGCCTTGGCCTCGGGGATTTTCGCATCGGTGATACCGAAGCTCAGCCCGGCGATGGTGGAGTACTTGAAGCCCAGTTCCTTGATGTCGTCCAGGAGCTGGAGCGTGGGGCCTCGACCCATGCGGGCGTAGGTATCGCTGATGACGCGGCCGGCGCCCTTGGCTCCGAGGGGGTAGTTGTAGTAGGGCATGCCTACGGGCAGGTAGTCGTTGAAGATGGCGCGGCCGGCGGTGGTAACGATCCGGCCTTCTTCGGCGAAGGTGGAGCCGTCGGCGCCGATGATCTCTCTGCCCTTGGCGACTCGCAGCAGGACCGGCGCGTGCATGCCGAGCATCTTGCGGTCGTAGGCGCTGATGAGCTCTTCCTTGGTGGCGAAGAGCGGATACTGCCGGCCCTTGTAGGGAAAGCGCTGGAGCTTGGGATGGACTTCCATGCGGCCCTTGTCGCTGGTGAGATAATAGATGCCCAGCACGATGTCCTGGGACGGGGCCATCATCGGCGAGCCGTTTGCGGGCGAGAAGATATTGTTCGTCGCCAGCATGAGCACGTGGCTTTCCGCCTGGGCCTCGACGGACAGGGGCAGGTGGACGGCCATCTGGTCGCCGTCGAAGTCCGCGTTGAAGCCCTTGCAGACCAGCGGGTGGATCTTCAGCGCGTTGCCCTCCACCAGCACAGGCTCAAAGGCCTGGATGCCCATGCGGTGAAGCGTGGGAGCGCGGTTGAGCAGCACCGGGTGCTGGTAGATGACTTCTTCCAGGACGTCCCAGATCTCGCGGTCGCGGCGTTCGAGCATCTTCTTGGCCGACTTGATGGTATCGGCCAGTCCGCGGTCCTTGAGCTTGCGGATGATGAAGGGCTGAAACAGTTCCAGGGCGATCTTCTTGGGCAGGCCGCACTGGTTGAGGTGGAGTTCCGGACCGATGACGATGACGCTTCGGCCGGAGTAGTCCACGCGCTTGCCCAGCAGGTTTTCGCGGAAGCGTCCCTGCTTGCCCTTGATCATATCGGTCAGGCTCTTGAGGGGCCTGTTGGCCGTGCCCTGGACAGGGCGTCGGCACCGGCCGTTGTCGAACAGCGCGTCGACGGCCTGCTGGAGCATTCGCTTCTCGTTGCGGATGATGACCTCGGGCGCGTTGAGGTCCATCAGCTTCTTGAGGCGGTTGTTCCGGTTGATGATCCGTCGGTAGAGATCGTTGAGGTCGCTGGTTGCGAAGTTGCCGCTGTCCAGCAGGACCAGCGGGCGCAGATCCGGGGGGATGACCGGGATGACTTCCATGACCATCCACTCGGGACGGTTGCCGCTGAGGCGGATCGACTCGACGAGCTTGAGTCTTTTGGTCAGGTCCTTGATCTTCTGCTTGGAAGAGGTCTTGGAGAGTCCGTCGCGGAGTTCCTCGGCCGTGGCGGGCAAGTCCAGTTGCTCCAGGAGGCTCTTGACGGCTTCGGCGCCCATCTGGGCGGTGAAGTCATCGCGGTACTTGCTGTAGGCCTCGCGGTACTCTTCTTCGTTGAGAAGCTGCTTGTGCTTCAGGGGCGTCTGGCCCGGATCGGTTACCACGTAGTCCTGGAAGAGGATGACCTTCTCCAGGTCGGCGGTTTTCATATCCAGCAGGGTACCCAGTCGGCTGGGCAGCGCCTTGAAGAACCAGATATGGACGATCGGAGCGGCGAGGTTGATATGCCCCATCCGCTTGCGTCGCACGCGGGAGTGGGTTACCTTCACGCCGCATCGGTCGCAGATGATTCCCTTGTGCTTGGTGCCCTTGTACTTTCCGCAGGTGCACTCCCAGTCCTTCTCCGGACCGAAAATGCGCTCGCAGAAGAGCCCGTCCTTTTCCGGACGGTAGGTACGGTAGTTGATCGTTTCGGGTTTCTTGACCTCGCCGAACGACCAGCTTCGGATGTCGTTGGGGCTGGCCAGGAGAATCTTGACCGACCCGTAGTCGTTGATCCGGTCGTATACACTTTCTGCCATAGGTTGAAGCTCCCTTGTGGGGTATTGGCCCTATTTGACCGTATCTGCAACGAATGCCTGACGACGCGACGTCAGAGCAGACGCTTCTTTTCCAGTTGAATGTTCAGACCCAGCCCCCGCAGTTCGTTGCAGAGCACGTCGAAACTCACCGGCGTGCCCGCTTCGAGGGTGTTGGTGCCCTTGACCATGGACTCGTAGATCTTGGTTCGACCTTCCACATCGTCGCTCTTGACGGTCAGAAGCTCCTGGAGCGTATAGCTGGCGCCGTAGGCTTCCAGACCCCAGACCTCCATCTCGCCGAAACGCTGGCCACCGGTGCGGGCCTTGCCGCCCAGAGGCTGCTGCGTGATCAGCGAGTACGGGCCGGTCGCTCGGGCATGGATCTTCTCGTCCACCAGGTGGTGGAGCTTGTTCATGTAGATATAGCCCACGGTGACTTTCTGCTCCAGCGCTTCGCCGGTTCGGCCGTCGTAGATCACCATCTTGCCGTCCAGGGGCATTTCGGAAAGCAATTCCCGGCTGTCGCCGGCCTGCTGGACGACGCTGACGTCCTGGCGTCGTTTGCGAACGTGCGCGTTGGCTTCATCGACGGCCTTGAAAATCTCTTCCTCGTTGGCCCCGTCGAAGACCGGGGTAACCGCCTGGAAGCCCAAAACGGCCGCCGCCCAGCCAAGGTGCGTCTCGAGGATCTGTCCGAGGTTCATACGACCGGGCACGCCGAGGGGGTTGAGGCACAGTTCGATCGGCGTTCCATCGTCCAGGAAGGGCATGTCCTCTTCGGGCAGGATGCGGGCGATGACGCCCTTGTTTCCGTGCCGGCCGGCCATCTTGTCGCCGGTACCCAGTTGACGCTTGGTAGCCACGGTGACCTTGACCATCTCCAGGACGCCCGAGGGCAGCTCGTCGCCGCGCTTCATGTGTTCGAGCTTGCGCTCGCGTTCCTTCTGAATTTCGCGAATTCTAGGCCAGTAGCGGCGGTAGATCTCTTCGCCCTGCTTCTTGGCCGCGGCGTTGGAGCTCTTGATCCAGTCCTTGTTGAAGTTCTCGACCTGCTCCATGATGACTTCTTCGATGTCGCTCTGGCCGACCTTCTGGCGGGTATTGGGGTCAACCATCGGCGTTCCGAGTACCTCGTTGATCTCGTCGCTCATCATCCGGAAGACCTTGACGACCTGTTGGTTCATCGAGCTGCGGTAGGCTTCCATCTCCTGCTTGAGGGCCTTTTTCTGGTCCTCGGTCATGTGCATCCGTCGCGAGAAGCGGCGGGTATCGACCACGACGCCCTCTTCTCCGGCGGGCAGTTCCAGCGAGTCGTTCTTGACGTCCTCGCCGGCCCGGCCGAAGATCGCGTGCAGGAGTTTTTCTTCCGGCGACAATTCCGACTTGGACTTGGGCGAAACCTTGCCCACGAGGATATCGCCGGGTCCCACGTGCGTGCCGATCTGCACCACGCCGTATTCGTCCAGGTTCCGCAGGGCGCGTTCCGAGACATTGGGGATGTCGCGGGTGAACTCTTCGCGTCCCAGCTTGGTCTCGCGGATTTCGACTTCGTACTCTTCCAGGTGGACGCTGGTGAAGGCATCCTGCTTGACGAGCTTCTCGCTGATGAGAATGGCATCTTCGAAGTTGAAACCGTCGAAGGGCATGAAGGCGACGAGGCAGTTTCTGCCCAGGGCAAGCTCCCCGTTGCGGGTAGCCGAACCATCGGCGATGATCTGCCCTTCCTTGACGCGCTGGCCCTCGGCCACGATGGGCTTCTGGTTCATGCAGGCGCGTTCGTTGAGTTTTTCGAATTTCCGCAGGACGTACTCGTCGGCGTTGTCGATGATGATCCGCTCGGAATCGACATAGGTGACGGCCCCGGCCTTGCGGGCGCGAACGACCATCGAGCTGTTGGCGGCCACGGCCCGTTCCATTCCCGTGGCGACCACGGGCGGTTCGGTGCAGACCAGCGGCACGGCCTGTCGCTGCATGTTCGAGCCCATCAGGGCGCGGTTGGCGTCGTCGTGCTCGAGGAACGGAATCAGCGAGGCCGAGACACCCACCGTCTGCTTGGGGGAGATATCCAGGTAGTCCACGTCCTTGCCGTCGACCATGGTCAGCTCACCGCGGACACGTGCCAGCACGTGCTCTTCGGGCAGCCGCTGGGTCTGGCCCTTTTCGACAGTCTCCAGCGCATCGGGCGGAGCCAGGGTCACTTCCATTTCCTCATCGGCTCGCAGGGCGGCGAATTCTTCGGTGGCCTTGCCGCTCTTGACCCGACGGTACGGGGTCGTCATGAAGCCGTATTCGTCCACCCCTGCGTAGATGCCCATCGAACTGATGAGCCCGATGTTGTTGCCTTCGGGCGTTTCGATCGGGCAGATTCGGCCGTAGTGGCTGATGTGGACGTCGCGAACTTCGAAACCGGCTCGCTTCCGGTTCAGGCCGCCGGGGCCCAGGGCCGAGAGGCGACGTTCGTGCACCAACTGGGCCAGCGGGTTCTGCTGGTCGACGACCTGGCTGAGTTCGCCGCGGCCGAAGAAGTAATCGATGCTCGAAGAGATGCTCTTGGAGTTGACCAGTTCGGCGATCTTGGTCAGTTCGTCGGGGTCCTTGAGGCTCATACGTTCCTGGACGGTCCGACGCAGCTTGAGGAAACCCTTTCGCAGTTCGTCGGTGGCCAGTTCGTCGATCGTGCGGACGCGCCGGTTGCCGAGGTGGTCGATATCGTCCACCACGCCCTTGCCGTCGCGCAGGCCCAGGATGTACTTGAGGGTATTGAGGAAGTCCTCTGCCCGCAGGGTCATGACCGATTCATCCACGTCCTGGTGGAACTTGCGGTTGATGCGGAATCGGCCCACGCGCCCAAGGCGGTAGCGGTTCTCGTCGTAGAACTTCTCTTCGAAGAGCGTCTTGGCCTTTTCGATCTGGGGCGGGTTGCCCGGGCGAAGACGCATGTAGATCCGAAGCAGCGCGTTTTCGTGGCTGTCGGAGGGATCTTCGGCCAGGGTGTTGAGGATCAGCGGATCCTTGACCTTGTCGACGACCTCGACCTTCTTGGCCGGGGAGGAAACGATGCGCGTCAGGGCTTCGCCGATCTGCCCGCCGGCCGGGACGAGTTCTTCCCCGCTGTCGGGATCCACGAAGGCCTCGACCAGGTACATCTGCGGGCGAAGCTTGTCAACGGCAACGTTCTTGGTCGGGTAGAACTTGCGGATGATGGCCGCGTCGGTTGAAAGCTCCTCATCCATCGCGCGAAGGAACATGGTGGCTGAGATCTTCGACGACTGATCGATTCGCATCGTCAGGGCGTCTTTCTTGGTCACGGCCAGTTCGATCCAGCTTCCGCGTTCGGGGATGACGCGTGCCCCGTGGAGGGGTCGGTCGGTCTCCTGCATTTCGACGGTGAAGTCGACACCGGAGCTTCGGTGGAGCTGGGAGACGATGACGCGTTCGGCCCCGTTGATGATGAACTCTCCGCCGCCGATCATGATGGGCACTTCGCCGACGTAGATATTCTCTTCCAGGACGTCCTTGGATTCCTTGCGACTCAGGCGGCAGCGGATTCGGAAGGGCATGCCGTAGGTGAGTCTCAGGTCCCGGCATTCCTGCATGGTATAGCGGGGCTCGCCGAGTTCATATTCGAGGTAATCAAGGGTCATCGTCCCGTCATAGGAGACGATGGGGAAGATTTCCTTGAGCAGGGCTTCGAGGCCCTGGGCCTCGCGCTGGCTGGGAACCATATCTTTCTGCAGGAAGCGTTGGTAGCTCCTTGTCTGCAGGTCAATAAGGTTGGGCACCGGCGCAGAGTCGCCGACTTTCGAAAAGTCCCGAACTCGCTGGGGTTTCAACATATTCTAAGACCTCGCTGGCAGGGCTTGGGTTACAGGCGAGACGACGCGTCAGAATGCGCAAACTATGGCTGCGGCAATATTCAGGCTTTGCGCCGCAGCGGATTCAGACAGGGCACGTCGGCGTGTTGACGTACCATAACAGCGCCTTCGACCACGTGGTAATGCGTGGCCGAAGGCACAATTATAGCAATTCTTCGCAGCAAGTAGAAGAATTATTCCACCGTCGCAGTGGCGCCGGCTTCTTCCAGTTTCTTTTTGGCCTCTTCGGCCTCTTCCTTGGCAACGTTTTCCTTGACTTCCTTCGGGGCGCTTTCCACCAGGTCCTTGGCTTCCTTGAGGCCCAGGCTGGTCAGCTCGCGGACGGCCTTGATGACCTGGATCTTCTTGTCGCCGATTTCCTTCAGCACGACGTTGAAGCTGGTCTTTTCTTCGGCTTCCTCGCCGGCGCCGGCATCGCCTGCGGGGCCGGCCATCATCACCGCGCCGCCGGCGGCGGGTTCGATGCCGTATTCCTGCTTGAGGTAGTCCTTGAGATCCACAGCCTGCTTGAGCGTCAGGCCGGAGATCTTGTCGCCCAGTTCCTTGATTTCCGCGTCGAATTCTTTGGTCTCCGCCGCAGCGGTTGCTTCTTCTGTCATGATACGAACACTCCGTGTTGCAGGTTCAGTCGGCTTGATAGGCCAAACCCCGCTGGTCTGATTTCATCCCGAGCAGTCGGGACCAATCCGCGGCCGACAAAAAAGGGTTTGCAGGTCTACTCCTCTGAGCCTTCCTGCTGTTTTTCTTCCAGGGTCTTGAGGATTCCGGCGATCTGGCCGGCGGGTCCTGTCAGGCAACCGGCGACATTGGCACCGGCGGAAAGGACACAACCCAGAACGTCGGCAATGGCTTCATCGCGTGTGGGGTATTTGCTGAGGGTTTCGATGTCTTCCTTGGCGAAGACATTGCCCTCCATCACCGCGCCCTTGACGTCCAGGGCCTTGGCCTGCTTCTTGATATCCAGCAGTTCGCGGACGACGGTGACGATGGAATCGGCCCCGTAGGCGATGGCACAGGGCCCGTCGATCAGGTTACAGGCGTCGGAAAGTCCGACCTGGCTGAAGGCCTTTCGGACCAGCGAATTGCGGACCACGGAGACCTCGATCTCCTTCTCGCGAAGCCGGGCTCGGATGCTTGTATTGGTATTGGCGTCGATGCCCGTCACGTCCAGCACAGCCACCGACTGGACACCTTCGAAGCGGCTGACGTATTCTTTCTGGATGAGTTGTTTGACCGGTTTGCTCATGAACGCACCTTTAGGTTGAGACACTCATCGCGTCGATTTCCACCGAAGGGGTCATCGTGCCGCTGATGCAGATTTTCTTGATGTAGGTTCCCTTGGTCGTCGTGGGCCGAAGCCGCTTGACCATTCGAATGAACGACGCTGCGTTTTCGAGGATCTGTTCTTCGCTGAAGCTCCACTTGCCGATGGGCACGTGAAGATTTCCGCCCGAGTCGTTTCGGTACTCGACCTTGCCGGCTGCGAATTCCTTGACCGCTTCGTCGATGTTGTCCTGAACGATCGTCCCGGACTTGGGCGAAGGCATCTTGCCCTGGGGCCCCAGGACGCGACCGAGGCGTGAGACGTTCTTCATCATCTGGGGCGTCGAAATGGCCACGTCGAAGTCGGTCCAGCCATCCTGGATTTTCTGGATGAGCTCGTCGCTTCCGGCCTCGATGGCGCCGGCAGCCTTGGCTTTTTCGACGTCTTCGCCTTCACAGAAGGCGATGACCTTCCGCGTCTTGCCGATTCCGTGGGGAAGCGAGACCGAGCCGCGAAGGGCCTGGTCGGCCTGGCGGGGGTCGATTCCCAGGTGCATCGAGAGTTCGATGGTGCTGTCGAATTTTCCGCTGGGAAGCTGTTTAAGGGCGGAAACCGCCTCACCCAGAGGCAGCCTGCCATCGGGGGTCTTTTCGCGAGCTTCCACATAGCGTTTGCCGCGTTTTTTGGGCATTGGGTTCTCCGATCGGCTACAAAGCCTTCCACTGCTTTCGCCCGTGGTCAGGCGCCTTCAACCGTTGAAGGAGGTCCGTCACTTCGAGACGGTAATTCCCATGGAACGGGCCGTGCCTTCGATAATCCGGCAGGCGGCCTCGATACTGGCAGCGTTGAGGTCGTTGATCTTCTTCTCGGCGATCTGCTGAACCTGTTCGGGGCTCACCGAGGCGACCTTTTCCTTGTTGGGCACGCCGGAGCCTTTGGCCACGCCGGCGGCGTCCTTGAGCAGGGCCGCGGCCGGGGGGGACTTGACCAGGAAGGAGAAAGTCCGGTCGCCGTAGACGCTGATGACCACCGGCACGGGCATGCCGTTCAGGTCGCGCGTCTGCTCATTGAACTGGGAGACGAACTGCCCGATGTTCACGTTGTGCTGGCCCAGGGCCGGTCCGATCGGCGGTGCGGGAGTCGCCTGCCCACCGGGTGCCTGGAGCTTGATCTGTGCAACTACTTCTTTCGCCATGTTTCTGCCTCGTGGGAACGTCGCAGGTACGGGCGGTGTCCGCCGGCCCTGCGCGGTTGGATTCTATTCCTTCTCGACCTGCCAGTACTCCAGTTCGACGGGGGTGGCCCGGCCGAAAATCGTCACAATCACGCGAATCAGCCCCTTGTCGGGCAAGACCTCATCAACGGTGCCCTCGAAATTCTCGAAAGCGCCTTCCTTGATCTTCACCAGGTCGCCCTTGGCAAATTCCAACGCCACCGGTCCGCCGTCCTGGGCTTTTTCCACCTGGGCGAGCATCTTGTCGACGTCCTGGACGGGCATCGGGATGGGCTTGCCGCCCGAACCGATAAAATCGCCCACGCCGGTGGTTTCCTTGATCAGGAACCAGGCGTCTTCACCGATCGAGCCGTCCTCTTCCAGGTCCATCTCGATAAAGACGTAGCCCGGGTACATCTTGCGGTCCACGAATTTCTGCTTGCCCCGGGCCTGCTTGGCCGGGCGACGCTCGGTGGGAACCAGGATCCGCCCGATCTTGTCCTCGAGGCCCTCGATCTTGACCTTGCGATCCAAGGCTTCGCGAACCTGGTCTTCCTTGTTCGACGCGACGCGGAGAACGTACCATTGCTGGGTCATCTGGATCTGTCCTCTCAGCCGGCCAGGAGATAATCAAAGAGCAACCGAAAAAAGATATCTACGGCCGAGAGTATCGCCGCGATCAGGAACGTCGTGACGATGACAACCTTGGTCGAGCCGATGATTTCCTTTCGGCTGGACCAGGAGACCTTCTTCATTTCGTTCTCGGTTGCAATGAGGAACTCTGCGGTCTTGGGGCGGTTCACCAGCCAGTACATCACGAAGGCCAGGATCAACACCATCGCAGCGGGGATTCCGAAGCGGAAATAGGCCGCTTCGGACCAGTCATAGCCTGCGAACTTCCGGCTCAACTGGTAGGCGCCGGCCACGACAAGAATCATCACGCCGACGAAGGTCAGCGAGCGAGTGTACTTGCCCTGCGTGCGTTTGTAGATATCGAGGTTGGCCACCTTGGGTTCCTGTCTGTCTGGATGAAAACGTCCCACGCTGCTCGACACGGCAGGGAGGAGTCGAACCCCCAACCTGCGGTTTTGGAGACCGCTGCTCTGCCAATTGAGCTACTGCCGTAGGTGCCGGTCGATCCGGCCGAAGCACGAACAGGAAGAACCTGAAGCGCCTCGACCGGATCGTCCGGGCAGTCGATTTATTTACGTTTGATCTTGTGCATGGTGTGCTTCTGCTCCGAGGGACAATACTTCTTGAGCTGAATCTTGGGCATTCCGCCCTGCACCCGCACGTTGGTACGGTAATTCAACTGGGAGCAATCGTTGCACTGGAGCCAAACGTACTCTCTGGCCTTGGACTTGGCCATGATTCACTACTCCACGATCTTGGTTACGACGCCGGAACCGATGGTTCGCCCGCCTTCGCGGATGGCGAAACGCATCTGCTCTTCCATCGCGACGGAGGTATTGAGCAGTTCGACTTCCATGGTGACGTTGTCGCCGGGCATGCACATTTCGGCGCCGATCAGCTTGATCGTGCCGGTCACGTCGGTCGTCCGGAAGTAGAACTGGGGACGGTAGCCGGTGAAGAACGGGTTCTGTCGGCCACCCTCTTCTTTGGTCAGCACGTAGACCTCACCCTCGAACTTGTGGTGCGGGGTGATGGTGCCGGGCTTGGCCAGGACCATGCCGCGTTCCAGGTCGGTCTTTTCCACACCCCGCAGGAGGCAGCCGACGTTGTCGCCCGCTTCGCCCCGGTCGAGGAGCTTGTTGAACATTTCCACGCCGGTAACGGTGGTCTTGCGGGTGTCGCCCAGGCCGACGATTTCGATTTCTTCGCCGACCTTGACCACGCCACGCTCGATACGACCGGTGCCGACGGTTCCGCGGCCCTTGATGGAGAAAACGTCTTCGACGGGCATGAGGAACGGCTTGTCCACGTCACGCTCGGGCAGCGGGATGTGGGTGTCCAGGGCCTCGACGAGTTCCATGATGCAGGCGCTGGCCTCGGCATCGCCGGGATTCTGCACCGCGCCCCAGGCCGATCCGCGGATGACCGGGGTCTCGTCGCCGTCGAAGTCGTACTGGCTGAGCAGTTCGCGGACTTCCATCTCCACCAGGTCCAGCAGCTCTTCGTCGTCGACCAGGTCGACCTTGTTCAGGAAGACCACCAGCCGGGGGACGTTGACCTGACGGGCCAGCAGCACGTGCTCGCGGGTCTGGGGCATCGGGCCGTCGGCGGCAGAGACGACGAGAATCGCACCGTCCATCTGGGCGGCGCCGGTAATCATATTCTTGACGTAGTCGGCGTGACCGGGGCAGTCCACGTGGGCGTAGTGCCGGTTGGCCGTCTCGTACTCGACGTGCGAGGTCGCGATGGTGAGAATCTTGGTTGCGTCGCGTCGGCCCTGGGATTCCGAGGCCTTTGCGATATCGTCGTAGGACCGCGCCTTGGCCAGGCCCTGGGATTCGAGCACCGTGGTGATCGCTGCAGTCAGGGTCGTCTTGCCATGGTCAACGTGACCGATGGTCCCGACGTTTACGTGGGGCTTTGTCCTCTTAAACTCTTCCTTGGCCATTCTTCACGCTCCTAATTGTGACTTTCTGAGTTTCTCAAGCTGTGTTTCAGTTTGCCGTTTTGAGGCGGCCGCAAACGCTCCCGACCCTTTGGCCCAATGCAACTCCGCACCGGGCAGGAGCCTGGCGTATTCGTCGATCCGCGACGCCTGTCTGTAAAAGGAAGCTGCTGATGGGGGTTGAACCCATGACCTCGTCCTTACCAAGGACGCGCTCTACCACTGAGCTACAGCAGCCTGTCGCTATCTCCGCGCTGAGACACCCTCCTTGTTGGTCCATAGGATTGCTGTCTCTGGCGGAAATAGATCGTTTACTATAAACCCGGCTGAAATAGTGTCAAAGGGTTTTTCATCTGCGGCAGAGAGTTTTTTTGCCGCCGCCCTCACCGGGCCCCGTCAGACCTCCGCTGCGCCCCGGCCGAAGTCGACCGGGGGCCCTGAACGTCCCTCCCCCTGCCCCTTTGGCTTTCCCGGGCCGAGCCTACTCCACCGTGACGCTCTTGGCCAGGTTGCGGGGTTTGTCGACGTTGCAGCCTCTGGCCACGGCTGCATAGTAAGCCAACAGCTGAAGCGGAACCACCGTAAGCATTGGCTGAACGGGCACCGGAGCGTCGGGGACGTAGATCACGTGGTCGGCGTAGCGGTGGATCTGGTCGTCGCCCTCGGTGGCCACCGCGATGACCTTGCCCTTGCGGGCGCGGACTTCCTCGATGTTGCTGATGATCTTGTCGTACGTGCTGCACCGCGGGGCGACGAAGACCACCGGCATGCCCTCGTGGATCAGGGCGATCGGGCCGTGCTTCATCTCCGCCGCGGGGAGCCCCTCAGCGTGGATGTAGCTGATTTCCTTGAGCTTCAGGGCCCCTTCCAGGGCAATGGGGTACTGGTAGCCGCGGCCCAGGAAGAGCCAGTTGTCGAATTCCACGTAATGCTGGGCGATGTCTTTGATGGCATCGGCCTGGGCCAGGACCGACTCGATCTGGTCGGGAAGCTTGATCAACGATTCGATGTAGCGTTTCACGCTGTTCTGAGACATGTAGCGCCGGCGTCCCATCATCAGGGCCATCAGCAACTCCACGATGACCTGGCAGGTGAAGGCCTTGGTGCTGGCCACGCCGATTTCCGGCCCGGCGTGGAGGTAGACGCCCGAATCGGTCTCGCGTGCGATGGTCGAGCCGACGACGTTGACGATTCCCAGGCAGGTGGCGCCTTTTTCCCTGGCTTCGCGAAGGGCCGCCAGCGTGTCGGCCGTCTCGCCGGACTGGCTGATTACGATAACCACCGTGCCCTCTTCGATGATCGGGTTGCGGTAGCGGAATTCGCTGGCGTATTCCACTTCGGTGGGAATCTTGGCCAGGTCTTCGAAGATGAACTCCCCGGTCAGGCCCGCATGCCAGGCGGTCCCGCAGGCGGTGATGATGATTTTGCGCGTCTTGGCCAGATCCCGCGAGACGTTGCTGAGACCGCCGAGGTTGATGCACATTTCCTGGAGGTCGACGCGCCCGGCGAGGCTCTGACGGACGATTTCGGGCTGCTCGAAGATTTCCTTGAGCATGAAGTGTTCGTAGCCGCCCTTGGCGATCTGTTCGAGGGACCACTCGATCTCGTCGATTCGCTTGGTGACCGGGACATTGGATGTCGTCATCGTCCGCATGCCCTCGGAGGTGATGACGGCCATCTCGCTGTCGTCGAGATAGACGACGTTGGCGGTATGTTCCAGGATGGCCGAGGCGTCCGAGGCCACCACGTATTCGTCGGTTCCGACGCCGACGATGAGGGGGCTTCCCTTGCGCGCGACGACGATTTTGTCCGGTTCATCCGCACAGAGCACGGCGATACCGTAGGTTCCGCTGACTTCCCGCAGGGCGGCGGAGACGGCCTGTTCCAGATCGACCGGTTCGCCGTCGCCGTTTTTTGAGGCGTTGTAGTAGAACTCGCCGATCAACTGGGCCAGGACCTCCGTGTCGGTCTGGGAGAGGAAGGTGTGGCCCTTGTCTTCCAGGAAGCGTCGGAGCGTGGAGTAGTTTTCGATGATACCGTTGTGGACCAGGGCGATTTTTCCCCCGTCGTCGGTGTGGGGGTGGGCGTTGACCTGATTGGGTTCGCCGTGGGTAGCCCATCGGGTATGGGCGATTCCGACCGAGCCGTTGGCGATGCCTTCGTTGCCGGCGATTTCCTTTTCCAGGTTGGCGATGCGCCCGGCCGATTTGGCGATGTGGAGCCGGCCCTGGTGGGCGACGCAGACTCCTGCGCTGTCATAGCCGCGGTACTCGAGGCGTTTGAGCCCCTCCACGAGCAGGTTCCGGGCTTTCTTCTTTCCGATGTAACCGACAATTCCACACATGATGCTGCTCCGACTGGGGCTGTCACTCCATGATCAAGCGAACGAATCTGCGTTCAGCGGCCTACATCATATCGGAACGCCTGACGCGACAGACACAAGAAAAACCTCCGGCTTCGATCGCCTCCAAGGATCCATACGCGGTGGACTCGCGTAGGATCTCCTCCGGATTCGATATCTCGTATCAGGTCCGCTTATGGCCGCTCTGGCCTTTCCTCGGGGCCCCGGAGCAACGGTTTTCCCCCGCCCGGAGCGGAAGCCTTTGGTGGACAAGGGCAATTGCCCTACAATAGCCTCTTATGCCCGATCTGTTCAAGCAAGCCGAGGACAAAGCCATTGCCGCCCAGGCCCCCCTTGCGGTGCGCATGCGCCCCCGCAGCCTGGATGAAGTGGTCGGCCAGTCTTCCTTTATCGGCCCGGGGAAGATGCTCCGGCGGATGCTTGAAGCCGACAGCGTCAGCAGCCTGGTTTTTTACGGCCCGCCGGGATCGGGGAAAACGACCCTGGCCCACGTGATCGCCCGGCACTGCTCGTGCGAGTTTCACGAGGTCAACGGGGCTTCGACGGGGGTGAAGGAAGTCCGGTCGATCATCGATTCGGCCCGGGCGATGCTGGCCTCTGCCAACCGTAGAACCGTCCTGTTCATTGACGAGTTGCACCGCTTCAACCGCGCCCAGCAGGATGTGCTGCTGGGAGACGTCGAAAACGGCACGATCGTGCTGATCGGCGCGACGACCGAAAACCCCTTCTTCACCATCAACACCCCCCTCCTGAGCCGATCGACCGTATTTCAGTTCGAGCCACTGGAGTGCGAGGACATTTTGGCCCTGCTCGAACGGGCCCTGGCCGACAAGGAACGAGGCCTGGGCAGGTACGACGTACAGGCGGCGCGAGAGGCCCTTTCGCACCTGGCCGAGGTCAGCGACGGCGATGCCCGACGCGCCCTGACCGCCCTGGAGGTGGGCGTCAAGAGCCTCATCAGCCAGGTCGGGGACGAAACCGCCCGGGTGGTGTTCGACCTGAACGTCGCCCAGGAATCGATCCAGAAGAAGGTGATCCAGTAC
Source organism: uncultured Planctomycetaceae bacterium (assembly GCA_964583095.1). Taxonomy (GTDB): domain Bacteria; phylum Planctomycetota; class Phycisphaerae; order SM23-33; family SM23-33; genus CAZOVB01. The sequence continues at coordinate 262,875 of CAZOVB010000001.1, forward strand.
GACGCAGCCGGGGACAGCCACTACGATGCTGCCAGCGCGTTGATCAAATCCATGCGGGGCAGCGATCCCGACGCAGCCGTCTACTGGCTGGCGCGGATGCTGGCGGCCGGGGAGGACCCCCGGTTCATCGCGCGGAGGATCGCGATACTGGCCAGCGAGGACATCGGCAACGCCGATCCGCGTGCCATCAGCGTGGCGGCATCGTGTTTCGATATCGTCGACCGGGTGGGCATGCCCGAGTGCCGGATCACCCTGGCCCAGGCGGTGGTATATATGGCCACGGCCCCGAAGTCCAACGCCTCGTATATGGCGATCGACCAGGCCCTGGACGACGTTCGCCACCAGCGGACCCAGCCGGTGCCCAAACACCTTCGCAATGCCCCCCACAGCGGGATGGCCCAATTGGGCTACGGCCAAGGCTACCAGTACAGCCACAGCTACGAAGGCGGGGTGAGCCCGGACCAGACGTACCTGGGCGTTGAGAAGCAGTACTACGTCCCGAGCCGGCGAGGCTATGAGAAGCACATTCAGGCGTACCTGGACTACGTGAAGCGCCTTCGGGAGCAGAAAGAATCCGACGCCTCGCCCCAGGCCGATGCGGAGGGCCAGGGTGAATAAGAAACAGGCTCGACAGGAGATACGCCGGCGGCTGGCGAAGCTGGATCCCGAGACGATCCAGGCCCGGTCGCGAAGAATCTGCCGAATTGTGAGCGAACTTGGAGAATTCCGCGAGGCCGATCCGATAATGCTGTATATGGCCACGGCGGATGAAGTTCAGACGGCCCCGCTGGCCGAGGCGGCCTTTTCCGCCGGCAAGACGGTCCTGGTCCCGAAGGTGGACTGGTCGGCGCGAATTATGCACGCGATCGAGATCCGTCACTGGCAGGACGGCATCGTGACGGGTCGATATGGGCTGCCGGAGCCGGAGCTTGGCGAGCCGGTAGCCATTGACCGGATCGCGTTTGTGGTTGTGCCGGCGATGGCATTTGACCTTGAAGGTCGAAGGCTTGGACGCGGAGGCGGTTTTTACGACCGGTTTCTGTCTCAGCGGGGTTTTGACGCCCTGACCTGCGGCGTAGCGTTGGAAGAGCAGATCTTGCCGGCCCTGCCAAGTGAGCCTCACGACGTGCCGGTCGACATGGTGGTGACCGAAAGCAGAATCCTGAGATTTGACAAGGCCCAGGCCGACGAGCCGGGCCAAGGAGTACGATCCCGATGAAACGCAGACAGAAACAGCAGTTCCTGATGACCCTGGTGGTGGTGGCCGTGGCTGCCGGCGTCGGCTGGTACTTCCTGAACCAGGACGAGCCATCCGAGCGGGGAGGCAGCGTCAACGCCCATACCACCGACGGACTTCAGACGACCGGCGGATCGGGCCCCGGCGGCTCGACGGGCGTGGAAGGCGCGGTGGACCAAGAGGGCAACCCCCGCACGGGCCCGATCGACCCCGAGAAGCATCCTGAACTGCTCAAGCCCGAGGTGGACATGGCCGCCCACGAGGCGATAAGCCTCTACAACCGGGCCCTGGAGTTGATGCCCAAGCTGGACGAACTGGACGATGAGCAGGTCATTGCCCTGCGAAGCGACCTTTCGCGGGCGTATTTTTCTTATCAGCTTCGGCCCACCCAGCAGAACCGCGCCCGGGCGATGCTCACCGATTTGGCCAACAAGACGCTCTACTCGCCGGTGAGCTACAAGTCGGATCCCTACACCTCCTATTACGTGATCAAGCCCGGGGACACGCTGGCCAAGCTGGACAGCCCGCCCGATCGCCTTCGCGTGCCCACCGAGTTGATCGAGGACGTCAACCCCCGCCTGAATCCGCGGAATCTCAAGCCCGGCACGCGCATCAAGCTGATGCAGGGGATCTATCACGCGATCGTCCATACCAACGATTTCACGATGGATCTGTACCTCAAGACCTGGGACAAGCCGCTGACCTTCGCCGGACGCGTCCGGGTCGGGATCGGAAAGCACGACGCCACCCCCTCGGGTGTCTTCCGGGTCAGCAGCAAGGAAAAACAGATCGCCTGGTACCCGCCCCCGGGTTCGGAGTTCAAGAAACGCATCGCCTGGGGAGAGCCCAACTACCCGCTTGGCAAGGACGGGCTCTGGATCGGCCTCAAGGGCGTTCAGGATATCAACCAGGCCAGCACCGGATACGGCCTGCACGGCACGGATGACCCCCAGAGTATCGGCAAGGCCGAGTCCCTGGGCTGTATCCGCATGCTCGATGAGGACATCACCTTCACCTTCCATCGCCTGTATCTCCAGTGGAGCACGGTCCACATCCGCAAATAGCTCCCCTGACAGACCGCGACGCACGGGACGCATGCTGACTGTCGGCATGCGTCCTTTTCTTTGCCTGCAATAGCCCCCCGGGGCGATTCGTTCTGCTACGGGAAGGGAGCCGGCCATGAAAACAGCAACCGTCGCAGTTGTGCTTCTGGCAGCCGGGGTTTGCCTTGCCGAAGATACCCCCGAGCCGCCCGAGGTCCGCCGCCACCTGAACCTGCCCTACCACAAGGTCGAAGGGGTCGATCCGAACCTGCTGAGCCTGGACATCTACGCGCCAAAAGATGCCCGCAACCTGCCCGTGATGGTGATGATCCACGGGGGAGGCTGGGCCTTTGGCGACAAGGCCAATAAGGGGCTTATGGACAGGAAGGTCCCATGGTTCGCCTCCCGCGGGTGGGTGTTGGCGAGTGTGAACTACCGTCTCTCGCCCAAGGTGCAGCATCCGGTGCACGTGCAGGACGTGGCAAAGGCGCTTGCCTGGCTGGGCGAGAACATCGGCAGATACGGCGGGGATCCGGAGCAGATCTACCTGATGGGTCACTCGGCCGGGGCGCATCTGGCTGCGCTGGTGGCCATTGACGAAACGTACCTCCAGGCCCACGGCCGGAAGCTCTCGATGCTCAAGGGCGTAGTGCTGCTCGACGGGGCCGGCTATGACATCCCGACGCACCTGCAGTCGACGGCCGGGCCGATGCTCAGGAGGATGTACGTCCGGGCCTTTACCGATGACGAGGCGAAGCAGCGCCAGGCTTCGCCGATTTCGCATGTCCAGGCGGGCAAGGACATCCCGCCGTTTCTGATCATCCACGTGGCCAATCGCGAGGCGTCGCGGAAGCAGTCCGAGGCCCTGGCCAAGGCGCTGGTCGAAGCGAAGGTTCCGGGGCGGACCTTTGCCGCCGAGGGGGAAAACCACCGCAGCGTGAATCGCGACTTCGGCAAGAAGGACCACAAGGTCACCGCCAAGACCTGGAAGTTCCTCCAGCAGCTCGCCCGCCAACGGAAGGACCCGGCCGGGAAGTAAGAATCCCAGGGAGCGTTCTTTCGGCAATCGGGGCGAAATTCTGTGAGATTCCCGCGCCGGTCGGCTATCCTTCCTCCCTGCGATGAGCAAAGGCACGCTTTCCATCCTGATTTCCCTGGCCCTGCTGGCCGGGGGACTGGTCCTGCTGGGGCTGGGATACCCCGCCCTGGGAGCGCCGCTGCTGTACCTTGGCGGCTCGGCCGCGATCGGCGCGGTGACCAACCGGATCGCCATCCGCGCGATCTTCACCCCCTGGCCCGGTCGCAGGCTGGCCCTGCCGGGCACGGGCCTGGTCGAGCGCAACCGGGAGAAGATCATCCAAGCCCTGGCCGAAGCGGTCGCCGGCGACCTGATCACCCCCGAGACGCTCTCTGCCTGGCTGAAGCAGACGGACTTTTTCGAGAAGCTCCGCAACCACGCTTCGCGCCATGTCCGGGAGCTCTCGCAGGACCCGACCCGCCGGGCCAAGTGGCGCGAGCGCGTTCGTCAGAGCCTCAACCACCGCATCAGCGAGGCGCTTAATTCCAGCCAGGCCTACCAGGGCGTGCGGGACTTCTTCACCCGCATGGCCGGGCCTTTGGGAAAACTCGGACACCTCACGGGACTGACCGACTACGACAGCGTCTCCTACAAGATTCTCGACGGCGTTCGCGGGCGGGTGACCGAGAAGATGAATGCCCGCGACGGCTGGTTCGACGAACAGTTCTCGGCCATTCTCCTGGAGGCGGCAGACGACCTGGACCGGTGGGACGTGGCGGCCTCGGACGAAGTGACCAATATGATTCGCTACGTCGTGGAGGAGGTGGACGTGGAATCGATTGTGAGACACTCGCTTTCGCGTTTCAGCGCCGAGGAAGTTCGGAAACTCGTCGAGGATCTCAGCAAGGAACACCTGGCGCTGCTGGAGGTCTGGGGGGCGGTACTCGGCGCTGCCGCCGGCGGGGCCATCTGGACTGCTTCGCGCCTGCTGGGTCTGTTGTAGAAGGTCCCTTGCTCCCGGCGGGGCCTGAGGGTATTGATGGAGCTTTGGCATTGCCTCCCCCCAACCAAGGAATTGACCCGACATGTCCGACAAACCCCTGAACTTTCTGATTATCACCAGCGACCAGCAACGCTGGGACACGCTGGGCGTCTACAACCCGCGGATCTCCACGCCGAACCTGGACTCCCTGGCCCAGCGGGGCATTACCTGCGACCGGGCCTACACGTCCAATCCGGTCTGCACCCCGGCGAGGGTGTCGATTCTCACCGGCCACTGGCCCAGCCGTCACGGCTGCTACACGATCGGCACGTCCCTGCCGGAGGACTACCCCACCGTCGCGGGACATCTTTCCCGCCGAGGATATTTCACCTCCTTGTGCGGAAAAGCCCATTTCCAGCGGTGTACCAACGATCCCGACGACGCCCCGGGAACCTTCGAGAGCTCGCCGCACATCTACGACCTGGACTTCTTCGACAACTGGTCCGGGCCTTACTACGGATTCGAGCATGCCCGGCTGGCCATCGCGCACGGCGACCAGCGAGCCACGGCCTCGATGCACTACGGGGCCTGGCTGCGAGAACGCGGCGTCGACGCGGAGCAGTATTACGGCAGGAATCCCTACGAAGCGTTCGGTCCGTGGGACCTGCCCGAGGAACATCATTACTCGGCCTGGACGGCGGAAGAGACCATCGGCGCGATGGACAAGGCGGCCGCCTCGGGCAAACCGTTCTTCCTATGGTCGAGCTTCCAGGACCCGCACAACCCGTGCATGGTCCCCGAGCCCTGGGCGAGCATGTACGACCCGAAGGACATGCCCTCCTACGGCCTGCGGGAGGGGGAATTCGACGACAAGCCCCCCTTCTACGAAGGTTCGCAACAGGGCGGGGCCCTGGGGCATCCGGAGCTGGACGAGTACAAAAACTGGTACTGCTTCCGGGGCCTGGAACAGATGGACACCGAGGCCACGCGTCGCCTGTGTGCGTACTACTATGGGATGGTCAGCTTGATGGACCATCACATCGGGCGGATCTTCCGAGCCATGGAAGAAAAGGGCCTCTGGGAGAACACCGTGGTGGTCTTCACGACCGATCACGGGGACTACCTTGGCAATCACGGCCTGTGGTGGAAGGGCCTGCCGACCTACCAGGACATGCAGCGTCTGCCCTTCCTGGTCTACCATCCGGATTGCAGAACCCCCGGCGCTCACAGCCAGAGCTTCCAGAACCTGGTGGACATCGCCCGCACCGCGTGCAGCGCAGCGGGCGAGGAACCCCCGGCGGGCATGCAGGGCGTGGACCAGACGCCCGCCTGGCAGGATGCGGCCCGGTCGGTTCGCAACTGGTCGATGGTCGAATACCGCCCCACCGAGTCGCCCTTCATGCAGAAGACCTTTCTCCACGACAAGTACAAGCTGGTGGTCTACCATGACACGAGCTACGGCGAACTCTACGACCTGGAGAAAGACCCGGACCAGTACGAGAACCTCTGGTCGAAGGCTCAGTACAAAGAGATCGCCGGGGAGTTGATGCACAAGTTCATTGCAGCAGAAATGGAAAAAGACGGCGTCTTGCGCCCGCGCGACGCCTGGGCCTGAGCAGGAATGGAGTTACCGAAAGTATGAGCAAGGATCGAACCTTGAATGTGGATCTCGGCGGGGCTCTCAGGCCGCTGGATCGTACCGAGCGCCGGTGCATCGCCTCGGGCCACGCCTACACCCTCCTGCGGGAGGATCATCGCAACCACATCCGCCGGATACAGCGGGAGATCGGGTTTGAGCAGCTTCGCTTTCATGGGATCTTCCACGACCTGGTCGGAATCTACTGCGAAGATCACGACGGGTCGGGCTACCAGAACTTCCAGAACCTCGACAAGATCTACGATTTCCTGCTGGAAGAGGGAATCCGCCCCTTCGTGGAACTGGGTTTCATGCCGGCCCGGCTCGCCTCGGGGCCCGAGACCTGCTTCCAATACCGCGGCCACACCACGCCTCCCAGAGACTACGCCCGGTGGCGGGACCTGGTGTCGGGGTTCTGTCGCCACCTGATCGACCGGTATGGCCTGGAGGAAGTCCGGAGTTGGAATTTCGAGGTCTGGAACGAGCCGAACCTGGAGTACTTCTGGACGGGCGGACAGGAAGGGTATTTTCAGCTCTACCAGGCCTCGGCCGAGGCGATCAAGTCGGTGGACGCGGATCTTCGCGTCGGGGGCCCGGCCACCGCTCGCAACGAGTGGGTGGGCGAGCTGATCGACTACTGCAATCGCAAGGACGTGCCGATCGATTTTGCCACCACGCATCACTACTGCGCATCTGCGGTGCTGGAGATGGGCCAGGTGGACCGCCGCATCCAGTACCGCGGAGCCGAGGCCTATGCCCGGGACATTCGCGACGTGCTGGAGGAGATTCGCAACTCGGCCCGGCCCGACCTGCCCCTGTGCTACACCGAGTGGAACGTTTCGCCCTGCCACGGCGACACGATCGGCAAGGACAGCGAGTTCACGGCCTGCTTTGTCCTGGATCACCTGGCCCGGACCGAGGGTCTCCTGGAGGCCAACGCATTCTGGACGATCTCGGATATTTTTGAGGAGTCCGGCCCGGGGCTGGATCCGTTTTCGGGCAAGTACGGCTTGTTGAACCTCCACGGCATCGCCAAGCCGGTGTACCATGCCTTCCGGTTCCGGGCGGATCTGTTCGATACCCGCCTGGAGACCGCCTGCCCCTGGGCGCTGGCCACGCGCAACAGCCGGGGGGATCTGCGTCTGCTCAGTTGGAACCTTACCGAGCCATCTCAGTGCGATTTCGGCGGGGGCGAGTGGCATTTTCCCGAAGGGCGCACGAAGCAGACGATCCGGCTTAATAACCTTCACGGCACGTACCGCGTGCAGAGCTGGAGCGTGGATGGCCGAAACGGCAACAGCTTTCGCGCCTGGCAGGAGATGGGCAAACCGCGCTATCTCGACCAGGAGCAGATCGCGCAATTGGGGGCCGCCTCCGAACCGAGCCTGGAAAGCGAGAGGATCGTCAAATGCGATTCCAGCCTGGAACTGATCGATACCCTGGAGAGCAACGCAATACGCTACTACAGGCTGGAGAAGATCGTCTGACATTCCTCCAGGAGAATACGCCATGGACCAGGAACAACCCGACAGGAAACAAAGGGAAGCATTTTGGGAGAGGAAGGATCCCGGCGGGGAGGATCATCGCCGCAGCGTGGAAAAGCGCGTGCGCCTCAAGCGCATCGTCACCGGGGTTGCTGCGGGCGTCGCCGCCGTGGTGACGGTGGCATTGGGGATCCGCAAGCGCCATTGACCCCGCAAGGCCGGGGGCGAGGATCAATTGTCGGCGCTGGTGCCCAGGAGGCTCAACGAGCTGCCCCGCAGACGGACCTCGGGAATGCCCTCGGGCCAGGCGGAGATCGAGAGAATCAAGTCGTCGTACCGCGCATCCCAGCCAACGTTGAACCCGAAATGCCACCGCGGGAAGTGCCGCACCAGCGAGACGCTGGTAATCAGATTCCGGTTACCGGAATAGTCGAAGTCATAGGACTCGGTGAAGGTCACGTCGTATTTTCGGTTGATCTTGTAGGTGGCGGCAAAGGTACCCACCGAGGCATCGAGATCCTTGATATACGACCAGCCCAGATAGTATCGCAGCCGCGGGCTGCGGGTGACGGCCAGTCCGGCATTGGCCTGTCCGATCACGCCGCGATCCAGGTCGTAGTTCATGTCGGAAAGCAGGGTCGTGGAATCCGAAAGGTGCCACGTGTAGTCGGCATTGATGTGGTTTCGTCCTCGCGAGTTCTCCGGCCGATACCAGAAGAACTCCCCGTTGCTGGGCAGCGGGTCGTCGTTATTGTCGTAGAAGCCGGCGACGACATTGAACCTCATCCAGTCGACGGTTCGCCGGTTGGCCCCGACGCCCCGGCGGGTCTGGAGGCGCTGGTGGAGGCCGATCGCCACGCCACTGAGACGTTCGAGGTGCTGCTCAACGTCGGGATCGACGGGAAACAGGTGCTTCGGCTGCACATCGCCGGTCGAGCCGAGAAAGGCTGTTACTTCCGGTTGGACCACATGGCGCAGGCCGTCGACGTTCCAGAACTCGCTCTGGATCTCCGGCGAGACCTTCCAGAAGTAGGTCCCCACGCGCAGGCCGACCTGGCCCATCCATCGGCTGTTCTTGCCTCCGGCGGGCAGATCGTCGCCCCAGTAGCTCATCCGCCCCACGGCGTAGGGGGTGATATTCAGCGGTCCGGCAGAGAGGGGCGCTGTGAGCTCGTGGCGCGAGTCGGCCCGGAGGAAGTAGTCGCTGTCGTCGCGGGTGTCGAAGTTCGCGTAGCGGTAGCGTGAGGCGCTGATGCGGTTTTCGCCGTAGTAGGTGAGGTGATCTTCCAGCAGGGGCTGGCCCAGCATCCAGAAGGTCAGCTCGGGCAGGGCTTCTTCCTGCTCCTGGAAGCGATTGATACGCTGTTTTACAAGGGCGGTAAAGGCCCAGTTGTCCTGGGTTTTCTTGGCATAGATAAGGGTTTCCTGCTCCTTGCCGGCCCAGTATTCCAGCGGCGCGAACTGCCTGAGGTAGTTCCGGTCGCACAGGTAGCTCATTTCGAACTGGATCTGCCAGTCTTTGGGGAGTCTCTGCTTGTGGCGGACGAGCACGCGACCCCGGGAATCCGGAGCGGGGATGTTTTCCAGGTCGTCGCCGAATTCATCCTCGTTTTCCTGGTCTTTCAGGCCCTCGATCTGGGCATAGCCCCAGTAGTTGCGGCGGTTGTAGCGGACCTGCGCCCGTGCCAGCGGGCCTCGCTTGGTCCAGTCCAGATCCAGCAGGCCCTTGTAGCCCTCGGGCCGGGCCATGCCCAGCAGACGGAAGAGGTGCCACTGCGACTGGACGCCGAAGCCGCGGACCGGATCGCTGGAAAGCGTCAGCCTTCGCAGGGCGGTATGGTCGCGCTGCAACTCCGTCTTCGTCCAGGGCCAGTAGAGGATGGGCAGCGAGTGGACGTTGAACGTGGCGTGTTTGAGTTCGGCCTCGAAGCTCTCGCGGGCCAGTTGCTCCCCCTCGGGGCCATAGGGCGTGGTGTCCTTGACATACGCCTCTGCCGCACCGATGTGGTAGGAAGGCGTGTGGAAGTCGCTGGTGGAGACCTTGGCGTCCTTGAACCACATTTCCCGGACCGAGAGCGTCCGGACCTCTTTTGCAGTAATCCACACCGGGATATTGCGTTGTTCCTGGATGGTCCGGAACACGCCGTTGGGAATCAGCGCCCGGTCGGTGGACATGTCGTAGTAGGCCCGCGGGCCGGTGAGTCTGCGCTCGCCGCGCTCGATCCGCACATCGCCGTCCAGGTAGATTCCGGTAATGGTCTCCTGCCAGCCTTCGCCGCCCCCGGCCAGGTTGCCGGCCACGCCGAACGTGTCGGCTCCGTAGGGAACGCGGACCTCCCGCGGCGGTCGCATTTCGCTGAAGACCACCGCGGCATCGGCCCGGAGTTCCAGGTATTCGGTTCCCTTCTGGGTTCCCAGGGCCAGGTAGACCGGCCCGTCCTGGGAACTGCGGGCGATGGTGATCCGGCGTGTCTCCTGGTCAACCTTCATGGTCTGGAGCTTGCCGATACGTGCAGCCAAAATCTCCATCGGCTCCAGGGGCTCAGGCGTCGGGGCATCTCCGGACTGCTGGGAGGGCATATCGGGGACCGGGGCTTCGTCCTCGGGACGCGAGACGACCGAAATGGCGCGGAGAGGATCCTGTCGGCTCTGATCGAGGTATTCATCCCGGGCCTTGGACGCCCGCAGAAAGAACGGATAGTCACGCAGGGGCGTATCGACCCACGAACCGTACACGCCGAATCGGCCCTTGTGGCGGATGATGATGAGCATCCGCGAATCGCGGGTCGAGGCCCCGTCGGGCTCGGTGACCGTTACGTCTCCCTCGGCATAGAGGAGCACCTCGCGAAGGCGGGTCTGGCCCATGAGCTTTTCCCGAACCCAGAAGGCGGCATCGCGCCCGGTGATTACCCGGTCGTCCACTTTGAGCCGGAAGGGCCCGAGGACCACCGTGGCCGTTCGGCCCTGGTGGCTGAAGCTGTGGATTTCCTTTCCCTCGATGCGCATCTCGGCCGGCAGGTAGGGCTGATCAGCCCAGAGCCCCGCCGTCACCACTGCCAGCATCAGCAGAGTGACGCGCCAGGCCGGGGAGAAATGGGTTCGAAGTGTCCAGCCGTCCATGGTCTTTGGTTTCATTTTGTTCTCGCCGTGGGGAACCGTGCCGTCGGGCCGCGATTATAGACCCCCCTGCCGGCAAGTCAAACACCAAGACCAGTCCCCCTTAGCCAGCGCTCAACATCGTAGATCCTTCTGTCACTCACGCTGCTGCCCGAAACGGTTGTGGTGGACGATGTCGGCGTAGTCGGACTTTTCCGGCCTGGCGGGCAGGGACTCCGGCGTTCCCACGGGCATCATCGACCAGATGCGCAGGTCCCCCGGGACCTTGAGGATGTCGCGGAGCTGGTCTTCGCAGCGGCGAATAGCGCCCTCCACCCAGCAGGACCCGTAGCCCAGGGCGGTGGCGGCCAGGAGCATGTTCTCCATCGCTGCCGAGGCGTCCTGCACCCAGAAGCTGCCGTACCGGGTCTGCTTGGGGTCGACGAGGATCACGATGCAGGCCCTCGCCCCGGCCAGGGCCCCGCTCAGCGGGCGGATCTTTTCCATCGTCTCGGGGTCCTGGACGATCACGTACTGTCGCAGTTGCATGTTGCAGCCACTGGGGGCTTCGATCCCCGCCTCGACGATTTTCCGCAGGTCCCCCGCATCAACGGGATCGCTCTTGTACTTGCGAACGCTGCGACGCTTGTTGATCGCTTCGAAGAGATCCATCATTGCTCCGTTGTCTGGTCTGTGTCGGTCTGGGCGTCCAGGATCCACCGGTTGTTGCGGGCCACGAGCCTGCCCCCCGGCGGGACCCGGACGAAGTCTTCATCCCACCGGCCCGAGAAGAGTTTCTCCAGCAGCGACCAGTCTCCCTTGCGGACCTGGAAGTCCCAGTTGCGCTGTTGGGCCCTTTCCCGTGACATTTCGATGAACGGCTCCTCGTTTCCCAGGCCCATGGTGAAATAGAGCATCCGCGAGTAATGCCGCGTCCAGTCGCCCAGCTGCTGGAGGATGAAGTCCGCGTTGTCCTTGCCGTACTTGGCCACCATCTGCTCGTAGCTGTCGGTGAGGCCCAGGGATTCCATGATGCCCTTGGAGCCGTGCGCGCCGGGCTGGCCCGGACCGAACTCATAGCCCTGGTTTCGCTCACACCAGCCTGTGGTCATGTAGTAGGTACCCGGGCAGGCGTCGAATTCCTGCTTGTAGGCTTCACGCGAGCCGAAGAAGAACGTAATGCAGTCATGGGCCCGGGGAATGATCAGGGGCAGGGATCGCGCCTGGAGACCGGCCACACCGTCGTTGCACCGGGCATAACCCAGGAGGATGGCCTGGTAGCCCTGGTCGGGATCGACCGCGTCGATGCGGGACTGGATTTCGGCGACCATCTGAGAGGTCTCCTGGTCGTGCAGGGCCTTGGGAAGGAATTCCGCGTCGATCCGGGCCGGCGCGTCGGCCACCAGGCGACAGGCCTCGCGGTAGATGATCTCGCAGCCAATGAACTTCCACTTCTTCTGTTGATGATTCTCCATGAGGGGGATTATAACGCACCCGAGGCCGGCGAAGAAGAGACCGCGTCCGAAGAAGCTCCCCCGGACCGGAAGCGGCAACGGCGGCTACTTCCAGTACTCCTGCTTGCCGTAGTGGTCGTGGAGCTGTTTTTCCTGTGAGCGATCCGGTGTGCGGGCGCCCTGCCAGGCGGGACTGGAGGCGATTTCCTCTTTGCTCATCTCGATATGCACCTCGGCCTGGGCCCAGTCGACGGATGTGGCCCAGGCAGGCGAGACCAGCACCTTGCGCCCGCCCAGAAAATTGCGGGTATCGACCAGCAGGTAGCGGATCACCCATTCGTCGGTCTGCACGATGAAATCCTCCACGTGCCCGATCCGTCCGTCCTGGGCGTGGATGTGATAGCCGCGGACTTCATCGGCGCTTCTGAGATGGCTGTCCCGGCGGGCGCGGCGGACCTTGTCCTGGTTGGATTGCTCCTTCTCGGGCGTCATAGGCCCGGCCACGTATCCCCCGCCGCCCAGGATCACCGGGTCCCAGTAGGGCGTCCAGAGATAGTGACCTGCCAGGTCTCGCTGGTGCCGGCGGCTGACGGGCTGTTCGGAATCGATCGGGGGGCTCTGCTCGATCTTTTCCTTGCTGAGCTGGACATGGAGGATATCCTGGTCGGGATCCTGGATCCGGAGGGATTGGGGGCTGATGAGGACCTTTCGCCCCGGGAGCCAGTGGCCCGTATCGAGCACCAGGTATCGGATGACCCACCGGTCGTCGTCGAAGTAGGCATCGCGACTCCTGCCGATTCTCCCGTCGGTGGCTTCCACGTGCATCTCCAGGATGTCGTCGAGTCTGGCAAGCATGGCTGGGACCTCCCACGTTTCGTCTTTTACATGGTATGCGCGGCAAAAGTGCCGCAGGCCTTGCCCGGGCCCCCCGCCGGGGGCTATACTGTGACAATGCGGCAGGAATGGGCGCCGCCAATTTCAGAACCTTTTTTTCTGGAGGCTGTTATGAACGTTCGAACCTTGCTTTGTCTTCTCTTTGTCCTGCTGCTTGTAACCGCAATCCCTGCCTGCAATGATGAGGAGGACACTTCTTCCTCGACATCCCGGGAAAGCGAAAGGGGCATGTTCAGCGGAGCCCTCGCGAAAGTGAAGGACGCCGCCAAGCCGGTTTTCGTCCAGGCCTTCTCCGAACAGATCTCGAAACTCCGGACCAAGGCCAATGATCGTATGGAACAGTGGGATGATGAGGCACAGCAGAGAGGAGGCGATATGGAAGACGCCTACCAGGCCGCCAAATCCGATTTCAAAGAGAGCCTTGACCAGGCCCAGGCCAAACTCGACCAGGTCAAACAGAGCGAGAATTACCAGAACGCCAAGGCCTCGGCGATCGTCGCCTGGGACCAGGCCGTCGAAGCCTACCAGAGCTTGGCCGAGATCGGCAGAAGCTTCGACCAGTAAGCCACTGCAGACAGGAATCGGGCGCGGAACCGAACCTGCCCGGCTCCGCGCCCGAATGTCTTATACCGCGCCCGGCAAGGACCGGACGTTCAGATCCGCTGGTCCTGCTGTTCGTAGCCGGGCAGGCAGAACGGCGACGGGCCGCCGATGACCTTCAGCTCTTTGCCGTCCGAGAAGCCCTCGCACCTGCCTTCTAGCTGCTTGACCATCAGGCCGCGGAAGTGTTCGATCTCGTCGGCGTACCGGGCCTCGCCGGAGACCTCGTGCATCTCGTCGGGGTCGTTTGCCAGGTCGAAGTACTGCTGGGCCCCCGTCCCCGGGTGCCAGATGTACTTGCGATCCGGGGTGACGAACCATTGCTGACCGCTTTCGGTGCCGGGGACTTCCGCGCATTCCCCGTGGAGATGCTCACGCCACTTGTTCGTCTCGCCGCGAACCAGCGGCAGGAAGCTCTGGCCGTCCACACTTTCGGGAATTTCGCAGCCGGCCGCATCGAGCAGCGTGGGCATCACGTCCATCAGCTCCACCACCTCCTGGCGGACCTGCCCGGGCTCGATTCCCATCTGGGCCGGGAACTTCCAGATAAACGGCACGCGGGCTGAACCTTCGTACGCGCTTCGTTTGCGAATCCACTGATGGTCGCCGAGCATCTCCCCGTGGTCCGAAACGAAGAGCACGATGGTATTGGGCGGGACGTTCATGAGGATGCGGCCTATCTGGTCGTCGATGTGGTTGATGCACCCGAAATAGCCGGCGCGGTACTGCTTCATCACCTGCGGATCCAGCGCGGTCTTCCAGGAGCAGACGGGCAGGCCTCGCTGCGGGCCGTCGTAGATCTTCGCCCAGTCGCCGCAGATTGGCTCGGGCAGGTCCATGTTCATGTAGCGGTCGTAATAGCACTGGGGCGGAACGCAGGGCTGGTGAGGCTGGTGGAAGCTGACCTTCATGAAGAACGGCGCGGTCGGATCCCGCCGCTCCAGGAAATCCAGGGCCATATCCGCGCACCAATTGGTGAAATGGAATCGCTCTTCCAGGTGCCAGGGCCTGGCGACCCAGCCGTTGACGTTACTGCCGTGGGCGGTCGAGGCCTCGCCCTGGTGGATCCCGTGGCGCCGGAGCCAGCGGACGTAGTCTCCCCCGTCGCGGTAACGCGGGCTGTCAGCCCAATCCTCGCTCTGGAAGCCGTAGCGCTTGCGGTGAGGCCAGAGGTGCAGCTTGCCCACCAGGTGGGTCTGGTAGCCGTTGGCGGCCAGCTCTCCCGGCAGGGTGGGTCCGTGAAGCAGCGTGTTGTAGTTCATCAGGACGCCGTGGCCGGCGGGCCTCTGGCCGCTCATGAGCGTGCGCCGGGCGGGAATGCAGACGGGACAGGCGGTGTAGCCGTTCTCGAAACGTACACCGTCCGAGGCCAGGTTGTCCAGGTACGGCGTCTGCTGGACGGGGTGACCCTCGACGCCGAGGCAGTCTCCGCGCTGCTGGTCGGTGATGAACAGAAGGATGTTCGGGCGGGAATCAGGCATGAATCAGCTTTCCTTTCGTATGTAGTGCAGGCCCTGGGCTTCATGGGCGCAAAGGCGCAGGTGGTGTCGACTCGGGTCCTGCCCCTGTCGCGAGCGGGGGCCGTTGCCCCCTGCCACGCTGAGCAGTTCCATCTCTCCCGCGGCCCGGGGGAAGGACCATTCCAGCTCCACCGGTTCGTCTCCTGCAAAGGCGAATACCAGGGCCTCGCTCCCGTTGTCCCGCACAAACGCTGCGGCCAGGGCATCGACAGGCCTTTGGGGCGTTGGGGTCAGCGGAATGTAATTTTCCAGAACCAGGTGCCGGACCTCCTTGTACCAGTGGATCAAGCCCGAGGCCGATTCGAGAGTGTCCTCGGAAAGCTTCGAGATCCACCCGTCCAACTGCAGGCGCCCCATCATCCGCGAGAGCAACTGGGTCTTGGCGAATCGGCTTTGGGAGGTCTGCTCGCCCATAGGCACCGACCGGGCCAGGAGCTGACCCGGCAGCACGGTGTTGGCGTGGAACTGCATCCAGCGGCAGTTCCAGGCGTTGTCGGTATGGTCGGACATCCAGACGGTGTGGCTGCGGCGGACCAGGCCCAGGTCGAACCGCCTGCCCCCGCTTGCGCAGGTTTCCATGTGCAGATCGGGGAATCGCTCCA
Source organism: uncultured Planctomycetaceae bacterium (assembly GCA_964583095.1). GTDB lineage: Bacteria > Planctomycetota > Phycisphaerae > SM23-33 > SM23-33 > CAZOVB01. The sequence goes on from CAZOVB010000001.1 coordinate 278,441, forward strand.
GGGTGCGGTCAAGCACTTCGTGCAGGCCCCGGACATACTCGAAGACGTACTTGCCGGTCGGGTCCTTCTGTCGAAGGATCGCGTGAGGCTCGAAGTTGAAGTCCCACTTGATCCACTCCACCCCCAGGGGTTCGATCCAGCGGGCGAGAGTCTCCACCGCCCAGTCTCGCGCCTGCTTTCGGGACAAGTCCAGCAGCAGGCTCTGGCCGGGGCCCTTGTCGGGGTTGCGTCCCAGGAACAGTTCGGGCCTGCGGGCAAAGGCCTCTCCGTTGGCGACGGTGCGTTCCAGTTCGAACCACAGGCCGAACTTCATCCCCGCTGCGCGGACCTCCCGGGCCAGCGGGGCCAGCCCCTCGGGCCAGCGCGTCGCGTCGTGCGTTTCATAGTTGCCCACCCCCTCGGGGAAGCCTCCGCCAAACCAGCAGGCATCGTGGGTGAACACTTCCACCCCCAGCCGGGCCGCTGCGGAAATCTGGGGCAGGAGATTGTCCCGGCAGACCTTGTCGCCGATGCCGTCCCAACTGTTGTAGCTGACCAGCCCCACGCGGCCCCCGCCTGGCCAGGGAGGACTGATCTGCCGCCGGACATACCGCCTCGCCGCGGCGTAGCCCTGCTCCCAGCTTCCCGAAAAGGCAACAAAGTGGGCCCGGGGAAGTTCGAGTGTCTCCCCCTGCTCCAGGCAGAGCTGATTCGTGGGGATCCGAAGACTCACTGCGCTTCGGCTTCCAGAGGGCTCACCGGCCGGCTCGAGGACAATCCGCCAGTCGCCCGACCATTCCATCCCGACAAAAAAACCCGCCGAGGCGTCTCGCGTCCTGGCCAGGGCCATGGGAAGGAAGAAGTTCGAACACCACAGGCCGATCTCTCGCCCGATGGTGTGTCGTCCCGTCAGCCCGAACGCCCGATGCGGTGCGTAAGCCACCGGCGGGGTGACCGTCTCGCAGCCTCCCCCGCCCAGGTGCACGATCTCCCAGTCTTCCAGGGGAACATCCAGCACGATGCGCAGCGGCTCGATGGCGTCGATTCCCTCTACCGGACCGGCCAGGCGGACCGTGTGGCAGAGCCCGCCGTCGGCCACCTTCACTTGCACCTGTGCATCGGTTGCATTGCCGGCGCGCCAGCCGGCTTGGATTGCCCTGCCGGGCGATTCCGTATAGAGCTGATTGATCCGCGAAACAAGATCGTTCATTTGTTCCATTTCTTCTCGAGCAGGCACTGCTGGAGCTTCTGGACGATATCGGGTTTCGCCTGGGCTATGTCCTTCGACTCGGCCGGATCTTCGTGGAGGTCGAACAACCGCACCGGCGTGTCCTGCCAGTCGGTGACGAGTTTGTAGCGTCCGTCGTAGGCGATCCGCCAGCTTCCCAGCCCCGAAAGCACCACGTCGCGATGCGACTGCGTCTTCCCGGACAGGACATCTCGGAGGCTCCGGCTGTCCATCTGGCCCGGGTCCAGGCCCGCGAAGTCCAGGCAGGTGGCCGTGACATCCAGGTTCGTACTGGGCCCGTCATGTCGGAGCCCCCCCTTTACGTCCAGTCTGGGGCCCCAGATCAGCATCGGGACCGACACCGAGGCGTGGAAGGGCTTGCTCTTGCCCCAGGCGCATTTGTCCCCGAGCATCTCCCCATGGTCGCTGGAGTAGATGATCAGCGTGTTGTCCAGTTCGCCGATTCGTTCGAGGTGATCCATCAGGCGTCCAAGCCACATGTCGATATTGGTGCACATGGCTGCGTAGTTCTGCCTGCACCAGTTCAGGGCCTTGGGGTCGTCGCTTTCGTTTTCGATGGCCGGTGGGAAGTTTACGCCCTCGTATTGGAGCTTCATCTCCAGCGTGACATCCCACGGATTGTGCGGGCCGGGGAAGTTGATCTGGAGGAACCAGGGCTTGTCCGCCGGTTTGCGGGCCAACAGCTCAAAGGCATTGTCGGCCACCCAGTTGTCCCCGTAGGCCCACTCAGGCAGCGCCGTGGGATGCGAAACCGTCGCGGGCTTGCGACTCCACATGTCCTGGGCGTAGATCGAAGCGAGGTTCGAGTCGTGCAGAAACTTGAGATAAGGGCCTTTGGGCTCCTTCCAGCCACTGTTGACCCCGTCCCACTTGCCCTCCGAGTCGATCCCGTCGGAGAAGCCCCATTCCTTGACGCAGCGCGAGCCGTCCAGGTTCCAGTCCAGTGTGGCCTTGTGCAGGTCAAACTTCCCGCAGCCCATCACGTGGTAGCCGGCCTCATCGCGAAGACGGCGGTAGAAGTTCGGCTCGTCCAGGGGCAGGTTCATGCCGTTGCCGGCCACCGGGTTGTGGTCGTATTCCAGGCCGGTAGCGATGCACGCCCGGGAAGGAGCACAGACCGGGGAGGGGCAAAGCGTGTCGGTGAAGGTCACCCCTTCGGCCGCAAGGCGGTCCAGGTTCTCAGTCCTGACCGGGACCTGCTCCAGGAAGCCCATGTACTCGCGTCGCTGCTGGTCGGGAAACAGAAACAGGATGTTGGGTTTGTTCTGAGGCATCGGGGTCCGGCTCCTTAGCTGAAGTTGACTCGGACCGAGCATACCGATTCCACGGGGAGTTGGCGAGAGTCCGGGGGTATTTTTCACATCGGCCTGGGCACCAAGCAGAACCCGACCCGGTGAGATCGGGTCAACTGAGCAGTTGGTCGATCTCTTCCTGGGCCCCGCCGGCCAGTTCTCCGCTGCCGGCCTGGAGGATCCCCCGCATTTCGATCAGCAGCGGTTTGACCTGTTTGAGTCGAGCCCCCGAGACCAGTTGGGCCCGGAGCATGTGCGCCCGTTCCAGCAGGAGTTGCTGATCGGAATCGCCCAGCCCGAGGCGTCCGTGGAATTCCTGCAGCGCCCCGGCCAGGTCAAACAGACGATCATCGGTATTTCGCTTCATGGTCCCTCCATCATAGCCACCGCGCCATCCAAGGAAAGCGACAACTCGGAAACCACGGCGCCGTTCCCATAAAGGCCATGCACAATTTTCGTGGCCGTTGTTCCCGTCCCTTCGGCGATCGCATTCTGAGACGTGACTTTGCAGGGTGGGCCCCTGCGCAGCGGCTCCCGCGCCGCGGCCTATGTCTCGAAACGCCCGTCGAGGAGGTCGTGGATGAACCGGGCGAGGGTGTCCTGGACGACAACGTCGCCGCGTTGTTTGATCTCGTCGCGTGCCTGGGGCATGACAGCCCCCAGGCCGGCGCTTTCCAGCAGGTGAACATCGTTGATGTCGTCGCCCACCGCGGCTACAGCCCCCATGCCCAGCCCGCAGCCCTGGGCGACATACCGGACCCCCGAGGCCTTGTTGACACTGGGAGCATAGGCCTCGATGACCGTCATGTCGAAGTTCGGTGCGTGGATCGTGTACAGGTGCAGTCGGTCGCGGAACCTGCGGGAGAGTTCCTCTCCCAACGACCGGGCCTGGCCCGGATCGATCATGGCAATGAGCCTCGCACAGGCCCAGAGGTCCGAGTCCTCCATGGCGTCGCACTCGCGGATCTTCACCGGGAAGCGGTCGAGCCATCGGCTGCGGACCTGGACGTAGTTGTCTCCGGGGCAGACAAGATAGTCACAACCGGTGCGCCACTCGTCCAGCGTAGCCACGACGGAGAGCCCCTTTTCCAGCAGGATTCGGGAAAGCTCGACGGCCGCTTGGGGCTCGATCCGCCGGAGGCAGAGAGTTCTGCCCAGGAGGGGTTCGCGGACCATGGCCCCGGCCAGGACGATCAGCGGATCGTGCGGCTGGGGCATTTGAAGCTCCTGCCAGACCCCCAGCGTTTCCTTGTACGTTCTTCCCGTGGCCAGGCAGACATGAAGCCCCTTGGCGCAGGCACGCTGCAGTGCTTCGCGGGTGGCCGGGGGGATCTTTCCGTCCGGGCCCAGCAGCGTTCCGTCGACATCCAGGGCCAGCAGCTTGTACTTCATGGTTTTTCTCTCGGGATTGCAGTTCGGGCTCTTGGGTGAGCTTCTTACCACGGGCCGCTTTGGAGGGCAAGGGTTCCAGAACCGGCGGTTTTCCGGTCAGGTGTCTATGATGGGTTGATGTCCGAACCGAAATCCCAAACCGGCATGCTCCGAAGCCTCTCGACCCTCAAGGCCGTCTACCTGGGGCTGGGCTCCATCGTAGGCACGGGAGTCTTTGTCAGCATCGCCCTGGCCGGGGGGATCACGGGTCCTTCGGTGCTGGTGGGCGGGCTGTCTGTTTCTGGCCTTCTGGGTGCCCTGGCGGATCTGGGCGCTGGGGCTGGGGATCCTGGCAATCGGCATCGTGTGGCATCTTTTGGCCCGGCGGATCTTCGTCTCAAAGGCGGAAACCTGAACCACCGGTTTTGCTCTTGACGCGGCGAGGGGGCCCGATAGATTTGCCCGGTATTGTCACCCACACAAGAAGGAGAGTCGCGCATGTCCGATCTGGTTACTCCCGAGCGCCGGCAGAGCCTGCGGGAGACATTCGATGCCTTCTATCGACGCGAGCTTGGACGGCCTGTCGTGCGATGCATGCTCACCGGCTGTGAGCCGGATCGGGATCAGCCAAAGATTTCCAACCTCCGGCAGGGGGACTTCTGGGACCCGGGCAACAGCCCCGAGGAGCTGATCGACAGTATCGACTATGAACTGGCCTGCATGGAATTCCTGGGCGATGCCTACCCGCACACCTGGCCCAACTTCGGGCCCGGGGTTCTGGCGGCCTTTTGCGGCTGCGAGGTGGAATCCCATCCGGGAACCACGTGGTTCGGGTTCAAAAATCCGCCCGAGGCGGCCGAGGCGCAGATCGTCTACAATCCCGAGCACCCCACGGTCGAGCGGATCAAGCAGTTCTACCGGGCCGGTCACCAACGCTGGCAGGGATCGGTGCAGATGGGCATGACGGACCTGGGCGGGAACCTGGACGTGGTGGCGAGCTTCAGGCCCTCGGAGAAACTCCTGCTGGACCTGTACGATGCTCCCGAGGAAGTTCAGAGGCTCACGTGGGAAGCCCACGAAGCCTGGCAGGAAGCTTTTGAGGACCTCAACGGCGCGGTCAAGCCCCAGTCGGACAACCCGGTCGGCTACTCCGCCTGGGCGGGAATCGCCTGCTCCGAGCCTTCGTACATGCTTCAGTGCGACTTCTGCTACATGATCGGCCCGGAGATGTTCGACCGGTTCGTCAAGCCGGAGCTGGAGGCCACCTGCAGGAAACTCACCCACGCATGGTATCACCTGGACGGGGCGGGGCAGTTGCCTCATCTGGACTCGCTGCTTCAGATCGACGAGCTTTTCGGCGTGCAGTGGGTTCCCGGAGACGGCGCGCCGCCGCAGATCGAGTGGATGGATGTATTCAAGAAGATCCGCGATGCCGGCAAAGCCATGCAGATCTGGGGCAAGCCGGGCGATCTCCAGGTCTATGCCGACGCGCTGGGCAGGACAGAGGGGATCTGGTTCGAGACGAGCTTCCCGGCCGATCAACGGGACGAGGCCTTGCGTTTCTGCGACAAGTGGCTCCGGAGCTGAGCCGGCCCGGGTCGGGGGCAAAGAGAATCGGGGACCAGACATCTGCATTGGCCTGGTCCCCGAGGGGTAGCTTCGCAACTCAGTGGGCGATCAGTGTCTCTTCTCGCCCTCTTCGAACGCCTTTTCCTTCACGGCGCTCATCGGCTTGTGGGTCTTCATGTACTCAGGCCCGCCGTAAGCGGTGATATCCCGCCGCGTGCCGACGATCAGCATTCCATCGGTCATGCCGGCCTGGGGGTTGTTCGAGGCGGCCATCTCTTTGTGGAACAACTGCCCGCCATCGTGGTCGGCCTCGAAGATGTAGAAATCCCGCTGCTCGTTCATGACGAAGATCTTCCCATCGCCGACCGCCTGGAAGTAGTTCCAGATGCAGGCGGTGATATCTTCCTGCCAGAGGACCTTGCCTTCCTGCTGGAGATCCAGGCATTTGACATACCCGGCGTGGGTGGAGATGAAGAGCTTGTCGTCGACGATCGAGGGCGTGGAGAAGGTGCGGTTGATCTGGCTGAACCAGACCTGGTTCGTCTCGGTCACGTCGCCGGTTCCGGTCGGGTCAATACACATGACACCGCCGTTGCCAATGCGTCGCTTGCCTTCCTGGTTGCTGTAGGCCTTGTCACGGGCCAGGGAAACATACAGCTTGCCCTTGTAGTAGACCGGGGTGGAGATGATCTCGCACCAGCCGATCCGCCGGTCGCCCATCTGGCCCATATAAGCGGCGTAAGGCATGGGAGTTCCGTCCTCGGCCACACGGTATTCCTTCGGATTGGCGTCGCAGCGCCAGATTTCTTCGAGGGTCGAGACCTGTCCCTGCGGGAACGTGTCGGGCGCGGCCAGGCCGTATACATACCCGTGGGCGTCGCCGAAGAAGACCTGCCTGCGTCCGTTGATGACGGCCGAGGAAAGCGAACTCCAACTTCCGTGCTGGTGGGGTCCCAGAATAATCTCGTCTTGGGCGACCAGTTCGCCGGTCTCCTTGTGGAAGACCAGGACATTCGGATGCCACGGATGCTCGATGGAGTTGGTGTACCAGTTGTCGCAATCGCTTCCGGTTGCGTGGCCGGTGGTGATCCAGATGTAATCGCCCAGGATCAGCGGCGTCCCGTGGGTCCCGTGCATGCTGTTCATGTACTTCTTGGTGGTATCGGCCTGCCAGATCTCCTCACCGGTCGAGGCATCGGCACAGAAGAGGCTGTTTCCTCCGCGAACGTAGAGCTTTCCGTTTTCCACGATCGGCACGGCCGAGAGACCGTAGCCACCGGCCCGCTGGGAGAATTCCTTCTGCCAGATGACCTTGCCGGTTTCCAGTTCGAGGCAGATCATGGCCGCTCCGCGACTTCGGATCCGCTCGGGCATATTGTCGGAGCTGACGCCGCAGTAGACCTTGCCGTCTGCGATGGTGATAATGTTGAAGAACGACCGGTTGTGCAGATCCACCTGCCAGAGGCGATTGTCATCGCCGAGATGGTCGGGCAGATCCTTGGCCGGAACCACGTTGTTGCGGTGGATGTTCTCGTACCACTGTGTCGGCTCGTCGCCGGCAAGAACAGGCAAAGCGATCGCAAGCGTAAGGGCGAAGAGACAAATCGGTTTCATCGAACGAATCATTCGGACACCTCGAGTTTCCAGAGGGAACCGGCCATGCCGGCGGCGTAAAGGGTATTGGTCTTGTGATCCCACGCGTAGTCGTGTCGCAGCCAGAGCGGCTCGACATCCGACCGCCACGCGGTGGGGTCACGGAACAGGCCACAGAGCTTCTTCCAGCTCCTGGCTCCGTCTTCGGTCTTGTAGACGCCATCTTCGGTGACCACGACCATCTGGTCGGCGTCGGAGCCGAAGAAGGGCCCCTTGCGGATCATCGCCAGCTCGGCCCCCTTGAGCGACCAGCTCTTGCCGGCGTCGCTGGAGACCAGCAGCCCCTTCTCCCCGCCCCAGTAGAGCTTGCCGTCAAAGAGAATCGGCGTATGGGCTGCGGCCAGGTGCTCCGAAACCGTCTCAAAGGTCGCCCCGTCGTCGGTGCTTCGCTTCATGCCGTCGTGGTCGCCCAGGAGGACCGCCCCGTCGGCGATGCCGTAGCCCAGAACATGTGCCTCGTCCCAGCGGGCGTAGTTGCCCGGCTCTCTGGCCTTGATCCACTTGACGTTGAAGTACGGCTCGACGATGCCGGCGATCTTGGTCTGGATCTGGTCGAAGCTCTCCCCGCCGTCGTGGCTGATCGCCAGGCGAGGCCGAATGCGAGGCTGGGCAATCACGTGCATGGGCGTCTGGTCGGACCAATCCACCATGCCGTGTACGTAGCCGCCGTAGCCCTGGAGCCCCTTGGCCTTTTGCATGGGGGTCCATGTCTTGCCGCCATCGAGGGTCATCGCGCTGCGGGCACGCCGGTTCCTGCCGTTTTCGCTCATCGGGGCCGGCGGATTTGCACGGAAGATGGCCATGCGTCCCGGGCGACTCTGGTCGAGCTGAATGCTGAACGACCGCACCCAGCCGCCGGCGACGTTGCCATCGTCAATCCGCTTCCAGCTCTTGCCCCCGTCGGGGCTGTGATACAGGCCGAACGGCTCGCCGTTGAGGCAGGCCAGCAGGTCGCCGCTGTGGCGGTCCACCGCGATGCCGCCGATGCCGCGGGCGCCGGGAACGCTGTCGTCGTAGCCCTCGACGCTTCCGGTCAGGGCGGGGGTGATGTTCGTCCAGTCGTCCTGGCCGGCTCGGACGGGACCTGCCGTCAAAATCGGGATCAGCAGGAACAGGACCGCAGGAAAAAGTTTCCGTCGGGTTGGATCCTGTCTGTGGGCAATCGTAACCATTCAGCATCTCCTGTTATCCTAAAGGCTGGAAATATCTCAGTTGACCCGTAGCGGGCCCTTCCTGTGTATACGTGATACTAACACAAGCGATGATCAAACGTATTGACAGTTCTTGCCCTTGATGCAAAATAGTAAGCCATTTGCTCCAAAACGCACCCTCGGGCCCACAGGCCGAGGCAATTCCTGTTGGACAGCTTCGCCGTTGCGCGGATAATCTAAACCCGGAACCACAAACGACTTGATAGGGCAGAAGATGACACAGACACCCGTAAACGATACCGTCCTTGAAGCATACGAAGCCTGGTGGACAGGCCAAAACCGCTACCCCATTCTCTACTACCGCTACCCAATCGGCTCGGACGCCCCCGTCAATCGACCCGACTGGATGCCCAAGCCCCTGCACCCGGACTGGGGCGGGGCCGCAAACGCCCTGGATGTCGCCAAGGCCGCACAGAATCCCCGCTGCGTCATCGAGGAATTCCTGGACTACGCCCAGGCTGCCCTGGCAGGGGAAGACTTCCTGGCCGAGGGGTTCTCGCGGATTCTGCCCAACTTCGGCCCCGGGGTGCTGGCGGCCATGGTCAGCGACTACAGCGAATTCCGCGACTCGACCACCTGGTTCGAGCTGGGACGCGACCGCGAGGCGATGAGCCTGGAGCAACTGGCCCGGGCTCAAATCTCCGACGACAACCTCCACGCCCCCCTGGTCGAGCAGTTCATGCAGGCCATCGCCGATCGCTTCGCCGGCAAAAGAATCCTGTGCATGACCGACCTGGGCGGGGCGCTGGACCTCCTGGCCGCCCTGCGAACCAGCAACGCCCTGCTGATGGACCTGATCGAATCACCCCAGCAGGTACACCAGGCGATGGCCCGGCTCGATGCGCTCTGGACGCAGCAGTACGAAAAGCTCGACGCCATCTGCACCGGTGCCAACGGGGCTGTCCGCGGCTGCTGGATGCAACTGCTCTCGGCCTCGCGCTTCTACCCGCTCCAGTGCGACTTTGCCGCGATGATCTGCCCGGAAATGTTCCGCGACTTCGTCACGCCGTCGCTGGGACGCTGCGCCGAATTCATGGGACGCGGCATCTTTCACCTGGACGGGCCCAGTATGATCCCCCACCTGCCCCACGTGGCCTGCATCGAGGAAATCCGCGCCATTCAGTGGACCCCCGGTGCCGGCCAGCCGGATATCGAGAGCCCCCAGTGGCACGACCTGTACAAGCAGATCATCGACGCGGGACGCAAGGTCATCCTGCTGTGCTATCCGCCCGATGCCGACAGGCTCCGCACGCTGTTTTCCGCCCTGCCGGCTGAGTCGTTCTACCTGCTCATCGAGGGCCCCGACCGCCCCACCGGCCTGGAGCTTCTCAAGCTCTGCAAGGGCGAGTGAAACAGGCTCTCTTGTCAGGCCTGGATGCAAGCCCGGAGCTTATGGGAGATGAGAATTCCTCCGGCGAAGATAAGAGAAAAGCTTCCGGAAGGCTCCGTTGCCGGCCCTTCCGGAAGCTCCATGCGTCCGTTCTATCGATACGGAGACTCAGTTAGTTGTACTTGCCATTGTCCCCGGCGCCGCTGTCGCCCCACTGGTTCTTGTTACCCCACCAGAGGTAGACTTCCCGCTTTCCTTCAGCGTTCTTGCTATACCCTTTGATGAAGGCGTGGTTTCCGTCCTCCAGATTGCCATCGACCTCGATGGAGTTGAAGTTGCTGGCACTGAAGATTACGGCACCATTGTAAGCCAGGAACTGAGAGCCATCCTCGCCGTGGTTCTCACTGCCCTTCTTTAGGCGCATGTCGTCGCCGGTGGGGTCTTCATCCTTGTCTGCGCGGGGGCGATCCCCAATGATCCAGATGCCCGTCTCGTAGACCTTCCGCAGGATGCCGATTTCACTGGTGTTGCACATCTGGGAGGCATAAGAGACATTGTGAAGGTCCGCAAAACCCACCTTGTCCGGATCGTAATCATCGTCGTCCCGGAGTGATTCGAAGTCATTATCCGAGGGACAGCCGAACTGGCCCAGTTCCATACCCGAGTAGTTGTGGAGCAGGAACAGCGGCTGGATGTTGCACTCCCGGCCGTCCTTGTCGGCAACCATGTCCGTGAGGGTATCATAGGGTCCTTTGGCATCGCTGTCGTACCCACCCGTGCTGCCCAGCCAGGGGTAGTCGCCGAAGGCATCCTCGTAGATCACAAACGCATTGACAAAGCCCTTGAGGTTGGTCTTGCAGACCGCCCGGCGGGCCAGTTCCCGGGCCTTGGCAATACTGGGAAGAAGAATCGAGACCAGAATCGCAATGATCGCGATCACCACCAACAGCTCAATGAGTGTAAATGCTCTGCGCTTCATTTAGAGGACTCCTGTGAGTTGAAGGCTCAACGTTTGGGACCGACCTGCATCAACAGGCGCGAAAGGCTCGGGAAGATCTGTTGGAACTCCGACAGTACGGCCCGTCCCTCCCGGAGGAGGAGAGGAGGGACGGGACCGACGGTCGGTAAATCGGTGGGAACGAGCTCAGGCTTTGCGGCGGCGCCTCACGACAGCACCGGCGGCACCCAAGGCCAGCAAGGCCAGGCTGGTTGGCTCGGGAACGACCTGTCCATCGACCGCAAAGGCCGAACTGCGGCTCTGGATCCAGTCTTTCGTGCGAGTACCCGTGAACGAAACGTAGTACCCAGCCGCCTGAATATCCTGCAGGGCCAAGGCTCCGTAGGCGCCCGCCGAAGCGAACATGCCGTCGGCGTCCCAATCGATCGGAGCCCACTGGGTTGTGCTGATCGAGGTCGAATTCAAGGCTGTCAGGTCATCGGTCGGCAGAGAATGGGTTTCATCGGAAACGTAGTAGTTTCCGCCTACCTGAACCACCCACTTCAGGATCGACTGGGTGCCAAGATTCGAATTGGGATTGGCGTAGAAGATCCCCGAAAAGGCATCGTCAGCAGTCAGGTTCACCTGCTGGGCATCGCCGCCATTCAGAAAGTCGCTCTTCTTCCAAAGCGTTACGGCTGCGAAGCCTGCGGTTTCTCCAGCCTGAAGACCATTGCTGTACACCTGCATGTAGTTGCCGCCCTTGTTCTGGACCTTCACTTCACCTTCCGCGGCCACGCCGTCCACCTGGTAGCCCACACCCCCGAAGAAGATGCCGCTGGTCGGGCTATCCTCGTAGGTATCCGCCGCGAAGAAAGGCGTGGATGTGTCGAAGGCAATCCCGCCGACGTCATTGAGAGTGGAATTCGTGTCGCCTGCAAAACTGTCCGAGCCGAAGTCCACGATGCTATCCGCACCTGCCGATCCCGCAAGCGCCAGGGACAACGCTACTGTTACGATGGTTCTGATCCTCATTTTGCTCTCCTGTCTTTCACAATGGGTTTTGAGTTGTCGCCGGGAAGGAACGTCCGTCCCGACATTTGAAATGGTACTGGCACTCGAGGATGGCTGTGTGTAACATATAGTTACTAAATTGAAGTATATTACTTTCCGCTCGATGTTTTTCTGCCTGGAGAGATCGACATGGCCAGGACTCGAACGATCGGACTCATACTGAGCCCCATCATGAACCCATTCGGTTCCCAGGCTATCATGGAGGGTATCGGCCGCTACGGACTTGAACACGGTCATTGGCGATACGTCCAGGCAGGGGGCCGAAGCGCGTATTCGCGAAGTTTCCGTGAGGTCGACGGGTGGATCGTCCTGACGGACCGCGGGAAATCTCCCGATTGGGTTCGAAGGCTTCGACGTGCACCGGTCCTGCGACACGCCCATACCGAGTCCAAGCTCGACGTTGACACGTTCAGTTACGACGACGTCGCCATCGGCCGACTCGCAGCCCAGACGCTCCTGGACAGAGGCTTCAGGCATCTCAGATATCACGGCTTTGATGTTCCCCCGTCCCACCGCAGATGGGAGGGTTTTTCGACTCACGCCCAGCAAGCCGGCCGGAAAGCTTCCACCGCCTGGCAAGACATGGATGCGGCTCCCAGGTCCTTTGTGCAGGGCGCCAGAGGAAACAGGCTGCTTCGGAACTGGATCCGGAAGCTTCCCTTGCCTGCGGGCATCTTTGCATTCAACGACGGCTTGGCCGCCGACATCATCCGCGTAGCCCTTGGCCTGGGCGTGCAGATTCCCGATGACCTGGCCCTGATTGGCGTGGACAACAACCTCATGAGCTGTCGGTTCGGCCCAATACCCATCAGCAGCGTCGATCGAGACGACGCCGGGCTGGGATATCGCGTGGCCCAGAGGCTCGATGCGAGGATGCAGGGGCAAAAAGTCCCTCACGAGCCTTTACTCCAACCTCCCCGCTGCGTCATCGAGCGACTCTCCACGGAGATCGTCGCAACCGAGGACGAGCTCGTCTCGCTGGCGGTGCAGGTCATCCGGGAACGAGCTTGCGAGGAATTGAGCGTCGAGAATCTCCTGGAGGAACTTGGAACGTCCCGAACCAATCTGGAGAAGCGATTTCGAAGAGTCCTGGGACTCTCCCCCCACCAGGAGATCCGCCGTGTCCGCCTTCGGCGGGTGCGACAGTTGCTCCAGGAAACAACCTTGCCACTCGTTGACATCGCCGTGCGCAGTGGGTTCCACTCGGTAAGCTACCTTTGCAGAACCTTCCGGGCGGAATTCGGCCGGACGCCCGGGCAGTTCCGTCGCAGCGATTCTCAAAGCCAACTGCGGCTTTGACAGGTGCCCCGCCAGAAGCCTGGAACTGCTCAAGCTCTGCAAGGGCGAGTGAAACAGGCTACCCGGGCCAATCGACTACACCTCCAGGCCGGTGTTGTAGCCCAGGGCCGGTGGGTTGGTCCCGTCGGGGGGTGATGCCTGCGACCGCCCTGCCAGCGGATCTCGCCCTGCCCGCTCCAGGGGCGATGCGACCACTCGGGGCAATGGAACGGATTTCGCGTGCGGTCCATCCATTCGATCATCTGCTTCTGGAGCCGATCGCGGGTGGCCCAACGGCATCCCGGGCGGCAGCCGGATGGACCACCACGACTTCCTCCGGGGCCAACGCACCCCCGAGCGGATCGAAAAGGTCCGGAAGCTTACAGCCATCGCCGACGAGCTCGGCACGGCCCTCCACCGCCTGGCCCTGGCGTGGATCCTCAAGAACCCCCGGATCACCACCGCCATCCTCGGCGCCGGCAAGCCCGAGTACATCGACGACAACGTCCAGGCCGTCCAACTGTCCCAGCAGCTCGATGACGACCTCATGAAGAGGCTGGAAGAGATCTTCGACCTGAACCCCAGCCGGTAGAGACCGACGCGTGGGAGCCGGCAGCGATTTCGGGTGCCACGGACCTGCGAAGCAAGTCCGTGCCTCCTTCGGGTCCGAACGCGTCCTTCATCGCCTCCCACGCGGATAACCCGGGGCTTGCATCCAGCCGATGTCGGCAGCGATTTCGGGTGCCATCACCTTGTCCCCAAGGTGATGCCTCGTTCGTGTCCGAGCGAATCTTTCAACGCCCCGCCCCCCCACCGCGGGTGCCACGGACCTGCGAAGCAAGTCCGTGCCTCCTTCGGGTCCGGACGCATCCTTCGACGCGCTGGCCACCAGGAAGCCCTGGCTGCAAGGCCAGGGCAT
>CAZOVB010000002.1:0-105484 GCA_964583095.1 uncultured Planctomycetaceae bacterium
AGACGGTTTCCTGCGTGGGCTGTCACGAACACCGCGTCCAGGCGCCCCCGCTGGGCTCGGGACCGGTTCTCCAGGCCCTGAATCGAGATCCCAGCAAGATCGCGAAGATCCCCGGCGTGCCCGAAAGCGGTCGCATCGACTTCCCCCGGGACATCCAGCCGATGCTCGACAAGCATTGCGTAAGCTGTCACGGACGAAAGGACCCCCCCAAGAGTGTAAGCCTTGTTGCCGACCGAGGCCCGACGTTCAGCCACAGCTATTCCGACCTCCTGCGCTACGTGGGTAACGTCTACGGGCGCTCCCACGGCGATACGCCCCCCTACCAGACCGGCTCGGGCAGCTCGCGTCTCTACCGGATGCTCAAGAAGGGCCACAAGGAGGTCAAGCTCTCCCGGGAAGAACTCAACCTCTTCCGCCTGTGGATCGACTCGGGAGCCTGCTGGCCGGGCACCTACGCCGCCATCGGTTCCAGCCGCCTGTTTGTGGGTAAGAAACAATGGGGAGAGGGATTTCTCCAGGACGGCAAACGCCCGAACCTGGTAATGGACTGGGACGTCTCGGATCGGCGATGTGCCACGTGTCACGTCCCCGACAACATGCGCAAGTGGGTCTACAAAAAGGGCTACTGCAAGTGGCCCACCTATGAGACCTATTACAACCTCGATCACCCGGAGAAGTCATTGCTCCTCAAGGCCCCTCTGGCCAAGGAGGCCGGTGGCTGGGGACTCTGCAAGGCCAGGAAGGGCGTCGATGCCGACGTGCCCGTCTTTGCCTCCACCCAGGACTCGGACTACCAGAAGCTCCTGGCGGTGATGCAGGAAAACGCCCGCATCTTCAAGGAGCATACCACCTACGAGCGCCCGGGGTTCATCCCCTCGCCCCACTACGTCCGCGAGATGAAACGCGCCGGTGCCCTGGAGGCCGACTGGAAGCCGGGAGATCCGCTCGATCCCTTCGCCGTTGATGAGCGGTACCTACAGCAGTACTGGCCCAAGGGAGACGGTCCTCCGACGCGGCAGGAGTAGAAGCCCCATTCAATAGAATAGAACGCCGGCCCCGGAACCACCTGCGTCCCGGGGCCGGCCTTCTTTTGACCGCGGTTACTTGCCCGGCGGCGAGTCGGTCAGGATGATCGTGCCGAAGTTGAACGTATCCACGGCGTTGCGTTTGTCCCCGTGGAAATACACTCGCACGGTGGGGCCGTCGGCGGCGTCCTTGTCATTGACAGCCACGTCGAACCCGAGCACCGCTCCGTTTTCCAGCTTTCGCTTCATATCGTGGCCAGGCATTCGCATATAGACCACGTACCCGTCCTGGGTCCGCATGGCCCGGAGGTTGCTCTTGCGTCCCGGCGAACCGGAAACCTGACCGTCGGGAGTGACAATCGCGTGACGGTCGTCGGCATTGTAGACCTTCTCGCGGTCGTTGAAGATGTCGAAGAAAATTTCCACCGAATCTCCATTGGTGGGGTCCTTCTCATCCACGACTACCTTCTCGTCCTTGACGAACACCACCGTGTACATGCTCCCCCCGTCGTGGAAAACCTGGAAACGGGCGTCGTTGTCAAAGGCCTTGTCCACCGCTCCGGTGGCCACGGAATGCGAGGGGTAGGTGAACTGTTTGAAGAAGTCTTCGGGCTCGGCCTTGCCTTCCCGCACCGCCCGGTCGATGGTCCAGGGCGCCTTGAAGGACTTTCGCGGAATCTTGGGTACGAGGACCACGCCGGGCGCGGGCTTGCCCACCGTCACGGTGAACCGCTGCTGGTCGGATTCCGGCTGGGCCGGGTCCGAATCCGTCACGCGCAGATCGAAGGCATATTCGCCCGGCGTGCCGATGGCACCGACCAGCGTCCCCGTGCCCAGCAGTCTCAGTCCGTGCTGGGTGTTGTCCCCGGGGCGTGCATTGGCGAAGGACCACCACAGCCGACCGTTTCCGCCCTCGGCCTGCACATTCAAGCGAACCAGCTCGCCGGCGCGAATCGTGCCCAGATCGGTTTGGGTCGTCGTGATCCTCGGAGCGGTGTCTTCCTCGACGGTAACATCGTACGTGGCGCTGCCCCTCTTGCCGGCCGCGTCGGTTACCTGGACGATCGCCTGCTTCGTCCCGGCCTCGACAGGCGTGCCGGTAATCCGTCCATCCTCGGTGAGCCTCAGACCGCCCGGAAGCTCACCCTTGGCAATCGACCATCGTAGCGGGGGCTTTCCAAAGGCCCCTAGAAGCTTCAGGCTGTAGGCTTCTCCGGTAACCGGGTTGGGCATGACGGCCGGGGTGGCAATCCGGACGGCCTCGTCGCCGGCTGAGACACCCGAGAGCGGATGGCCGGCCGTTACCGCCCAGGCCACCTCCTGCATGATCTTCGCCTGCTCGGGCGTGATGATCTTCGTATAGCTTTCCTTCGGGTCGCCCTGATAGCCGCCGACAGGCAGGCCCACGGGACTCTCGTTGAACAGGGCGGCATACCAGGTCATTCCCACCAGGTAGCAGCCGAAATTGTTTACGTGCGTCCCATCCGCATAGAGTTCGTAGATGGAAGAAACCCCCGGCACCTGCCCGGCCTTGATCTTCTGATCCAGCAGCGCGAAGGCATGGCCCGAGGGAACCATGACCACCTCGCAGCCCGGGTACATCTTGCGCACCTCCCGCGTCAGGGCTTCATAGTAGCCCTTGCTGCGGTTGGCCTTGATATTGTGATCGGCCGACTCGCCGGTCTTGACGTACCGGCTCACGTCCTGCAGCCAGACGTCCTGGTAATCCAGGCCGTAGTCGTTGACAAACTGGGCGTAGATGTAAACCTTGATACCGGGGCTCTTCCTGGCGGCGTAGTCGATGAAGCTCTTCGCGCCCTTCTTGTCGTCCTCGATCGGCCGAAGGAAAGGCTGAAGCAGCAGCGCATTCCAGTTGCCCTTGTCCAGAATCGCCTTGATCTCCTCTGGCTTGGCATCCCAGAGCCAGGGCATCGGTGCCCCGGCCGCTCCGGTGGACTCGACCTCAAGCGTATGACCTCTCGTGGCGGCCAATTCGGAAAGTGCCGCCAGACGAATGTTGCCCATCAGGCTGTTGCCGAACCCCGCCAGTCGGACACTCTTGCCCTCCCCTGCCAGGCAAAGCGACGGCAGGGTCAGGGCGACCAGCAGAAACGCGATGAAGGATTGAGTTCTCATGATAGACTCCTCGTTTGCAGTCGTTTGCTTTCTCACTTTCCCGACGATTTCTTCTGCTGCCGGGCCTTGCGCTCTTCAAGCTCCTGGGCCCAATTGGGGTTGAGCTTGTCGAGGGTGAAGAAAGCAAAGCCCATCCAGCCGTTGTAGCGTTCGTGGTTGGAATCGACATTGTCCGCCCAGTAGTACACTTCCGAATGGCCCAGTTCCTTGAGGCGCTTGTAGGTGTATTCGCCGAATTTCGGGTGATGCGTGGCGTTTCCGCCTTCGGAAACCGGGATATCCTTCTGCCCGCCGTAGCAGAGCATCATCGGCGGATCGTCGGGCGAGGCGTGCTCGTACGCGCTGAACTCCTTGATGGCCGGCAGAAACTCCTCGCGCCGGCTGAGCCAGTAATCGAAACGCGCCTTCTTGTCGTTGCGTCCAATGCCCTTGGGGAAATCGGTGATGAACTTGCCGGGACCGTACGTGATTTCGGGAATCCACTCGCGCATCTGCCTGGGGTCCATCGAAAGCTGTCCCTGGGTAGGCGTGGCCGCGTAGAGTCGAGTCGAAACCCGCGCGATGGGGTCGTCGCTTTCCGGCTCGGCCATGTCATCGTGCATCGCCAGCCAGGCGCTGGATGCCCCGCCGGCGCTGCCCCCGGTGGCCAGGATCTTGTTCGGATCGATGCCGTACGTCTTGGCGTGGTACTTGATGTGCTGCAGGCCTCGGGCGGCGTCGAGCAGCGGCGCGGCGATGGGGACCGTCACGGCCGGGGGCTCGTCGTATTCGCCGATGTACCGATAGTTCATCGAGATGTACACGATCCCGTGGGGGTTCCAGCGGTTGCCGTCCTCGCTCTGCTTATCCAGGGCGCCCCACCCTCCCCCGTGAATGTTCAGCAGCACCGGGGCCGGGCCGTCCGTCTTCGGGTCGAACCCCTCGGGCAGGTACACGTCGTAGGTTTGTCGCCAGTGCGGGCCGTACAAAACGGAGTGGAAGTCCGGCAGGCGCTTTTCCCGTTCGACCTTGACCAGGTCGAATCGACACGGGATCTTCTTGCCGGCCCATTCGATGTCGGCATCGAAACCCTTTCGGTCCTCATCCACCTTCGTAACCGTGCCGTTTACGCGCAGGCCCTTGCCGGCCTGTGCGACCTTCTGCACCTCGCCAAATGAGATGCGTCGATTGTCGCCGCCACGGCGGGAAATGTCATAGCCGGTCGCGTCGGCGTCGGGGCCTTTGCGCGTGATGCGCCAGGTATATCGGCCCCAGACGCTGTTGGGGATCATCTCGAAGCTGTCGGCATCGGCGTTGCTGACCCGCCCGTCCCGGCTGGAAAACCCGAAGCTGCCAGGGCGGATATCATGCGGCGTGACGTACCAGCCGTTCTGATTGCCGGCCACCTGCTCGCCGGGGCCGGGCACGTCCCAGCGTTCGGCGTCGGGTTGGTCCTTGACGAACCACTTGTCCATCCCGCCGCTACTCATCGCCAGGCCTGTAAGCTTGTTGGCGGTGACCACATCCCAGACCGTCTGCTGGACGGCGCGGATGAGCTGGGCATCCTGTCTGGGGTCGGACATTTCATATGGCTGGGTCGTGAGGCCAACGGGGCTCGTCCCGGTGAGAACCGCATAGATCGTCAAGGCTGCGACATACGAGCCGATCGTGCCCGAATCCCGCCCGTTGTGGGGCTGATCGTTCATGTGCACGCCGTCGGCGTAGAAGTTCAATACGCCGGCCGAGGCCTGGAAGGTCTCGGGATCGAACGGCGAGGGCTTGTTGTTGTTCCGGCGCGACTTGATGTAGTACTTCTGATTCCGCTTATAGAACGCCTCGATGCCCGGCAGCTTGCCGGCGCGGATCTTCTTGTCCAGCTCGGCCAGAACTTCCCCCGCCGGTATCAGCCGCACCGGGGCGGGCAGGTCCGGGTGTTGCTGGTTGAGTTGGTTGACCAGCTTGGCGTAAAAGTCCGCGCACGACTGGACGCCTCCCTTGTAATCGGCTGCGTAAAAAGCGGCGTAGGTCTTCTCACCTTCCTGCTTTAGGACGTCTCCCGCCCCGGGCCAGGTGGCGTAGATGTAGAATCGGCCCCCGGCCACGTTGCCCTTGTTGGGCTTGAGGAAGTCCCACTCGATTCCCTCGGGCATGGGCTTGGCCCGGGCGTAGTCGATAATCGCAGAGGCGGCCTGGAGATCCCCGGCGCTCACCCAGGGCCAGCGATTCTGAGATTTGAGCGCCTGGCTCAGCTCCGACTTGTAAGGCTGGAAGACAACGGCGTCGAACGTGTGCTGCGAGAACGCCTCATCCCACTTGCCGTACTTGCCGACGGTGTTGTATCGGCCCTGGCCGGGCTTGTTGCCGTGGTTCCGCATCGACAGATGCTGCTCCAGTCGGTGTCCGCCGCCCAGTTGCATGCCGTAATCGAGTTTCCCCTCGGCCGAGGCGAAGAGCTTGGCCAGCCTCTCCAGCGGGACATTTCGCGTCAGCGAGTTGCCGAGGAAGTAGGCGCTGATCTTTTTGCCCGGGGCCGAAGCGTTGATCTTCGGCTCCTCAGCGCCGGCCGGCACCACGGCCCCTGCAAGCACGAGGATGAGGGCAACAACAAAGGCTTTGGTTGAGATGTTCATCTGAGTTCTTTCTCCTGTTTCTACAGGTTCTCTTAGCCGGGTGGCGAATCTCTCCAGGTCGAGGCCGGCGTTGGAGGAGTCCGGCAAATGCGCCGGCTGCTACGTTCACATTCAACCCCAAGGCCGGGGCATTGTCTCTCCTCCACCCGCCAAAAGAGGCCAAAGAGCCTGGTTTTTCATCAACGTTCAATAATGTAGTACAGCACGTCGGGACGAAGCTCGATTCTCTCTGCCCCGGCGAATGAATCTTGCCGATAGCCGTTGGCATCCAACATCGCCTTGGCTGTTTTCCTATCGGGCGGAACTTTGCTCTTGGCCGCCCCCCTCGGCCTCGCCTTTGTCCCAGCCGGGGCCCAGCAGCTTGTCACCGACGAAATTCTTTACTCCGCCCCAACCGTGGTAGCGCGGGTTGTCGGCCTTGACATATCCCTCCTTGCCGTACTGCGTGCCGGCCCAGTAGTGACATTCCACACCCAGTTCTCGCAGTCGTTTGCAGAGGTTCTCGCCGAACTTGGGATGATGCGTCGCGTTGCCCCCGTCGCGGGCGGGAATCACATCGTCCTGGCCTCCGTAGACCAGGAGCATCGGCGGATCGTCGGCGGGGACCGGGTATCGCTGGAGAGGCTCTTTGACTTTGCAGTATTTGTCGAAGAGATCCTCCGCCCCGGCCGGGCACAGGGGGGCCAATGAGAACAGCAGAGCTGCCGTCAAGTATACTTGCGATTTCATATTGCCTCTCCTTTGCGGGGTTTCGGTGCAGATTCAATCGACGCGTTCGACGGCGCCGATGTCGCGTCGGTCATGGGGCTCGTTGCCGCAGAAATCACGGGTGGCCGGTCCGCGGTTCTGCCAGGCATACAGTTCCTGGATATCGGTCTGAGCATCCTGGAGCGTGCCCTGACAGACGCGGAGGAAGTCGATCGCGCCGGCAAGACCGCGGCCGACCTGGAAGTCCTCCTCGTTGCTCAAGGATGCATCCGAGGGCAGCGACAGGTTGGCCTGTGCGACCTGCCTGCCATCGACATACATCCGTCCCAGCCCGGCCTTGCGATCAAACTCTCCAAGAACGTGATGCCATTTGCCGTCGTTGATCGCCGCGGGGCCTGCAACGCTGCTGGACTGCCCGCTCGACTGGAGGGTAAAGACGGGTCGTCCCTGGGAGTCGAGCCCCAGCATGTAGCCGGTCTTTCCATCGCTCTTGGAGGCAATGGTCCCGCCGGACTGTCCGTCATCGACGCGAATGATGGCCTCGATCAGAATGTTGCTCGTATCGAAGTCGAGCGTCTTTCGCAGGTGGCCGGGGAAGATCGCCTGCTCGTCGGTCACCCGCCAGGGCTTGTCGGGAACGTCCCCCTTGGACACCTGCGGCGAGGTTGAGAGCTTTCATATGCGCAATCCTTTCCAAAAGTGAACCCTGCCGGCGGGCTTTGTGGAACTTCGGGCTCCTGAACGGATATGCCCTCGCACTATTGAACAGCCTTGGGGGCTTTGCGCATTGCCGAAAAGTCCAACGATGCTGCTGATCGCATACGGAATCCTGCTGTCGCCCCCGATCGACCCCTTGTGCCAAATCTACGACGCCACTGTTCTCAACCCCCCAGGCGACTGAACACATCCCACCAGGTGGCCCGGCCATGGATCCATTGGCCTTTCTTGTATTCGGTGGCCATGTTGTCGTCGGTGATCACTCTCAGATCCTCGCGCTTTCTCAACTGGGGCGCGAGGTCGGTTCGCTCCGCCTCGGCGAGTCTTTCGAGCACTTCCTGCCCTTGCGGACCGGCAAAGGCGCTTTGCCCATCGTGGAGGAACTTGCGCAGGTTCTCCCGAACCTGGGTGTCGGTCAGGTCAAAGGGCTCGTCACTCATGGCCACAAAGTTCCGGAACCTCAGCACGTGGGCAAAGACATTGGCGGCGGTATAGGCGATTTCATCCGATCCGGTGGCGTTCAGATAGAGGACCCCGCCGGGTTTGAGCCGGCTTTTGGCGAGCTGGAAGTATTCGCGGCTGAGCAGGCCTGTCGCGTGGCTGCGCCAGTGGAACGTCGTGTTCTGCAGGATGAAATCGAATGTTTGATCCGGATGCCTCGTCAGCCATCGTCGACCGTCGTCGATGGCGATGTTCACCTTCGGGTCGCTCAGCAGGGCTGCCTGGTCGGGGTAGTCGCGGATCAGATCCAGGTATCCGGGGTTGATCTCGACGATCGTCAGGTTCTCGACGGGCCCATAGTCAGCCAGCACACGCGCCCACGAGCCGGTCGAGAGTCCGATCTCCAGCACCTGTTTCGGGTCCGGATGCAGTGCAGCGATCCAGTAGCAGCGGTCGATCATATTGGCATTGACGACCGGGTCGATAGCGAATCTGCCGTCGTAGACCCCCCCGCCGTAGACGATGTCGCCCTTGGGGTCGGCTGCAACGGTGATCACGCCGCTTCGGGTTTCCTGTTGTGCGGAGAAGGCCTCGGGCCTCGGGCCTCGGTGAATGTGGAGAAACAGGCCCTTCATCGCCGGGCCGTGCAGCACAAGCAGCAGCGCCGCCAGAGCCCCAGCCAGCGCCAGCCCCCCCACCTTCTTTCCCGTTCCGGTCAGCAGCAGCACCAGCGCCCCCAGAGCCAGCGCCGCCAGGGAGAGAATCAGGATAATGGTGGCCGAGGAAAAGATGTCCATCAGGACGAACCCGGTCACCAGAGGCCCCGCCGTGGATCCAACGATGTTGGCTACGTAGACACGGGAGACGGTCAGGCCCACGCTCTTGCCGGCCTGGGCGGCTTCGTGGCAGATCAGCGGGAAAATTCCCCCCAGCAGAAACGAGACCCCTCCGACGATCAGGTACACCGTCCGGACGCTGAGGCCATGGTCGATCTGCGCCAGCCAGGCCGTTGCAAGGATGGAAAGATAATAGAACCCGCCGGAGATCAGCAGCATCAGCGCAATGAGCCCCAGGACGCTGCGCTTCCGGTCGCGACAGAGGCGCTTGCCCATCAGCGCCCCGAAGGCCACGCCCAGCAGGAAGCAGCCCAGCACGTGTGCAAAGACAGCCGGCCTGCCACCGGTCATGTAGGAAATCAAGCGCATCCAGACGATTTCCTGGCTCAGGGAGATATACCCTGTCGCACCGGCCAGGAAGAGCAGCCCCCACCCCGCCAACTTCTTGCGATCCAATGAAGCGACGTTTCGCAACTCGGTCGGTTCGTCGGTAGGCGCCGGCCTGTCCGTAGCCGCCGGAGGATCAGCCCGACGCTGCAGGCTGCGGGCGTAGCGCCAGACCAGCAAGCCGACGATGACATTGCAGCCGGCCGCGATGTACACCGACGTCTGCAGACCGGTCAGGAGGAAGAGCAGGTCGGCCGTCAGGAAGCAGGCGATCGCGCTGCCGACGGTGTTGATCGCGTAGAGCAGGCCCACCGACTCGCCGACGTTGCGGTAATATCGGTAGACGTGAGAGACCAGGATCGGCAAGGTCGCCCCCATCAGAAAGGTCGGCAGCGCCAGAAGGGCGAAGATCACCAGCGACACCCCGGGCAGCGAAAGATTCAGCGTGGCCTCTCCGACCTGTTGAATCAGCGGGACGCTTACCAGCCCGAACAGGCCGATGCCCAGTTGGCAGAGAAGGAACAGTTCGGCGGCCCGGCCGAGGAGCTTCCTGGCAAGGAGCCCGCCGATGAAGGACCCTACCCCCAGCCCGAACATGAACAGGGCAACGATGATCGTGATCGACTCGATGTTCACCCCGTAGATGGTAAACAGCGTCCGCTGCCAGACGATCTGGTAGATCAGTGCGGCAAAGCCGGAGAGCAGGAACAGCACGGCCAGGTACCCCTGGCTGGTGGTTGCATTGCGGCGCTGGGCCGGTGGGAGGCCGGCGTAGAGACCGGCTCCGCCCGCGACAAGGATCAGGACCAGGAGGATCGTCCAGGGCACGTGGAAGCCGGCCGAGCCCAGGAGCGTCAGCAGGGCCGGGGCGCAGATCAAGGGTTCGATCCGCCCGAAGCGCCTTCGGGGGCCGGGAAAATCCCCCAGTGCGTGATACAGCGCGCGTCGCAGCAGAACCCAGGTGCCCAGGAACAGCCCGAGCCCGGCCAGGATGTTGCCGGCCGGAATCCACCAGGCCAGGGAATCCCCCGCCAGGCCGGCTGCGGTGAGGTTCAGCCCCGCCCCCAGGCCCGAGAGAGCGACAATCAGGGCCGATGCCAACTTCCCTCGGCTGCCTGTTGAGAGGTCCGGCTTGTTATCGATCGTGCCTTCCTTGACATGGGACATTGCGTTCTCCGCGAGATTCGAATTCGTTTTCAGATGCATCAACAGTCCGGTTGGAAAGGCTCTCGTAGCGAGATCGAGAAGGATGGCCCGGCAGCCGGGAACGAAAACGAGGGCGAATCCGTCGGATTCATCGCGTTTTCGTCCTGCCGCCGCCAGGCGATCCGGCCGATTGCAGCAGAGACAGCTTTCCAAACGGGCGGGTAAGACGTTTCCGACCCGGGCCGGAATTGGCGGGGATTCTACCGCCTTGGGGCCCCTCGGGCAAAGAGCTTTCGCCCTGGGGTGTTTGCCCGGGCCCTTGCCGCCGAAGTGTTTTTGATGCATGATACCCGCACCGAGACACTCTCCGATGCACCTTGAGACCTCATCGAGACGCCCTGGAGAACCACATGGCTGAAACACCCTTACTGGAAGAACAGCGAGAAAACTGGGGAACGCGTGCGGGATTCGTACTGGCCGCCATCGGCTCCGCCGTGGGCCTGGGCAACCTGTGGGGGTTCCCGTACAAGCTCTATCGATACGGGGGTGGCGCCTTCCTGATTCCCTACATCGTGGCCATGGTGATCGTGGGGATTCCCATCCTGATCCTCGAATTCTCCCTGGGTCACATGACCCAACGGGCAGCACCCGAAGCGTTCCGCCGAGTCGGCAAACGCAAGGAGTTTGTCGGCTGGTGGGGCATCATCCTGGGCTTCGTGATCATCACGTACTACCCGGTGATTCTCGCATGGTGCATGAACTACTTCCTCTTCTCGCTGGAGGGGATTTTCGTTCACGGCGGCTCCCTGCCCTGGGCCTCGACCACCGAGGGAAGCACCAACCGCTTTGCCTTTGAATACGCCAACGTCTGGAAGGATGAACCGGTCAAGCCCTGGGCCCTGGGGTCCATCAGCCCGCAGATCGCCTTCAGCCTGGCCTTTATCTGGATCCTGATGTTTCTGTGCATCTTCAAAGGGGTTCGCGTCGTGGGCAAGATCGTGCTTTGGACAGTCCCGTTGCCCTGGCTGATGCTGCTGATCCTCACCGTGAACGGCCTGATGCAGCCCGGGGCAACCAAAGGACTGGCCTACTATCTCAACCCCGACTGGGAGCAACTTCTCAAACCCACGACCTGGCGGTTTGCATTCGGACAGGTCTTCTTCTCGATGAGCCTGGCCTTTGGCGTCATGGTCACCTACGCAAGCTTCCTGCACCGCAAGAGCGATATCAACAACAATGCCGCCATCATCGGCCTGGGGGACCTGGCCACCAGCTTCATCGCCGGCATCGCCGTCTTCGCTACACTCGGGGCCATGAGTCTTGCCTCCCAGACCCCCGTGACGCAGGTTGTCACAGAAGAAACCGGGACCGTCGGGCTCTCGTTCATGGCTTTTCCCTATGCGCTGGCGCAATTACCCTACAGCGCCTGGTTCTCTCTGATCTTCTTCTTCGCCCTTTTGACCCTGGGCATCGATTCTGCCTTTTCGATTACCGAGAGCGTCCTGGCAGCCATCGTGGACAAGACCAGGTGGAATCGAACCGCAACGCTCTGGGGGATCAGTTTTATGGGCCTGAGTCTCGGCCTGCTCTATTGCAGTCGAGGGGGGTTGCGATGGTTGGAAGATATTGACGCCTTTGTGAACGGACCATGGGGAATCGCACTGCTGGGCTTGCTGGAATGCGCGGTCCTTGGTTGGCTCTTCAACCTTCCCAGGCTGCGAAGGCACGCCAATGAGCGAAGCGATTGGAAGCTGGGCCCCTGGTGGGACTGGAACCTGCGCATTGCCGTTCCGATTGTCCTGACAGCCTTGTTTGCCTGGAGTCTGTACGACACGGTCTCGAAGCCCACGTTCTTCTTCGACAAACAGGGAGATCTGAACGTCACTTCGCTCACCGTCTTGATCCTGGCAGTTGCTGCACCTCTCCTGGCCGTACTCTTTTCGCTGTTTCGAAGCAGCGGCAAAGCTTTGCTGGTCCCCGAAAGCAGATCCACCGTGCTGGATCGACCCACGCTGGAGCCCACACGCTCCCGAACGGGGGTATGGTTGACCCTTCCGGCTTTGCTATGCGCGGCGCTGCTTTCGGTCTTCACCATTCAGACGGGCTACCGCCACGAAGTCGCCAAGTCGGCCATCGCAGATACCGACCAAGCTGCCTCTCTGACAGTTCACCTCGCCTACAATATCCCGCTGCTGGTGCCGATCATCGTCTTCGCACTTGGATTGATCCTCTCTGTGGTGGCAATGATCTTTGGAGCACGGGAACTTGCCTGGGCCGACCGAAGAGAGTTGCATCCGCACTGGAAAGCCAGATGCTCCGGCCTGCTGGGAACACTGAGCAGCGGCCTGCATATCGGTATGCTCCTGGCCCTGATCGTCCTGGTGCGCAAGATCGATCCAGGCGATATCATCGTCAAAACGGAAATGGCGGAGATCTCCTGGTTCATCCTGGCGGGAATGTTCGCCCTGCTCGTCGTCGGGCTGGGCTGGTGTTTCTACCGGGCCATCCAGGCTGCGGGAAACGATGAGGTCGAGGAGCAGCTTTCCGAAGAATAGAGTGAGTGGCAGAAGAGCCTTCCGGGACTCGCCGCTCCGGAGGGCTCTGTCCCCTGCTGCAATCTCAGCCGCGAAGGCGGAAGCGGATCGGCACGCGGACGGTGTCCGCCACGCCCTGGCCGTCCTGCATGGCCGGGATGAAGCGGGCCTGCTTGACGGCCTCGACGGCTGCGGCGTCCAGTCGCGCATGCCCGGAAGACTCCACCACCCTCGCAGCCAGGACCTCTCCCCGCGGCGAGACATCCGCCTCCACAATCACGGTGCCTTCGTGCCCGCGGCGAATGCTCGCGCGGGGATATTCCGGATCGATGCCGACCTTCGACCGGGCCTGGCGGCTCACCCCCCGGGGCCTGTCCGAACCGGCAGGCGATGGAGGCTCCCGGGTTTCTACAGGCTCCCGGGCGGCGGGGGTCGCCGCCTTTTCCGCAACCGGCTTCTCCCCTGTTGCCGGCTCCGGCGGCTCGGGTTTGCTCGCCGGAGGCCGGGGTTGCTGCGGGGCCGGCTCGCCCAGCGCCTCGGGAATCGCCGAGGCCAACTGCTCGCTCCACCTGTCCAGCGTCCGTGCGCTGCTCCTGGCCCGGCGGGAAAGCTGCCGGACCTGGCGGCGCATCTCCTGTCTCACAGGCTCCAGGTCGATCGGCTCGGGAGCAGGCTCGCTGCGCTGCTCGGGCCTCTGCATCGAAACGCGCCGGCGGGAGGGATCCTTCGGGGCCCGGCTGGGAGGCTTGACCGGCTCGGCAGGCGATGCGGGCCGGTAGTAAAACGCAGTCGATTCCTCCCCTGCCTGTCGCAGAAGCCTCGCATGTCGCCGGGGGCCGGCCGAGATGCCGAGGACCCCGGCAAGGAGAATCCCGGCCGAGGAGTGCAGTCCTATAGACAGCAGCACGCACACGAGACGTCTATATCCAGCATCCTCGGCCGGGGTCATTTCAGAACTTCCATTGCAGGCCAAGCACGAAATTGATGCCCGGCTCGTTCACGCCGGATCCGTGGATCCGGTAGCCTTCGTTGGTGAGGTTTTCGACCGCGGCCCAGACATCGAGTTGCTCGGTGACTTTCATGCCGCCTCGCAGATCCATCACAAAGTACCCGGGCGTTCCGCCGGGGGGGATCCGCTGGGTGTCGCCGCTGTCGCGCGTGTTGATGTGGTCCGCCTTGCACGCAAAGCGTCCGCCAAGCTGGGCCCAGTACCGGTCGCTGGGGTGCTTCCACCGCACGCCGAGTTCGCCCTTGGGGGGCATGAGACGGCTGAGCGGCTCACGCTCCTTGACCGGAGAGGACGTCGGGAAGGTATCGACTTCGCCATAGAGCCAGCTTGCCGTTGCGTAGGCGGTCCACTGCGGATGCAGCTTGACCTGGCCGGAAAGATCCACGCCCTGGACATAGCCGTCCCCGGCGTTCTTCTTGGTCACTTCCCGGTCTCCGGAGATGAGATCCCCGGTCGGCGTGCGGACGATCATGTCCCGAATGCAGGTGTAGTGATACGTCGCCTGCACCGAGAAGCTGTCGTAGTCGGCCTTGACGCCGCCCTCGAACGTGATGAACTTCTCGGGGTCCAGGCCCGGGGCGGCCGTCTCGATCTCGTTGCTCCGCGCCGTGTCCAGACGCGAGAGGTCCGAGAGGTTCGGCGCCCGGAAGCTCTGGCTCACCCCGCCAAACAGGTTCCAGTGCTGCTCGGGATCGGGATACCAACTGATCCGGGCCGCTCCGACCACGGCGTCCCACTCGTCTTCCAGGCTGAAGGGCTGGCCGGTATCCGGGTCCTCGATCTGCCCGATCCGCGCCTTGGCGAAGGTGTAGCGCCCGCCCAGGGTCAACTTGACCTGCTCACCAAGGGGAATCTGATTCTGCACGAATACGCCCAGCAGATCGTAGGAAGCGTCATCGCCAACCGGGCCCTGGATCGAGATCGACCTCAGCGAGCCGTCGCTGTTGTAGTCCCGCCGAAACGACTGGACCTCATCATGGTAGTACTCGAAGCCATAGGTCCACGTGCCGATCGGGCTCGGGCTGGTCAACTGCGTCGACAGGCCGTAGGTGTGTACGTCCACGCCCTGCTCATCGACCCGCCAGGGAGGACGCACCCGGTAGCGGCGCTCGCGGATGTGCTGCAGCGAGGCGGTGATCCGGATCGCGTCGATGAATCCGCCCATGTTCTCGCGGTGGAAGCGCCCGTAAGTCAGAGATCGGCCCTCGTCCAGGATCCGCTTGATCTCGTTGCCGATGGTCGTGCCCTCCCAACGGATGCCGTGGATCGTCTTATGCGTGCGCCAGGCATCGTCCTTGAAGAGCTGATAGTGCGCGAAGGTCCAGGTCGTGTCCTCGTCGGGGCGGTAGTCCAGGCGGATGTCGCCGCTGTAAACGCTGTAGCCCGTCTTGGGCTGGCGACCCAGGCCCCCGCCGCCGTCCACGTTGCCAAAGTCCCGGATCGTCCCGCCCAGTTGCACGGTGATGGGCCCGTGGCGAAGCCCTGCCAGACCCCGACCGGCCCAACTCGCCTCGGCCGTGCTCGCACGCGTCGCGAACAGGGCGAACCAGTCCTTGCCTTCCTCGAACTGCTCCCGGGGCTCCTGAAGAATCGCGTTGACGGTCCCCCCCACCGCGTCGGAGCCATAAAGCACCGAAGCGGGGCCGAGCACCACCTCCAGCCGATCGACCGTGTAAGGATCGATCAGGTTCCAGTACTGGTTGGGACCCGAGCGGAAGGCCGAGTTGTTCAGGCGGATCCCGTCAACCAGCATCAGCGTCTGATGGCCGGTAAAGCCGCGGATGTACGGCGAGCCCTGGGCGTTGGAGGTCTTCTGAATCATCGCGCCGGGAACAGGCTCCAGGGCTTCGGCGATGGTCGGGGCCATCCTCGGCCCGCCCGCTCCGGACATCTCCACCAGGTCGGTGGCAAAGGGCGAGTTGAACATCCGCATCTGTTCGCGCGTGGCCGTGACGATCACCGCATCGAGCCAGGAGGGGTTGCCCTGCCCGGCCGGGGCGGTCTCTTCGGCCTGCGTCGCGGGTGTATCATCCCCGGAGGCCTGGTCGGCCGGGTCCTCGGGGGGTGTCCCAGTCTCCTGGGCCCAGGCGGGGGCCAGGCAGAACATCAGGGCCAACATGAAAGAGCAGCTTTGTCTCCAGCAGAGCGTTGTTCTGGTCCATCCGGTCGAGGCGATCAACAGGTTCTCCTTTTTCCTGCAGGTCCATGTCGCGGGGGAATCTCCGTGTTCCCGTATCGCGTACCTACGGGATGCAACGAACGTGCCAGACGGCAAATCCCCTGTTTGCAGGTTCAAGCGCGGTGGACGGTCCCTTGCGATGCACACCATGTGTGCAGGAGTGCACAACTGCTGTGCATCAGTCTCCGATGCCCAGGCTCCGCAGTTTCTTACGCAGGGTGTTGCGATGCAGACCCAGGAGCCTGGCTGCATCCGTCTGGTTCCCCTCGCACAGACGCATGGCCCGGCGGATCACCGCCCGTTCGACCGATTCAACCGCCCTGCGATACAACTCCCCCTGCTCCTGGGCGATGGAGGCCACATACGCCTCGGCCGCATTCTCCGGCTGAGTCTCCCCCTTGTCCCAGCAGAGCCCGGAGAGATCTTCGGGATGGATCTCGTCGCCGGCCGCCAGTGCAGCAGCCTGCTGAAGAACGTTTCGAAGCTGTCGGACATTGCCCGGCCAATCACATTCTCGCAGGATCTCCGCCGCGGAGGGACTCAACCGCATCGGCTGGGGAAGCTGGGCCAGGAAGTGCTGGGCCAGTTCGTCGATATCCCCTTCTCGCCGGCCCAGCGGAGGCATGACCAGGCGTCCCACGGCCAGGCGGTAGTACAGGTCCCGGCGGAATTTGCCCTGGCGGACAAAGGTCTCCAAATCCCGGTTGGTTGCCGCGAGGACACGAACGTCCAACTGGATGTTCCGCGTGGAGCCCACTCGCTGAATGGTGTGCGTATCCAGCACGCGGAGCAGTTTCACCTGGGCTTCGGGGGGCAGTTCGCCGATCTCGTCCAGCAGGAGGGTGCCGCCCTGGGCGGCCTCGAATTTGCCCGGCGCGTCGCCGGCAGCCCCGGTGAAGCTCCCGCGGGAGCGTCCGAAGAGTTCGCTCTCGACCAGCGAAACCGGCAGAGCGCCGCAGTTGACCGCCTCGAAAGGCCCCTCCGATCGCGGGCTGTGAGCGTGGATCGCCCGGGCGGCGAGTTCCTTGCCCGTGCCGGTCCGGCCCTCGATGAGCACGCTGCAGTCGCTGACGCTCAGCCGGGCGATGCGCTTGTAGACTTCCTGCATCGCCCCGCTGCTGCCGACCAGGAGCGAATCGCTCCCGGCCGCACCGGCCTGGTCTCGGTCGGCCTCTCTGGGTTGCAGCGACGCAAGGGCCCTCGAAGCGACCTTCAGCGCCCGGTCCATGTCGATGGGCTTGGGAAGGTAATCAAACGCCTTGCCCCGCATCGCACGAAGGACGGTCTCCATGTCCCCGTAGGCCGTGATCATCACCACCGCCGATTCGGGCATCTCCCCTGCCCACTCGTCCAGCAGGTCCAGCCCGCTGCCGTCGGGAAGTCGCACGTCCAGGAAGATCACTTTGGGCCCCTTCCGCGATGCGATCTCCCGGGCCGCGGCAATGGACGAGGCCTCGAGCACCTGCCAGCGGCGCTTGGAGAAGAACCTCCCAAACGCGGTGCAGATCGATGCTTCATCATCCACGACCAGCAACGTTTTCTCTTCAGCCATGACGCTGATTCTCCGCACGTCGGGGGCCGGTTGGCAAGAGCAAAACGAAATGCCCCCCCTCCCGGCCAGGCTCGACCCGCAGAATCCCTCCCGCAGCCTGGACGATGCGACGGCAGATGTAGAGCCCAAGCCCCGCGGAATCCGGACGGGTGGAAACGAACGGCTCGAAAATGCGCTCGCATTGCTCCGGCTCGACCCCCCTGCCGGTGTCCAGGACATCGATTCGCACTTGCGCTTCATTCGGTGAAGACAGCTCCAGGCGCACCAGGCCCCCGCCCTGCATGGCCTCGACGGCATTGACCAGCAGGTTCAGCAGGACCTGTCCGAGGCGCCGTTCCTCGATGGCGGCCGGGGGCAAGGCCTCCTGCGCCTCGACTTCCAACCTGATACCCGCGTGGTCCAGTCGCGGACGCATCAGGGCCAGGACCGACTCGAGGACTTCCCCCGGCCTGCATGTGGCCTGGCCTGATTGGAGCGTCTCATCCGATGCATCCTCGCGGGCCGTCGAGGCCAGTTCCATCAGGTCGTTGAGGTAGAGTTCCATCCGATCCGCCTCGCGCACCACGGTCTCGAGGCTCTCCATCGCCGCCCCCGGGGGGACTTCTTCCCGCAGCAGGCGAAGGTGCATCTTTACACCGCTGAGCGGATTGCGCAGCTCGTGGGCAACCGAGGCTGAGAGCTTGCCCAGCACCGCAAGCTGCTGCGAACGGGCCAGGCCCTTCCGGGTGATTTCCAGTTGATCCAGCAGGTGCTCGAAAGACCTTCGCAGTCGAACCAGTTCGCGAGGCCCGGAACCGGCAACCTTCGGGGCACTGAGCTGATCGGGGTGCTCGGCCAGGGCGTCCATGCGATCCGCAAGGCGACGAATGGGGCGTGAGACCGTCCAGGAAAGCCCCGCAGCCAGGATCGTCGCCCCCACCGCTGCCAGCAGGGCGACCCAGGCTACGCGCCCCGCGACACGTCGGGAGGTCTGTTCGAACTGCTCAGCCCCGGCCAGGGCGTAGAGATTCCACCGGTAGGTCGCCCCGCCGGTGGGGTCCTGGCGGGTTACCGGGTGGGAGGCAAAGCGGACAAGGCGGCCCTGGAGTTGAACCTGCCCGTCCTGGACGTCCGAGGAAGCCTGGGCCAGGACCGCCTGCGTTGCAGCCTCCGAAACCGTCGAGCCGGCCACCTGTCCCCCGGCGGCCCCGATGGCCACGAAGTCCAGGTCAAACATTCGCTTCAGCTTGGACATCATCGTGTCGCTCAGGGGGTAGCTCTCTTCCTGGAGGAAGGCGGCGGTGTTGCGTGCGACCTCCCGGACCAGTCTCTGCTCGACCGCTTCGGAGGCGATGCGAGAGGCCAGGGTTCCAAGAACCGCCGCGACGGCGACGACAAGCAGGTTGATTCCCAGGATCATCCGCACGCTGATGCTGGTTGACATTTTCTGCTCCTTCGATCGGATCTCTGCCGGAATGAGTATATCCGTTCATCGCCTCCGAGGCCAAAGGGTGGAAGTCTTCCCTTTGCCCAGGGGGGGAAAAGATCGGTAAGACCCCAGAGCCCCCATTTCGCATCATCGCTTCCGCACTTGATAGACCACCTGGGGCAATGGGCTTTCAGCCTGCCGAAAAGAGAAAATTATCCAAAACATCAGAACGTCTGATTTCCGCCGCAAACGCAGACCTCTTCGCGAGACCCCCACAAGCTATTCAGTCAAAACGAGTTGAGATTTCAGCTCCTCTCCCTTCGGCCCCGGGGCGAAACTCCCGACCGAAGACGCCGATGGCAAGGGGGTTTTCTTGCTTGCCTATTCGTCCGCTACGCGTGAAGAATAGGGCATTCCTGTCATTTGTCTTTTTGCCAATTCCTGTCGGGTCGGTAAGGCCTGCAGGTTCGTGGGGCATCGGTACACGGCGGAGGTTATCCGACCGCCGCCAGAAGACAGCCTGAAACCCGAGGTCATCATGTCCACATCCACCGGTTCCCTTGCGAAGGAATGCCTCGCCGGCCGTCACCTGTTCACCATCGAGTCCAGGCCCT
Source organism: uncultured Planctomycetaceae bacterium (assembly GCA_964583095.1). Lineage (GTDB taxonomy): Bacteria > Planctomycetota > Phycisphaerae > SM23-33 > SM23-33 > CAZOVB01. Next base: position 19,302 of record CAZOVB010000002.1, read on the forward strand.
TCGCCCAGCAGCTACCCGCCGTAGCCGACTTCCTCCAGCCCGGAAGCCAGGCACGCCATCGCTGTGTTCTGATCTGCGATCCGCAGAACTTCGAGCCTTTCCTGGCTCTGCTGCAAACACGAGGAAACGACGTCGACGAACTGCTCGAATCCCAGAGCCTGATCTTGCAGAACAGTCAGGAGTTCTACTCTCCCAGGGAACAGATCAACCCGGAGAGAATGATTGCCCGGCTCTCCGACGCCATCCGCAAGGGCCGCGAGGACGGCTTTTCCCATCTCCGGGCGGTGGGAGAAATACCCTACCAGGATCTCAACCAGGCCCAGGCACAGAACCTGGTGGAATACGAAGCGCAGGTCGGCGCACTGCTGATCGGCTCGGGCCTCTCGGCATTGTGCTACTTCCGGCGGGGTCAACTGGCCCCCGAGACGCTGATCCAGATCATGGAACTCCACCAGAAGGTCGCCATCGACGGCCAGGCCTACGACAACCCCTACTACAAGCCGCCGGAGGAGTACTTCGCTTCCGGTTCCGACCAGACCCAGCAGATGCGCCTGGACAGAATGCTACAGACCCTGAGCCGCCTGGGCAGCGGCCGACAGGCCCTGATGGAATCCGAGAGACGGTATCGAGCCCTTGTCGAGGCGGCCCCCCTTGGCATTCTCCTGGTCCAGGACGGAAAGTACGAGTATACCAATCGCACAGGGGCGGCCATGCTCGGGTACGACGACCCGGAGCAGGTCAAGGGGCTCGACGCGCTGGCCTCCATCTCTCAGCCCAGCCGCAAGACGGTGCAGCACCGCATCGAGAATATCCGCAGGGGCCAGGGCAATCCGCCGACCGAAATCGAACTTCTCAGGCCCGACGGTTCGACACTTCCCGTCGAGAGCGTCTCGGTGCCCATCCCCTACAACGGCGCACCGGCGGCGATCATCCTGGGCAGGGATATCAGTCAGGAACGTAAGCAACAGGAAGAACAGGAACTCATGCTGCAGCAGCGTGCCCGGATCCGCCGGCTTCAGAGTCTGGGCGCCCTGGCTGGAGGAATCGCACATGATTTCAATAACCTCCTGCTTTCCATCTCGGGAAACGCGGATCTGATCCGCCGGCAGATCCAGCCCGACCAAGCCACCGAACTTTGCCTAGAGGAAGTGGACCGCTCCGTCCAGCGGGCCGAGAAACTCTGCCGGCGGCTGCTGGCCTATTCCGGCTCAGGGCGATTCTTCCCGGCCCCGACCGACCTGAGTCAGTTCGTCCTGTCGCTCAAGGCTTCCCTGCAACAGCAGGTTTCGGACAACCGACTGGATCTGGATCTGGCCGAGGATCTCCCGCCGGTGGAAATCGATGCCGAACAGGTCACCGATGCGATTCTACAGCTTGTCGCCAACGCCGGCGAAGCCTCCAGGCCGGGCGATCGGATCCGAATCGCTACCCGGCTGCTTCATTGTGAGCCGGAGGATCTGCCCATCGGGACCGACGGCGAGCAGCTCCTGGCCGGCGACTACCTCTGCCTGGAAGTCCACGACCAGGGATGCGGCATGGATCCCGAGGCCCTCGAACATGTCTTCGAGCCTTTCTACACCACCAAGTTCACCGGCCGAGGCCTGGGACTGCCCTCTGTCATGGGAATCATGCGAGGCCATCACGGCCTGATGCGTATCCGCTCCAGGGCCAAGGTCGGCACGAGCGTGGAACTGCTCTTCCCGCCCGCAACCCAGCAGCGCCGAGTTGCCTCCAGCCTCCCCGAGGCCGAACATCACGACAACAGCCATGACCAAAAACCAGAATCCCCTTCGCGGACTGTTCTGGTCGCCGATGACGAACCCAGTGTGCTTTCGCTGGTCCGGCGAATGCTCACCCGGGCGGGGTATGAGGTCTGCACCGCCTGCGACGGACAGGAGGCGATGGAGGTCTTCTCGCAGCGGCGCAATGAATTGGCCGCTGTCATCCTCGACGCCACCATGCCCCGGAAGGACGGGATCACCGCCCTGAAGGAATTGCGGGCGATGGATTCGGACATCCCCATCATTCTCTCCAGCGGTTACACGCAGGAGGAAGCCGCCGGCCGACTGGAGCAAAGGGAGCATTCCATGTTCATCCAGAAGCCCTACCGGATGGAGCAGTTGCTCAAATCCCTTGCCGACCTGGTCGGACCGGCCTGACCGGCGCCGGACCCATTTCATATTTATAAACGCACTTTGGAAAGCGACCAAATCGTGTTTTCTCCCGGGGGCATAACTTGGCCATTTCTTTATTTCCTACCGGAAATTCTATTGCCCAAAGAGCGGCTTTGGACTACAATCGTCGTCAGTGAATTGCGAAATTGCTTCGCGGTTTTCCCCGGCCCGCGGTCGGGAACAAATTTCAATATCCCGCTTCCCATGTTTTTGTTTTTGCCCTTCATTGCAGATTGTCTCGGTTACAATGAAAAGCCCTTCTGAAGCGCGTATTATTCATCGACCGATCAACTTCGCACGACAATACAACAGCTTGATGCTTTGGGTCCTGCAACAGGACTCCCGGACCTAGGAGGAGGTCAGAGGCGCCCTGGGGCGAGTGAGCCGTACGCCCCAGGACGCGCCTCGTGATTCGATCGCCGTCCGGAAAGAAGCCGCAGTGGACACAGCACGGGCCCTGCCACCAACGGGCAGGGCCCGAAGCTTTTCATGAGAGGCACAGATCGGCCCGGAACCGCTCATTCGTCGATTGTAAAGCCCTTGAGACCCAGAGCTTCCAGCCCCTTTACGATCGAACTCATCTCGGCTGCGACAATTCCCCTCATGCCCAGTTCCCGCGCCGCAACCACATTCTCCTCCCGGTCGTCGACGAAGACGGTCCGCTCCGGGGCCAGGGCAAGATACTCCAGGACGGCCTGGTAGGCTTGGGGCTCGGGCTTTCGACTGCCAAGCTCGTGGGAGAGGAAGATCCGCTCGAACCGCCTGACAATCTCCGGATACAGGCTCATCCAGACCTCGGCGTGAGCGACGTTGGTATTGGTCAGGGCTACAAGGCGCAGGCCCCGACGGGCAAGGGCATCAAGCAGTTGGATCGCGCCTCCCACCAGTCCGAAGAACACGGCGTTCCAACCGGAGAGAAAACATTCCATGGAGAAGCCCGGGGCCCCAAGCAGCCCGGCAAGCCGGGTGCGGTACTGATCGACCGTCATTTCCCCGCGCTCCAGCTCCTGGTAGGTCCCGTCCTGCCAGAGACGCGCGACAACTTCCTCCGGGGCCATATTGCATGCGCGCGCCCACGGGCCGGCGCACTGTTTCATCCGGACATCGATCAGCACTCCGCCCAGGTCAAAGACCACCGCTTCAACGGGAAGAGCCGCCTTGTCTGGAGACGATTCGTGCATGGCTCGGGCAGGCAAGCAGCTACGGCTGATTGGCGGGAGCTTTCTCCAGCGCCTCGCCGACCGCCTTGGTCAGGGACTTGCTCATCGGAGTGGCCCCGGTCTTGACATCCACTTCCAGCGACTGGGCATCGACGATCCGGGCCAGTACCTTTTTGCCCCGTTTGTCGTACTTGTCTTCCTTGCGCCCGACCCGCGTGGCCTCGATCTTCGTCACGCGTTTCCTGGCGACCTTCACCTTCACCGTGTAGCTGCGTTTCTTGTACTTGGCCTGGCTTTCGTACACGCCGTCCTGTACCTGGGCAAAGCCGGCTGCCTTGGCATCGACCTTGGCTTCAGCAGCGTCCCCGGCGGCTTCGACCGGCTTGCCGGCCTCCTCGCTGCTTTCGGATATGAACGCGAGTCCCCCAAAGATGACCAAGCCGATGATTCCAAGAAGCTTCATGTACTGTCTCCTCATTTCGAGTAGTCACTGTCGCGGTGGCGATAGTATAGACCGTCCCGGCCTCGGAGGCACCCGCTATTTCGGTTCAACCTTCTCTCGGCGTCTTGAGCTTGCAGCCAACAGCCCCCCCGAGTATCCTCATGGACATGCATACCGAAACATTCCAGGTTCGAACCCAGTCGCGAAGCGAGATGCAGAACATCGATTCCCAGCTGCGTTTCATCGTCCGGGAAAGCGGCATCCGCAACGGACTGGTTACGATCTACGTTCCCCATACGACTGCGGGGGTGACCATCAACGAAAATGCCGATCCGGACGTGATTCACGACGTCCTGGAGGCCCTGGACCGTGCCGTGCCCTGGCGGCAGGACTTCTACCAGCACGGCGAAGGCAATTCCGCTGCCCATATCAAGAGTTCGATGGTCGGATGCAGCTTGAGCCTGCCCCTGGTCGACTCCGAGCTGCCCTTCGGGACGTGGCAGTCGGTCTTCTTCTGCGAGTTCGACGGCCCGCGCACACGAAAGGTCCTCGTGAGCATAACGGAAGGCTGAGACGACTGGCCGTCAAGCAGCGCCTGGACAAAGCAAGAACGCCCGCCAACAAGCACAGGGCTTCCGGCCACAACAAAGCAGGATCGATTGTGTCTCTCCGGCGTCCGTCCCGGCATTCAACTTCGTCTTCATCGGCCTGGGGACCCGCAATGGTCACCACCTTAAACGGGACGCTCCACCTGACAGGCAGAGCGTCCCGGGGGTTGTCGCAGTATGAGCGTCTCGAGGCGGGCTCAGCGGAGGTCGAGCTGGCGCAGGAACTCTTCGTTGCTGGCGTATCGCTGAAGGCCCTTGAGCAGTGCGGGCATCTCGTCTTCGATGCTCAGTCCGCTCAGGTATCGGCGGAGCATGTGGATCTTGGGAAGCTGCCACGGCTCGACAAGCAGCTCTTCCTTCCGGGTCCCGCTCTGGGGGATGCTGATCGCCGGCCAGATGCGCTTCTCGGCCAGTTTGCGGTCCAGTTGGATCTCCATATTGCCCGTTCCCTTGAACTCCTCGAAGATCAAGTCGTCCATTCGGCTGCCGGTCTCGACCAGAGCGGTTGCAAGAATGGTCAGGCTCCCGCCGTCTTCGAGCTTCCTGGCGGCACCGAACTGGCGCTTGGGGGTTTCCAGGGCGCGAATGTCCACGCCGCCGGTCATCGTTCTGCCCGAGCCCTCGATGTACCGGTTGTAGGCCCGACCCAGACGGGTGAGGCTGTCCAGGAGAACCACCACATCCTGGCCGAACTCGGCCATGCGCTTGGCGCGTTCGATGCTGAACTCAGCCACGCGGACGTGGTTGGAGATTTCCTGGTCATTGTTGGAGGCGACGACCTCGGCCTTGGGGCACTTGCGACGGAAGTCGGTGACTTCCTCCGGACGTTCATCGACCAGGAGAATCATGATGTGGCAGTCGGGAGAATTCTCTGCCACGGAGTTGGCGATCTGCTGGAGCAGGATCGTCTTGCCCGAGCGGGGCGGGGCGACGATGAGGCCTCGCTGGCCCTTGCCCAGGGGGCAGATCAGATCCAGCACACGCATTTCCAACGGCCCGCCGGTGGTTTCCAGCTTGATCCGAGGGTGCGGATCCACGACGGTCAGGTCGTTAAAAGCCACCACGTCGGTGTAATCGTCGGCCTCTTTGCCGTTGATCTTCTCGATGTTGTCGAGCTTGGGGCCGCCCTTCTTCTTGCTGGGGGGCACGCAGCTTCCCTCGATGTGCAGGCCTGTGCGAAGCCCGCCGTGTCGGACAAAGTCCTTCCCGACGAACACATCTCCGGGCGTTGCACGATAATCGTTTTCGGGTTTGCGGAGGAAGCCGTAGCCCTTGTCGGTGATTTCCAGAACACCTGAAGCGGGCATGACTTTCTTCTGTCCACTCCCAGCGTCGACGGTTTCGGTTCGATTGCGACTCATGTCGAAGCCTTCCTTTAGATGGTAATAGAGATACCCGGTTTTGAGACACGTGCCTGCGACAATGCAGCACATTCAAGAGTTTATCCGCCCCCTTGCCATCGGTATCCTGGTACGGCAACGGCGGAACGCAACTCGGTCTTTGGTTTTCTACGCGTCGACCTGCCCCGTCCGGGCCAGTCCGATCGCTTGCTTGAGATCGATTTTTCCTTCGTACAGGGCCTTGCCGACGATCACTCCGGCACAGCCGATTTCGAGACAGTTCTCTATGTCCTCGATGCCTGCCACACCGCCCGAGGCAATCACGCCCACATCGGTGGATTCCACAATCTGTCGGGTCGATTCCAGGCTCACCCCGGCCAGCATTCCGTCCCGGGCAATGTCGGTATAGACGATTGCGCCAAGTCCGCTGCCCGAAACGCGACGGGCCAACTCCAACGCGGTGGTCTCCAGTTGCTGCGTCCAGCCCTGGGCGGCTACCTGCCCGGCTCGGGCATCGAGCCCCAGGGCCAGGGCGGCTGAGTCCAGGTCCGGGTCATCCAGCAGATTCTCAAACCAGGACCAGTCTCTCAGGGCGGCAGAGCCGATAACCAGTCTGCTCACGCCCGCTTCGAGGTACATGTCGATGACCTCGCGGCTGCGGATGCCACCGCCGACCTCCACGCGGAGGCGTCCCAAGCCGGCCTGGAGGATTTCCCGGATCGCGGCGAGGTTGGTAACCTTGCCGCTTCGGGCTGCGTCCAGGTCCACCACGTGCACCCAGAGGGCACCGGCCTGGAGAATCGTCCGGGCCATCTCGGCCGGGGCTGCGTCATACGTCGTCTGGCGGTCATAGTCGCCCTGGAACAGCCGAACGACCTTTCCGTCACGCAGATCGATTGCGGGAAGAAGATCCATATCCTACAGCCTTACGAAATTCTCCAGGATCTTGAGCCCGACCTGCTGGCTCTTTTCCGGGTGGAACTGCGTGGCAAACAGATTGTCTTTCCAAAGGGCAGCCACGAAAGGATATCCATAATCGCATGTAGCGAGCGTCAGGTCGTCGTTTTCGGCAGGGACCACGTGGTAGCTGTGGCAGAAGTATACGTATTGTCCGGGGTCCAACTGGTCAAAGAGCGGGAACTCGCCCTGCCACCGAAGCTGATTCCAACCCATATGGGGGATGCTTCGTTTTTCTTCCTGTTGCGAGAAGTCGAATTTCCTGACCTCGCCGGCAAATACGCCAAGCCCATCGTGAAGGCCGTCCTCGTAGGAGCGTTCAAAGAGCAGTTGCATTCCGATGCAGATTCCCAGGAAGTACTTTCCGCTCTTCCAGGCATCGACGACCGCTTCGGCCAGGCCATGGTCGCGAAGTCTCACGATTGCATCGCGAAACGCTCCCTGCCCGGGAAAGACGATCTTGTCGGCCTGTGCAATTTCCTCGGCCGATCGCACGATTCGTGCATCGGCACCTGCTTTCTGCAGACCCTTCTGCACGCTTCGCAGATTACCCATGTCATAGTCGACGACGGCGATCATTTTGCGGGTGTCACCCAAACGTCCTGGCGCGCCGTGACCTCGGGGGCATACTGCGCATGCAGGCGAAGATTCAGTCTTGGAAAGAAACTCGTGAAGGCCGGCTTCTGCATCTTGCTCGCTGCCCGATCCATTGAATCGGTCGGACAGTTCCGCCGGAAGGCGGCGGGCAGAGCACGGAACCCTGAAAGATCCTCAGGGCCTTTGGAAGCTTTCACGAGGTTACCTTCTCCGCTTTCGAAAACGGAGGGAACCAGTCCTCATGCGGCCGGTGGCAGCTCGATCACGATTTTCTCGCTTGCTTGAAAAGCCACCCCGACCAGCTTTACGACACTGTTATATTAATCCTTTATTACGACAATTTCAACCCGTCGACTCTGGGCTTTTGACTGTTCCGGGAAAAATTCTCCCATCGCGATGGTCTCGATCTCCTTCGGGCTGATCCCCTTTTCCCACAGGTAGCGGGTCACGGACATCGCACGGTTGGCAGAAAGATCGAGGTTGTCCTTCCAGAGATTCTTGGTCTTCATGATCGGATCGGTGTCGGTGTAGCCATAAACGCGGATCGGCTGGTTGGCGTACTGCGTCTTCAGGTCGTCGATCACCTCGTTGAGCCTCTGCTTGCCCTTGGAGGTCAGGTCCGCCTTGCCGGAGGGAAAGAGAATATCGCTCTCGATGGTCAGGCGGTCGCCGTGAAGACCTCGCTCCCAATCCTGGCCGCCGGTCTGGGAAGGCTGGGGCTCAGGCTCCTTTTCCAGCTGGCGACGCAGGTCCCCGATCGTCATCTCCTTGACGCGGAGCTGGTCGCTGAGCCGGCCGACATTGTCTCGCGACGCAGCCAACTGCGACTGATAGTCTTCCAGTTCGCTTCGGAGCAGGTCGTTCTCGCTCCGGAGCCCCTGGATCATCTTCTTTTCCTTCTCGCAGCAGCCCGTTGAAGCCAGAACCAGGGCGAGCAGGGCAACACCAAAGGCCCATCTTGAGAGTTTCACGCTTTGCATAGCACCATTCCTTTCGTGCCGGGCGCGGCTTGGAATTCGAGTTGCATCCGCAGGGAGTCCCTTACGTCCTGCAAGAGAAGGATTATACCTGCATGGTCGGCTGAGGAAAGCCTCTGTCTCCAGAAATTCTCGCAGCCCGTCGCCAACGCGGCAACTGTTCTCATCCCTGCTGGGCCCCTTGAGAGGTCCCGGGGGCGGTTTTTTCCTTGTCCTTCTGGGCCTTCTTCTCGGCCATCTTCTCAAACTTGCTTTGCTGACGCCGGTATTGCCAGATCCCCACCGCACCCGTCGCCAGCCAGCGAAGCGTCACCCAGACAATGGCCCCCCCGATGGCCGTCAGGAGCATCAGCACGGCCAGGTTGATTGTCATCACCTTCCCGTAGAGCGAGAAGTTGCCCGTCTCATTGCCCCATTGAAGGGCAATCAAAATGACGGCAGCCAGGCTGATCAGCCCGCCAACGATAACCTTAACGTAGTTCTTTGTAATCGAAATCGGCATGGAAATATGCCCTTTCCTGTTACCAGAGGCCCCTGAACTGGTGCCGTATCGCGGCGAGAATGGGATCGTAGGCAAGCATAGCGGTCAGCGAAGCCAGGGCCAGCCAGGGACCGTAGGGAAGTTCCCTTTGATTCCTGCCTACAACTAAGTATAGCGCCCAGAGCAGCGCATAGAAAGGCGCAAGCAGAAAAGCCACCGAAGGCAAGACCCATCCGCCCGCCGCACCGACAGCCGCCAATATGTGCACATCCCCCAGGCCCATCGCCTCCTTGCCGAAACCCAGCGTCCCCAGAATCCGCGTGCCCCAGATCCACAGACCCCCGATGAGATACCCGAACAGGGCCGATTCCGCTCCCCCAAGCCGCCGGCCCCATTGACCGGTCTCCTCGTGAAGCCACCGGTAGCCCTGGCCCAGCGAGGGAATCCACGTCATCGCCGCCCAGACAGCCAACGCAAGCCCGGCCGCAGGCAACAAAAACACCACCTCCCGCAGCACTTCCCGCCGCGGGTTGACCTGATCGGTCCTGCCGGCTGCAACCGACTTGGGAACCTTTCTCTGGGATGCCGAGGCCTCTTCAGGAAACGGTTTGTCCTCGGCGTCCAAAAAGCTGGGAAGGATAATCCCGAGTCGCTGGAGCCCCAGCGCGAGGAAGATTCCGACCATGGCTGCAATCGACATCGCGCCGACGACCGGCGAGACGACCGGCATCCATTCGTGCGGGAAGATCCCCGCCGCGAAAATCCCCACCACCGAGGCGAACCAGCAGACTTCCAGAGGGACAATCCAATGAGCAATGTCGATCAGCGAGCAGGCCAGCAAGGCAGAAAGCAGCACCACGTGGGCGATGTAGATCGCGTAGGACTGCTCGAACGTCCCCGAGCCCTCCCGGACGTCCAGGACGAAGTAGGCCACGTAAAGCCCGACGAACATCAGGCCCGTCAGCGCCTCGATAATCAAATACCGCGGGCTGATGCGCGTTTTGCAGTGGCGACATCGGCCACGAAGCAGCAACCAGCTCAAAATGGGGAGATTATCGTAGAACGCGATCATCTTCCCGCAGACCGTGCAATGGCTGCGGGGGAAGTTGATGCTCTCTCCGCGCGGCATGCGGTAGATCACGACGTTGAGAAAACTCCCCGTCGCCGCGCCGAACAGGAACAGAAAGAAGATCCAGAATGCGTGCATGGCCATGATAATCAGCGAAACATACCACGAGAGCCCGCCCCGTGCAATGGGGCGAACGGCCGAACCAATGTTCCCGCTCTACCTCTCCAAGCGTTCGATGATCGCGATCAACTCGGGCAGGTCCCTGCGGATCGTGCTCCAGACAATGTCCAGGTTGATGTCAAAGTAGGCGTGTATCAAACGATTTCGCGTGGCGATGATGTCCACCCAGGGGATCTGCGGCAATTCTGCTCGACCTTCGGCAGAGATTCTGCCTGCGGCTTCTCCGATAATCTCAATGCACTTGACGAAAGCAAGAACGAGTTTCTTGTCCTCATCGAGATCCTCTCGCTGCGCGTCGCCTGCGAATTCCATGGCGTTGCGTGCGGCTTCGAGCATGTGGCCCAAGCGTATCCGGTCTTCACGCCGCATACTGTTCCTGCGCCTCGCGGAGGACTTCTTCACGAAAACGAGGGCTCAGGTCTTCCGGCGTTCTCAGGTCGACTCTCCTACCGAGAATCTCCGTCAGTTCCCGCTCTTGGCGGGCAAGACCCAGCAGACCGGGCACATGGCCCGGATCAAACTCGACCAGAACGTCCACGTCGCTTTCCGGCGTGAAATCCTCCCGCAGAACCGAGCCGAACAAGGCCAGGCGCCGAATATGGTTTGAACTGCAGAACTCGTCCAGTTGCTCTTTGCTGAATTGGATGTTGGCCGTCATCAGGCACTCCTGTCTCGCGCCGTTGCCTCCAATATTCTACGTCGCCTGTCGGCGGGGTCAAGGCCGACTCCAAGCGGCCCAGAGCAGGCGGTGAACCCGACAAAAGCCCCAAGCCCCACATTCTCAACCACCTGCTGGGGACACTGGATGTCCGCTTCCAGGCAGGCCTGCACACAGAACAGCTCGCTCGTAGTCCCTGCCGTCTTAGCCCTTGAGCACGGCTGCGAGGTTCTTGCCCAGTTCGATGCAGTCCTCGGCCTCGTTGGCGTCGGGGCTGCAATTGGACTCGATGACCGGCTCGACCAGTTCCCAACCGGGAGACTGGGCAAACTGCATCATCCGGGCCACCGCGCCCTTGCTCCAGCCATAGGTGCCGAATATCCCCACAACGTGGTTCTTGAGCTTCTTGTTCTCCAGGTGCTCCAGGAGGGTCTGCATCAGCGGGAAGACCTTGGTGTTGTAGGTCGGAGAGCCGATGGCCAGGGCCTTGTAACGCCAGATGTCCCGGATCACGTAAGAAACGTGCGTTCGCGAGAGATTGTGCACGCGGATCTTCTCGATGCCCTCCTCGGCCGCGGCCCGGGCGACGTGCTCGGCCATCTTCTGCGTATTGCCGTACATGGAGGCATAGGCGATGACCAGGCCGTTTTCGGTCTCGTGATTCGACCAGAGGGCGTAATCCTGGATGATCTTCTGCGGCTGGGACCGCCAGATGGGCCCGTGCGTGCCGGCCACCACCGACACGTCCACGCCCTCGAGCTTGGCGATGGCCTTGGTGACCATGGCCGAATACTTGCCCACGATATTCGAGAAGTAACGGAGAATCTCGTCCTCGTAATAGTCCAGGTCGACCTCATCGTCGAAGATACCGTCGGGCAGGGCTCCGAATCCGCCGAAAGCGTCGCCGGAGAACAGCGTCCGGCTCAGGCGTTCGTAGGTCATCATGGTTTCAGGCCAATGGACCATCGGCGTCAGATGGAAGGTGAGTTGATGCTTGCCCAGATCGATCGTCTCGCCGTCCTCGACCGTCCGGATGTTCTCGCTGATCCCGTAGAACCGATCGAGAAATCGCGTGGTCTTGGCGTTGCCGATGATCTTCATCTCGGGATACAGGCTGCGGAGGACTTGAATCGCCCCGCTGTGATCCGGCTCCATGTGATTGACCACCAGGTAATCCACCGGCCTGTTACCTGCGACGCCCCGGACCTTCTCCAGCAGCGAGGTCAGGAAGCCCTTCTTCACCGCGTCGATGAGTGCGACCTTGTCGTCGTTGATCAGGTAGGCGTTGTAGGAGACTCCTCTGGGCAGAGGCCAGATCGCCTCAAACAAGGCCGTGTCGTAATCGTTGGCGCCCACCCAGTAGATCTGATCCGCAATCGAGACGGTTGTACTCATACGACCTTTCTCCAGAATGAGGATACGAGAATGCCCGCTGTCCGGCCGGATATGTTTATCATAGGCGCAGCCCGGCGCCAAATTCGCCGGGTTACGCGGGGGCGTTTTCCATACTTGTTGCGGGGGCATGCCTGGCTTGAGGGCACAGGGCTTCATGGGGTCAGGAGGCGAACGGCGCACTGTGAGGCCCCATCACGTGAGGGCGGGGCATCCTTGGGATGCGAACTACAACTCAACGTCTCGCGCCGTGGGCCGCGCCTGAACGCCCTGAGGAAACGCCCCGAAAGAAAGCTTCGACTCAGTCTTCCTCCGGATCGGGCGGGGCTGCGACAGGAACGGCCTCGCCTGGCTTCGATTCGTTGGAGCCGGCGGTTTCAAGTTCCACCGGTCGGCCGTAATGAAGAATGCGAGGCTTGACGAAGAAGTACAGGTCGGAAATGTTGTTCTGCGAACGATGGTTCTTGAAGAGCCACTCCAGGCCGGGAATCTCCCCCAGGCCCGGGATCTTCTTTTCCCGGGTGACGGTTCGGATCATCCGGAGCCCGCCCATCACCAGCGTCTGGCCGTCCTCGACCGTCACGAACGTCTCGGCCTCGCGGGAATCGAGAATCGGGTTGGTCAGCGTCTCGCCGGAGGTCTGGCCGCTCATCTGAGCCGTGGGAGCAAACCCCGAAATGGCCGTTACACTGGTCAGCACATGCATTTTGACGGTCTTGCCCGCAGCCGTCTGGGGCGTGATGTAAAGCTGCACGCCGATGGGCTTGTATTCGACCTTCTGGCTGATGACCTTGTCGTTGGAGATCTTGGCCGACTGGATGGGCAATTCCTGTCCGGCCAGCATGTAGGCGGTCCGGCCCGATGCGACGGTGAGCCGGGGCGAAGAGACCACCTTGACCAGTCCCATATCCACCAGGGCCTGGAAGGTCGCATCCAGCGTGATGCCGCTGCTCTCGAAGACCTTCATCAACCGAAGGGCTGAGCCCTGGTACGAATAATCTCCCAGTCCGCCGGGATTGGCGACGGATTCCAGGAAGTCCTTGGCCGAGAACGTGCTGGCCAGAGATTGCGTGTTGTCCGAGGCGATGTGATTGAGCATCGCGTGCGCGCCGTACTGGAAGTCGAAATCGTGTTTGACCTCGAAGACCCGAACGTTGATCTCCACCTGCGTGGGCAGGGAATCCGCCTCGGCCAGCAGATGCAGAATGTCGTCCTTGACGCTCTTTGCACAGGTGACAACAAGGGTGTTCTCATCGGGCAGGGGGTGTACCGTGCCCTTGTCTCCCATCTGCTGCTTGACCAGATTCAACAGGGGGTTGAGATCCCCGGGCTTGAGCTGAATGTTGTGCCGGGACGTCCCTCCCTCGCGTTGGCTGACGACCTGAGGCCCGCCGTAGTTCCGCAGGCGATAGAAGAACCGCACTTTGTCTCCGGGAAGTTCGGTCACGGTAACCCTGGGGACGATTACCGGGGGCGGCTCGTCGGAAACCGTCTGCTGGTCCTGGTCGTCCTTGGACTCAAAGACCTGACGGAGATGCGCGATTCTCTCCCAGATGGGACGCGGGGCGATCTTCTCGAGTTGCTCCCAGTCATGATCGCTGAGAACCTGCTCGCTGGCACCGTAGGCGATGGCGTCTTCTTCCGGAGAGCCGCTCAAGACCACCGGGCGGTTGCCCCTGCCGGCCCAGCCACCGAACTTGGTGTATTCCACGACGTGTTCACTACAGCCGGACAGGCAAAGTCCCAGCCCGGCCAACAAGGCAGCGAAGAAGCAGACGCCACGCGACCAACGCGCAACAGCGCCTGCGACCGGTTGGGTTGTCGGATTCATAATTGTTTTTCCCGGGCTCCTGGCCCGTCTGAACACCCTGAAAACAGATCGACCTGTAGGTTTATCGGGCATTTGGCGGATCTTCTGGACCTCAATCCACCGGAATTCCCACGTTACAACAAACGTTTAACTCGAAAGTTTTGTCCGGAAGCAGTTTTTTTCGCGATTCGCGGATTTCTTGACGCAAACTGAAGATGCGACTCTGAATTCTCGCCATTGACCCGTTTCCTTGTGCCGGCCAAGCCACTGTGCATAATGAGAGTGCACGCACGACTTGTCAGCACCCCCGGGCAAAAGGAACCTGCATGAACATCATCGAACCCCACATTCATATGTACTCCCGGACCACCGACGACTACCAGGCCATGTACGCAGCCGGAATCCGTGTGTGCGTCGAACCGTCCTTCTGGCTGGGTACCAACCGACGCTATGCCGGGACGTTCTTTGACTACTTCCAGTTGATCCTGGAATTCGAAACCGTCCGGGCCCGGCGATTCGGCATCGACCACTATGCCGCGATCTCCGTCAATCCAAAAGAGACAGAAGATCCCGCCCTGGTCGACGAAGTCCTCGCCGGTATCGAGGAATATCTCGACCATCCCCGATGCGTGGCCGTGGGCGAAATCGGCTTCAACAACAACACCCCCAATGAAGAGCGCGCCTTCGTGAAGCAACTGGAGATCGCCGTCAAACGCAACATGCCTGTTCTCTGCCACACACCCCACGTGGACAAGCTAAAGGGCACCCGGCGCATCGCGGAGATCCTCAAGGACATGCAGATCGATCCCTCCCAGGTCTGCATCGACCACAACACCGAAGAGACCATGGCCATCAGCCAGGAGACCGGCTGCTGGTGCGGCATGACCGTCTACCCCATCAGCAAGCTCACCCCCCAGCGGGTCAGCGACATCATCCGACGTTTCGGCTCGGAAAGGATGATCGTCAACGGATCAGCCGACTGGGGCATCTCCGATCCCCTGAGCCTGGTCAAGGTGGTCGACCACCTCAAAGCCGATGGCCACGACGGGCAGACCCTCCAGCGCCTCGTCCGCGACAACGCCGACGCCTTCTACAGCCTGAGCCCCAAGTGGAAGCCGGATTTCGACATCCAGCCCATGGACCCCCATGAGTTCCAGCGGTGACACCCCCCCCGTTACGCAGGCAAAGGGAATCGGTGCAAGACTGGCCCCGTGGGGAAGACTCCTCCGGCTGCCCAACCTTTTTACCGTTCCCGGAGACCCCCTGGCCGGGTTCGTCCTCGCAGCCGCCGCCTGGGGGTGGCAGGCGGTCTGGGTCTGCGGCTCGGCGGTGTTTCTCTACGCGGCCGGGCTGGTCTTCAATGATTTCTTCGACTACCAGGAAGACCTGTGCGACAGGCCTGGGCGTCCGCTGCCCTCGGGGGCCATCGCCCTCCGCAGCGCTCTGACAGCCGGCCTCGCCCTGCTCCTTGCCGGCGTCGCGCTGGCCCTGGCGGCCGGGCCTGCCGCCGGCCTGGTCGCCCTGGCCCTGGGGATTTGCATCCTGCTCTACGATGCCCGGGGCAAGCGAAACCCCCTCGCCGGACCGGTGCTCATGGGAGCCTGCAGGGCCCTGAGCGTACTACTGGGCGGAGCCGCCGGCTGGGCGGCCTCGGACAACGCCCCCTGGCTGAGCTTCTACGCCGCAGCCATCATCGGTGGGTACATCACAGCCGTTTCCTTTATCGCTCGCGACGAAACCCGAACCCGCAACATAGGCCCCCTGCGCTTCGCACCGGCAGCCGTCCTGGGCCTCTGGCTGGGGCTGGTGCTTCTCAGCCGCCTGGGCGAACTCCTTTACGGCTCGCCGGGGTGGTTCCTGCTGGCCTCGCTGAGTCTGCTCGCCGCGGCCTGGGCGTACCAGTGCGGCAAGCGCCTCGAGGGCATGCCTCCACCCGAGAAAGTCCAGCAGACGATCGGATTCTTCCTGCGCGGACTCTTGATCGTCCAGGCGATGTTCGTCAGTTCCATGGCCATCGAGCCGGCCGGCGACGGCTTCGACCTGACCGGCGCCATCGCAGCCGCTGCCCTGCTGGCCCTGTGGCCCATCGCGTCCCTGGCCTCGCGACGCTTCTACGCCAGTTGAACCCGCCTCCGGCGCGCCCCTGCTCAGGCTCAGGTGATCTCGTCAAAGGCCGAGAGCTTCAGATCCTCCGCCCCGCAGTAGAGGCACTTGTTGTGCTTGGGCGACATCGTCCTGCCGCACTTGCCGCACTTCTGGATCTGCTTGGTGACCTTGCCGTCAGCCACCCCGTCCTGAAGATCGATCTCCCGGACGCGGCGCATCAGGTCTTCCTCCCTCAAATCCGTGTGCTCCAGCAGGAGAGACCACATCGAGAGGCACACCAGCGAGAGCTTGTCGAGGCGGTCGGAAATCTCCTCGATCGCCGTGCGATTGGCCGACTCGCCCGACCCGCGTCGTTGCGCGGCCGTTGCCGCCTGCTGGGCTGCGCCGGCAGCGGCCATGTACCCGAACATTCCAAATGAACTCATCTGCTTCTCCTTTTGGCCCGGTTGCCCTGCCGCCGAAAAAACTCAGTCCGAGAGCCCTTCCTTGCTGCGGGTGGTCTGGAGCTCCACCCGGCTCTGACGCTTCTCCAGAAGACTGCGGGAGAGTTCCACCACTTCCGCCGCCTCAGCCGCTGTGAGACACCCGATGGCCACCATGTCCTGGTCGCGAATCGTCGACCAGGTAAAGGCCAACCCCACCAACGGAAGCAATCTGCCTGCAGCCAAAGGCTTGATCGTCAAGACCGGATGCCTGGCCTGTTGAATGATGCGGTGATGCCAGTCGACTTCCAGGGGCATCATGAATCCCGCGGCATTGTAGATTTGAATGTACGTCCCGATGTCCAGTTGCGTCTGGTCCGCCACGCGAACCGTCTCGGGTCTGTGCGTGCTGAGGCCCGGGATCATGCCGCGCCGGCGAATCATCCTGCAGATCTCGTCCATCTCGTCGATCACGAACCTGCGGATATCCAGCAGGCGGTCGGTAATCGCCTGGTGGGGCATGCAGACCTTGCAGCCGATGGCTGCGAATTCATCCAGCATCCGGGCGTTGTTGTCCCGGGCTTCGGGCAGCCCGGAAATATCCAGCCCCGGCGTGCCCAGCAGCGTGCAGGGCCTGCCCGTGGCCTGCTGGGCATCCTCGATCGCCTCCAGGAGATGTTCCGCCCCGGGACGGGCTCCCAGCAGCGTGTCGACCCCCTCTGCCATGAAGGCCGTCATCACCTTCGCGATCTCCTGGCGGGTCTGACGTTCCTTGATGAATTCGTCCTTGGCCCGCGAGGTGTGCGAGTAGCCCAGAAACCAGTTGGTGCCCATGATCAGCCGGGAAACCGACAGATCCTCGATGTGCGTACGCGGGAAGTCCGACATGCATGCGACCTTTCCAAGTGGGGGATGAGACAGGTTCGACTGGTTGAAGTGATTGTAACCGAAAGCTTCGAGAGGACCATGACAAATGTGGCCCCGGTTGCGCCTGCCTCAGCCGGGCCACTCGCCCTGGAAGACCTCCACGGCCGGCCCGGTCATGAGAACGTGGCCATCCTGTCGCCACTGGAGTTCCAGATCCCCCCCGGGCAGGTGCGCGACAATCGATCGCCCCCCCCGGCCTGTGAGAACCCCGGCCACGCAGACCGCCGAAGCCCCCGTCCCGCAGGCCAGGGTGATCCCGCTGCCTCGCTCCCACGTCTTGACGGTCACCTCCTGCTCGCTGTGTACCTGCACGAAATGCGCGTTGACGCGTTCGGGGAAGACCGGGTGGTTTTCGATGATCGGCCCGAGATGATTCAGATCCACCGAATCGGCCTGATCGACGTAGAACACCGCGTGCGGGTTGCCCATCGAGACGCAGGTCATCTTCATCACACCCTCGGATGTCTCCAGGGGCTGATCCACGACCTTCTCCCCCTCCAGGCCGGAAAGGGGGATCTGCGCAGCCTCGAGAATCGGCTCGCCCATGTCCACCGTGGCCGATTCGACCAGGCCGGCCGGTCCCAGTTGCAGTTGAATCTCCTTGATGCCCGCGCGGGTCTCGACAGCCATCGGGTTGCTGCGGGTCAACCGGTGGTCCCAGGCATACTTGGCCACGCAGCGGATGCCGTTGCCGCACATCTGGGCTTCGGATCCATCGGCGTTGAACATCTGCATCCGCACGTCGGCGACGTCCGAAGGGCAGATCAGGATCAACCCGTCGCCGCCGACGCCGAAGTGCCGGTCGCTGATGATCCGCGCCAACCCCGACCGGTCGGCAATCTCTTCCCGGGCGGCATCGACATACACATAGTCATTGCCCAGGCCCTGCATCTTGGTGAACTTCATGGCTTCTCCGTTCCAAGCCCATTTCGCCAGGCTCCAACCATACCCTCCGAGGGGAGATCAGGGCAAGCCCCGGCCTGCAGTACCTAACGCCAAACGGACCTCTGATGGTGTTCCATGTGCCATTCCCAAGGCCTTCTTCGCCCGGCCGTACCTTGCGGAGTGAACCTTGCTTCACGACCAGAATCGAGATCGGATTCTTCAGGGCCTGCTTCCGCGGGCGCAAAACAAACCGGGCCGTCGAAGAGGAGTGACCCTTTCGACGGCCCGGCGTTCTTGGCCCAAGAGCAGGAGGAGGAGCCGCCCTCGGGCAGGAATCGGTTATCGTCTGCGACGGCGGGCGAGAATGCCCAGTCCGCCCAGACCCAGCAGCGACATCGTCGCCGGCTCGGGAACCACCGAAGCGACATCGACGCTCACAAGCGTTCCTCGGTTGTTGCCGCTTGCCAGTGCACTGATGGTAATCGAGCTGACCTCCTGACCGGCATACAATCCGGAAGTCGTCCCAAGGTCGATACCGTCAATCGTCAGTTGATTGTCCTTGGTGTATATGCTCAACCCTCCGGTGCCCAGGTTGACCGCTGTCGGATTGCCGGCGACGGCGAAGGTCATTACGACCGTCTCGGTATCGCCGCTCTTACTGTCAACCCAACTGGTGTAGTCCCCTGTACTGTCTTCAAAACCAAGGCCATCACCACGGACATCCCAGTTCACGAACTCGCCTTCGGTGGCTTCGAGAATGACGTCCACGCTCGTGCCCCCGGCGTCCACGGTGAATGTGTACGGATTGGCTGTCGATCCCTCCACTGCGGTATCACCGTCAAAAGAAGTGAAATCCAGAACATCTCCGAGGCTTGTAGCTGCCATCAGGCATACTGCCGCCATACATACTGTGCTTCGTAGTCCTCTCATCGTAAGACTCCTCTCAGAAAAGCAAAATGAACTGCTCAGCGGGGACGACCGATTCGTCCCTCGACTTTCCCCCAGAATAGAAGGATTCGACCGGTCGCGTACGACGTACAGCGCATTTGATTCGATTTTTTGCGAAACCTGCTGGAAATTACAGGCAAATCCTTCCAGAATCGCGTTACCCCCGACTGAGGCGCAGGAGCACCCATGTCCCAGCAGAACCAGACGTCGACTGATGACAGCATGACCCGAATTGCCGTTCTGGTCCCCTTTCGCTCCCAATGGGGTCGCGGCGTCGTGCAGGGAATCTGTGACTACGCCCGAACCCACTGCAACTGGCTGCTGACGGCCTTTGATATCCAGGCCAGGTCCAGCAGGAACCGTCTCGAACTGCCCTACTTCGACGCCGTATTCTCCGCCCTGAGACCCGATACCCGCCTGGTCCTGCCGGACCCCCAGACACGGGTGGTGGCCGTGAGCGACCGGACCCGCCCGGCGGATATGCGCGTCATCCCGGACGAGCAAAGGGCGGGCAGGATGGCGGCCGACTACCTGCTGGAGGTGGGCCTGCGGGACCTCGCGGTCTTCACCTTCGAAGACAGCGCCCGGATCGACGCCTTCTGCCAACGCCTCGAAAGTCGAAATATCCCCTGCGCCCGCATAGAGGCCGACCCGCAATGGATTTCCACCATGCTGGATTTCGAGGGGGGCAGACTCCAGAACCTGGCCCAGTGGCTGACGTCGCTGCCCAAGCCGGGGGGAATCTTCACGCTCAACGACCGGTCGGCCAGTGTTGTCCTCCAGGCTGCCAGCGTAGCGGGAATCTCCGTTCCGGACCAACTGGCCGTTCTGGGCTGCGACGACGACGAGCTTCTTTGCCAGACCACCACGCCGACCCTTTCCAGCATCAACATGAACTACGAACGCGTAGGCCGTCGGGCCGCCGAAGCCCTGGACCAATGGTTCAAGACGGGGAACAAGCCGTTTGAGCAGGAGACCGTGGCCCCGATCGGGGTAATCCAGCGCGGCTCGACAGACGTGGTCGCCCACAGCGACGATGCCGTTGCCAAGGCGGTGAGATACATCCAGCGGCACGCGGGCGAAGGCCTTTGCGTCGAGGACGTCATCGCTCGGACGAACGTGTCGCGCCGGACACTCGAAAAGCGATTCCGGCAGCACGTCGGAGACTCCATCGCCGGGATGATCCGCAAGAGCCGGACCACCAGGGCCTATCAGATGATCGAAGAGACCAACCTGAGCATCACCCGAATCGCCGCCGCCACCGGGTTTGCGGGAGTCAGCCAGCTTGGTCGCGCCCTCAAGAGCCGATTCGGCAAGACGCCCACGCAACTGAGGAATGGCGCTTCGGTCAGGAAAGACGAAGACTGAGCCGGTCAGACGTCAACAGGCGCTTGGCAGAAAGCACCCGGGGTGGTATCCTGCTCGAATCGTTAAAACAATTAACCTCGGAGATGGACGATGAAGACGCGCACGTTGGGAAATACGGATCTGGTCCTGAGCGAACTGGGCCTGGGCACCTGGGCCCTGGGCGGGGTCTACTACGGACCCGTCGAAGATGAGGAGGCCATCCGGGCCGTGCGAACCTACCTCGATGCCGGCGGAAACCACGTGGATACCGCCTTTTCCTACCACAAGGCCGAGCCGCTGGTCGGACAGGCCATCAAGGGCTACGACCGCGACAAGCTCATCCTGGCCTCCAAGACCTACAGCTCCAGCTCGTACGAAAAGGCAAAGCAGAAGCTGCGAGACGACCTGGAGATCAGCCTGCGCGACCTGGGCACCGACTACGTGGACCTCTACTATCTCCACGGCCCGCCGGAAGACCCCGACGAAATGCACCGCGTCCTGGATGAATACCTCAAGCTCAAGGACGAGGGCAAGATCCGCTATATCGCCGTGAGCATCAAGGGCCCCGGCGTGGACGACCACTCGGTGGCCCTGGGCAGGCAGTACATCGCCTCGGGCAAGGTCAACGCACTGCAGATCGCTTACAGCCCGCTTCGCCAGAAGGCCAGGCAGTTCTTCGACGAGGCCGCCAGGGCCGGCGTGGGTATCATCGCTCGACAGGTCATCGAGAGCGGCTTCCTCACCGGCAAGTACGAGCCCGGCCACCGCTTCACCTGGCCCGACCACCGCACGCGCTGGCTCGACGAGCACCGCGATGAGATCCTCAAGACCGTCCAGGAAGATTTTGTAACGCTGCCCATGCCCCAGGGCTACCAGAGCCCCGCCCAACTGGCCGTAAAATACGTCCTGGCCTATCCGCAGGTAACCAGCATGGTCCTGGGAGCCAACAAGAACTCGCAGGTCGAAAGAAACGTCCAGATCGACGCCCTGCCCCCCCTGCCCGAAGACCTCGTCAACCAGATCGAGAAGCTCTACGCCGACCGCAACGACTGGTTCAACCCCACCGGAGAGCTGGAGCACGTGCCCTCCCCCCGGGAGTAGCTTCCGCAAAGCCAATATGTTCCTTTTGAATCCCTTCAGGGGGTTCCCAAACTCTGCCCTGCCCCTGCCGACTGATAGGGGGGTGCGCCGTTTTTTTGATCGCATGCGGTCCCCAGTTCGGGGATACTATACATTAGGCACAAGGCAGAGCAAGTGTCCACAGACTCTTTGCAAATTGTGAAAGGAACAGGCCATGAACAATGTATCGAAATCAATCCGGACATTCGCGTGGGTTGGCATTGCGGGAACATTGGCTTTGTTGGCCTGGCAAGCCACTGCGGCCGGGCCCCACCGGCAGGAGAGAATCCCCGCAGTCGTGCAGCAGTCCATCGCCAGAACGCTGCCCGGGGCGAAGATCTCATCGGTGGATGCCAAGCCCCAGATGATGCTGATCTACGAGGTCGATCTGATGATCAACGGCCAGGCGCACAAGGCCGAGGTCTTTGCAAATGGGGAGATCCTCAACGTCCGCAAGGTCGTCCCTGCCGGGCAGTTGCCTCAGGCTGTCAACCAGGCCCTGAAGCAGGAGGCCAAAGGTGCACCGGTCACCCAGACCGCTGAAAAGCAGGTCCGCGCGACCGTCTCCATCAGCCGGCGCCCACGACCCACCACGGTCTACCAGGCCCAGTACGTTGTCGCAGGCCGGAGCGTTCTGGTGGAGTTCGATGCCAACGGTAAACTGCTCTCGCGGAAAATGGCAGACGACGACGATGATGACGATGACGACGACGAGGACGAGCAGGATATCGACCTGAAGGACTGTCCCGAGCCCGTCCAGCAGACCATCCGACGCCACGCCGGAGAACATCGCATCCACGAAGTGGAAAAACAGACCCGCAACGGCCGAACCACCTACGAAGCCGAGTGGCGGGAAAACGGCCGGGAAGTCGAAATCACCGTCGATTCCCAGGGCAAGCTCCTGGAGAAGGAAATCGGAGACGACGACGATGACGACGATGACGACGACGATGACGACGACTGAGGGGACCTGACCTTCCGCCGGGTCCGCTAAAACGGGCCCGGCTTGAGCGGGAAGTTCCCAACGGTTATCCCCGGCCCCGGCGACTGAGCCAGGCCCTGCTGGGCATGGCTCTCCCCGTGGATCTGCTCGTAATCAGCCAAGCTCATTACCGCCGGAGGTCCCGGACTCCCGAAGCATCCACCACACCGCCGCCCGCGAAGAACGCATCCTCAATGAAGCAGCGTGAGTTGGTCCACTGATTACAGCTTGCCGTATTTCCGGGCGGATTCGAGCATGGTGATGACGTTCTCGGGCTTCACGTCGTCGGGAAGGGTATGACAGGCGGCCACCACGTACCCTCCGTTGCGGCCAAGCGTGTCGATCAGGTGTTTGACGAACTGCTCGACCTGCCCAGGTGTCCCGTGAGGCAGGATGTGCTGTAAGTCCACGCCGCCATGGAAGGCGAGCTTGGGCTGGAAGTCGGCCAGGTTTTCCGGCTCCATGCCCTTTGCACGGGTCTGGACGGGGTTGATCACCTGCACGCCGATCTCGGCCAGGTCGTCGAGGATTTTGTGCGTGGAACCGCAACTGTGGTGGCCGATCAGGGCGTGGGGGCAGAACTTTCGGATCGAAGCGATGTACTGGGCGAAATACGGCTTGTAGAGCTCCCGCCACATCTCCGGCGAGAGATAGACGTCGTTCTGGGTGGCCACGTCGTCACCCAGCAGAACCATGTCCACATACGGGCCGATGACGGGGAAGTACACATCGCCCAGTGCGCTATTCACCTCCAGCAGCCTGGTGTTGAAGGCATGGACCCAATCGGGGTCCAGGGCGCAGTCGTAGAGGATTTTGTCATACCCGCGCAGCCAGCAGCCTGCCTCGAAGAGTCCCTGGCCGATCTGGGCGGCGGTGATGAAGTAATCCGTCTGTTCGTGGAGGAACCGGGCCTCGTCTTCGAGACCTTCTATCATCTCATCGGAAGGCCCGGGCCAGGGGTAGCTCCGGATGTCCTCGATCGACAGGTCGCGCATGGGGGCTTCGTGGACGTCCCGGAAGCCCCAGCTTCGTCCCTTGCGGGCCTTGATGGAGCGCATCTCGCAGCCGAAGTGCGTCTGGATGCGATCGTCGAAATTACCGAATCGCTCGTCGCGGTCCTGTCCGCTCAATCCCAGGATCTCCACGAGCTTCTGCTGCATCTCCGGCGTGGCGCTGGTGAGGAAGGTTCCCCCCAGGTCCACGGGGACCCGGTCGGGCTTCTGGTTGGTCAGGGCGGCGCGTACGGCCTGTCGTGGCGTCATGGATGAGCTCCTGCTGGGCTTGTACAAAGGAGGACGCATTTTAAGGGCCCGCAGCAGATCATGCAATATCCCCATTTCCATTTTGGATATGTGCCTTCAATTGCTTGTAATTGGCTCATTCTGCATGTGATATTGCAGCGCACTCTGGGTATTTTCTCCGCAGCCCTTCCAGGTCCATTTGCCCGGTTTGGCGCTGGAACCGTATATTCCCTCCAGTGGCGCTGGACGGCCTGGGCTGTCCCACTGTCCCTGCAGCCGGGGCCTGCTCCCGATTGATCTGCATCCGCATTCCACTGGAGGCATCCGCTATGAACCAGCCTGCCCGGAAGATCCCTGTACTGCTGGCCGCGATCCTCGGACTCGCTCTGGCTCCGAACCTGCCGGCCCAGAAGGCGCCGCTGACCGGACCCTCCCACCGGTGGCCCAGGAAGAAGCCCGTCCCGCAGTCTGCCCCGGCCGGGCTAATCGAGATCGTAAGCCCCGACCCGGGCAGTGCGTTAGAGCTTGGAGGAACTCTGCAGGTTCGCTTCCGTGCTCCGGAAACGACCCGCCTCGTTCGGGTTCGTCTGTCGCTCGACGGCGGACGAAGCTGGTCGGACCGTGGGAACATCCTCGCCGCCAAGGGGCTCTGGCAGATGAACCTGCACGGTGATCGCCGCCTGGCCACCCGGAACGCCAGGGTCCTGCTGACCGATGCCGCCAATCCGGCGATCAAGGGTCTCACCGGGCCCCTGGTCTTTGCCCCTCGGCCACTGGTTGGCAAGTCCCGCCCGCGCCCCAGCGGGCAACTGCGAATCACCTCGCCCATTGGCAGATTGCACATGACCAACAATCACACCTACACCTTCCGATGGGAGGCCGGGAACGCGGTCAACGCCGTCCGCGTCAGCCTGTCCTTCGACGACGGGAGGACCTGGACGAGCCTCCAGGAGAACATCCCGGCCGGGCAGGGCGAGTTCCGGTACCACATCGACGATACCGCCGTGATGCACACCGACCGCGGTCGCATTCGGGTGGAAAGCATGCGCGACCCGGCCATCAGCGACATGACCGATCGACTGGTGATCCAGGCAGACCGGCCCGAGAATCGGGACTTGCTGATCACGTCCCCCAGTCGGACATGGACAGTCTATGCCGGCCGGACGTTCCGCGTTGAGTGGCTCTGCCCCCAGAGGCTCCAAGATCGCCAACTGCATCTGGAATACAGCCTCGACGCCGGCCAGACCTGGCGCCGGACACCGATGCCCAGGCCGATCCAGGCCTCAGCCGAGTCGGTGAACTGGTTGATCCCTACCGGGGATCAAACCCGGACGGGGAGGCTCCGGCTGGTTGCAGCCGACAACCGCCCCTTGAGATCCGAGGTCTCCGAGCCGTTCATCATCCGCCCCGCGAATGAGGGACAATACAACGATCCGCACCGCCCCGAAGCAGTCCGGCTGCTGAGCCCCCGCCCCGGCGCGCGGGTTCCCCTGGGCGGCAGGATGGAAATCCAGTGGGAGGCCGAGGAGGACATCGCCCGCGTGGAGATCTTCTACATCCCCCACCGTACCAGCATGGCCGGGGACTGGGTCCGACTGGGCATCGCCGATGCCGATCAGGGGCGATTCGTCTGGAACATCCCACACGATGAGAATCTGCTCTCGCGGGATGGATCGGTCCTGGTCCGCAACGCGCTGAACATCTGCGAGATCGACCGCTCTGAGGATATCTCGGTAATGGCCCCGGCAAGGCGCCCCTGAGCAGCCTGAGCCGCCAAGCGATAAGGCCTGAACAAGAACGCCCCGCATGCACGAAGCATGCGGGGCGTTTTGTCTATATCATCTCTCCAGCCGCTCTTAGCCGATGAACTTGCCTCGCGGCGTGTAGCCGGTGTGGAGCAGTTTGTGGCTCAGGTGGCCGCACGGGCCGTCTGTAAGGAACTGCGTGTAGAGTTCCAGCACGGCGGGATTCTCGTGCGACTTGCGGATCTCGTAGGCGGCGTCTTCGTCGTAGATCGCCTTGGCGCGAGCGTTGCGAATCGCGGGGCTGGTGGGAATGGGCATCCCGCCGCCGCCGAGGCATCCGCCCGGGCAGGCCATGAACTCGATGAAGTGGCACTTGGACCACTCGCCGCCGGCCTTGATGTCTTCCAGAACGCGCTTGGCGTTGGCTGTGCCGTGGGCGACGCCGGCCTTGAGAGTCGCACCCTCCAGCCAATCCCAACTGGGCACCAGGTCCTTGAGAATGTCCGGGACCGGGCCGACCTTGTCGATCTTCAACTCGGCCAGACGCATCCCTTCCATGCCGCGAACCGGCTTGATGTCGGCATGCTCGAAGATGTCCTCGACCTTAATCCCCATCACCAGCTCGATAACGCTTCGCAGGGCCGCTTCCATCACACCGCCGGTGGCACCGAAGATCACGCCCGAACCGGTGGCCGTGCCGAATGGATCGTCGAAATCTTCCTTGGGCATGTCGGGCAGGTAGATGCCGGCCTCGCTGATCATCTGGGCCAGTTCCCGCGTGGTCAGGCCGTAGTCGATGTCCTTGAACCCGCTGTCCATCATCTCGGGACGGTTGCACTCGAACTTCTTGGCCGAGCAGGGCATCAGGGCGACCGTCACGATGTCCTTCGGGTCGATGCCCATCTTCTGGGCGTAGTAGGTCTTGATAACAGCGCCGAACATCTGCTGCGGGCTCTTGGCCGAGGAAACGTGTCCGAGCATCTCGGGATAGAAGTGCTCGATGAACTTCACCCAGCCCGGCGAGCAGGAGGTGAACTGAGGCACCGGCTGGGACGTGTCGCCCTCGACCAGCGCCTTGTGCAGACGCAGGAGCAATTCCGTGCCTTCCTCGATGATCGTAAGGTCCGCGGTGAAGTTCGTATCGAATACCTTGTCGAAGCCGCAACGGCGCAGGGCCGTGTTCATCTGGAACGTCAGCGGAGTGCCCGGCTCGAGGCCGAAGCATTCGCCGATCGCCGCTCGCGGGGCCGGGGCCGTCTGGATCACAACGTGCTTGGCCGGGTCGTCGATGGCCGCCCAGACCTCGTCGGTCGGGTCGTTGGCTCGAAGGGCGCCGGTGGGGCAGCGGTTGATGCACTGGCCGCAGTTGATGCAGACGACTTCGCCCAGGGGCTTGTTCTCGAACGCGGCAATCTCCGTCCGGTCGCTTCGACCGATCGCCTCGAGCACGCCGACTTCCTGCAGGTCGATGCAGGTTCGCACGCAACGGCGGCATTGGATGCACTTGTTCATGTCCCGAACCACGGAATAGCTGCTGCGGTCCACCTGGTAGCGGGGCTTATCGGGATGCCCGAACCGGAAGTAGTCCACGCCGTATTCCTTGGCCAGGGCCTGAAGCTCGCAGTTGTTGTTGCGGAAACAGGCATAGCACTCGCCGTAGTGTTCGCTGAGAAGCAGGTCCAGCACGTGCCTGCGGGCCTTGCGGACCGCCGGCGAGTGGGTCTTGACATTGATATGCGTCGTGAGCGGATACGCACAGGCCGCCTGGAGGGTTCGCTGACCCTCGACTTCCACCACGCAGATGCGGCAGACGCCGGCTACGCAGAGATCTTCGTGGTAGCACAGGGTCGGAATGCGAATGCCCAGCTTTCCGGCTGCTTCCAGGATCGTCGTGCCCATCGGCACCTTGACGTCCTGGCCGTCGATGGTCGCTGTGACCATCGCACCGATGGCTTCGGTGCTTACGTCGGTGGTAGCGGCCGGATTGATCCGCTGGCTCTTGGGAGCCCGGGTTTCTTCGTTGGTCTTGGTTTGATCAGCCATGGAGGCACCTCATGAAGTCTCAGCAAGGTGGCCGTTACGACCGAGGACCTCGCTGCGGAAGTTTTCAATTATGGAAAGGAACGCGTTGGGGCTCGACTGGCCCAGCCCGCACTTGCTGGAAATCTGCATGGTTCCGCCCAGCTCGCAGAGCTGGCGAAGGTAGCCGGTCGAGCATTTGCCCTCGCGGAGCATCTGGACGCCCTCGAGGAGCTTCACGTTGCCCCGGCGACAGGGCGTGCACTGGCCGCACGATTCATCCACGAAGAACTCCAGGAAGTTCTCTGCCACTTCCAGCATGTCCCGCTGGGGGCCGAAGACGATGATCGATCCGCCGGTGGCGACATCCTCGTAAGCGATGGTCCGGTCGAACTGGCCGGCGGGAATCATCTGTCCGCTGGCCCCGCCGATCTGAACCGCTTTGGCGTCCGAGCCGCCGACGGCTTCGAGCATCTCGTTGACCGTGATGCCCATGGGGAATTCGTAAACACCCGGCTGCTCGATGTCGCCGCTGATGGAGAGGATCTTGAGTCCGGTGGACTTGTTGGTCCCATGGGAGACGAACCAGTCGGCTCCCTTGGCAAAGATGCACGTCGCCCAGGCCAGCGTCTCGACGTTGTTCACAATTGTGGGCTTGCCCATGAAACCGGTATCAACCGGGAACGGCGGGCGGTTGCGGGCCTCGCCGCGAGCGCCTTCCAGCGATTCGATCAGCGCGGTCTCTTCGCCGCAGACGTACGCGCCGGAGCCCATGCGGATGTCGATATCGAAATCGAACCCGTTGACCCCGCAGATATCCTTGCCGAGCCAGCCGGCCTCGCGGGCCTCAGCCAGTTTGCCCGCAAGATGCTCGCGGAGGTAGGTGTATTCGCCGCGGAGATAGATGATACCGTGTTTGGCGCCGATGGCACGGGCGGCAATGGCCATGCCTTCGATGACCAGTTCCGGCCAGGTGTCCAGGATCACGCGGTCCTTGAAGGTGCCCGGTTCGCCCTCGTCGGCGTTGCAGACGACGTATTTGGGCTCGCCCTGGGCGGCGGCGGCGAGGTTCCATTTGGTACTGGTGGGGAATCCGGCTCCGCCTCGTCCCTTGAGGCCCGAATCCTTGACGACATTGATGATATCGCCTCGTTTCATGCCGGCAGCGGCCTTGAGGCCCTGACCCGGCGTCATCTCGGCAAACGTAAGTTGGTTGGCATTCAAAGGCTTCATGAATCAATGCTCCTGGGGCATGGGGCGATTGGGCGAAAGGACCCTTCGGCACTCGGCGAGGATCTCCGAGACATCCTCGGGCTTGACCTGGGTGTAGACCTTGTCGTTGACGAGCATGGCCGGTCCCTGGTCGCACATGCCCAGGCAGTTGGCCCACTGGAGGGTGAACATTCCGTCGCCGGTGGTCTGTCCGAAATCGATCTCCAGGTCGTTCTTGATCTGACGCGCCACGGCGTCTTTCCCGGCCAGGTCGCAGGTGATGGTCCTGCAGAGGCGGATGACGAATCGCCCCTGGGGCTCGGTGGTAAGGAACTCATAGAACGAAACCACACCGTGGACCTCCACGGGATGGATGCCCAGCACGTCGGCAACGGCCTGCATGGCGTAATCGCTGCAATGCCCGTACTGCTTCTGGAGTTCCTGGAGGATCGGCAGCATGGCCGAGCGGTTCTGTCCGAACTGCCGGCTCCAGGCCACGATCTGATCCTTCATTCTTTCCTGTTCGGTAACCAACATCGCTTACTCCTGTCCGCTCAAGAGGCTGTTGACTTCTTCCAGAAGCTTCTTGGGCTCCACCGGCTTGGGCTGGAAGATGTTGACGGGGTTGATCTCGTCGTCCTTGTCGTACTGCTGACCGGTCACGGCGTCGATATTGCTGAGCATGATAATCGGCGCCTCAAAGCCGGCCCGACGCAGATCCTGGGCCATGACGATGCCGTCATCGGCCTCTTCCATCATGCAGTCGAGAATGGCCAGCTCCACGCCCTCGATCTTGCAGGCGGCCATGCCGTCGGCACGGTTGCCGGCGGTGGTGACGGTGTGACCCGAGCTTTCCAGAAACATTTTGACGGCGTCCACAATGTCCGGATCGTCGTCTACGACCACTATCTTGGCCATTCAGAAACTCCTTCTAGTGCAAGCATAAGGAAAAGGGGGAATCGCGATGCATCGCCTGCTTCGTCGCCGCGGCCAGACCGCCGCTGTGAAACAGGCCCGAGACTTTCGTCATGGGATTGTGAAATTTATCACAGACTGCCCTGGCAAAGCAACTCCATTTCTCATTTCCACGCACTCTGCGCGGAAAAATCCCGGTATTCTCTGTTGCCGGGCAAGGTTCTTCCGCCCTCGCTGCCGGCAGGATGTGTCTTGGCAAACCCAGTTATCAACATGCCTTGACCCCAGGGGAAATGCCCTGTCCCCGGAGGTCCGCCACGGGCAAGAAACCCCGCCCGCCTGCGAGGCAACCATTAGAGATAGTTCCACGGAGATTTCCAGCATGGATCCGCGGACAAGGCCAAATTCTTGCTCGCCGGGCCCGGGAGCCGGTGGGTGTCAAATCTGGTCAAGCCTACCTTCCGGCGTGCAAGGATGGCAGAGAGCCGAAGCGAACACCCTAAACCTGATCCGATCCAAGTCACACCTAAAAAAGGTTTTACGTTTACTGGTACGATGCTTGCAAGGGAGACTTGGACAAACCGCACCGCGGGTCCCTCCCCCAGCGACCCGCGGCACGGAGAGAAAACAAGAGTCTAACAGGAAATTGGTTCCGGAACGTTTTCCCTCGAAGGAAACATGAAAGGAGAACCTCGCCATGGCGGCGAAACAGATGGTCTTTGAAACCGACGCCAGAGAGGCCCTGCTGACCGGCGTGAGCAAACTCGCCCGTGCAGTCAAGAGCACTCTGGGTCCCCGTGGACGTTGCGCTATTCTCGATAAGGGATGGGGCGCACCGACCGTGACCAAAGACGGTGTCACGGTCGCAGAAGAAATCGAACTGACCGACAAGTACGAAAACCTCGGAGCCCAGCTTCTCAAAGAAGCTGCGTCCAAAACCTCCGACAACGCCGGCGACGGAACGACCACCGCGACCGTGCTGGCCGAAGCAATCTTCAAAGAAGGATACCGCAACCTGGCAGCCGGCGCCGATGCGATGGCCCTGAGCCGTGGCATCCGTCAGGCCGTGCAGGTAGTCGTAGATAAACTGGCCCAGATGTCCAAGGGCGTCAAGACCGACGATGAAATCCGCAACATCGCCGCCATCAGCGCCAACAACGACGACGCCGTGGGCAAAATGCTCGCCGAAGCCATGAGCAAGGTCGGACGCGACGGCGTGATTACCGTCGAAGAAGGCAAGAGCATCGAAACCACCGTCGACGTCGTCGAAGGTATGCAGTTCGATCGCGGGTATCTCTCGCCGCACTTCGTGACCGACCAGGAAGCCATGGAAGCCGACCTGGAAAAGCCCCTCGTTCTGATCTGGGAAGAGAAGATTTCCAACGTCGGCAAGCTCGTGCCCCTGCTGGAAAAGGTCGCAAAGGCCAAGCGCCCCCTGCTGATCATCGCCGAAGACGTCGAAGGCGAAGCCCTGGCCACCCTGGTGGTCAACAAGCTCCGCGGAATCCTGAATGTCTGTGCGGTCAAGGCGCCCGGCTACGGCGACCGCCGCAAGGCCATGCTCCAGGATATCGGCATCCTCACCGGGGCCAAGATCTTCACCAAGGAACTGGGCATCGACCTGGAAGGCGTCGCGATCGCCGACCTGGGCACCGCCAAGAAGATCACCATCGACAACGACAACACGACGATCATCGAAGGCGCCGGCAAGACCACTGATATCCAGGGCCGAATCGAGCAGATCCGCAACGAGATCGGCACCACCACGAGCGACTATGACCGCGAGAAGCTCCAGGAACGCCTGGCCAAGCTCTCGGGTGGCGTGGCCTGCATCAACGTGGGCGCCGCAACCGAAGCGGAAGTCAAGGAAAAGAAAGCCCGCGTGGAAGACGCCCTGCACGCGACCCGCGCAGCCATCGAGGAAGGCATCCTTCCCGGCGGAGGCGTGGCGCTGGTCTGGGCCAAACGCGACCTGGCCGACATCATCGCCAAGGCCAAGGGCGACGAAGCCACCGGCATGCGAATCGTGGAAAAGGCCATCACCGAGCCCCTGCGACAGATCGTTGAAAACTCCGGCCAGGAGCCTTCGGTGGTGCTTCGCAAGGTGGAATCGGGCAAGATGAACTTCGGCTTCAACGCCGACACGATGGAATACACCGACCTGGTGGAAGCCGGCGTGATCGACCCGGCCAAGGTGACCCGCACCGCGCTGCAGAATGCAGCCAGCGTGGCTATCATGCTCCTGACGACCGACGCAGCCGTGACCGAAATCCCCGGCAAGGACGATGATGAAGCCGGCGGTCCGGGCGGCCCCGGCGGCATGGGTGGCATGGGTGGCATGGGTGGCATGGGCGGCATGGGCGGTATGGGAGGCATGGGCGGCATGGGCATGATGTAAGCCCGGCCGCGACCAGTGCCAACCCGGTCGACTTCCCTCGGCCAGTCCCCTACCCCCCGAGGCCTCGGCGTGTGTTCGAGGCAGCCTGACCCCAGACGAACAAGAACAGCAAAACGAGCAAAGGAGAATACAAATGGCAATCAAGCCCCTGGATGATCGCATTCTGGTCAAGCAGAGCGAGGCGGAAGAAGTCACGGCTGGAGGCATCGTCCTTCCCGATACCGCAAAGGAAAAGCCGCAGCGCGGCAAAGTCGTCAGTGTAGGCCCGGGCAAACTGCTCGACAGCGGTTCCCGCGGCGAGATGTCCCTGAAGAAGGGCGACGAGGTCTTCTACGGCAAGTATGCCGGTACCGAGATCGAAATGGGTGGCGAGGAATACGTCATTCTGCGTGAATCGGACGTACTGGCCGTTATCGAGTAAACAACCCTCCGCCTGGCGGAGCCAACATACAGGAGCAGACGAATCATGGCTGCGAAACAGATGTTATTTGACGTAGATGCCCGCATGGCGATGCTGGAAGGCATTTCCAAGCTGGCCCAGGCGGTCAAGGTGACCCTGGGTCCCACGGGCAGAAACGTCCTGCTGCAGAAGTCGTTCGGTTCGCCCAAGGTGACCAAGGACGGCGTGAGTGTATCCAAGGAAATCGACCTGCCCAATCCGTTCGAGAACATGGGCGCCAAGATGGCCAACCAGGTCGCCTCCAAGACCGCCGACATCGCCGGCGACGGCACGACCACTGCGGTGGTCCTGGCCGAGGCGATCGTCAAGGAAGGTCTCAAGAATGTCACCGCCGGAGCGAACCCCAACGCCCTGAAGCGCGGGATCGACCTGGCCGTGGAAGGCGCCGTGGCCGAACTGGAATCCCAGGCCAGGAAGGTCAAGGGCAACGAGGATCTCAAGAACGTTGCGACCGTCTCATGCAACTGGGACGCCGAGATCGGCGCGATGATCGCCGAGGCGTTCGAAAAGGTCGGCACCGATGGCGTGATCACCGTCGAAGAAGGCAAGAGCACCACCAGCGAACTGGACCTGGTTGAAGGCATGCAGTTCGACAAGGGCTTCCTCTCGGCCTACTTCGTGACCAACCCCAACACCATGGAAGCGGTCCTGGAAGACGCCCTGATCCTCCTGCACGAGAAGAAGCTATCGAGCCTGCGGGACCTGGTGCCGATCCTGGAAAAGGCCTCCTCCTCGGGCAAGCCCCTGCTGATCATCGCAGAGGACATCGAGGGCGAAGCCCTGGCCGCCCTGGTGGTCAACAAGCTGCGGGGCGTCTTGAACATCTGCGCCGTCAAGGCCCCGGCCTTTGGCGAGCGCCGCAAGGCGATCCTCGGCGACATTGCCACGCTGACCGGCGGGCAGTTGATCAGCGAGGACCTGGGCATCAAGCTCGAGAACGTGGAAATGTCCATGCTCGGACAGGCCAAGCGCGTGGTGATCAACAAGGACAACACCACCATCGTCGAAGGCGGCGGCAAGAAGAAGGATATCCAGGCACGGATCGACACAATTCGCGCCCAGATCGAGAAGACCACCAGCGACTACGACCGCGAGAAGCTCCAGGAACGCCTGGCCAAGCTCACCGGCGGCGTGGCGGTCATCCGGGCTGGAGCGGCCACCGAAACCGAAATGAAGGAACGCAAGGACCTCATCGACGATGCGGTTCACGCAACCCGCGCCGCAGCCGAAGAAGGCGTGGTCGCCGGTGGCGGCGTGGCGCTGCTTCGCTGCATCCAGGCCATGGAAAAGGTCCGTTCCAAGGCCCGCGGCGACGAAAAAATCGGCGTGGAGATTGTGGCCCGGGCGCTCAAGGCCCCGGCCTATCAGATCCTCGCCAACGCCGGCGAAGACGGCCCGGTGGTGATCAGCGAGATCCTCGAAAAGCCCGCCACTACCGGCTACAACGCCGCAACAGGTGAGTTCGTGGACATGTTCCAGGCCGGCATCATCGATCCGGCCAAGGTCACCCGCAGCGCCCTGCAGAACGCTTCCAGCGTGGCCGGGCTCCTGCTGACCACCGACCTGATGCTCACCGACTACGAGGAAGACGCCGAGGAAGACCTGCACAACGCGGTCATCTAAGCGACCCCGCAGGCCGGTACCGGCGAGCATATAGAGGTTCGCAACCGGCGGCGTGACGACGCCGCCGGTTGCGGACATTTCTCCTTCCAAACCAACACCCCCACGACAGGCATGGCCGAAAAAAGAGACTACTACGAAGTGCTTCAAGTCTCCCGGGACGCAAACGGCGACCAGATCAAGCGCGCCTATCGAAAACTCGCCCTCAAGTACCACCCGGACAACTTCAAGGGGGACAAGGCCGAGGGGGAAAAGAAGTTCAAGGAATTGGCCGAAGCGTACGAAGTCCTCTCGGACTCCACAAAGCGCCAGCGCTATGACCAATACGGCCACGAAGGCCTGCGCGGCGCGGGGATGCACGACTTCTCGAACATGGGCTTCGGCGACATCTTCAACATGTTCAACGACATTTTCGGAGGGATGGGGGGAGGCTTCGGACGCGCCGCAGGCCGGGGGGCCGACCGCGGACTCGATCTGGAAACCGAAGTGGAAGTCACCCTCGAAGAGGTGGCCACCGGGGTGGACAAGACACTGGAGTTTCAGCGCATCGACCTTTGCGACACCTGCTCGGGCAGCGGAGCCAAGACGTCGGCCGGGGTGGATCGCTGCGAGACCTGCGGCGGATACGGCCAGGTCCAGCAGCAGATGCAGAGCCTGCTGGGACTGAGCGTGCGAATCATCGAATGCCCCGACTGCCGCGGCAAAGGCAAGATCATCCGGGACCCCTGCGCGGACTGCAAAGGCACCGGCCGGGCCCGCAAACAACGCGTTCTGACCGTGCACATTCCCAAGGGCATCCGCGACGGACAGGTCGTCCGGGCACGTGGAGAAGGAGAGCCCAGCCAGAACGCAACCCAAAAGGGCGACCTGCACGTGTACGTCCATGTCAAGGAGCATCCCCTCCTGGACCGCCGCGGAGATGACCTTCTCTGCCGCCTGCCGGTGACCTTTACCCAGGCAGCCATGGGAGACAAGATCCAGGTTCCCACCCTTGATGGCGAGCAGGAGCTGGACCTGCCGGCAGGGACGCAGAACGGCGACGTGTTGACCCTCAAGCGCCAAGGCCTGCCCAATCTTCGCAGCGGCACCAATGGCCATCAATATGTGCAGGTGTTTGTTGAAGTCCCTCGCAAGCTCAGCCAGCGCCAGAAGGAACTTTTGGCAGAATATGCCCAAACCGAAGACCACCAGGACGCCCACACGGAACGAAAGAGTTTCTTTGAGAAGGTCAAAGAGTACTTCAGCCCCAAGAAAGACTAACCTGATCGCGGAATGGGCCCCAGGCCCCCTGCGAAACATACAGAATCCGAACCAGCCATGAAGCAACCCGAAGAACAGGAAGATTTCCAGGCCCAGCAGAGCAATGAATCCGACGCCGAGGACCCCCAGGCCCACCAGGATGGGGAGAACCCGCAACAACAGGCCGACGAGCTTCTCGCCCGGCTTCAACGGGTCTCAGCCGATTACGCCAATTACCAGAAGCGGACGGCCAGGGAATTTCAGCAGGCCCGGGAATTTGCCAACGAGCAGATTCTCCGCTCGCTTCTGAGCGTTCTGGACGACATGGAACGCGCCCTGGAGGCGGCCAGGGAGAATCACGACGAAACCGATCCGCTGCTCAAGGGCATGCAACTGGTCCACGACAAACTGGTCGACACGCTCAAGCAGTTCGGCCTCGGGCGGATCGAGGCCGAGGGTAAGCCCTTCGATCCGGACCTGCACCAGGCGATGATGCGTCAGCCCACCGACGAAGAGCCCCCCATGACGGTCCTTCAGGAAGTCCAGAAGGGCTATACACTTAAAGGACGAACGCTGCGTCCTGCCGGCGTCATCGTCTCTACAGAGCCCGATGACGGCAGCGAGGGAGAATCCGGTGTGGATGTCGAAGCCTGAGGACCCCGGCCCGCGGTGAGAACTTTGTCGCTGGGCCTCTTGCGCTTTGATGCTATACTGGGCGGCTTGTTTTGCAGAACTCCCAGCCGTTGATATTGCCTGTAAGGAGTAATCCGATGCCCACGTACGACTACGAGTGCCGGCAGTGTGGCCACACGTTTGAGAAGTTCCAGTCCATCACGGCCTCGCCGATCAAGACCTGCCCCGAGTGCGGCAAGAAGAAGGTCAAGCGTCTGATCGGCGCCGGCGCGGGGGTCATCTTCAAAGGCAGCGGATTCTACCAGACCGACTACCGCAGCAGCAGCTACCAGGAAGCGGCCAAGAAGGACAAGCCCGCCTCGGCCGGCGAAACCAAGTCCGAGAGCACCTCCAAGACGACCGATTCGGGCAGCTCGACAACGTCCGACTCAGCCGCCAAGAGCGACTGAGTTGGCCTCCGGGCAGAGGAACCCAACGCCCTGGGCATGTCCGAGGCCTCCTCGGTCAAGGCTGGAGATTGTTTGAAGATGGAAAGGGCTTCGGCTAGCCTTGGCCCTTGAATGTTACTGCCCATGCCCCTGACCGTCGGTTCGGATGAGGTGTGACCATGCCACAACGCCCCTTGGACAAGCTGACCATCAAGGGGTTCAAGTCCATCGAGTCGCTCGAAGACTTCGAACTCAACGACCTCAACATTCTGATCGGCGCCAATGGGGCCGGAAAAAGCAACTTCGTGGACTTCTTCCGCATGCTCCGGGCAATGGCGGATGAGGCGCTGGAGCCTTTTGTCACCCAGCACGGGGGGGCGGATGGCTTTTTCCACCTCGGGCCAAAGCACACGCACAAGATCGCGGCGAGGATGAATTTCGGCGAAAATGCCTACGCTTTCTCCCTTGTGCCTACCTCCAACGACCAGGTGATGATCAAGTCCGAGCGGTATTCCTGGCTGAACCATGAGGAGCAGGTGGCTAGCGGGAGGCTGGAATCCGCCTTGCGCCGTCTGCGGGACCAGAAGTCCAAGTGGCATTCTCAATCCCCTGGAATAGGCAGCTATATCTATCAGGCCATATCGAGTTGGGTTGTCTACCACTTCCACGATACGAGTCTGTCGGCCCCGATGCGACGCGACCAGTCCGCGCGCGACCGGAAGAAATTGCGGCAGGACGCATCGAACATCGCCGCTTTCCTCCTGGAGACTCGGAGCAAGACCCCCGGCAGCTACGAGTTGATCCGGGACACCGTACGTATGATCGCGCCGTTCTTCGACGATTTCCTGCTGGAGCCCCAGGACAAGGGCCCGGAGGAGAAAATCCGCCTGGAGTGGCGACAGAAGGGCAGCGATTATCCCTTTCAACCCTACCAGTTGTCCGACGGAACGATGCGGTTTATCTGCCTGGCCACGGCCCTTTCCCAACCCGAACCCCCTTCGACCGTTCTGATCGACGAGCCGGAACTGGGGTTGCATCCTTACGCGATTTCGATATTGGCCGATCTGATCAAGTCGGCGTCCGCCCGGACGCAACTCGTCATCTCCACACAGTCACCGACGCTTCTGGACTACTTCGAGCCACAGGATGTCGTGGTGGTCAATCGCGAGAGAGGACGATCGGCATTCAATCGACTCGACGGCGAGGACCTCAAGCAGTGGCTCGAAGAATACTCGGTTGGCGAGCTCTGGCAGAAGAACGTTGTAGACGGGGGCCCGAGCCATGAGTGACGTCGTGGCGATCGTGGAGGGCCGGACCGAACAGACATTTGTGCGAGATCAGTTGGCCCCGCATCTGGGGCTTTGGGGAATGGGGATCCGGGCGATTCTCTCGGGCAAGACAGGACACCACGGAGGGGTCAAGCCTTGGGCGCAGGCCGGCCGGGACATCACAATCGCCCTTCGGCGGGGAACGTACGTCACAACCATGTTCGATTACTATGCCCTGCCCCTCTCCTGGCCCGGTCGAGAAGAAGCACAGAGCCTGCCCTGGAATGAACGAGCTTCCCACGTAGAGAAGCGCGTAATGGACACGGTTTCGGAAATGATGGGAGAGAGCTTCCATCCCGCTCAGTTCATCCCGTACATCCAGCTCCACGAGTTCGAAGCCTTGGCCTTTGCGGATGTTCAGACACTGGCCTCTGTGGCCGCCGCAGCGGGAAACTCCTCCAGGGAGCTTCTGCTGCGGGGGCTCTCAGCCATCCTGACCCAGGCCAAGGAGTCTCCCGAAGCCATCAATGATGGTCGGGATACGTGCCCTTCCAGACGAATTACCGCCTTGGTGCCGGGCTGGCAGAAACGCACACACGGCCCCATCGTTACAGGCCGCATCGGGTTGCAGGCCATTCGTGACAAATGCGGCCATTTCGCTCAGTGGCTCGAAAAGCTGGAATGCCTCGCCCAGACCAACCAAGCCTGATTGCTCCCCCAGACAGACATAAACCCTTCCAGAATCCCTTGCAGCCAAGGGCGTCAAAGCTATAATTCGCGGTGGAGGCGACGTTTCAGGGAATCCGGAGTCTCCAGGAAACGCGTCTTGCACAGGTGGTAGCCGCCCCTCTTGAGAAAGGATGACGAAATGGCCGACGAGCAGAATGAACTGCGACGGATCAACTGGTCGGAGCTTTTCCCGTTTACCCGTATTTTCAAATCGTTCCGGATGGCTGCCTGTCAGCCCGCGAAAGTCGGGTTGGCCCTTGGTGCAATCCTCGTGCTGTTTGTCGCGGGTTGGCTGCTGGGCGTCATCTGGTCCTGGACCGGCGCGACGGCCTTTCCCGGTGAGATCGACGCCTACAGATCCTTGACATCGGCCCAGTTCAACGCCGCCCGCGAAAACTGGGAGGACGGGCGCCTTCCCGCCGCCGCCGCTGCCCTGGTCGCTGCCCGAAATGAGAACCTGAACCTCACCAGGTACCAGCAGAAACTGGGCGAGCAAACCAAGGCCAAGTACTATCTCGCCGGCTTCAAGAAGGAGATCCAGGACCGTAAGAAGCCTACCTACGACGCGGCCTTGCTCGATCTCGCCCAGGTCCTCGACAAGGCCGGCAAGGACGACAAGGACCCCTCGGATCTGCTGGATGACGCGGAGTCCATCCGAGATGACGTCATCGAGGCAATCTCCGAGGCCATCGGCGAGACCGCCGAAGAAGCCGAGGAAATCATCGACGCCGACGCCGACCTCAACGACGACCAGAAGGAGAAGCAGAAGGACCTGCTGGACGAAGAAGAGGAGCAGGCCTGGTTTGCCCTTACGCAGCTCAAGAGGGACTGGGCCGAGGCAGAGACCGCCATCCAGGGCCGACAGATCTTCACCAGCTTCATGGACTACGAGTTGGCCTGCATCGACAACGCCCTCTCTGCCGTATGGCGAGCGGACTTCTTCAACGGCATCCAGGCCACCAGCGGCGGATTCGTCGGTTGGATGATGGCCGCACTGCAAGGCTTCTGCTGGATGATCTCCGAGCACTGGATCTTTGCGATCTTCTTCCTGCCGCTGCTGCTGGGCGTCTTTGCCCTGTTCGGCGGAGCGATCAGCCGGATCACCGCACTGGATTTCGCCCGCAACGAGCGAATCAGCATCGGCCAGGGGCTTCGCTTCTCGGCCGGCAAGTTCCTCAGCTTCTTCCTCTCGCCCGTGCTGGTATTGATTCTGGTACTCCTGGGCGGAGCGCTGCTGGCCTTGGGAGGCTTTATCGGCTCGATTCCCTACGCCGGCGAAATCTTCATGTCGCTGCTGTTCTTCCTGGCGCTGATCATGGGCATGGTGCTGGCGTTCTTCCTGATCGGCTTTGTCGCCGGCAGCCCGTTGATGTACCCCACCATCGCGGTGGAGGGTTCGGACAGCTTCGACGGCATCAGCCGCAGCATCATGTATGTCTACTCCCACCCGTGGCACACGCTGTTCTACGGGCTGGTGACGGTCATCTACGGAGCGTTGACCTACCTGTTCGTCCGGTTCTTCCTGTTCCTGGCCCTGCTGCTGACGCACATGTTCGTCGGATGGGGCCTGATCGGCGGCGGCGAGACGCTCGGCAGCTCTGCCGACAAGCTGGACCTGCTCTGGGCGGCCCCGACGTTCGAAAACCTCTACGCCGGCATGCAGTGGCAAGCCCTGGGCGGATGGTCGGTCATCTGGGCCTTTGTGCTCAATGTCTGGGTCTTCCTGATCGCCGCGTTGGTCTTTGCCTACCTGATCAGCTTCTTCTTCACCGCCTCGACAGTCGTCTACTATCTCCTGCGTCGCAAGATCGACTCGGTGGAGATGGACGACGTTTACGTCGAGGAAATCGAGGAGCAGCAGTGGATCGAGCCGGAAACCGCCCCGGCCGAGGATACTCCCGAAAACAACCAGGACCCGGGTGAAGAATCCGCTCCTGCCGATGAGCAGGAGCAGGAAGGGTCCTCCGAGTCTTCTCAGGACAGCGACGAAGACAGCGACAGCAACGATACGCCCTGAATAAGGCCACGTTCCTGACGTTCATCATCAGGGCCTCGCGTCGACCCCGGCGCGAGGCCCTGTGTGTTTTTGC
The DNA here is from genome assembly GCA_964583095.1 of uncultured Planctomycetaceae bacterium. Lineage (GTDB taxonomy): Bacteria > Planctomycetota > Phycisphaerae > SM23-33 > SM23-33 > CAZOVB01. Next base: position 59,880 of record CAZOVB010000002.1, read on the forward strand.
CCTGTGTGACAAGTACCACCGGTCGGATCACTTCCAGGACGTCCTTGGTCCCTCTGGCCCATGGGCACGGGGCTGGATAGGACATTTCAGAGCCCTTGAAGACAGACGCCGGCTGGAGAAGAACGATTCGAAGCTGCCTTCCGGACTGGAGAAACCTGCACCCGGGAATGAAGAATGAAGCAGCCGCATGGGGAGTTGGACCGGCGGGAAAGCTTGTGGTCAGGGCATCAGGTCGGTCAGGAGGCGGACCAGCCGGGGCACGCCGTGATGGGCCATGAAGGTCATCGGAGCCACCAGCATCCCGGTGGCGACCAGGAGCATGATCACGGCCATGGAGTGCGGTTCGGGCTGGAGGCGGCAGATATCCTGATGAAGCTGGCTCTCGATGGATCGGGCCAGTTCGGGTGTGGCGTCCTCGATGCGGACCGAAACGTTGCGGAGAAGCGCGAAATGGCTGATGTGTATCGACGCACCGGACCGGCTGAGGCGAAGCTCGGAGGGCCCGAATTTCTCGAAGTCGATCTCCTCGCGCCGCAGCGCCTCTCGCAGGGCCCGGCGGACCTGGGCGTCCGAAACATTGTAGATGACCCAGGTATGACCCCTGGGGGCAAGCAGAGCGATGGCTGCGGCAATGGCCAGGCCCGTCAGGGCCAGCGTCATCAGTGACATTCCCACCCCCACCAGGACGGGAACGACCAGCAGGGGACAGATGGCGATAAAGAGGATGGCAAAGTCCGCCCGCCCGGTGAGCATCTGCGGGTGCCTGCGGGTGTTGAGCAGCCCCAGAATGAAAAAGTAAACGCCGACCGGGACCACCATGGTGGCCAACTGTGCGGCCTGGAATGTGTCGAGGAAACCGGGCATCGCCAGGGAAACCTTTCGATTAGGACTGCCTTATTCTAGCGGATATCCTCCGGCTTTGCCACCTTTCGATAGCCCAAAGCGTGAATGATATCCAGCACCTCGGTCCAGGTGGGGAACGGTCGGGCGTTGACCTTTTTGTACTCTTCAATGGCCAGAACAAAGTCGAACTGTTCGCCTGTCATCTCGCCTTCTTCGGCGCAACGTCTTTCGTCGCTTCGTCTTCTGCCGGGGCCGCGCCTCCGATCCAGCCCGCTTCTGCGGTCGGTCTTGGCGTTTCGCCGATTATCAGACGGATCCGAACTACGCCGGTCCTGCCTGGTGGTCTCCTCGGCCGGGTCCTGGGTTTCCTGTACTTCCGCCATGGGCCGTCTCCTTTCCGCTGGGAATGGAACCATCCTACGAAAAGATACATCGGCCAGAAACGCCCGCCGAAACAGTAGCTTTTTGCCTTGGGTCCGATCGAAGGTCTACAGCGATTCGTCTTCGTCGAAGTCGTCCTCGTCCAGGTCGTCAAAACCCGGATCGTCTTCGTCGTCGAACTCCAGGAAGGTCTCCTCTTCTTCGTCCTGGCCCAGATCGTCCTCGTCGTCGATATTGTCGGCAAAGTCGAATTCTTCGTCTTCTTCCTCTTCGTCCTCAAGTTCCTCTTCGTCCAGGAAATCCTGCGTATCTTCGCTGTCGGCGATGATTTCACTGGCCTCGTCCAGGAATTCCTCCGGGACCAGAATGGGCACCGACCGGCTCATGCTCGATGCGCCCCTGCCGGGAGTCTCTTGGGCCAGATGCCCCACCATCACGGGGATATCGTGATCCTCCAGCAGGGCACAGTATTTTTCCGCATCTTCCTCGTTGCGGGCATAGACGGCTGGAATATACTCCTGGCCTTCGTCGCCAACAGGCAGATCATTTTCGTTGTCTTCGACCATGGTCGCACCTCGGGGTAACGGGACTGTTCTTTGGGACCCATCGGTTCAACGGTGACTTGTCACCGCAATTCTAGTATGTACTATCTTCGACAAGTCAAGAGAGTTAGGATTAAAGATCCAATGGTTCGGGAAAGAAATTTCCAATCAGAAGCTCAGGGGTCCTCCCAATGGCCCGATATGCTCCGGGGGGCTCATTTTCGGCCCGCAGGCGGGCGGAATTCTGAATGGAGGAAAAACATGCGCAGGACCTTCCTGGTCTCGGCCCTGGTGGCCCTGGCGACCCTGTCTGTCACGGGCTGTCTGGAAGACAAAATGTACCTGACTCCCGAGCGGAAGCAGAACGGCCTGGTCGTCGTCCTGCCCGGAATCGAGGGGCCAAGCCATTTCAACGCAGACATCAAGAAGGGAATCGTCAACTCCTCTCTGGACTACGCGGTGACCGTCTACGCATGGGGCGTGCCCGGCCTGGCCCTGGTCAACCAGATGGACTTCGTGGGCAACCACATGCGGGCAGGGCGACTGGCCGACTATATCCAGGAATACCAGAAGGAATACCCCGACAGGCCCGTGTGGCTCGTCGGACACAGCGGCGGAGGCGGTATTGCCGTTTTTGCCGCAGAAGCCCTGGACCCAGGTTACAAGGTCGATGGCCTGATCCTCCTGGCCGCCAGTATCAGCAAGGACTATCCCCTGGACAAGGCCCTGGCCAAGGTCCGAGGCCCCATCGTCAATTTCTACAACCCCAACGATTCGGCTCTGCTGGGTCTGGGAACCACCCTGACCAGCAACGTCGACGGGCGAAGAGGTCCCTCGGCCGGCCTGAACGGCTTTAGCCGGTCCTACCCGGGCCTGCACGAAATCCCCGTCCGCTCCTCCTCCAATCCCCACGGAGCAGCCACGAAGCCCGGTTTCGTCCGCAGCAATGTGGTGCCCTGGATCCAAAGGAACTCTTCGGGCCGGCTCGCCGGGGGCAATCGATAATCACCTCTGCGTCGCTTGCCTGAGCAGAGAGTGCGGCGTGCATTTGCCCCCACCAGGCGATACCATAATTCGCCTATGCACACCTACCCCACAGGACTGGTCCTGGGCAGATTCATGCCCCCACACGCGGGACACCTGTATCTGATCGAACGCGCCGCAGCCCAGGTCGGTCGGCTGGAGCTGATCCTCCTGAGCCGAACGGAAGATTCGATTCCCGGTTCGCTGCGGGCCGGCTGGCTGGAGCAACTGGTGCCCGGCAATGTCAGGCTGTGGCACGTGGCGAATCGTCATCCCCGCGATTACTCGGATCCCGACGTCTGGCAGAAGTGGAGGAAGCTCGTCGAATCGGTCCTGCCCGAAAGCCCGGACCTGGTCTTTTCCTCCGAAGATTACGGCAATCAACTGGCTGAGCTTCTCCGAGCCCAGCACGTGATGATCGATCCTGCCCGCCGCGAAGTGCCTGTCTCGGCCTCTCAGATCCGCAACGACCCCATGACCCACTGGGTCTATCTGCCCGAGCCGGCAAGGGACTGGTTCGTGCGTCGCACCGCCGTCCTCCTGGATGCACCTCAAAGCGCCGAGGAAATTTCCCGACGCATCGCCGACCGGGCCGAGACAGCCTGCTGTTCCTGGCCGGCTTCTGCCTCCTCACTGCTGTCGGCAGAACAGGCCCGTGAGACAGCCAGGGCCCAGATCGAGTGCGAACGACAGACGGCTTTTCGGGCCAACCGCGTCCTGCTCTGTCCGGGCTCCCTGATCGGAATTCGCCTCCACACCCGGCCTGGCAAATCGCGTATTGCAGAGCTTTCTCCCAAGGCCCTGGCCCGGAGGTATCCGTTGATCCTCTCGGGCCCACTGGACGCATTGGAGCCGGGGGGCAGGGCATTTCTGAGGCGGCTTCGAACCCGATGCCGGCCGGGGCAATGGATTGACCTGCCTGCCGCTCCGGCCGAGGCCTTTCGAGAAGCCCTCCTGGCGGTTTTCCGCCTGGCGGATCCGTGCGCCGATTCCTGATTCCACCCTCCTGCCGCGACGGAGGCCTTGCAGGCCTTGGAAGCATTCTCCTCAGAGCCCGGCGGCTTTTGTCGCCAAGGCAGCGCGGCTGCTCAAGAAGGCTCCCTTCCGTGTCGAAATCGAGTGCGGAATGCCCAGTTACTGGGCAGGTTTTCGTCCGACGTCTTCCGCCGGCTGGGGCACTGCTTGCGGATCCCGGCGTAACGGAGCCCGATGGGGTCGAGATCATGAGAATACTCCTTGCCAGTCAGACCGGGGACCTGATCGCTCCTCTTCGAAAAGGAGCCGAAGGGAATATCCGCCAGATCCTCACGTGCCCCACGGCCGGGGAGATCCTTGAGGAACTCGGCCAGGCCCCGGGGCCCCGAATCGTAATCCTGGAGGGACAGACCGACAAGTACGACCCCCAGCAACTCTGCCGGGACATTCGCCGTCTCCCGATCGAAGACTACTGCTACGTCCTGGTGATTCTGGACTCGGACTCCAACTGCGACGACTTCTTCCAGGCCGGAGCGGATGACTGCATCCGCCCGCCGGTTACCGCCCAGCGCCTTGGCGGACACCTCCAGGCTGCCCTTCGCGTGACCCAGCTCAATGCCCAACTCTCCGAGATCCACCGCAGCGCCCCGGTGGCGATGGTCCTGCTGGATGCCGGCGGACAGGTCAAGCAAACCAATCCCGCTGTGGATCGCCTCCTCAAGTCGGCACGCGGTAAAGCGGCGACCCCTTTGGCACCTTGCCTCGAATCCCTCACGGGCCAAGCCGGTTGCGGCAAGAGCGAGAATTGCCGGGGCTGTCAAGCACACGCCGTTCTCCAAAACGCCCTCCAGAAAGAGGAATTTCACGAGCGTCAACCGGTGGCGGTTCCTCCGCAGGTACCCCTGGATGAGCGGATGCATCTGCTGATTTCCACCGCACCCATTACCGTCGGACACGCTCCGATGATCCTCGTGAGCCTCGAAGATATCTCCAGCATCTGGAAGAGCCGCAGGAGACTCCAGAAGACCATTGCCCAGCTCAAAGCCTTCAATCGGCTGGCGGTGGGAAGGGAACTCCAGATGGTCGAGCTCAAGCGCCGGATCAATCAGCTGCACCGCAGGTGCGGGGAAGAAGCCCCCTACGACATCGATTTCGCCGGCCCGGAACCCTCCATGGATCTAATCGATTCCCAATGACACAGACCCATAGAAAACCGGCAACCGATTCCCCGCCCGGCGAGGAAGCCGCTCATGCCCGGCAGCTTGCCAGGCTGCGACACGAACTGGACAAGGCCCGGCTCTACATGGATCGAACCCGGGCGCGAAGCCGCCGGCAGGGCAGGCTGCTGCAGGAATCGCGTATCGCGCTACTGAACATTGTTCGGGACTTGGAACAGGCCCAGCAACAGGAAGAATCCTTGCGCGTTCGCGTCTCCCAGATGAACCAGGTCCTGGAAGAGAAGATCGAGTCCCGAACCGCCCAGGTGCGAAGACTCCTGGAGCAGAAGGACGCCTTTGTGGACAAGCTGGGACATGACCTCAAGACCCCCCTGACCCCCCTGGTCGCCCTGCTGCCCCTGCTCAAGAGCCGCTGTGCCCGGGATGACGAGTTGAGCGAGCTGTTCGATGTCCTGATCAGTAATGTCGGATACATACGAAAACTGGTCGAGGAAATACTCTTGCTGACCGATCTGGGCGAGCCCTCGCCGCTCAAAGGCGCCCAGACGGTGATTCTCGCCCCCGAGGTACAGAGGGTCCTGGGGGCCCTGGCCGGCGAGGCCTCCAGAAAAAACGTGCAATTGCGCTCACGAGACCTGGACGAACTGGAGCTCTACGTGAACAAGCCGCTCTTGGGCCAGCTCCTGGAAGAGCTGGTCACCAATGCGATCAAGTACTCCCGGCCCGGTGGGGGATATGTGGAAGTCAGTGCTCAGAAACGCAACCGCGAGGTGCTCTTGCGCATCGAAGATGACGGCATCGGCATGGCTCCCGATACGGCCAGGCAAGCCTTCGGCGAGTTCTTCAAAGCCGACCAGGCCCGTCACGACCGCAGCTCGATCGGGTTGGGCCTGTCTATCTGCAAGCACATCGTGGAGAAGCACAACGGAAGCATCCGTCTGGAAAGCCGGGGCCTGGCCGCCGGCACCAGCGTCTGGGTCACCCTTCCTTCAAAGCCCGATACCGAGGCAGCAAAAACCTGAGGCAAACCATGAAGCAGACCGTGATGATCGTTGACGACGACCCGTCGGTCCTTGTGACGGTTCGAAGCGTGCTCAAGACCTCCCGGATCGACTGCCTGGCCGCTCCCAGCGGCAGCCAGTGCCTCCACCATCTCAAACAGGGCTTTAAGGGGCTGATCCTCCTGGATGTGATGATGCCCCTGATGGACGGATGGCAGACCCTCCGGGCCATGTGTCATGCCGGGATGGACGAGGGCAACCTGATCTGCATGCTCACCGCGGTTCGGAACCCGCCCCCCGAGGCCGCCGACCTGAAGGACCGCGTAGTGGACTACATGCGAAAGCCCTTCGACTCACAGGACTTGATTCAAAGGGTGCAGGAATACCTGGGCTATATCGCCTAGTGCGATCTGCTCCAAACCCGGAATCTGACCGCTTTGGAGGCCGGATTTCGGGCAGACGGTTTCTTTGATCTAAGGGAAAGACAGGAAATATCCGATCGCAACCTCGTAGTCTCGGGCGATCGGCCCAGGCAACCGCATCAGATTCTACACCGCGTTGCATCGCGGGAAACCTACCAGGAAAGGCTGCACCAATGAACACGAAGAACTGGACGATCGGGAAACGCATCGTTGTCGGATTCGGCGTCATACTGGCCCTGTTGGTCATCGTGGGAACCATCGGCTTCATCGCCCTGCTCTCCTCCACCTCGGGCTTCAGCGAATACCGGGAACTGGCTCTTCAGAGCAACCTGATGGGACGCCTCCAGGCCAACATGCTCATGTCCCGGATGCAGGCCGTCAAATACCTCAACAACAACAGCGATCTGCACCACGACCAGTTCCAGGAGCGTTGGCAGTTGCTCGAAGAACTGCTGGCCAGGGGCAACGAGGAGTTCACCACCGGAGACTCCGCGGCAACCCTGCGAACCTCCCGGCGCCAGATGCAGGAATACAAGCAGGCCTTCGAGGAGATCGTCGAAAAGTTCGCGGTCCGGGACAAGATCGTCAACGAGGGCCTCAACGTCCAAGGCCCCGAAGCCGCAAAGCATCTGACCTCGGTCATGGTAGACACCGCCGCAGCCGGCAAGTCCGAATTGGCAACCATGACAGGAAAGGCGATGCGAAGCCTCCTGCTGGCCAGGTTGTATGTGGTCAAGTACCTCGAAGAGAATCGCAGCGAATACGCCCAGCGGGCCCAGAAGGAACTCCGCGACTGCCGGCAACAGCTTCAGCCGCTTCGAGACCAATTGCAGGACCCCCAGGCCAGGGAGAACCTGCGTGAAATCGACGAACACCTGGACAACTACACAAAGGGCTTCGACCGGGTCATCGCGACCATCAAGGAACGCAACGACCTGATCGAAAACGCCCTGGACAAGCTCGGTCCGCAGTTTGCCGAGGCCCTGGAAGACGCCAAGCTCAAGATCAAGGCTCGACAGGACGAACTGGGGCCCCAGGTCCAGAGCGCCAATTTCTGGGCGATCATTCTCATCAGCACCGTCGTCCTGGCCGCCATTGCCTTGGGTGTTGTGCTGGCTGTGTTCATTACCCAAAGCATCGTCCGCGTTCTGGGTCGGGTCATCGAGGGACTCCAGGAGGGTTCCAACCAGGTTTCCGAGACCGCAGGTTCGGTGGCCAACTCCTCCCAGGGCCTGGCCGACAATTCCGGCAAGCAGGCCGCCGCCATCGAAGAGACCTCCGCCAGCCTCGAGGAGATCGTCTCCCTGATCAAGCAGAACTCCGACAACTGCAAGCACGCCTCCACGATGGCAGACCAGAACACCGCTTCGACCCGCGAAGCCCGGAGCCTGGCCGAAAACGCACTGAACATGGCCAAGCAGGGCGACGAAGCCGTCCAACGGATGGGACAGGCCATCAACCAGATACAGACTTCCAGCCAGGAAACCGCCAAGGTCGTCAAGACCATCGACGAAATCGCCTTCCAGACCAATCTGCTCGCCCTGAACGCCGCGGTCGAAGCCGCCCGGGCCGGCGAGGTCGGAAAGGGCTTTGCCGTCGTGGCCGAGGAAGTCCGAAACCTCGCCCAGCGCTCCGCCCAGGCCGCCCGGGAAACCGCCGATCTCATCGAGGAATCCTCCAAGGACTCCCAGCGAGGCGTGACCGTGAGCAACGAGGTCATGGAAACCTTCAAGACCATCGAGGAGACCATTCAGAAGGTCGCGACACACGTAGCGGAAATCTCGGCCGCCAGCGAAGAGCAGAACCAGACGATCAACTCCGTCGCCGCAGCCAGCGAGGAACAGACCTCCGGCATCAACCAGATCAACGACGGCGTCAACCAGATCGACCAGACCACCCAGTCCAACGCCGCCAGTGCCGAGGAACTCGCCGCCAGCGCCGAAGAGCTTTCCGGCCAGACCGAGGAACTCAACGGCATGATCCTCGATCTTCAGAACGTCGTCGGGGGCAACGGCGACGCGGGATACACGCCCTCTTCGCGCTATCGTCGCGAGTCGAGCCAACCCGGCGGGCAGGGCCCCAAGAGGCAAAGCGCTGCTTCCAAGCCCTCCGGAACCGGCCGGCTCAAGAGGCCCCGGATTTCCGAGGAGCCCGAAGTCCAGAACGACGAGGAAGGGGAGAACTCCATCCCCTTCGATGAGGTCTCCCAGGCCGACGTGGACTTCTAAGGCCCCAGGAAGGACAACAGGCCATGAATGAGAGACACACGATTCGAAATCGCCTCCGCAGGCTGGGGTGGTTGCTTCCAGCCCTGCTGGGCCTGGCAGCCCTGGCTGCTTCGGCGGGGATGGTTGTAACTTTCCCAATCGGACGCGGGCTGCTGGCGGCCACGGCCATCTGCCTGCTGGGGGGGGTATGTCTGCAGGTACGCTCGGCTACCCGACGCGTGCTGGGGGAACTCATCGCTCCGCTGGACGACCTCTACCGGAACCTGAAGATGGGTTCCCGCGAGGTCGAGGCCATCTGCTCCCAGCAGTCCAACCTGTCCCTGGCCCTGGCGGATGCCTCGGCCAAGCAAGCCGTCAGCATCGAGGAGATGTCCACCAGCCTCGACCAGACGACGGACATGGTCAAGCAGACCGCCGCCAATGCCCGGCAGGCACGGGAGATGGCCCAGTCCAATGCCGACAGCGCCTCCTCGGCCAGCCGGCTCGCAGAAGGCGCCCTCACCGCCACCCAGGACGGACAGGGAGCCATGACCAGCCTCTCGGGCGTCATGGACCAGATCCGCAGCAGTGCCGAGGAGATGGCTGGCATCATGAAGACCATCGACTCGATCGCTTTCCAGACGAATCTGCTGGCCCTGAATGCAGCCGTCGAAGCCGCCCGGGCAGGAGAGAGCGGCAAGGGCTTCGCCGTTGTGGCAGAAGAGGTCCGCTCCCTGGCAGGACAATCCGCCCGGGCCGCGAAGGAAACCGCCGGTCTCATCGAACAGGCCCAGACCCATGCCTCACGAGGCGTGGAGGAGACCGAGCAGATGTCGGCCGTCTTCCAGCGGATCGCCCAAAGCGCTACCGAAGTGGCAGAAAACATCGCCTCGGTGACCCAGGCCTCCACGGCACAGAGTGAGCTGATCGAGTCGATCTCCTCGGCCTCGGGCGACCAGGCCTCCAATGTCGAGCAGATCCACAACGCCGTTCAGCAGATCGACCAGGTCACCCAGGCCAATGCCACCAGTGCCGAAGAGATGGCCGTCTCGGCCCGGGAGCTTTCCAACCAGTCCACAGGCCTGGCCGGGCTGGTCACGCGTCTGGGCGGAATCCTGGGCCAGCCGCCCCGAAAACCCAAGGACCAAGTCTCAATCAACCGGAGCGGAAACAAGCAGGATCGGCCTGCTGGTTCATCCTCACCAAAGCAGAAGCAGTGGAAGGCCCAAGGCCGAACGATGGCTCCGAAGGGACAAGGTTCGGATCTCGGCTGAGTTGGAAACCAAATCACTGCCCCGCGTCGTTTCGTCGCTCGTTGCGGCGGAGCGGCGCTTTCTATTCCCCATGCCCGCAAAGCCCCAGCCTGGCATTCCAGGCCTCGATGGCCCCCTCGCAGTAACGTGTAGCAGCCCGGGGGAAAGATACCTTCGCCGGTCTATCGATGACTCAGCCGATACTGATGGGGGGACTGACGCAGATGCCGCCGGAACTGCTCATGCAGCCGACTGCGATGACCGAAACCACTGCCGGGGCGAGTACGAAGCCCGGGGAGCGTTTTTGTTGCCTCCGGGCTCTTGCCGCTTCGCCGCGGCAATGGTAGAATCTTGCTTCCATCGGCCCGGGCCACCAGCCCAGGCCAGAAGCCGACGTAGCTCAATGGCAGAGCACAGCTTTCGTAAAGCTGAGGTTGTGGGTTCGATCCCCACCGTCGGCTGTTTTTATGTTTAGATCCATACAGGGGTTATGGAAATCATAAAGGGAAACGGGCGGACAGGTGCGCGCAAAAGTGCGCGCCGGACCGCATTTCCCGGCTGATCGGAAAAAGACCTCAGTGGGCGAACATCTCACCCAGGGCGTTGCTAGGCCTCGCCGGCCGGGCTGCGCTGCTTGAGAAACAGGAAGGGCAGGGCCTTGATAATGCCCCAGGCCCGGCGGAGCCCGCCGGCGCTGAAGGTCTGGCGGAAGTATCGACCCACGATGCTCGGGCGGAAGTAGAACTTGCGGTACAACCGTCGGTGCATCTTGTTGAGATAATCCGCCGAGAGTCCCTCCGGAACGAACACCGTATTCCAGCAGTTGAAGCGGGACCAGTCCCCGTCCTGGAAGGCTCCGTCGGCCGAGGCCTGGACATACTGCTCCGAGCCGGGAAGCGGCGTGTTGAGCGTAGCCACAATGTCCGAGAGGGGCAGCTTCAGGGCCAGGTCGATCGTTTGCTCGATGGTCTGCTCGGTCTCGCCCGGGTGACCCAGCATGAAAAAGCCCTTGGTGTGGATACCCAGTTCCCGGCACCAGCCGATGACACGATGGGCCTTGTCCAGGTCGATGTTCTTCTTGATGCGCTTCAGGATTTCCTCGCTTCCCGATTCGATTCCGAAGGAGATATGCCAGCATCCGTGGTCGGCCATGAACTTGAGCAGATCGTAGTCGACCGTGTCGACGCGGCTCATGCAGGTCCACCAGATCTTGATATTCTCGGCATCGAGGCGCTCGAAGAGATCATAGATCCGCTGAGGGTTGAGGGTGAAGGTGTCATCCAGGAAGGCGATCTCGCCCACGCAGAAGTCTCTGCGAAGCCGGCGGATTTCCGCAGCGATGCTCGCGGCGCTGCGCTGGCGAAGCATCCGCCCGAACGTGCTGCGGTCGCAAAACGTGCAGGCGTTGGGACATCCGCGGGAACTGACAATGCTCAAGACCGGAAGAGTCCGGTAGTTGCACGGGGGCGGCGTGTAGGGTTTGAGATCCTCGAGAAGATCGTAGGCGGGAAAGGGCAGGGCATCCAGGTCGTCCATGCGCGGGCGGGGTTCATTGACCACGATCCGGCCGTCCCGGCGAAAGGCCAGGCCCTTGACCTCGGCCGGATCGCGCCGGCCCAGGCAGACCTCCAGGAGCTCCATCAGGGTCTGCTCGCCCTCGCCGCCGATGGCGTAGTCGAAACAATCCTGATCCAGAATGCTCTCGGGCAGGGCCGAGGCGTGAGGACCTCCCACGGCGATGGGAATGTTGGCTGCGGCCTGCCGGATTGCCTGGCCTACCTCGATGGCCCGGCCCAGAGCAACGGTGGAACTGGAGATGCCCGCCAGGGCTGGCTGGAGGGAGGCGACCTGCTGCGCAATGTCAGCGGAAGTCCTCCCGGAGGCCTCGCCGTCGATGACAACAGGCTCCAGGCCCTGCTCTCGGACCCAGGCGGCCAGGGACAGGATGCCCAGCGGTGGCTGGCTGCCACCTGCAGAGCCGATGCTGGAAGAATACCGCTCCCGCTTGGTAATCGGCGGGTAGATCAGCACGACATCACAGGTTCGGGAGGTCTGAGACGGGTCGGATTGGCGGGTCATCCATTACTCCTGGAGGCGGTGGGGCCTCGGGACTCTCGGGCAAGCGGCATCCAGGCCGGTGCCAGCTGCCCTGGCATGTCCAAGAACTTAGAAAAGCCAGGGGCCCCAAGTCAACGCCCAATTGGGGGGAAGATACCTGTCGATGCCTCCCGTCGGGCTTTGTCGATGCACAGTCAGCGGGTAAGATACCTTCATAAGGAGGCTGCGATGAAACTGCGAACTGCTGCCACGCTGGCACTGACCCTCGCCCTGGGATCCACCGTCGGGGCAGACCAGGTCAGGCTGAAAATCACGCGGGATGTCGGGATCTGTGCCCACCCCACCGAGAGATCGCTCAATACGGGAGGCAACCGGACGATCCGCCTCAAGGGCAAGCACCATTACTACCTGTTCGATTTCGAAACCGACCCAATTGCCGATTGGCGGATCGAATCAGCCTGGCTGCGGGTGCGGGTTCTCCGGGGCAGGCCGCTTCGCCTGGCGCTCTCCACCGTCTCTTCCGACTGGATCGAGGGTTCCAGCGTGAACAAGCCCCAGCAGGGCTCGAGTTGTTTCAGCCATACCCGCTACCCCAAGACGCCCTGGGGGCCGGGAGGGGGCAGCTTCATCGAGGCCGGCTTCAACAGCCCGGAAATGCTCTGGCTTGCCACCCAGGCCACTGCCGAGAAGGACGGGTGGCTGCGCGTGCCGATCGACCCCAGGATGATCCGTGCTGTAGTGGCGGGATTCTCCTTCGGGCTTGCCATGGGCGAAGAATCCGGCCAGACCTTCGAAAACCACGACATCTACTCCCGGCACGGTCCGCAACCCCCGGAACTGATCGTCATCGGCACCCCCAGGCAGAAGAAACGGGCCCAGATGAAGCGCCCCGAGCCACGGGTCTCTGCTGCCGACAAATTCGCCGATTATCGCACCGGGGCCATCTGGGTGGATCCCACCTGGCCGGGACAAGAAGCCCTGGCCCACCGGATCCACGTCGGCTCGCAGCGGTCGGTCTTGACCTTCCATGATCATCCCGTGCTGATCGACCACCTCCCGCCTGATGAGCAGGGCTATCGTCTGCGCGTCGAGACGCTCTACGAAGGAGGCATTGCTTCCTCGGAGGAAACAACCGCCAAGGTTTCCAAACTGGCCCAGCCCCCTCAACCGCCGGAGCTTGCCCGGCGAAGCAAGCGATCCGCCATTGAATTCACCTCGGGCTTCGACGCCCAGTGGCTTGATCCGGGCCAGGTGCTCGATCCTACCCTGGGTTCGCTGGCTCCCGACAGGCCCGGCGTTGCGCTTAGCCCCCGGGGGGCCTGGGCATCCATGCCGCTGGCCCTGGCGTTCATCCCCACCTCCACCCACCGGCTGGAAGTAAGAATCACCCCGCCGACCCACGCCCGGGATCCCCAGGCCCGGCTCGAGCATGTGGATTTCGACCAGGCATGGGCCGTCCGAAAGGGCAACCGGTGGGTCCCGGAGGTCTGCATCCCCCGCGCCAGCGGGGAGATCATCGACGTTCCGCTAAAGCCAGGCCGTATCGAAGGCCAGTGCAGCCAGACCTTCCACCTGGATATCTGGGTGCCGGTTGACGCCAGGCCGGGCCGATATACCGGAAAGCTGGAGTTCCTTTCCGGCCGGAAGCAGATCCTCTCGGCCCCGATCGAACTGGACGTTTCCCCGGTTGAGCTGCCCGATGAATTCAACATCGTCGGGGGCTGCAATACCTACGCCAGCCCCGCCAGGTACATGGGCCTCGACCCGGAAGAACATGACGCATTCTGGCAGATGGAGCGCGAGTACTTCCGCCTGGCCCACAAGCACCGGACGGAACTGGCTGCCGTCCCCTATCGCCATGCCGGCAAGGCCCATCCCAATTACGCTCCGCCCCTGGCCGGTCGGGGAGGCGATGTCCGCGTGGCAAGCTGGGAGGTGTTCGACAAGCGCTTCGGGCCCCTGCTTTCGGGCCAGGCCTTCTCCGCCCGGGCCGGCTACGTAGGCCCCGGTGAAGGCAGGGGAGTGGACCACTTCTATCTGCCCCTGCACGAGAATTGGCCACTGGAACTGGCAGAGCACTTCCAGCCCTGGCCTGCCCCGCGAGACTACAAGCAGTTCCTGGAATGGACCACGCAACTGCCCCCCATCCAGAAGTCGTTCGACGAGTCCTACCGCCGAGGCTGGCTGGAGGTGCTCAAGCAGTTCCGCAGCCACCTTGCCCGCAACGGCTGGACGGATCCGGACTACCACGTCTACTTCAACAACAAGCACTACTACCGCAAGAACAACGGCACGGGGGTAAGCCTGTGGCTGTTGGACGAGCCCCAGAACGCCTACGATTTCGCAGCCCTGAGCTTCTTCGCAGAACTGGCCCGACCTGTAACAAAGATCTCCGAGCCGCCGCGATTCGAATTCCGGGTGGATATCTCGCGCCCTGCCTTTCAACGGGACTGGATGGACGCCGTAGTGGATCTGAATGTCTGCGCCGGACAGCTTCGCACCCAGGCCCGGCAGATCGCCCTTCGCCGCCACCGCTACCAGGAGGAATACTGGAATTACTCCATGCCCGGCTCGTTCGGGGAATCTCACTTGGGTTGGATCCTCTGGCCCATACGGTCCTACAGTTGGGCGGCGCCGGGTACGGTGGTCTGGCAGACGATCGGGTCGGACGGAGATCTGGAAAAGGCCGACGACACCGCACTGATGGTGCCCGGACGCACCTTCGGCATCAACAGGCCTCTGCCCACCTTGCGGATGAAGCACTGGCGCGACGGTATCCAGGTCACCGAGCTTCTGCATCAGCTTCGCACCCGCCGGTCCTGGAGCGACAATCAGCTTCGCGCCTGGGTGGGCCAGGTCTGCCGGCTCGAAGGCTGGGACCAGGGCATCTATGCACCCCCCGAAAGCTCCATCGTAACTTTCGCCGGAGTCAAGGCCGACAAGCTGGGCCGACTCAAGCAGGCCCTGCTCGAGGAACTTTCTCCCTGAGAGTACGTTTGGTCGGGGCAGAGTATTTCGCTATGATCGGGACATGATCCAACAGAGCCAAAATCCCTGCCTGGCCGAATACTATCGCCTCCGTGAGGAAGTGGACGGCATGATCGAGCGTCTGCTCGAGGCCCATTCCGGGCATATCAACTGCGGCGCCGGCTGCTGCGAATGCTGCGTGAACTTCACCGTCTTTGCCGTGGAGTTCGAAGCGATTCTCCAGGGCCTGCAGCGAGACGGCTCGGCCCCGGTTTTCGACGAATCCCAGCCCTGCGGCTTCCTCAAGAACAACCGGTGCACGATTTACGCCCAGCGGCCTATCATCTGTCGCACGCACGGGCTGCCGGTGGCGTTCTTCGATGAGCAATCGGCCGGGCACCAGGTCTCCTTTTGTCCCAAGAACTTCACCGATGCCGACCTGGATGACTACGCCTTCGGTCCGAACAACACGCTGGACCTGGATGAACTCAACGAGCGACTGGGCCGGCTCAACGCCCGCTTCCTGGGCCAGGTCGGCAAGCCTGCTTTCGACAAGCCAGGCCGCCTCGATCTGCGCCGCCTGACGGATGCTCTGGCCAATCCCCACGAGCCCTGAAGCGACCTCTGTAGCGAGCGGAAATCCCGAACCAAAACAGGAATACTTCGAATCCGGGCCATGCATAATCCGATAAGGATTCGGGTGGATCGAGCGTATCCGGGCCATGTGGGCTCCGGTGATGCATCGGCCCGGAGACCGAAGGAGCCGACATGGAAGTCACGGCGGCAAGCAACTCCAAGCGCAGGTCGCGCGGCGTTTCCCCTCTTCGCATCCGTCGACTGCTCGATGCAGCCCAGGTCCGGGCTTCGTCGGATCGGGACGGGGCTGCACTGAAGGAAATCGCCTCTCGCTACGACGTCAAGGCCTTGCGGCTCGATGAAGTCGACTCCCTCTGTCAGGAGCTCTATTGCGGAGGGTGGATCGGGTATCAGGATCAGGCGCTGCTGGCTCTGCCGGGGCGGGACCTGCCAAGATCTTCTCAAACCTGTGACTATCTCTCCACGTGGGAACAACTCATCGATGCCCACGAGCATTCAGGCCGCCAGGAGCCGCTGCGACACGCCAAGCGAATCCTCACCATTCTCTCCAGCCTCGCTGCCTTGAGGAGCACCTGACCGGCTGAAGAATCAGCGTTTCTTGCCGCGACGGGCCTTGCCCTTGCCGGCGCGGGATTTCTTGCCGGCATTCTTCTTGCCCCCCGAGCGAGCCTTGGCGGAAGCCTTCCCTTTGCCTTGCTTGCCTTTGCCCTTGGGGCGCCCCTTGGTTTTGCCTGATTTGTCCTTGGCGGGCTTGGACCGCTTAGGCTCCGCGCCGCGAACGGGAACGAGATCCAATTGCCGCATCGCCACATCCACCCCGGCAATCCGGACGGCCAGCAGGTCCCCGACCCGGAACTTCCGGCCACTGACTTCCCCGACGACCTCTCCCCGCTGGGCGTTGACCTCCCACCAGTCGTCCCCGAGGTCCTCCAGGCGGATCAATCCTTCGACCAGGAATCTCGGACTCTGTACGAAGATTCCGAAATTGGCCACACCCGTGACCACGCCCTCGAAATTCTCGCCGACCTTGCCCTTGAGATACTGGAGAACCAGGACGTCTCGCAGATCACGCTCAGCCGCCTCGGCGGTTCGCTCGGTGGCGGTGCAGTGCTCTCCGAGTTCCTGGAGCTGGGTCACATCATCCTTCTTATGGTCATCGATCCGCCCGGCCACAAAGTCGCTGACCAGCCGATGGACGGTCAGGTCCGGGTATCGCCGGATCGGGCTGGTGAAATGGCAGTAATGGGTGCTGGCCAGGGCGAAGTGTCCCACTCGCATGGGGGAATATACGGCCTGCTGGAAGGTCTTGAGCACGGCCAGGTTCACCGCGTAGCTCTCGGGCCGACCCTTGACGGCGTTGAGAAGGTCCTGCAGGTCCCGGCGTGTAAGGCTCTTGGGCAGTCGATGTCCGCAGGCCTGGGTGAACCGTCCCAGTTGGGTCGTATCCTCTACATCCGGCGAGGGATGCACTCGACGGATGAACGGGACGTCATGGCGATCCAGCACGTTGGCCACGGCGTCGTTGGCCTCGACCATGAACATCTCGATGATGGTGTGGCTGTAGGATTGATCCTCCGGCACGGCATCGCAGACCTTTTCCTGGTCATCCAGGACCAGTTCCACATCCGGAAGGTCCAGGTGGAGCATGCCGGCCTTGCGCCGCCGCTTCTCGATCCGGCGGGCCAATTGCTCCATGGACTTGACCAACTCGATCACCTCCGGATCAAACCCCCCGGTCTTGCCGTCGCAGATGTTCTGGGCGTCTTCATAGGTAAGTCGTTTGCGCGATCGGATGAACGTCTCGGCCAGGCGAGAGCCGATCACCTCGGCGTCCTCGTCGTACTGGATGAAGACGCTCTTGCAGAAACGCGTTTCGCCCTCCTGCAGGCTGCACACGCCGTTGGAGAGGATCTCCGGAAGCATGGGCAGGACCTTGCGGATGAAGTAGATGCTGTTGCCGCGCTTCAGGGCCTCGGTATCCAGTGGAGAGCCTTGCTGCACGAAATGCGCCACGTCGGCAATGTGTACGCCCAGCACGACCGTTCCATCCTTGAGTTTCTCGATGCTGATCGCGTCGTCGAAGTCCCGGGCATCGACCGGATCGATCGTCACAATGGTCTTGCCGGTCAGGTCCTCGCGTTTGCCCGGGTTGTCGGGATCAAACGTCTCAACCCTTCGGCGCGCGTCTTGGAGGACCTCTTCGGGAAACTCTTCATTGAGTCCGTGGTTGCGGATGCACGAGAGCGTTTCTGCCTCCAGTTCGTTCTGCCGGCCCAGGCGTTCGATAATCACGCCCTCGGGCAACTCTCCCGCCTCGGGGTACCGGACGATCTCCACCACCACCTTGGATCCTTGCTTTGGACCGGCGGAGGTGACATCGCGCACGACAATCGGCGTGGTCATCTGCTTGCCGTCGGGACGGACGAACCAGGAGTCCTCGGCCTTATCGAGCATCCCGACGTACCGGTTCTGCTTCCGCTGGAGCACCTTGATGATCTCGCCGGCGTAGGCGGTCTGGCCTTTTCGTTTTCCGCGTTTGTAGCTCCGGGCGACGACCAGGTCCCCGGCCAGAGCCCCGTTCTTGTTGTCGGGAGGAATGAACAGATCCCCGTGAGCGTTGGGCTCTTCCGGGATGACAAAGCCGAAGCCCTTTGGGTTCGGTCGAAAGCGTCCGGTGATCCGATCGCCCATCTCCGGCAGCGTCAGGGCATTGCGGGAGCCCAGGACGATCCTGCCGCTGTCGCGAAGTTCCTTGACGGCCTCGCGGAACGTGCCGTAGTCCTCGTCGGGGATGCCGATTCGCCTGGCCAGTTGCCGCGGTTTGAGCGGAGGCTGGTCCTCTCGTTGGGAGAGGTGCTTGAGAATGACTTCTTTGTAGCGTTCGGGCATGGTGATCCTTCCTCCTGAACTGGGAATCCTTGTATCAGAAGGATAACGCATCACCGCCGGGCTACAAGGTTTATCGGCGCGGCGCGCTGTAAGCTTCGACGATCCATCACGCATCTGCCTGGGAGCCCAGGGGAGTCAACCCCGGCCTGGCCTGGGAGAAGACGTGGCAGGTCGGGGAGCAGGAGAGCACGTGGAAACCGCAGTCGACGTGGATGATCTCCCCGGTGACCCCGCCGGCCAGGTCACTGAGCAGATAGACCGCGGTCTTGCCCACCTCGTCGCCCTCGATGTTGCGTCGCAGGGGGCTCTTGCGGGCGTGGTGCTCGCGCATCATGTCGATTCCCCCCACCGCCATCGAGGCCAGTGTCCGCAATGGCCCGCCGCTGATGGCATTGACCCGGATCGCCTCGGAGCCCAGTTCCACGGCCAGGTATCGCGTGGTGTGCTCCAGGGCGGCCTTGGCGATACCCATCACGTTGTAGCCGGGCACGACCTTCTCCGCTCCGTAGTAGCTCATGGAGATGATGCTGCCGCCTTCTTTCATCAACGGTTTGGCGCGCCGGGCCATGGCCACGAGCGTATAGCTGCTGATATCCAGCGCGCGGGTCCAGGCTTCCCGACTGGTCGTATGGAACCCCCCGACCTGAAGCGCCTCTCGATCGGCAAAGGCGATCGAGTGCACCAGGAAATCCATCCGCCCCAGGTCGCTGCCGTACTGATCGAACAGCGTGTCGAGGTCCTCGTCGCTGCCGGCATCGCACGGAGCCAGCCACGCATCGCCCTGGCCTATGGATTCCAGGGCTCCGACGA
Organism: uncultured Planctomycetaceae bacterium; assembly: GCA_964583095.1. Lineage (GTDB taxonomy): Bacteria > Planctomycetota > Phycisphaerae > SM23-33 > SM23-33 > CAZOVB01. Next base: position 79,026 of record CAZOVB010000002.1, read on the forward strand.
CCCGGCGACGGTTTTTGTCCCCGGGAAGGTGACTGTAGGCGCAGGTCGCCCCCTGGCAGGTTAATGCAGATGCGATGTACGTCGCGTAGCTGCGTTCGTTGGCGATGCCGAAAACCAGGCCCTTTCTGCCGTCCATCAGTCCCATGCTTTTTCTCCTGCGGCGGTTGCGGACTTTCTTCGCCCTATTTTAGGCGCAAAGTTCAGGGGACGGGCAAACTCGGTTGCCTGTCCCCTGGCCAGCCGCTTTTGATCAGCGGGACTCCCCACCTGGGGGCTATGTGGTCCGAGCTTGGATCAGGCCGATCGCGCCGCGGGTTCCTGGCGGACGCCGGTGGCGGCAGATTCTCGGGCAGAAACGATGGCATTGAGAAGCTCGGAGCTCTCGAAGATCGGTTTCATCAGCAACTCATCGCCGCCAAGCTGCCAGGCCCGCCAGGCCCGGTCGTAGCGATCCATGTACTCGGTCAGAAGCACAGCGGGCGCTTCCTGCTGGCTGCGAAGCTGTTCGAGTACCTCGCTCTGGGCGTATTCGGCAGCCAGTATTACCACGTCAGGCTGCCACCTGCGGGAAAGCTCCAGGGCCTGGTTGACATCCGACTGATGCACCACCAGGTGGGCCATGGTCTCCAAGGCGCCTGCGGCTTGTCGGGAGAAGTGCCAGTCGGGGTCTGAGATGAGGATCTTCATGTCTTCCTGCCTTCGTTTCAGATGGGTCGGTGCCTTTTCGCGGAAGTTGGCTCTTCCAATGCGATTATCGGCCAACACTGCCGACGCAATCGATACAAATTGCCGAGTTGGCAAATTAGTGAAGATACATTGGCCCGAAATGAGGTTTTCCCCTTACCCGCATTGGGCCATTTTGACCCATCAGGGCCGGGCAGGCCGATACACCCGGTCCCCGTGCTACGAATCTTTCCGCGGCGTCAATTCGCTCACGCCCTTGATCTCGATCATCCGTCCCACGGCCAGCTTCGCATCCGAAGCGATCTCCTCGGGAACCTTCACGACGTTGGCCGGTGTATCGGCCACAAGGGACTCCAGTACCCACAGCAGGTGAGGCAGGTCGATCTGGGCCATCTGTACGCACCGGGGAGGCCGGGAACTGGGAACGGTTGCGATCTTCTTATCCCGGTGCCTTTTGGCCAGGCGAGATACCAGGTTGCCCTCCGTACCGATCAGCCAGTTCGAACCGCCCGGGGCCTCCTCGATGGCACGGATGATCTGCTCGGTCGATCCGGACGCGTCGGCCTGTTCCACTACCTCGCGCGGGCATTCCGGGTGGACGATGATCTTCGCCTCGGGGTTCTGCTTCCGGGCCTGCTGGATGTCCTCGGCGGTAAAGACCTGGTGCACATAACAATGCCCCCGCCAGCAGACGACCTTGGCCTTTTCGACCTGATCCCGCGTGAGGCCCCCTTCGGGCAGGGAGGGATCGTACACCACACACGCCTCGGGGCCCATTCCCATCGCAAAGGCCGTGTTCCGGGCCAGGTGCTCGTCGGGTACGGCGAAGATTTTTCCCCCGCCGGCGCCGCCGGCGGCGTCGGCAAAGGCCCATTGGAAGACGTTGCGAACGTTGCCGCTTGTGCAGCAGGTGCCCCCTCTCCGTGCGGTGACCGCCTTGATCGCAGCCGTCGAGTTCACGTAGGTCACCGGGATGATGCGCTGATCGCTCAGGATGTCCAGTTCTTCCAGGGCGGCTTCGACCGCCTGCTCATCGGCCATGTCCGCCATCGCGCAGCCGGCCCGCATGTTCGGCAGGCAGACCTGCTGGTCCGCGCCGGAGAGAATGTCAGCCGTCTCGGCCATGAAGTGCACGCCGCAGAAGACGATGTAGCGGGCCTTTTCCTGCTGGGCGGCCTGGCGGGCGAGCTTGAGGCTGTCTCCGGTAATGTCGGCGAACTGCAGGACCTCATCGCGCTGGTAGTGATGCCCCAGCAGGACCACCGAATCGCCCAGGCGCCTTTTTGCCTCGGCAATGCGCTGCTGGAGTTGCTCGGTGGGCAGGCTCATGTACTCGGTTGGAAACGGCTGCGGGGTCATCGGTTCTCCATACCTGTCAACGCGGGACTCGCCGGCCCAGTATACGCCGTCGGGATGTTCTCTTCAGCAGGAAAGATCCCTCGTCAGGACAATCAGATCGTTGCGAGGCTGCCAGGCATTGCTCTGCCAGAAGGCCAGGCCCTCGGGATTGTCCCGGAAGACGACGATGTTGCACCGGCCGACTCCAGCCCGGGCCAGGCCCTCCAGAGCTTGCCGGGCCAGGGCGGTGCCCAGCCCCCGGCGACGGAAGTCGACATCGACGGCCAAGTGGTACAGAAAACCTCTTCTTCCGTCACTGCCAACCAGAACCGCCCCCGCCAGCCGACCCGTCGCCCTGCGTGCGACAAGACTCAGACCCGGATTGCGCTGCAGGAAGCTTTCGAGTTGCGAAGGACTGTCTCCACAGCCAAGGCCCACGCCGTCACAGAGCCTCCAGAGGTCGATCGCTTCGGGGATATCTCGCGTCTTCATCTCCCGAATCTCCGCAGGTTCTTGCATTTCTCTCACCTCGGAGCTGAGTCCAACGGCCGACCGCAGGTAATGCAGAACATCGCCTCGGAGGGGTAGCTGCGATCGCAGGCTGAGCAGAATTTCTCGCCGGGCCCCTGGTTGGCACAGGAGCCGTGTGCTTCCTGGCCGAACGTATGCGTCACGGTCGGGTTCTTGCCTTTGCCCGCACCGGGTTGCGGAAGGAACCTGGAAGCCCGAACATCCTCATGGCGAAGCAGACCCATCTTGAACAGCACGCCGCCGGCGGCTGAGCAGAGAATACCGGGGATGACGATCCAGAGCATGGAAAGGGAAGGCGCCTGATCCTGCTCCTGCTCGTATCGGTCCACGAGCTTCTCGGGGCTCTCAGCGTCGGCGTAGATCCAGCCGAAGGTTTGAATCAGTTGCCAGGCGACCAGTCCCGTCCCCACGAGAAACAGCACCGCACCGACAATCATCATGACCTGTCCGGATGTCAGAGCTGAACCTGTCTGAGGCGGCTTATTCACCGGTGGTTGCGACATGATCTTTCCTTTCCAACTGGTTCAGGGAGGATCGACGCGATATCCTGCTGCAAAGGACCTTCTGCGGATCCTACCCGGAGACACCATGACTGACGAGGAAAAAGCCCACGCCCTGACCCTGCACGACAAGCACATGGCCCTGGAGGCCCGCTTTGCTCTCGAAGCCGGCTGGAACGTGCCCCTTTCGTATGGCTCCACGCTGGAAGAAGTCGAAACAGCCCACAAGGATGCGGTCGTCTGCGACGTTTCCAGCCTGACGCGCCTGCGAATTGCCGGCAACGACGCGCTGGAACTGCTCGAACGCCTCTGCACACACGACGTGGCCGGGCAGGAAGACGATTGGGCCGAGTTGACATGTCTCTGCAATGATTCCGGCGGGATTGTCGACTGCGGTTACCTGTATCGGCTGGAGAATCACTGGCTGCTGACCGGCGATCCGGGAAATCATGACAAGCTTCTGGCCCATCTGCAACTCCATGCCGAAGGGATGGATGTGAAGATCAAGGATCAGACCTGGCGCAGTTGCCAGTTCTGGGTTACGGGTGCAAACGCAGGCCGGCGCCTGGATGACCTGCTCGGCAGGGAGGTCTCCAAGATGCCTTCCGGGGCGGTCCGCAGCGAATCCTACCTCGTGGCAAAGGTGAACGCTTCGCGCACCGGCTATGGGCCACTCTGGTCGCTGGAGGTGATCGTCCCGAGCCTGCTGGCCGGCCAGGCCTGGCAACTCGTGACGGCACGATCCAAGGAAAAAGCCCTTGCACCCCTGGGCTACGCCGCAAGAGACGTACTGCGAATCCAGGCGGGCCTTTGCAGATATGGCCACGAGATCAATGAGGCGATCGACCCCCACACAGCCGGCCTGGACAGGTGCGTGCGACCGGGGGGAGGTTTCCTGGGCGCAGAGGCCCTGGCCCAGCGCCGTCAGAAAATTTCGCGATGGCGGTGCAGAATCGCAATGGACGCTGCCGACGCCGGCGGGTCGACCTCGATTCCCCGTATGGGCGCAGAAGTTCTTGACGGTCAAGGCAATACGATCGGGGCCATTACCAGCGGCACGTACTGCCCGATCCGAGATATCCCGCTGGCAATGGCCTATGTTGGCCATCAGGCTCGCAGCGGGGAGCAGGTGGAGGTCGTCATGCAGGACCAGCGGCGAACAGGGCAGGTGGAGCCACTGCCTTGCTGAGAACGGTATCTCCGCGAAATGAGAAGAACAAAAAAAGCAGGCGGGGCCCGGCAGGAGGAGGAGCCGCCGGGCCCAAGCCTGCAAATCACGAACGCCAGGAGGTCGAGAAGCGTTCGTTCACAGAGTATAACCCGATTTGCTTTTATGGGGTTCGCAAAACCTCAAGAATTTGCAGAATAAGTAATGATTCTGCCCCATTTGTCTTCGATTGCCCGGCCTGGGGCATGCCAAAAGGCCAAATCTCCCCTCTTTTCAGACAAGCAGCATTGCCCGGAACTGGTTTGACGTTATACTTGCTCTGAGCGACCAACCAGAGCAAGACCGCACCCGAACGGTCTGAAGAAACCACCCCGGAGTCATCCAGACGTGAGCCATTCAGCCTCTGTGCCCACACCCGACAAGGCCATTCCCCTTTCCAGGCAAGGGCGGATATTTGATATCCAGAGATGCAGCCTGCACGACGGACCGGGAATCCGAACGACCGTCTTCCTGAAGGGGTGTCCCCTGCGATGCCTCTGGTGTCACAATCCCGAGAGCATCTTTCCCGAGAGGCAATTGGCCTACCAGGGCTCCCTGTGCACCTTCTGCCGCCGATGCGCCGATCTCTGCCCACAAGGCGTACACCACGTCCAGGAGCGGGAACACCAACTCCACCGCGACCGCTGCACGTTCTGCGGAGCCTGCGTCGAGGCTTGTCCCGCCAGAGCCCTGGAGATTCTAGGCCGCCAGGTCAGCGTGGAAGAAGTCATGCAAGAGGTGCTTCGCGACAGGATCTTCTATGAAACCTCCGGAGGCGGCATGACGCTCTCAGGGGGCGAGCCCTGCCTCCAACCGGATTTCTCTCTGGGGCTTCTTCAAACAGCCCGGGAAGAGGGCCTTCACACCTGCCTGGATACCTGCGGCTTCTGCGACTACCAGACCCTCTCCCGCCTTGCCGGGTCAGCAGACCTGGTCTTCTACGATATCAAGGAAACCGATTCCGAGCGTCACAAGCAGTGGACCGGCGTGGACAACGCCCGCATCCTGGACAACCTTCGCCGCCTCGATGCCGCCGGAACCGTCATCCGCCTGCGTTGCCCGATTATCCCCGGTCTCAACGACCGGGAAGATCACTTCCAGGCCCTGGCGGAACTGGCCGGGTCTCTCTCTCGGTGCCAAGGGGTGGAACTGCTGGGCTATCATCGCCTGGGCCAGGGCAAACGGGAGCGACTGGGCATGGCCCCTGCCGATACCCGTATTCCCGCCCAGGCCGTACCGGCAGAAACGCTGGAATCCTGGAAAGATCGGATCGGCGCCTTTGGAGCCAACGCCCTGTAATCCCTTCGCCCCCAGGTCGGCAGTGTCGCCGGCCACAACGGAGTCCCGCATGTCGGCAAAGCCCATGAATGTGATTGTCATTACCTCCGATGAGATGCGCGGCGAAGCGCCGGGCTTCCTGGGCAATCCCGACTGCAGGACGCCGAACCTGGACCGCCTGGCCCAGCGGGGCGTTGCCTTCGAGAATCAGTTCGCCGTGCACGGCAAGTGCCTCCCCTCCCGGGTCTCCATGGTGACCGGTCGTTACAGCCACACCGACGGGTTCCGCAGCGTCATGGAGGAAAACCTGCTCAGCGAAGATCAGCCCGACCTTTTGGGCCGACTCAAGCAGGAAGGGTACGAGTCGGCCGTCTTTGGTCTCAATCATGTCTGGGAGACGCTCTTTGCCTCCAACAAGAAGGGCGGCGGGTACACCGATTATCACAGCTTTACCGAGGGAGTCTTCGATGATCTGGCCAAGCAGGTTCATGAAGTCCCCTCCCCCGGCCCCGAAAGCCGGAGCGTGCGAGAAGACCTGGTCGGAAAATTCTTTGACTATCGCGGCAGAAAGGACCGTCTGGAGGGCTTCTGCGACGAGAATCGCACCGCCCAGGCACTGCGATATCTCAAAGAAGTCCGCGATCCGGATCGTCCGTTTTATCTGCATCTGAACCTTTCGCAGCCGCATCCGCCCTACGCGGTGGAAGAGCCGTACTTCTCCATGTACGACCGCGAAAGCATCCAGTCCTGGCCTCACCAGTTGCCCGACAACGCGCCCGAACCGCTGCGGGAAATGCGGCGAATTCGAACAGGGACCGAAGTGGATCCCCAGGCCCTGAGGGAAATCCAGGCCACCTATTACGGCATGGTCACCAAGGTAGACACACTCGTCGGTAAGGTCGTCGACTGCCTGGAAACCCAGGGCTTGATGGACAACAGCATCGTCCTGTTCTGGGTGGACCACGGAGATTTTGCCGGCCAGTATGGGCTGGTGGAAAAGTGGGATACCGCCATGAACGACTGCATCCTGCACGTGCCGATGATCCTCTGTGCGCCCTCGCTGCCGCGGGGGCATCGAGTCAGCGGCTTGACCGAACACGTGGATGTCGCACCAACGATTCTGGAGCTTCTGGGGATCGACCCGGACTGGTACATCCATGGCCGGTCGCTGCTGGAAACGATATCCGGCGGTCCGGGCAAGGAGTACATCTTCGCCGATGGTGGCCATGAACAACCGATGCTTGAGCGTTTCGCCAACAGCCCCCAAAGCCACAAGCACAAGCCGGAGCAGATGGGCGGCAAGCAGTTGACGTACCTGAAACATCCGACCACGATGGCCCGGACGAAGATGGTCCGATCCCAACGGTACAAGCTCGTGGTTCGCGAAAGCGGCGGCAACGAACTCTATGATCTCCGCCAGGACCCCTGGGAGTTGCACAACCTCTACGGTCAGCCCGGCATGGAGCAGGTCGTCCTGGAATTGCAGCACCAGATGCTCCAGTGGTGTCTGCGGACCGATCCGGATCAGCCCCACCTGCCGGTTTTCGGAGCCTGAAATTCTCCTTACGATCTGCCGGCAATCTCGGGCAGATGGCCTGCGACTTCCCTGAAGAAGGAATCCAGTTCTTCCCAAATGAAATACCGGCCCGGACCTCTGGCCAGATCGACCGGCGTTTTGTTCACGACAATTACATCTCCCCGCGCAGTTTCGGGCAGGATGGAAGCGGGACCGACCGTCAGCGAGGAACCCAGCACCAGCAGCAGATCGCAGGCCTGGACCTGCTCCATGGCCAGGGGAAGCGAAGAGACCGTCTCGCCGAAGAACACCACGTCCGGCTTGAGGGGCGCGTTTACCTCGCAATCGCAACGTGGGATGTCCGATTCCTCCATGCGGGCAAGCAGTTGCTCCAGGCTGTACCGGCGCCCGCAGGCAAGGCACCGGCTGGTGGCATAGTCTCCGTGGAGGGCGATGACCTTTTCGCTGCCGGCCTGGTGATGCAGCGGGTCGATATTCTGCGTGATAACGGACTCAACCAATCCGGCCTCTTCCGCCGCAGCGAGGAACCGATGCGTGTAGGTCGGTTCCATGCTCTCCAGCAATTCCATCATGTCACGCGTGAACCGGTAGAACTCGGAGGCGTCGTCTCGGAAGACCCGGATGTCGAAAACCCTCATCGGGTTGTACTTTCCGGTTTCGTAGAGCCCTCCGGCGCCTCGGAAGTCGGGAATACCGGCCGCGGTGGAGATCCCCGCCCCGGTAAGCGCTACACAACGTTGGGCTCGCCGGACTCGCCGGGCCACATCGGCGGGGCTCAAAGGTGTCTGTCTCATTTTCATCGGAGTCGGCCTCGGCAGCAACGGGGAACATCAGTCTTTCTTTCCGGCCGAAATCCACCGAAGGACTTTCTCGACCGGCCAGGTGTTGAGTATGGCCTCCGCTCCGGCCCAACCGCGCCGGGCCGTGAGGACACCATACCGCATCAGATCCAGTTCCTCCACGCAGTGGGCGTCGGTGTTGATGACGATTCTCGCACCGGCCTCGATGGCGATTCTCACATGCCGGTCCCGCAGATCCAGGCGGTGGTCGTTGGCGTTTATCTCCAGTGCGGTAGCGTTTTCGGCTGCAGCCGCTGCGATGGTATTCATGTCCAGTTCCATGCCGGGCCGACGATTGATCAGCCTTCCCGATGGGTGCCCGATACAGTGTACGCACGGGTGTTCGATGGCCCGGACGATCCTGTCGGTCGCCCCGGGGCCCTTCTGGCCAAGGGCTGAATGCGGTGAGGCCGTTACAAAGTCCAGCTCGGAAAGGACCTCCTGCTCGAAGTCCAGCGAGCCGTTCTTGAAGATATCCACCTCGATCCCCACCCAAACGGTGAAGCCTTCGTATTCTGCGGCAATGCGTCGAATCTCCTTTGCATGATCAGCCAGGCGCGGGGCATCCAGGCCGTTGGCCTGAACCTGGCTTTGCGAATGGTCGCTGATACACATATACGAGTAGCCCCGGCTGCGGCAGGCTTCGATCATCTCGCGGATCGTATTGGTTCCATCCGAGGCGGTGGTATGGAGGTGGAGATCCCCGCGGATGTCCTTTTCGTCCACCAGTTGCCAAAGCTCGCCTTCCTGCGCGGCGGAAAACTCCCCGCGGTCTTCGCGGAGTTCCGGGGGTATCCAGGCAAGGCCCAGCGCGTCGTAGATCTCTTCCTCGCTTCGACCCGCCACAGGCCGATCGCCATCGAGGAGGGCATATTCGTTGAGTTTCCAGCCCCGATCAATCGCCCGCTGGCGCATTTTGACGTTGTGGTCCTTGCTGCCGGTGAAGTACGCAAGGGCAGCGCCGAAGCTCTCTGGCTCCACAACGCGAAGATCCGCCTCGATGCCCTCTTCCAGCAGCACAAAGCATTTGGTCTCGCCTCGGGAGAGAACTTTCTTCACCCCGGGAAAACCGGCAAAAGCGGCGATAACAGCCTCTTGCTCCTGCGGGCCGGCCTGGCAGAGAATGTCGATATCCCCGATGGTCTCACGCCCCCTGCGGAGGCTCCCGGCCGGCTCGACGCGACCCACGCCGGGCAAATCGCTCAGGTGATCGACCAGCGCCCGGGCGATCCGGTCTGCCTGGCCCAGGAGGATCCTGCCCGCCGAGGTCTCCATGAAGGCCAGGGATTCTTTCAACGCCTCGACCTTCTTTTTGCCCAAGCCCGAGACGCCCGTCAGACGCTCCGGCTCGTCGGCCAGGGCGCTTCGAAGTTCCTCGATGCTTTCAATGCCGGCCTGCTTCCAGAGCCTGGCGGCCGTCTTGGGACCCAACCCGCCCACGTTCAGAAGGCCCGGCAAACCGGGCGGGACCTTCTGCAGCAGTTCCTGGTGCAGGTCCATCCGGCCGCTCCGGAGATATTGGGCGATCTTCTCGGCCGTGCTCTTGCCGATGCCTTCGATGCTCTCGATGCCGCCGGCCTGTGCGATCTGCTCCACGTCGCGGGGCAGATCCTCCAGAATTCTCCCAGCCTTTCGGTAGCTGTTGATGCGGAAGGGATTCTCCCCCAGCAGCTCCATCAGATCGGCAATTTCGACAAACAGTCCAGCGATATCCTGGTTTCGTGTCATTTCATCATTCTACCCATTTCCCCCTCCTGCGCCGATGCGTCCAGACAGACATCATTGCCCCTCGACAGACTCCCCGCTAGGATAATCCGGAAAGCAAGGCGATCTCTGATGATACGACTGACACCATACGGCACGCCGGTCTGGGCAACCTGTTCGGTTGTACTGCTCGGGCTGTGCATGCTTACGTTCTGGCTGATCTGGCCGCTGAGCCTGATCCCCCTGCTGATCTGGGGCTGGGTGCTGTGGTTCTTCCGGGACCCAAGCCGCGAAAGTCCCCAGGGCGCGGAGAATCTGGTGGCGGTTGCGGATGGCCGGGTTACCGACATCACACACATGGGAAGCGACTGCATCCTGGGATGCGATGCGGTGCAGGTCGGCGTTTTCATGAGCATCTTTGACGTGCACGTCAACCGAAGCCCCGCCGACGGGAAGATCCTGGAGATCACCCATCGCGACGGAACCCTGCTGGATGTGAGAAGACCCGACGCCTGGGAAAGCAATGAATCGACCACCATCACCCTCGAAACCGACCTGAATCCCGAAAAACCCAGGATCGTCTTTCGGCAGATCGCCGGGCTCGTGGCGCGAAGGATCGTCACCGACCTGAAACCCGAGCAGGTGATCGACCGCGGAGCGAGAATCGGCATGATCCGCTTCGGCTCAAGGGGAGAACTGATCGTCCCGAGCCGGCTGGTTGAATCCGTCCAGGTCAAGGTAGGGCAGAAGGTCAAGGCGGGCCGAACCGTTCTTATCCGCTGCAAGCCCAGCTCCAAGGAGGAATCATGACCGATTCCAACCCCGCGCCGGAGCGGGAAGAGTCAGCCCCGGTCACGCGCAGAGGACGGCTGCTGGCTTCGGTCAGCGTCCTGCCGACCCTGTGCACCGTCGCCAACGGCCTTTCGGGCTTTGCAGCCATCCACTTCGCCACCCTTTCCCGGGTGGGAGAGGCCCATATGTGGCAGCTTCGGACGGCGGCCTGGCTGATCGTACTGGCCATGGTCTTTGACATGCTCGACGGTAGGCTGGCCCGGATGACGCGCAGCACGAGCGATTTCGGCGGACAACTCGACAGCTTGTGCGATGCGGTAAGTTTCGGGGCCGCCCCCGCCCTGCTGATGCTTCGAACCGTCCAGATGGCCCTTGGGGGCACGGGACTGGATCGCCTGAGTTTTCTGCACGTCTCGCTGCCGGTGATTGCGTTCCGGCTGCTCTGGTGTGTCTCGGCAGTCTACTTGGCCTGCGTGGTGCTCAGGCTGGCCCGGTTCAACGTGGAAAACGAACCGGCCGAGGAGCACCACATGACCTTCAAAGGCTTGCCCTCCCCCGGAGCGGCTGCAACGATCATCAGCCTGGTAATTCTCCTGGCCCACCTGGAAGATGTCAGCCGGGGCATTCTGGCCCATCCGGGGATGATGCTGGCCGTGGTGATCACTCTTCCACTGATGACCCTGACCACGGCGTTGCTGATGGTTTCGAACATCTCGTATCCCCACTTGACCAATCAGTTCCAGGTGACGGAAAAGCCGTTTGGCACGATTGTGTGGGTCGTGGTTCTCGGAACGCTCAGCGTGCTGAACCCGATCGTGACCGGAACGGCCATCGCCCTGATCTACTCCCTTTCGGGACCGACAAAGACCATCTATCGCAAGCTGAGAAGGTCCGGATCTAGAGGTAATCCAGCAGGGACAGGCTGAGGAGCTTGCTGCTGGAGGCCAGGATCATCTCGTAGAAGGTCTGCGTGTTGGCCAGTTCGGTCGCGACCTCCACGATGTCCGCATTCTGGATGGTATCGGCCTCGGTCTCGGAGTTGAATTTCAGCGTGTCCAGGCTGGCTTCCAGCGTACCGATTGCCTGGATGCGGGCACCGACGCTGGTCAGGTGCTGGGTCAGGCCCGACATCAGATCTCCCAGGGACTCCATGGAATCTCCCAGGACTTCGCTCTGCTCCTGGTGGGTCAAGTCGCCCTTGTTGACAAGCACGTCGCGAAGCTCGATCAACGTTCCGAACAGGTCGTAGGAACCTTGCATCCGGATCGGATCTGCCCCGGTGCGAACGGTATTGGTGAAGTCTGCATAGAAGACGCGGCCGTTTGCGTCGGTAATCGCCTGGTTGTTGTTGGTCAGGTCGATGGCTGTCTGGGTCTGGCCGCCGTCGATCGACGCCTTTGCGCTGGAACGGAGCGTTACCGATGCGGGAACCGTTCCGGTCCAGCCGGACATGTCCACGTAAGCGACATCGCCGTGCTCGTTGGCGATTCGCAGGTTGGTATCCGAGGCGTCAAAGCGGATGACATCCCCGTTGTCCAGGCGAACGAAGTTGTGGGTACCGTCGGTGGAGATGTGCAGCGTGTGGTCTGCGACGATGGTATCGCCCTGGTCGCTGCCGTTGCCCTTGGCGATGCCCAGGTTCGTTGCGTGCGAATCGGGCAGAACAGTCGTCTGATCGTGTATCACGCCAAGCCAGATATCCCCTCGGGCGCTGGAGGTACCCGAGCCCAGGGCAGCGCCGGTACTCCTGGCCAGGAACTTGGCGGTTCCCGACTCTGCCGACCGGAAGACGTCGTCTCCCACGACCGTGGCCGGATAGGAGATCCCGGGGGAGATGGCGGCTTTGAGTTCAACCGTAGCGCCCCGGTAACTGACGGAGGTGATGTGACCCTCCGTGTCGCGCTGGGCGGTATAGGGCGCAGTATCCAGGCTGCCCCCACCAAAGAGGCGGCGTCCCATGCTCTTGGCGTTGACCATGGACACGGCCGTTTCGAGAATCGCGTCGATCTCCAGCCCGGCCAGTTTGCGGTTTTCCATGTTGTAGGTTCCGCTGGAGGCCTGCGCGGTCAGTTCCTTGACTCGCGAGAGGCTGGTCGTGATCGACTGGAGAACCTCCGAGATCTGGGTCATGTTGAAATCGACCATCTTGAGATTCTCGTGATAGGTTTCGTAGGAACGGATTTCCGCCCGAAGGTTCATGATCCGGAAGGCATCGGAGGGCCCGTTGGAAGCGCGGATGATCCGCATGCCCGAGGAAGCCTGCTCCTGCAAGAGCGCCATCCGCTCGCTGTGCTTCCGCAGGGCCAAGATCGTATTGTGTCGAATCGCTCCCCAGCCTGCCATCTGTCTATCTCCGTCCTCAGGCCTAGATCAACTGCATCAGATCCTGAAGGGCCTTGTTTTGCGTGACGATGAATTTGCTGATCGCCTGGAACATGTTTTCGAACATGATCAGCTTGGCTGCCTCTTCATTGACGTCCACGCCGCTGATCATGTCGCGATTGTTGAGCATCTGTTTGCGGACGGTGTTGAGGGCTTCTTTGCGGGCCTCTCGTGTCGCGACCTCGTGGCCGATATCCGTCAGCAGCCTGCGGTAATAGTCATTGATCGAAAGCTGGTCGAGATCATCATGCCGGGCGTCGCCCAACTGGGCCATCCGCGTCAGGTTCTTGTTGTCGGTCATCTCTGCGCTGATCGAGGAGGCCACAAGCGTCGGCTTGTCGACCAGTCGCTGCATCACTGAAATATCGGAAGCTGTGGTGCCCGAAAAGAAGGTATTGATTCCCAAGGCGGCCAGGACTCCCGATTCATCACTGGAGGCATAGGCTTCCAGTTGGAAACTGTCCCCGGCGTTGAAGGTCCCGGCCTGGAGGCTGATTTCCAGCCCCTCGGCAAAGTGCAGACGATCGCCGGTAGGATAGCCTTGTCCGACGTTGAGTTTTCCGACCACCTGGCCGGCGGAATCTTCCACGCGCAGATACAGGTTGCTGCTCTGGCCCACCTCGCCGCTGCCCTCGACGTGGAATGTGTACGTTTCGGCCTGGCTGCCGGTATAGGCTCCCGTGAAAGCCGCACCGGTCGTGCCGGTGATGTTGTTGACGTCCGGCCCGGATGACATTGCCGGCAGGAAGTCGAACTTGTACCCGTTGTCGGCATAGATGTGCAGCGCGTCGTTGTTGTTGGCGGCGTTGAGATTCGCGATGGCATCCAGGGCGGTTACGACATCGTCGATGTCATGCACATCGGCATCGACATCCATGACATGGTGGCGGGTCACCGTTCCGGTTGATTCGTCGATCACTCGAACGTACACCGGTCCGTCTTCCACCCCTGATGCCCACTGATCAAACGTCTCCTGGCTGCTTCGCCACCCGGTCAACTCCGAGAAGGACCCCTCGGATCCCACGCCCTGAACGTGAAGCTCGTTGACACGCTCGATGATCGTACCGGCCAGGGCGTTGAACTTCTCCTCCAGCGAGGGGATCACCTCGTTGTACAGGTTCAGAAGCGCCCCCACCTTGCCGCCGGCAACACGCTTGTCGTAATGATCCGCCCCCTCGACACTGACGCCGATGGTCCCGTCCCCGACCCGGTCGATCTCCAGGCCGGTCACCTGGGCCCGGACCACAACAGGAATTCCCCAGGCTTCGACGTTGAGCATGCCCGTCTTGATGCCCTGCTGGTGTGTCGTGACCTGAATCAGGCCGGACAGTTCCTCGATGGCCGCATCCCGCTGGTCCTTGAGCAGGTTCGTGTTGCCCCCCACCACGCTTACCCCGTGGATCTTCATGTTGTAGTCGCCGATCTTGCCCATCAGATTGTTCATCTGGGTCGTAACGTCCTGGGCTTCCAGAAGAATGTTCTCCTTCAGGCCCGTGATGAACTGCGACATGTTGCGAAACAGCGAGGCCATCGCCTCCCCGCTCCAGACGACCTGCTCCAGGTGCGCCTGACTGTTGGGCTGGGCCGCCAACTCGTGCAGCGAGTTGAAGAAATCGTTGATCGCTACCCCCACGCCTTCTTCATCCAGGTCGCCCAGGGCAGCTTCCAGCGTACGGATCGTTATCAGTTCCTGTTCGTTCTGGCCCGTCTGGGGATGCTGCCGGATGATCTCGTTTTCCAGAAGGAAATCCATCTGGCGGACGATGTCGGTGATCTCCGCCCCGCCGCTGCTGGTCTGCTTGTTGAGATAGTCCAGAGGCATGGGCGAAATGCGGGCCGACTGACGGTGATACCCCTCGGTGGCCGCATTGGTAATGTTGGTACCGATGGTCTCGATCGCCGCCTGCGAGACCTGCAGGCCGCTCAATCCAATGTAGAAGTTCGACATAGTCTATCCTCTCGCATCCACGAGTCCCGCAGCCCCGCGCCAGGTGGCGGATCCGCCGTTGCCGTAAGTAGTCACCTGGGAGCCCGAAGGCAGGAACGCCTGAAGCATCAACTGATTCAGGTGCGCACACTCGGCCAGGATCATCGAAGCCCGGAGATTCTCGTGGGTCAGGCTGTTGGCCAGTTCGATGATCCGCTCTCGGCGCTGGGCGATGGCAATGCCGATCGGCCCCGGCAGCGCGTCGACCAGGTGAGAGAGTTTCAACTCCCCCTGGTCCCAGTCCAGCGCTTCTGCCAGGCAGGTGCGGTTATCGGCCAGGCGTGCATCGGTCTGCTGCTGGACCTGCTGGGTCCGTTCGATTTCGTCCAGGAGTTGCTCGGTGACGGTTTCGTCGCGGTCTGCCAGGCACTGGCTGAGCCTGCGAAGCTGCTCACAACGAAGATCCAGGATCCGGATCTCCTCGTCCAGCAGGTCCATCAACTGACCGATCAGGTCTCTCGGCGACGGTGTTTGGGGCATCATTCCAGTGTCTCCAACGTCGAGCCAGGCATTCCCTGCCGGCTTGCGGCGATATCAGCGGCGATTTGTTTCCACATGCCCAGGCTGCCGGTCTGTGAGACCTGTTCGCCCAGGAACATCCAGTACATGTCGCGAACCTGCTTGCCCGTGGCGTCTTCGCCCAGGCCCGATTCGTCGAGGGTCTTGCGCATAACGTCCATGATCTGTCGAACGAAAATCCCCTCAAAGTCCTTGGCGACCTTCTCGATCTTCCCCTGCTCGGCCAGGAGCCGGCCTCCTCCCCTGGCCACCAGATCCAGTGCATCTTCGACAATGCGATGCACTTGGCTTCGCTGCGGCCCGGCCAGCTCGCCCGCATCGAACGTCCGATCCAAGGCCTGCTGAACGGCCTCCTGTCGCATCCGGGCTTTTTGGGAATCGGACAACTCGCCCTTGGACGTCCTGAGACGAGAGACCACAATTTGTCCGGCCCGAAGAACGCTCTGGAGCAGTTTCTCCCGCTGCACCGGCAGGGGATTCGTCGCTCCGCGTTGTCGGACGGTCCTTGCCAGGGCTGCCTGGAGCACTCCGCGACTGTAGAGCCTGTCGGTCGGGGCCGAGTGTTTCTGATTCAGCGCCATCCGATTGAGCATGGCCTGGACGGGATTGTCGCTCCGGAGAGTGTTCATACTCACCTCGTCGTTACCAGCTTGGCTTGCAGAGCGCCCTGCTGATGAAGGTTCTTGAAAATCGCGACCAGGTCTGTGGGCGACACGCCCAGGGCGTTAAGGCTCCTGGCCAGCATGGAAACCGTCAGCGGTTCAGGCCGGGCCAGTACGTGCAGACGCCCCGGGCCTTCGTGTACCGAAAGCTGCGTATCCCGTTCGACCGCCGTGGTTCCCGTATTGGAAAACGGCGCCGGCTGAACCACCTTCTCGGTTTCCTTGTTGACGATCGTCAGGCTTCCGTGGGAAATCGCCACCGTGGTGATGCGCACGTCCTTGCCGACGACTATCGTTCCGGTCCGCTCGTTGATGATCACCAGCGCTTCCTGGTCCACTTCTACATCCAAAGCGCCGATCGAATCGATAAAGGCAGAAAGTGATTTGCCCCGTTTCTCTTCGGGAACGCGGACCTCCACGCCTCCCTTGTCGGCCGCATGGGCACTGCCCGGATACTTGGCGTTGACCGCCTTGGCGATATTCACCGCGGTGGTGTAGTCCGGATGCAGAAGCTGGAGGGTGATCTTGCCGTTTTCGTCCACGGTGGCCAACTCTTCACGTTCGACCGTGGCGCCGTTGGGAACCGTTCCCACTGTCGGATGAGCCTTGGTGACCTTGGCCTGTTCTCCCTGGACGCTGTAGCCCCCGATAGCGATCGCTCCGGCAGCCAGTGCGTAGACCTGGCCATCATCTCCCTTGAGTTCGGTCTGGAGCAACTGTCCCCCCTGGAGACTCTGGGCGGCCACGGCGGCCACGGTCACGTCGATCGTCGTATCCTGGCGGGAAAACGGGGGCAGCTCCGCCGTCACGATCACCGAGGCGATATTCTTGCCCGTCACGTCGTTGGGCTGGATCTTGATGCCTTCCCTCCGGGCCAGGTAGTTGGCATAGGCCTGGCGTGTGGCCTGGCTGTCGTCGCCGGTGCCGTTGAGCCCGATGACCAGACCGTAGCCCCGCAGGCTGTTGCCTCGGGCGCCCTTGATCTGCACGATGTCTTTGACTCGCTCTGCCGGGGCCGGCGATGCCCAAAGCAGCAGGAGCATCGTCAGCTTGGCTGTTGTTATGCGGCGGTTCATACCCAGTTCTCCGAGGCCTTAGAAGGGATTGATGAAGTTCAGGATCCTGGCCAGCCACCCGGGTTGAGTAAACTGGTTTTCCTGGCCCTGGTGGACGGTTTCGATGTAGAAGTTCGCCACCCGCCGACTGGTGATTTTGTTGGAATAGGTAATGTCACTGGGGCGGATGATCCCGCTGATCTGAGTCGTCTGCGTCTCGCCCTCGATGGAACGCACCTGCTTGCCCACCACCACCATGTTGCCGTTGGGCAGAACGTCTTCGACGATCACGGTGATCTCGTCCTCGATCTTCCGTTCCGAGCCGAACGACGTGCCGCCCTTGTAGTCGCTGCTGCTGTCGGAGGAGAAATCCAGCTCCGGCAGATTCAGCAGCTTGCCCGTGGCTGCATCGATGCCCCGGAGGATATCCAGCTTCTCGCCCCCGGTGACATTCACGCTTCGCTTGTCACTCTTGTTGAGCGAGCGATCGGAGGAGTTGTCTACCTTGTGCTCTTCATCGATGACGATGGTGACAATGTCGCCCACGGTCGAGGCTTTGTCGTCCCGGTAAAGGGAGGCCGACCGCTTGCGGCTCTGCCGGAAGATCGATCCGGCCTGAAGGCTCTGACAGAGCAGCCCCGCCAGAATCGCTGCTGCGGTTGTGAGGTGGGCTTTTCGCATGAGTCTCTACCTTTCGATTAGGGGATGAACGCTGCCGTCTTCACCGATCCTGGCGATGACAACCTGCTTGGAATCGATATTGCGGACCTGGATGATGTCGCCGGTCTTTCCGTCCTGCAGGGCGACGCCGGCGGCCTGGATCTGGAACGTCTCGCCCTCGATCTTCATCACGACCGGCTGGTTGCGCCTGATAAGGGGGGCGGCCTGGAAGTCGCGCACCATCGTCTTGCTGATGCTACGCCCTTCGGCGATGCGGCTTCGTGTGATCTGTCCCAGGGCTGCCGGCTCGGCCGCGCTTCGCCCCGTGGTTCGGATGGTCCTCAGGCGGGTGTTTTCGCTGGTAAGGGGCACTCCGGAGGGAATATCGCGAGAAGCTACCCGTTGCTGGACTTCCTTGAGCCTGCGAAACTCGATCTTCTGCGAGGCCAGGACCTGCCGGCCCGACGTGGCTTCGACAAGGACCACCACGTTGTCGCTGCCGGACTTTTCAATTCGCGACCGGATTCGGGCACCGGCAATTCGCGGGTAGTACAGATCCTTCGCCTCGGAAACCACCTGCCAGGAAAGCTCTTCTCCTTCCTGGTCGGTATTGTTGAGCGCTTCGCGTGCGGCCAGGAGGACCTTCTGGGCATCGACATGCGTCTCGGGCCTGCGCACCTGAATCCGGGCAGCGCCGGTGAGGGTCACCCCCGAGCGATTGATACCCGCCGATGCGAGGCGCGAGAGAATCACCACACGGTCGATCTCCAGACTCTCGCGGCTCAGGGGCCCTCTGCCCAGGCTCACCGCCTTGACGCGGGCCAGGAGCTTTTCGTCGCGACAGGCTACGATGCACACGTCGCCCACCGTCAGGTTTTCCGCCTGGAGGACCATCCGACGGGGCAGGTAAATCTTGATCGGTGACTGGGCTCGGGCCTGCCCGGCCAGGAGTAGGATCAGCCCTGCTGCAATTGTAAGGGGTCGTTTCATTCCAAGACCTTTCCAGGCGGATCAGCCGCCCAGCAGACGGTTGGCTGTGGTGAGCATGCTGTCGCCGGCCTTGATGACCCGGCCATTGATTTCGTAGGCCCGCTGGGCCGTGATCAGGTTCACCAGTTCGGTGACCATCTGGACGTTGGCCTTTTCCAGGAAGCTCTGCTGGATCGTTCCCAGCCCGTTGGTCCCGGCCACACCGGTTTCCGCATCGCCGCTGGCAGCGGTTCGTGCAAGGAGGTTCCGTCCCTCGGCCGAGAGACCGGTCGGGTTCGGGAAACGCGCCAACTCCAGCCGACCCAGTTCCTGGGGCTGATCCGACGAGCCGGTCATGACCACCACCGTGCCGTCGGACCCGATGCTGATCGACTGCGTATCGGCCGGGAAGTTGATCCGGGGCTCGATGTAGTATCCGCTGGCGGTGACCAGGTCGCCGTTGGCGTTGGTCCTCAGCGAACCGTCCCGCGTGTAGCGAATCTCGCCGTTGGGCAAAGACACCTGGAGGAACCCTTCGCCTTCAATCGCCAGGTCCAGGTCGCGCCCGGTATTGGTGAACTGGCCCTGTTCCTGCACCCGAAGGGTCGAGGCCGGCCGAACCCCGTTGCCCACCTCAAAGCCTGTCGGTGCACTCATGCCCTGGGCGACCTGGCGGTTGGCTTCGAGCATCTTGACGTACATCAGGTCCTGGAAGTCGACCTGGCTGCGCTTGAAGCCGTTGGTGTTGATGTTGGCAAGATTGTTGGCGGTAACGTCCACCAGCAACTGCTGGGCCCCCATGCCCGTTGCCGCGGTAGAGAATGCTCTTAACATGATTCCATGCTCCTGATCATTACGACATGGCCGCGCGGATAATCGTCTGCATCCGCTCGTCCTGTGCCTTGGCCATCTTCAAGTTCGATTCGTACAGCCGGCTGACCGTGATGAGATTGATCAGCTCCTCAGCGACCTCCACGTTGGATCTTTCGCGATATCCCTGGCAGATGCTGGTGTTCAGACTTGGCGTTTCGGTCCCGGCCGGGGCGGAAAATGCACTGTCGCCCACAGGCTGGAGGACCGAATTGTCCTCGAATTCCACAATCTTCAACTGCTCGATGATGTCGTTGCCGGCCATCACGGTCCCGTCCGAGCCGACCGAGAGACTGTCGCTGCCGGCTCCATCGGGTATGGTGATCGGCCCGCGGGTTCCGGCCAGCAGCCGTCCCGAGGCGTCCACAAGGCGGTTCTGGGTATCGACATAGAACGTGCCGTTCCGGGTGTAGACCGGGCCGTTGGGACTCTCCAGAACGAAGAAGCCCTTGCCGACGAGGCCAAAATCCAGGTTGCGGCCGGTGTTTTCCAACATGCCCTGGCGGAAATCGATGCTCGACTCCTGCTTGACGATGCCGGATTCCATCTCGGCCGGTTCCGGCGCGTCCATCCGTTGCTGAAGGACTTGCGAAAACGTGTTGATCCGGCGGCGGTAGCCTGCGCTGTTGGCATTGGCCAGGTTGTGCGCAACCGTGCGGTATTGCTCGGTCAGCGCCCGCATGCTGTATCCAACTGGTATGAGTTCCTGATCCATATGTAGGGCTCACTTTCCCGCAGCCTGGGATTCCAGGGCGGCATCGGTTTCGTTGATCATCGCTGAGAGATCTCCACCCGTCATGCCCGTAAGCTCGACGGCCAGTTCCTGCATCTCGTCCTGGGCGACAACACGACGCACCACGCCGGTGGATTCGACGTTCCTTCCGCTGGGCAATTCGATGCTCAGGGCGACCTTCTCTTCCGGTGCGGCTTGGAGCTCGGTGAGGACCCGCAAGCCTGTGGCGCCGATTTCAGTGACCTCGGCGTCGACAAAGGAAGGACTTGCCTGACCGCTTCCCATCCGTGCGATCCGCGCCTTGCCCTGGATGGCCGCACGGGTATAGCGCCGGCGACGCGAGGCAAGAAGCTGAGTTTCCTTCTTGGCGTTTTCGGTTTCCTCGATCATGATCGACAGCTCCGGACCTGTCAGGCCCATCAGTTCCACGCCGATGTCGCTGCCGCCTTCGGCCCGGTTGGGGGTCACGCGACGGACGATGCCCATGGCCTCCACGCTGCGCTGTTTGGACAGGGCGATGTAGACCAGGATCTTCTGGCCTGCGTTTACGCCCAGCTTCGTCTGGAGCAGAAGACCCGGCCCGGCGATTTCCAGCAGGCGGGCGTCCTCGAAGCGGGGACCCTGGTCTTCCTTGGACGCGCTTTGAATGAACTGAAAGCCGGCCACCTTGGCCCGAAGGTTCGTGGTGATCCGCTGGTACCTTCTCCGGTCGGCTTTGGTGATGTCCTCGCTGTGGGACAGGTAGACATCTCCATTGGCTACGGCCTGGATGGTGGAAGGGAACTGCCAGTAGGTTCCTTCAAAACAGAACAGAACCGTCAGTGTCATGCCCTTTTCGATCTGGCCTTCTTCCAGTTCGGCGACCGGTTCGACCACGATGGTCTGGGGGATATTCTCCGCGACGGCCCCCTCGACCGGTGAGAGCCCCTGTCCGGGGCAAAGGGAAAGATACGTACCCCTGTGAAGCTGGCGGCTTGTGGTGGGACTGTGGTCCCCGCCGCCATCGACGGGAAAGCCCAGCTTGCTGCGCAAGCGTTCCAGTGTGTGACGCCCTTCCTGTTGAAGGGGCTCGGGCAGCTTACGGAAGCTCTTGTCGGTCTCGATCATCCTCTCGGCCTGGCTGAAGAGTTCGCCGTTCTGAAGCAGCGCCGTCGGACGTCCACTGGGAAGGGCCCTGGCCAGATGCGTCAGGACTCTCGTCTCTGCTTCGTCCAGGCCGAGATTCTGGGTCTCGGCAATGAAATCGCTCCAGGTGCGCCGGGAACTTACGCCGTTCCGCATCAACAGGAACAAGAGCACCAGGAAGATCGATCCCAGAACCCCCAGCAAGACCCAGTAGACTGTGGCAGACATTGCGTTATCTCCGAACAGGGTTCGACTGGCCTGGTAGTTGCGAACCGGATCCCACCTCTCCAGTTGCATAAGCCGGTCTATAAGCAGTTGACGCATGCTGATTCGTAATCACCTAGGACCTCTACCGGATCAGATTCGTCAGTTCTTTGAGCATGTCGTTGGCCACGCGAATCGTCCGGGAGTTGGCCTGGTAGCCATTCTGTGCCTGGATCAGGTTCACAAACTCCGTAGCCACGACGACGTTGGACTTCTCGAGGCTCTGGCCTCGCATGGCCCCGGCTCCGCCGGTATTGGCCATACCCGTTATCGGGTCGCCGCTGTTTGCGGTGCTTTCGTAGTAGTTGCTGCCGATGCTCTTGAGCCCACCGGGGTTCTGGAACGACGCGACCTTCATCGCAGCCAGGTTCTGGCGAATACCGTTGGTGAAGACCCCAACGAGAATGCCGTCGGTCGAGACGCTAAGGCGCGAGAGGTAGCCCGCCTCGTAGCCGTCCTGGTCGGTGGGGGCCGCCGTGGACGATCCGCCGAACTGACTCAGGCCGTTGAACTCGCCGATCGTTCCCAGATCCAGCGTCGGTTCCAATGCGGGCAGCGCCCCGGCCAACTGAACCTTGACCTGCGAATCGTCGCCGCTGAGGATGCCGGCGTAGCTGCCGTCGGGATTGAAGCTGATTCGTCGGATCCGCCGCTGCGTAACCCCGGCAATGTCACCGGTGATGGACGTCATCACGAAGTCCCACTCGTTGGGCGTGTCCGTCTTTACGAACGCACCGCTGAGAACATGACCCACGCCCTGGCTGTCGAAGACTTCGATGTTGGTTTTCTTGACCGCGTTTCCGCCGGCCTCGAGCAGTTCCCAGAAAACCGGCGTGGAGGCGGAAGTTCCCCCTGCCACGGCTGTGTATCCCAGATCAATCGTCGTGAGGGTGTACCCACTCTCGGCATCCCTGACCCGGACCTCACCGTTGACGATGGAAGCGTCCACGTGCGTGCCCGATGCGTCGGTATAGGCCGTCTCGATCGCCGCCGTCAGGTCGTCATACGTGGTGGCTGCATTGACACCACTGCCATCGTACACCTGCAGCGTGCCCGTCACGGCCGTGCCGTCGGGCAGCGTGCCGCTGATGTCCAGATCGCCCACATAATCCTGGGCCCCGGTCGTGCCCGAGAGCAGCGAGGAGTTGTAGATCGTGTCGGTGCCGGAAACTAGATTGCCGACAGAGCTGGTAAACGAGGTGCCCGAAGAATATTCGTTGGTCGTCGCTTCGAGCTGATCGGCACTGAGGTTTCCGGCGTAGGTCACCTCCGTGGTCGTGCTGGCCGGCAAGGCCACGTCGTACGGAATTCGGATGTCCGAGGATCCCACGTCCTGGAATCCTTCGTTGACCCCGTAGGAACCGGTCCGCTGGACCAGGTATCCGGTGGCGGGATCCACCAGATTGTAATTGGCATCGACGGCAAAGGCACCGACGCGGGTATAGATCTCCCGCTGTCCGTCGGAAACGACGAAGAAGCCGTTGCCCTCGATGGCCATGTCCAGGGGCTGACCGGTGTTGACCATCGTGCCCTGGCCCATGTCCACGGTGATGCTGGCGGTCTGGACGCCGCTGCCGGCCTGGATCGGGTTCGTGCCGCCCAGGTTCTCGCTGGGCTGCGAGGCCTCCCGGATCGTCTCGCTCAACAGCGTCGAGAAATTGATCCTGCTGGACTTGAAACCGTTGGTGTTCATGTTGGACAGGTTGTTGCCCGAGACATCCAACATCTTCTGGTGGGCCTGGAGGCCCGACACGCCTGAATTGAGTGCATCGCCCATGACATTACCTCGTTATTCGTTGATTCCTGTGACCATATCGGGTTCGACGACGAACTGCCCCGCATTGAGCAGGACGCGACCGTCTTTGAATTCCACGCTGCGTACCGTTTCCTGAATGGACATCACCCCGCCGTCTTCCCCGAGTGTCTGGAAGGAGATTTCCTTGCCGATCAGCGAAGCAGCCTGACTCAGATCCGATGCCACCACGCTCTGGGTTCCGCTTGCGCCAAGACCCAGGATGTCCTCGATCCGGACTTCGTGCCCGCCGACGTTCAGGAATACTTCGCCTTCCCGGACCTTGGCGCCCTTGACCGTTCCGGTCAGGTCCGTCTCGACCCCCTCCGGACGGTACACGACCTTGTCGCCGATCATCTGCGAAGCCTGCTCCATCTGGGTGGCGCTGAGGACCTTGCTGAATTTGTCGTTCATGTCCTCGACCTGCTCCAGCTGGGCAAGGGCAGCCAACTGAGAGGCCATCTGATCATTGCTCATCGGATCCATCGGATTCTGATTCTGCATCTGGGTAATCAGAAGCGTCAGATACTGATCGCGAATCTGGTTGGAATCCTGTCCGTATCCTGTAATGCCACTCATTGAGGGCTCCTTACATCCAGAGGTTAATGGCCTGCTCGCCGATGACAGACGCAGCCGGCGAAGAAGACGCGGTCTCCTCGGCCGAAGCATCCATCAGGGGACCCCGGCCGGGGCGCGGCGCCCCGTCCTGCTGATCGAACGCGCCCTGACCCTGGGCCCCCTGGCGATTGAGTGAACCGAACGATCCGCCCGACCCGGAAGGATCGCTCTGGGCAAACTCCATTCTCCGAACCTCGATGCCGCTGTCGACCAGCCGCTGCATCAGAGCCGGCGCCTCCCGCTGAAGATCCACAAGCGTCCGAGGATTGCTCGCCTCGACCACCATTCGCAACTGGTTGCCTTTGCCTTCCAGCGTCATCTTCACGCTTCCCAGTTCCGGGGGGTCCAGCCGAAGGACCATCTCGTCCCCCGACCGCAGCCGCTGTGTCTGCATGTAGTTGCCGACCTGTCGTACCACGCTCTGGGCGACCTCGGATTCATGGGCTCCGGCCATTTGGGCTGCCTGGCTGGTCTGGGCGGTCTGGGCGGACCGCATGGCCGAGGGGGTCAAGGCATTGTTCCCCCCGGCGGTGGCAGTAGATTCAACCTGGAGGTCCAGGCCGTCCATCTCCAGGCTGCCAGGCCGGGAAGAGCCCGGATCCCCCCCCACCTGTGTCTGGCTCGGGCCTTGGACCGCGTTGTGCGTTACCACCCGGGCCATCGTGTCATCACCATCCTGCCGATTCGAGACCGGGATCGTCTTCTGCTCGAGCTGCCGGGCATCGATCTCTTCTGTCTGAACGTCGCGAGCAGCCTCTGCCTGCCCCTGGCTGGAGGCTTCTGTCTGCAAGGCCGCTTTTCCGGCCAGGGAACCGGCTTCTTTGGCACCGGTCGCGTCGGCCGGCTTATGGGCTGCGGGCTGGTCGGCTGCAGCTTCCCCATCCTCACCGGTGGAAGCCTTCAGCAGTACTTTCTGCTGCCCTTGGGCCTCTATTGCTTCGCCGGAAGCATTCGCCTGTGTCTTGTCGGGGGAGATCTTCTTTGCCGAGAGCAACTCTCCAGCCTCCGCGGAGGCCTCGATGACTTTGGTTTTGGCCCCCTTTGAAGTCGCTGCCCCGGCCAGGAGGACTGCGCCATCGGCAAGGCCCTTTTCCTGTTTTGGCGTAAGCTTCTTGAGGTCAATGACAGGCCTGTCGCCTTCGCCGTGAGACTTTACGAGTTGCTGAAGATTCATCCCCGCCTCGGCGGCCAGTTCGGCCTGGCCTTCTTCGGCCTCGGGCTTCTTCTGCTGAGACTCGTTGGCCTTGCGGACTGCCTTTTCGAATGGTTTTTCGGCTTCGGCGCGTTTCCGACCGGTCTGGCTGTCGTTCTTTTCGTTCTCTCTGACCTGGGTCCCTTGGGCAGAGGAGACCTCGTGCCCCTCTTTCATCTTGGCCTGCTCATATTGCGACTCGTCGGCTCGATGCGAACTACGATTTCTACCCGCGTCGATACTGGAGGGCTTGGGCCCGGCCGAGTGCGTGGGGATGAAGATCTGACTCAAGGATGTTGCGTTTGTTTCTGTCATCGTTACCTGTGCCCTCTTGCTGGTGCCCATAGAAAGAGACAACACTTCGCCCCAGAACATGCAAACCTCGTGCCATGCAGAGAAAACGTCCGCCAGGTGATTTTGTAAAACTTTACATGGACAGTCTTTATATTTGAAACCCCCCGGTATTGGCTTGCAGAGCGACTGAATCGCATCTTTCCTGATGGGGAAATTCTTTCCGGAGTGCGGATAATTCCTCCACGCGCAAGGGGCTTGGCTCTGCCCTGCCCGGGCCTGGAGGCAGCTCGAACCGACGTGCTCTATTAATAGATGTAAGCCGGACTGCCCGGCCACAAGGGCGCAAAGAATCACGACACCCCGCGCGAAATCATGACATTCCTTGGCTCCGACAAGGAGAATCGGCAAAGAGACCTGGAACCCGTTTGCAATGCAAACCCCTCTGCACATTGCCTTTGCAAGAAGGGGAGATTCTATGGCACGCCAGTTGCAAACATTCAGGCCGAGTCGTCCTACAGGCCGGAGAAATGGCAGAATCCAACCCCTCACAACCTGAACAGCCACAGACACTGCGAGACCAGGCAGAAGCAAAGAACCTGGCCTTCCTGCAGGACCTGCTTGGCAGCGGTGAAGTCGAAGCTGTTTCCGGACCGGCTCAGGAGATCCAGGCAACCAATCCGCCTGCGTCCCAGCCGGCTCCTGCTGCTGCGCCTCAGGAAGCCCCCCAGCAAAAGGCCCCCCAGCAACCCGCCCCGGCACCGGAGCCTCAGGCCCAGCCCGCCCAGGAGCAAGCAGCTCAGCCGGCCGCCAATGGAAAGGTCGAGCAGGACGATATCGATGCGATGATCGCTGCAAGGGCGGCCAAGAAGAAGGAAGCCCCTCAGCAAGAGGCTCCCCAGCAACCCGCCCCGGCACCGGAGCCTCAGG
>CAZOVB010000002.1:105584-112867 GCA_964583095.1 uncultured Planctomycetaceae bacterium
GAAGCCCCTCAGCAAGAGGCTCCCCAGCAACCCGCCCCGGCACCGGAGCCTCAGGCCCAGCCCGCCCAGGAGCAAGCAGCTCAGCCGGCCGCCAATGGAAAGGTCGAGCAGGACGATATCGATGCGATGATCGCTGCAAGGGCGGCCAAGAAGAAGGAAGCCCCTCAGCAAGAGGCTCCCCAGCAACCCGCCCCGGCACCGGAGCCTCAGGACCAGCCCGCCCAGGCGCCCGTCAGTGCTGCTGCCGCCGGTCCAACAGCAGTGCAGAAGATGGAACAGGATGACATAGACGCTATCATCGCCAAACGGGCGGCGGAAAAGGAATCCGGAGCCGCTGCTCCCGCCCCAGCCCAGGGAGAACCTTCCACTGCGCTGGGCCAGTCGGCAATCGATTCCATGATCAAGAATCAGGATTCCAAGCCGGATCTGGGGCTCAAGAGCGAGGAGCCCGAGCAGGAGCCCGAAGCCGAGCAGGCCGAACCGCAAGCGTTGGGCGAACTGGAACAGGTCCTGGCCAGACTCGACAGCTCGAGCATCTCCAGGCGCAAACTCTCGCTGGCTCACATAGTGGCATTCTTGAACTCGATGCTGATCCTGGTTCTTCTGGCAGCGGTCCTTACCCGTCCCGAGCCGAAGACCACGCCGGTTGAGAAGGAAGTAGTCATCCAGCAAGCTCCGGAAGAGGAACGGGACCCTGCCGTGGAAGAGTTCGTCAAATCGCTACCCACGGTGATCGGGGCCAATTCCACCTGGGGAGATGCCGAACGCGCCTATGCCGAACGCGGCTACGCGACGGCTTTGCGACACTATTCAACCCTCCTCCAGACGGCTGACGAGACCTCCGAGAACATTCCCATCAAGGACTACCTCCGCCTCCGCATCGCACAGTGCCTGGAGCGAACCGGCAAGGAAGAAGAGGCGATGCTGGTATTCCAGGAGGTAGCCAAGAGCAAGTCCCCGATCTGTAAGGCCTCGGCTCACCATGAGATCGGCCGCGTTCATGCCCGCCGCAAGCAGTATCTTCTGGCTCGTGCCCAGGCATTTGCAGCCCTGTCCGCCCTGGAATCCATGGAGAATCCACCGAAGCTTGCACTGGACTGCCGCTTCCTGATCGGCCGGGTCATGACGGAAAAGGCCCTGGCCTTCTTCAACCCGCAGGACCAGCTCCACTGGCAGTGGAAGACACCGGATGACATCTTCGCGGGGTTCGACGAGATGCAGCTCCGCAAGCGTCTGAAAGACGGATACGGACGTCTGGGCGGAGGGTTCCTCGGGGCGGAAATCATTCCCGACCCCAGCGGGGAAGTGGTCAATGCGCGTTGCCGGCAGGTGTCACTGGAGGAAGTCTTCAAGCGTCTGCATACCGTGGCCAAGGTCGATATCGGCTACGACAGCTCGGTGAGCGTCAAGTCCAGGAAGCGCTCTATCAACCTTTGGATGAACAAGGTCGCCCCGGCCCACCTGGCGGAACTGGCGGCCGGGCAGGTCGGGCTGATCTGCTATTTCGACGGTCGCAGGCTTGCGGTTTTTGATCCTCGCAACATCAACTCCGTTGCCCGCGAGAAGCAACTCTACATCGGGCAGGCACGGAGGATCTGGCATCGGCTGGATGCAGCCCACCCCTTTGATGAGCGTATCGCTCACGCCCACCTGGGGCTGGGGAGCCTCCTGGAAGCCAGCGGGAACCCCGCGGATCTCAGCGAGGCCCTCAATGAATACGCAACGGTGATGAAGCTCTTTGACGACAATCAACTGGTCGCACCGTTGGCCCTGCTGCGGAAGATCGGCATCCACCTCAGAACCGGTGATATCAAGCAGGCTCGCGAGGGATTGCAGAACCTCATCGACCAGTACCCGCATTTCCGGGCCGATGAGACCTGGCTGCAACTGGCGGAGGTCACCTACCAATACGGTGCGGTGGAGGCGGCCTCGCGGGTCTTCCGAGAGCTCTACGAAGACAATCTTTCCGTCGATTCCAGGGCAGCAGCCAGCCACGGCGTGGGCAAGTGCGCTTTCGAACTGGGGGATTACCGCAGCGCCACCCACTGGCTCAAGCGCTACCTCGGACTCAGCCAGGAGGCCGACGTGGAAGAATATCGGCCCGGCGCCCTGCTGCTGATGGGCAAGAGCTATGCACGCCTCGGCGAAACCGCCCCCGCAATTACCTACCTTCACCGGGCACTGGATCAATCCAACAGTCCCAGCCACGAACTGGACGTTCTCCAGGAAATCGCCGACGCGGAATTCTCCCTGGGTAATTGGGTCAACTGCCTGGGCGCCCTGAACCAGATGGAGAATCTGGAAATGAGCCCCGAAGTCGACTGTCGACGGATTCTGACCATGTCTCGGACCTTCCGGGCCATGGACCTGCCCGAACGGTCGATCGATGTCGTCCTGATGGCTCTCCAGATGAAGACCCTCCAGGCAGATCCCTACGGACCGGCCCTGGAACTGGAATACGCCCGGGCGTTGAGGGACCACGACGACGTCCCGGCCGCTATCGAGGCCTACCTGGAGGTATGGCCTAAGCTTCAGCCGGGCAAAGACACCTGGCTGGCCGGCTGCGAGATGGCCCAGCTCTGTCTTGAGGCCGAGCGAGTCGGACAGGCAGTGAGCATCCTGGAAGAGACGGTCAAAGTCGCCAAGGACGGGGACATCCTCGCCAAGGCAAAGAATCTCCTGGTTCGGGCCTACCTGTTGCAGGATGAGTTCCAGAAGGCATCACAGACGGCCTCGGCAGGAGGTGTCCAGTGAATCGGTGGAGGCTTCTGATTGCGGCGTGGACTGTTGCTCTCCCCCTGACGGCCCTGGCTGAACCGGAGGGAGAATCCAATGTTCGCCGGAGCATGTGGAAGGTCTGGCGATCCACCGTTACCGCGCCACGACAGGGCGACCCGGAAGACCCCGGCCAGACACCGCAGGACCCGGATTCGTCCCCCAAGGTCAAAACCCCCTCCGATGCGTCAGACGCCGAGGCCGGTACATCCCAGGACGCTTCGATGGCCAAGCCGGCCCGCGCGCTGCCCCGCCTCGAGCCGAATCGGGAGCGGCTGATACCGGTCCAGTTGCCCCTGATCGACCAGGAACAGCCCGAGTCCCCCGAGCCGGACAGCGCCGGCCGGAGCCAGTCGCCCCGGAACTCCGAAAAGAACGATTCCGAAACCCCCCATCCGGAAACGCCCCGAAGCCCTGAGACCCAGGAGCGACCTTCGGGTCCGCCGCCGGTACGCCTGGCCCAGACCCAACCGGACCCGCCGGATCCGCAGACGAGCCAAGAAACAGACCCTCGGGACAGGGCCATCGTGAACCCCATCCTGGACGACGGCACAGAGCATGAGGTGCCCCCCGCACTGGTAGCGGCGCTGAAGATGGCCCAGGTTTCCTCAGCCGACCAGGTTCGCGACCCGGCCGGGTTGGCTGATCGTCTCTATCGCCGCAAACTCTACCGGCCCGCGGAGTTCTTCTATCGCACCGCGCTGGTCCGACAGAAGGACGTCGACAGGCCCTGGGTTCTGCTCCAAATGGGCAACTGCCTTCAACACCGCGATTACGCGGCGGCAGGCGAGACCTATTCCACCATCCTGGCCGAGTTTCCAAAATCGCCCTGGGCGAAACTTGCCCGCGTGCAGAAGGAAATCTGCCAGTTCCGTCTGCGAAACCAGGCGGAGGAAACCATTCAAGACGCCCTCAAGAACGTCAACCGACCGGAAGATCCGCTGGCCGAAGAACTCGAACCGTCGCGACGGGAGGTCGGCCAGCCATGACCCACAGGCCAAGAGGCATTTTGATCCTCGAATCGAAAAAACAGTCCGCTCCACGGGTGCTGGAAATCCTGGCCCGGCGCAATGTCCTCGGTGAGGTCGTCAAAACCAAGGCCCAGGCAATCAGTAAACTCCATCGCGGCAACTACACGATGCTCATCGCCGATGCCGACGACTTGGAAAGCCCGTTGAGAGAGGCCCTTGGCCGGATCGGCCAGGAACACCCGTTGCTGATTCAGGTAATCCTGGATTCCAGCCCCTCGATCCAGCGTGCCGTAACCGCCCTCCAGGCCGGGGCCCGGACATACCTGCCCCAGCCGTTGGAGGAATCGCAGATCCAAGACCTGATCGCTGCGGTTGTCCCCGACCGCCCCTGCCCGATCCTGCCCCAATGCCTGGAGGCCGGGACCGAAATCGTCGGCAGGAGCAACGCACTCAAAGAGACGCTGGCCATGGCTTCGCGTGTGGCCCAGACCGCCCTGCCGGTGTTGATTACCGGAGAAAGCGGCACGGGCAAGGAGCTTCTGAGCCAGTTCGTCCACGCCCGATCCCGTCGCAGCCAGGGCCCCTTCATCCGGGTCAACTGCGCCGCCCTGAGCGAATCGCTCCTGGAGAGCGAACTTTTCGGCCACGAGGCCGGTGCCTTCACCGGGGCGGTCTCTCAGCGGAAGGGGCGATTCGAGAGAGCTCACCTCGGCACGCTCCTGCTGGATGAGATTACCGAAACGTCCCCGCGTCTCCAGGCCCAGTTGCTCCGCGTGCTGGAAGGCCAGGACCTCGAGCGCCTCGGGGGCAGTGAGACGCTCCGGGTCGACGTCCGCGTGCTGGCCACGACCAACCGCGACCTGGCCTCGGAAGTCCAGGCCGGTCGCTTCCGCGCGGATCTGTACTACCGCCTGGCGGGCGTGCATCTCCAGATGCCCGCTCTGCGCGACCGCCTGGAGGACCTGGAAGACCTTCTCTGGCATTTTGTGAATCGCTACAGCCCCGAGACCTGCCGGCATATCGAGCAGATCGAGAGTGCGATGATGGGGCGTCTGAAGCAGATGAGTTTTCCCGGTAACGTCCGCCAGCTTCGCAATCTGATTCGGGCGGCCCTGGCGATGGGACAGGGACCGATCCTGTCGGTGTCGGATCTTTCGCACGTTCGGACCTGCCCGCCTCCTGCCCGGTTGGCCCCGGCCCGGAGCGACACGCTCAAACTCCAGGAACTGGAGCGACGGGCGATTGTGGAAGCTCTGCGGCGAACCAAGAGCCACCAGGCCAAGGCGGCCGACCTGCTGGGAATCACCGACCGTACCCTCCGTGAGAAACTCCGTCGCTACCGAGCCGACGGCAAATGGCCCCGCAAGAAAGACAAACAGGTAGAGATACCATGCCAAGAACTCCCAGCATAATCCAGTTCACCGAAACAGGCGCCAAGGCCTTCGAACTGCGCCAGCGCGCCATCGCCTCGAACCTGTCCAACGTACGAAAACCGGGCTTTCTTCGACATGATGTGCGCTTCGAGGATGTCCTGGCCGAACAGTTAAAGGGCGGGATCGAAAACGTCCGCCTCGGGCGGATCAAGCCCAAGATCATCAAGCCGCTCAATACGCCCCTCAGTTCGGACGGCAACGACATTCACCTGGATATGGAGACCAGCAATCTCATGAAGAACGCCGGTCGCTACAAGACCATGATGATGATCATGAAAAAGGCCTATCTTCAGCACGATATGGCCATGAAAACCCAAGGCTAGGACCCTACTGCCATGCCGATTCCCGCAATACACAATCCGTTCAACCTGGCCGTCCACGGCCTGCGGGCCGAGGGACTCCGACTCAACGTCGCCACGCAGAACATCGCCAACGCCAACACCGTCCGCACGGACGATACCGATGCCTACCTTCGCAAGGAAGTCATCCTGACCAGCGATGAAGAGGCCCTGGACGGGCTCACGATCGACCAGATCGTCACCGACCGTCGCCGGGACTTCAAGCGGGTCTACAACCCGGCCCATCCGCACGCGGACGAAAACGGATTTGTCACAATGTCCAATGTCGAGGTCCCGATGGAACTGATCAACATGATGAGCGCCTCCCGCGCCTACCAGGCCAACGTCGCCTCCATCAAGCGATACCAGGACATGATCAACAGCACTTTGGAACTCCTCAGATAACCGGAGAATCTCATGCCCCCGATCAATCCAATCCAGGGTCTTTCCCAGCCGAACTGGTCGCCCAAGCTCGCCCAGCACAAAGCCAATGCCAAAGGCGATGCCGGCTTTGGAGACATGCTCAAACAGGCCGTCAACAATGTCGACGGCGAACAGCAGAAATCCACCTCCGCCGTGGCGGACCTGCTCAGCGGACGCACCGACAATGTCGTCAATGTCGTTACCCAGGTCGCCCAGGCCGACATGAGCTTCAAACTGCTTATGGGTGTGCGAAACAAGATGATCGAAGCCTACAAGACCACCATCAACATGCAGGTCTGACCCCCTAGAGCCCACTGCCCAAGGACCCAGCCGTGAACCCGATACTCCAGTACTTTAAGGATCTGTGGAACAACGCCAGCCTCGTCCAGCGCGTCATCGTGCTGGGCAGCCTCCTGGCTGTCGCAGCAGGATCGATTGCCGTCTTCGGCTGGGCTTCGAACCCGACGATGCGGCTTCTCTACGGGCAACTGAGCCAGGACGATGCGGCCAAGATCCTCGAACGCCTCGACGATGCCGGTGTTTCCTACCAGCTCAAGAACTCCGGAACCAGCATCTACGTTCCGGCCGAAGAGGTCGCCAACCTGAGGCTGACCCTCAGCAAAGACGGCCTGCCCACCGGCGGGATCCACGGGGCCGAGCTCCTGGACGAAAAGCCCCCCCTGGGGGATTCACCGGCGGTGACCAAGAACCGCATCCGCAGGGCGCTGGAGGGCGAACTGGCCCGGTCGATCTGCATTATCGAGGGCGTGCGGCATTGTCGCGTCCACATCATCCCGGCTGAGAGAACCCTCTTCGGTACCAACGCCGATCGGGAAGCCAAGGCCTCGGTCACCGTCACGCTCGAGCCGGGAGTCGCCCTTGCAGGGAGAAACGTACAGGCCATCGTCCACATGGTCTCCTGCAGCGTTCGGGGCCTGACACCCCGGAACGTCAGCCTCGTCGACAACCACGGCAATCTGCTTTCCGGCGATGGCCCCGACGAGGGTACCCGAATCGCCAGCAACTATCTCGAACACAAGACCCAGCGGGAGCGGACGCTTCTTCGCAAGGTCGAGACCCTCCTGGAAAAGGCCCTGGGCAAGGGCAACTACCAGGTCGAACTGGCCCTGGACCTGGACAACAAACTCGAAACCGTCGAAAGCCACACGTTCGATCCGAAGCAGAAAGCCCCCGTCTCGGAGCAACTGGAAACCAGCAAGAGCGACGGCGGGCGCGTGGCCAGCGTCCTGCCCGGGGGCACCAACGGCCAGGCGGCCCGGCTGGCAAGGGCACCCGGCTCGGAAAGCACCATGCGGGAGACCGTCCAGTACGTCTATCCGGTC
>CAZOVB010000002.1:112967-279063 GCA_964583095.1 uncultured Planctomycetaceae bacterium
CTGGCCAGGCAGCTTCAGGAACATCCCGAACAGGTAAAGAGGCTCTTCGCCAGTTGGGTCGAAGAGGAAGAGAACTAGAGAAGGAGTACGTGGCGTGGCAAGGTCCGGCAAACAGAAAGCAGCCATGTTGCTCATGACGCTCGATCCCGAATCGGCGACCGAGCTGATGGGATGCATCACCCCCGAAGCAATGGCCGAGGTGGGGGCGGAGGTATCGTACCTGGCCTCCAACGGCATCGGGCGAGAGCAGGCAGAGGAAGAACTCGCCCCGGAGCTGGAATCGTTTCTCCACGGCCAGATCGAGGACCAGATCGCCTTTGTGCGCCAGATGATCGAAGGCGCCCTGGGCGAAAACGACTGCAAGAACGTCATGCAGCAGGTGCAGTTCCTGGTCAAGAGTCGCGACCCCTTCCACGACATCCGTGAGGCCAGAATCGACGATATCTCCGAGGTCCTCACCGGTGAGTCCGCCGAGGTGGCTGCCCTGGTCATCTCCGAATTGCCCAGCCAGAAGAGTGTGCAGCTTCTACCCATGCTCGCCAATGACGTACGCCAGAAAGTCGTCCATCGACTGGCCACCTGCCAGGGCGTACCTGTCAACACCCGCGTCCGGATCGCCCGGGCGGTTCAGGCTCGACTCAAGGCCGTGGAAAGCCTCCGGGGCGAGGCCGAAGAACTCGTCGAGGGCGGACGCAAACGCCAGCAGTATCGAAAGGTCGCGATGCTCCTGCGTGGCCTGGAGCAGAACGCCCGGACCGAACTGCTTACCGGCATCCGTGAACAGGACGAAGAAGCCGCCGAGTCCATCAAGAAGCTCATGGTCGCCTGGGAAGACGTACAGAAGATCGAAGATCGGACCATGCAGGAAATCCTCCGCGGCGTCGAGCCCAACAGCCTGGCCGTCGCCCTGTACGGAGCCGACGAGCCCACCATCGAGAAGGTTCGGCGAAACATCTCCGAGCGTGTCGAAGCCGCTCTCGACGAAGAGATGTCCCTGCTGTCCAAGCCCCCCAAGAAAGAGGTCGAAAAAGCCAGGTCCGCCATCCTGGACATCATGTTCGACCTCAACAGCCAGAACATGCTCATCTTCGAGGACGAGTAGCCCGTTATGCAGCAACTGCAAGTCACCATTCCAGCCCCCCTGGTGGGGATCCGCTTGGCCGGCCCGCTGGGCGAGCAGGCCATGGCGGCCATGGTCCGCTCCATGCAGCCGGTGGGTCCCGATCAGGACGAACAACTCCG
The DNA here is from genome assembly GCA_964583095.1 of uncultured Planctomycetaceae bacterium. Lineage (GTDB taxonomy): Bacteria > Planctomycetota > Phycisphaerae > SM23-33 > SM23-33 > CAZOVB01. The sequence continues at coordinate 114,210 of CAZOVB010000002.1, forward strand.
ACAGGAGTTCAAGCAGCTCATGGAGGGACAGAAGCTGCAGGTTGCCTCTGCCGTCGGGGCCCTGGGCCAGGCCGTGGAGAGCATCGAGCAGGTCAAACGACAGATCGCGGAAGAAGCCCAGGAGGAGCTACTCGCCGCTGCGGTGGAAATAGCCGGGATGATCGTCGCCCAGCAAATCCAGGCCGGGCAGGTGAAGATCGATCCGATCCTCGAAAAGGCCCTGGCCAAGCTTCCAGCCCGACAGGAAGTGCGGATCCACCTGAACCCCGAAGATCTCAAGCAGTGCCGGCTGGCCCAGACCGGCCAGGAAAGCGGCCACACCAACCGGTACCAGTTCGTCCCCGATGGGCAGATAAAGCCCGGCGAGTGCCTGCTGGAATCCGACGAGGCCAGCATCGAACATACCGTAGATGACAGCCTGGACAGCATTCGTGAGGCGTTGCTGGGGAGTAATGGATCATGAGCGTCCTCGAGCTGCACAAGCACATCGACCGCATCCGGGGTCTGGACCTGATGCCTTCCCGCGGCCAGGTGGTCCGCGTTGCGGGCCTGACCGTCCAGAGCCAGGGACCCGCGGTGGGAATCGGACAGCTCTGCCACATCCATGTAGGCGACGGCAGGAAGATTCCGGCAGAGGTGGTGGGTTTTCAGGACCGGCACCGGGTCCTGATGCCCCTGGAAGACTTCGAGGGCATCGGTCCGCGAGACCCGGTGGTCGCACACTCCACGCCGCGTTCGATCCGCCTTGGGCCCAGCCTGCTCGGGCGCGTCCTGGACGGACTGGGAAAGCCGATCGACGACAAGGGGCCCCTTCACGGGACCGAAGTTAGAGGCCTGGTGGCAGATGCCCCCACGCCGCTGAGTCGCCCTCGCATCACCGAGCCGCTTGAGTTCGGCCTGCGCGTCTTCGATGGGCTTCTGACCTGCGGCAAGGGACAGCGTATCGGAATCTTCGCCGGGGCGGGCGTGGGCAAGAGTACCCTGCTGGGTGAAATCGCCAAGAGCAGCAAAGCCGATGTGAACGTCCTGGCCCTGGTTGGAGAACGTGGTCGGGAGGTCAGGGAGTTCCTCGAAGAATCCTTGGGACCCGAAGGGCTCCAACGGAGCGTGGTGGTTGTAGCCACCAGTGATTCCGCTGCCATCCAGCGCGTCAAGAGCGCTTTCCTGGCTGTCACCATTGCTGAATACTTCCGCGACCAGGGCAAGGACGTGCTGTTCATGATGGACTCGGTGACGCGGTTCGCCCAGGCCCAGCGGGAGATCGGCCTGGCCGCCGGAGAGCCGCCCACTACCAAGGGCTACTGCCCGTCGGTGTTTTCCCTGCTTCCAAAGCTCACCGAACGCATGGGATACGCACGAAACGGTTCGATTACCGGAATTCTGACGACCCTGGTGGAGGGGGATGATCTTTCCGACCCGGTCGCCGACAGTGTCCGCAGCCTGCTGGACGGGCATATCGTGCTTTCGCGAAAGCTGGCGGAACTCGGACATTTCCCCGCGGTGGATATCCTCCAAAGCGTAAGCCGTCTCATGCCGATGGTATGTTCGTCCGCCCACCTCCAGGCCGCTCAGAGAATGCGGGCCGCCTGGAGCACGTACCAGTCGGCAGAGGACCTGATCAACATCGGGGCCTATGCCCAGGGATCCAACAGCCGGATCGACAAGGCCGTCGAACTGGTTGAACCGATTCGAAGCTTTCTCATGCAGCCGACGGGACAACGAAGCGGCTTTGAACAGACCGTAGCCCGGATGTCGCAGATCACCTCGGCCTGGAGCTTCCAGACACGCAAGGAAGACGCCCCGGGCGAAGATCCGCGACCCAGAGAATGACAGGTGAGATCGTATGAAACGCTTTTCCTGGCCCCTGCAAAGACTCCTGGACGTCACTCGCCAGCGCGAACTGGCCACCCAGTCCCAACTGGGACTGATCAACGCGCAAATTCAGCGGCTTGGACAGGCGCTTTCCCGTCGCAGGAGGATGCTTCAGGACCTGCTGGAGCAACTGTCTCATGAGGGCATCCAGCAGCGTATTGTGCAGCAGGCGGCCTGGATGGCATGCAGCCCCGGCCAGGATCGCCGGATCAAGCAGATCCTTCAGGATCTCGATCAACTCAAGGCAAAGCGCCAACAGGCATTGGAGCGACTGGCCGAGATTCGCAAGAGCCGAATGAGCTACGAGAAGATTCGCGAGAAAGCACACGAGAAATGGAAACAGCAGGTGGGAAGACTCGAACAACAGCAGCTGGATGAAGCCGCAGCCATTCGCTTCGTCCTCCACCCCGCCGGCAGCAGCCTGTAATCGGGAGATGGTTCTATGAAACTGCCCAATATTCTATCCAGTCTGAATTTGAGCCGCCGACAGACGATCTTCGGCGGCGCGGCGATCCTGCTGGCTTTTGGCGGGGCGATGGCCCTTTCGGTTTTGACCGCCCCGAAACAGGAGGGGGCCTCGGCCCAAAACGGCACACAAGTTAAGAGCCCCTCTGGAAATGCCGAAGAGGGAGACAGTGCCGTTGTTGCCGCGCGCCTTTCCCTGCCGGAAGTCGCCCTGCAGCGATTGCAGGAGGATTACAAGAAGAAGCTCGGGGACTTGAAAAACGAGCGACGCCTCCTGGATGCACGGGAAGAACGTATCGAGTTGTCGCTGAAGAGTCTGGATGAGCAAGCCCAGACCCTTCAGGACGAAGCGGTGCGATTGGAAGCCGCGGAAAAACGCGTCCGGCAGAAGATCCAGGATCTTCAGAACACACGGATTCAGTTTACGCGACAGGAAAAACTGGCCATGCAGAAACAGGCCGAGTTCCTCGAAGCGATGGCGCCCGAACAAGCTGCCGCCGCCATCGAGGGACTCCTGGAACAGGGCAGCCTGAAAAACGCTCTGCTCGCCCTGCAAAGCATGGACAGCAAGAAGGCAGGCCGGGCCCTGGCGGTCATGGCCAATGCCAAGTACCAGGCTTTGCTCCTGGAGAAGCTGCCGAAGCTTCAGCAGGATCCCGACGAGCAAGGCCCGCCATAAACCCAGGAGCATACGGTGGATATCGCGACGATCATCGGATTCATAGCCGGCTTCGGTTGCGTCTTCGTCTCGGTGGTCTCCGGATCCAGCCCGTTGGTCTTCGTCCACCTGCCCTCGATGATGATTGTCGTGGGGGGCATGCTCTCAGCAACATTGATCCATTTTCCGCTGGGGAACTTCCTCAAGATCGGCTCGGTCATGAAAAAGACCCTGCTGTTCTCGCTGCCCTCCAGCCAGCAGCTTATCCAGATGGTGGTCAACTACACCGCCGTCAATCGGCGCGACGGGGCCCTGGCCCTGGAGCAGCATATCAGCAAGCTCAAGGACCCCTACATGGTTCGCGCCCTCCAGATGGTGGTCGACGGAACCGACCAGCGCGAGATCCGCGCCTATCTGGAAAACGAAATCGCCTACCTCCAGGAACGCCACGAACAGGGCAAGAAGATCCTGGACTTCATGGGGGCCAGCGCACCGGCCTTCGGGATGATCGGCACCCTCATCGGGCTGGTGCAGATGCTCGGCTCGCTGGAATCGCCCGACCAGATTGGAGCGGGCATGGCTGTTGCGCTGATCACGACGTTTTACGGTGCGATTCTGGCCAACCTGATCTTCATTCCCCTCTCGGGCAAGCTGGCCCTTCGCTCCAAAAGCGAATCCCTGATGCGCGAGATGGTCCTGGAAGGCATTCTGGGCCTGGTCAAAGGCGACAGCCCCACCAGTGTTCGTGACAAGATGAGCGCCTGCCTCTGCACGCAGAAACGCCAGGAATTCAAGCCGGAGCTGTGATCCATGGCCAGAAAGGCCCGAAAACCCGACAAGGGGCCCGGCCAGGGCTGGATCGTTACCTTCAGCGACTGCATGACCCTGCTGCTGTGCTTCTTCGTGCTGCTACTGACCTTCTCGACCTTTGACAAGAAGGAGAAGATCCGGATTATCGGCCTGTTCGATACCATTCGGATGTGCTCGATCTTTCGCAACCGCTATTCCAATTCGGGCGCAACCCCCCCGACCCAGCAGGAGATCATGCAGGCTCCGGACGGTTCCGACCGCGACCCGCACATGGACATCCGACCCGACGAGCAGGTCTATCAGCCTCCGCCCACCGACGACCAGGACCACCTGAAGTCCAAGCGGACCATCTTTGTCCCGATCTCAAGGCTGTTTGAGGAGAACTCCACCACCCTTCTCCCTGAGGCCAAGACGACCTACCTCAAGACCATGTACGACTATCTGGAACTGGTCGACTGCATGGTGGTCTTCAACGAATGCCGCATGGACGCCCCCAGCCGCATGCAGAACCCCGCCCTGGAGAGATGCCAGGCGCTGATCGATTATTTTCGCAAGGAAAAGAACCTGCCCGCCGATCGTTTCAGCCTGGGCGGAACCGATATGGGCGACCGGTCGAGGCTCAGTTCTCTCGAGCCCCTTATCGCCATAACCTTTTTGCAAACCGGCGTTTTCGGAGTGGAGTAACGTGGCCAAGAAGAAGGTCATCATCGACGACAGCGACGACGTACCTGCCTGGATCGTGTCCTTTTCGGACATGGTAACGCTGCTGCTGGCGTTCTTTGTGCTTCTCCAGGCTTTCGCCACCACCAAGAGCCCGGACCTGTTCTATGCAGGCCAGGGCTCCTTCCAGCGCGCCATCCACGGGCTGGGAATCCCGAATCTGACCCTCGGCAAGAAGGACAACACCCAGAAGGACTGGCGGAAAATCAAGTACCCCACCGAACCGGACGACGACTATATAGAAAAGGCCCCCCGGGATTTCCAGGAACAGAAGATTCGCGAACTTTTTAACCACCTGCGTCAAGATTCTTACAAGACCGAGGCCGAGAACATGCGGGCCCGAACCCGGCATCTCTACCCCACCATGGTACGATTTCGGCGGGAATCCCCGGTACTCTCCATCGAAGACGCCAAGGAAATCGTCCAGGTGGCCCAGAAGCTCAAAGAGACTGCAATCGATTCTGATACAAAGGTTTACGTGTTAGGATATGCCCCCGATATCTCCGAGGAAGATCGCAAGTGGCACGTGGCCACCCGCCGAGCCCAGGCAGTTGAGGCCCTGTTGCGACAGAGTTTGGCCCAGCAATTGCACTCAGATGACTGGATCCGCTCAATGGGCGGCGCCTCGGGCAATATCCTGACCCGCGGGTTCAATACCGATCCGGACAACCAGCAGATCGTCATCGCTGTAATCGAGGAATAGCAGACGAAACCATGGCTGAAGCGACGGAAAAGAAACAGAACGAAGCGCCAAAAGCTGCCGTCAAAGCACCGGCCGAGCCACCCGGAGGCCCCAATCGTATGGTCTCCCTGGTCGTACTGACCGTACTGGTCCTGCTGGCTGGGGGAGGAGGGCTGATTGTCGGCAAGATGCTGATGCCTTCGCCCCAGACCGTCAACGCCCAGCCGAACCCCGACGCCTGGCTGGAAGCCCCCGAAGCCGATGACGACGATGTCAGCTACGAGTACATCGATATGGACCGCATGACGATCTCCCTCAAATCCAATCGAGGCCCGATGTTCCTCATCGCGGTAATCACGCTGAAGGTCAAAGAGCCTTATTTCGACGCTGTCTCCAAGCAGGTCCAGCGCAAGAGCCGGGAAATCAAGGACATGCTCAATAACTATCTCGGCAGCTTCTATGACAAGGAAGTGCTGGGCTCGACCAACCAGAATCGTATCAAGCGGGAGTTGGCCGATCGGCTCAACAATCTGCTCTGGCCCGGGAAGCGCCCCGGGATCAAGGAAATCCTCTTTTCCGAGTGGCACCTGAATTGATTCGCAAGCTTACAGCCCGACAGAAGGATTCGATCCGAAACCTCATCCGTGCGGTTCGCCAGTCGCCCACGCGCGTCCAGGATTATCCGGACCTGAAGGAATACGACTGGAAGGTCCCGACGCGCTATGTCGGTGAATCGCTCGAGGCCCTGCGAGACTTCGCCGTCAAGGCCAGCAGAACCTTCGGTGATTCGATCAGCGAACTGCTCGGGGCCGAGGTCAAATTCGGCGAACCCACCATCGAGCAATTCTACGGAGCCCAGACGCGGCGTATCGTGGCAGAAAGCAACGACTACATCATGCCCCTGAGCTTCGAAGATCGAGAGGTGGGAGTCATCATCCTTCCATGCGCCACGGCTGTGAGCTGGGTTCAGAAGCTCCTTGGCGGCATCTTGAAAGTCGCTGAGAACGACCGTAACCGGGACCTTTCCCACCTGGAGAGCGAAATTCTTCTGGAATGCGTGGACTGCATCCTGGGCGCACTGAACGGCTTCTTCGACGCAGCCGGCGGAGACAACCTCAACCGGGCCCGATCGGTGCGCCGCAAATACGAGATCGCAGCCGACAAGGCGGAAACCTACTGCCAGATCACCCTGCCCGACAAGTACGAGGACGGCTTTAACAGCATCCTGCTCCTGTTGCCCGGTGAAGCATTGGACATTCCCGCGGGCCTGCAGGAGAAGAGCCAGAAACGCAGGGGGGGCTTGACCGATGCCGAGAAGATGCTGGAACACGTGCACAGTCTGGAGATGTCGGCCCGGGCCTGTCTGGACAACGTCGAATTGCCCATGCGCCTGGTCATGTCTCTCCAGCCCGGAGATGTGCTTTTGACGGAAAAGCGGGTCAACCAGCCCGTTGAACTGCTGGCCGATGAAACTCCCCTGGCCATCGGGTACCCGGTCCGCAGCGAGTTCAACTATGGCCTGCTGATTGCTTCTCCGGAAGAAGGGGTCCCCCCCCGCCTGGAAAACCAGACAACCTCGGCCCAGGACGAAGAGGCGCCTAAGACGCAGGGCCAAGACCCCGATAATGAATGGGAAGGAGAGTTCCTCTCCCAGGAAGACACCCAGGACACCATGCCCGAAATTGATGCATAGCTAGGACGTAGCGAACATGGCAGAAGCAAATCCCAACCAAGGCGAAACTCCCCAGGAAGAGACACCCAACGCCCCACGGGACGAAGAGACCCAGCAGGCCACAGGCGCCGCAACCGCCACGGCCGAGGACGTCGAAGAAGACGGTACCGATGTCCAGGAGGTCGAACTTCCCGATGCGGGCGCGGAAGTCACCGCAGGTGAGGAAGGCAAGATCGACCTGCTTCTGGATGCCCTGATTCCCGTGACCGTCCAGATCGGGGAGGTGGAAATGCCGATTCGCGACCTGCTCAAGCTCGGACAAGGCTCGGTGCTCAAGCTGGCCAAACGCATCGGGCAACCGGTGGATCTGTTCATCCGGGGCATCCGCTTTGCCACCGGGGATATTGTCGTCATCGGCGACCAGCTCGGGGTGAGGGTCCGCGACATTCTCTCCAGCCAGGCCCTGGAGGATCAGACCGCTTGACACAACGTAAAGTTCCTGTACGCAGCGCCTGAATTCTCAACCGCACACCAAGAACACAAATTCATAAACCCCTGCCGATGCAGGGGTTTCTTCTTTGGCACACCATGTGCATTCAAGCAGGGCATGAAACCGTGCGCCCCGCAGACATTCAGGTGGTTCCAAGCTGCCGGACTGCTGAGCCTGGCCCTGCCGGCAATCCTTGCAGCCCCCCGGACAGGCCAAGCCGAGACCGCCCCCTCCCCCCGAGAGCAAGACGGCCGGGCCCAGCTCCCCGCCCCCCAGGAACAGACCCCTGCCCAGGTGGACCCCGGCGCCCGTGCCGAGAAACCCCAGGAGTCGGAACTGCCCCAGACGGGCAAACTGGGCCGTGAGGGACGAGGCCAACTGGGCTCGCTGACCGGCAAGAGCGGCGATGCCAATGCCATGCTCTGGCGGATGCTGGCCAGTGTCCTGATCATCGCCATCCTGGGTGCAGCAGCCTACTTCGGCATCCGCCGACTGGGCCCCAGGTTCCGCCTGGTCCCCAAGAGAAAGATCCACCTGATCGAGACCCTGCCCCTGGGGGCCCGCAAGAGCCTTCACCTGGTGGAGGTCGATGGTCAGCGCCTCCTGCTGGGGGCCTCGCGTGAGAACGTGGCCATCCTCACGGAACTGGCAGCGGCCGACGCCGAGGGGGCCGGAGAATCTTTCTCGTCCGAAGATACCCACGCAAAGCGGAAGACAGCCGGCGGGTCGCAGAACGAGACAAAGGGCAGCTTCCAATCGGCTTTGCAGGAGCAGATGCAATGACCCCAAGGCAGCGACTGCAGATTCTGCTTCTCGTCTCGGCCCTGTTTGTTCCGGCCATCGCACTGGGTCAGCAGGGGCCTTCCCAGGCCCCCTCGCCCCAGGGCCCCAAACCCCTGGAGCCGGTCACGCCGGTGGCGCCGCTGGAAATGCCCGAAATGCCGGGCCAGGACCCGGATTCTCCCAAGCCCAGGGACGTATTGCCGGATATCGGAACCGTCGCAAAAGCGCTGGAAAACGCGACAAAGACTGACGGCAAGGAAACCGAATGGTCCAGCCCGGTTCGCCTGGCGATGGTCTTTACCGGCCTGGCTGTCCTGCCGAGCCTGCTGGTCATGATGACCAGCTTCACCCGGATCGTGATCGTCCTGGCCTTTATCCGAAGAGCGCTGACCACCCAGAACATCCCTCCCACGATCGCGATCATCGGCCTGGCCCTGTTTTTGACCCTGTTCACGATGGCCCCGACCTTCGCCTATATCAACTCCGAGGCCCTGGAGCCTTATCTGGCCGAGGAGATGACCTTCCAGGAAGCCTGCGGGCGGGGCAATGAGATCCTCAAGCGATTCATGCTCGCCCAGACCCGGCAGAGCGACCTTTCGCTCTTCGTAGACCTCTCGGGCATCAGCATGCCGGAAACCGCCGAGCAGGTCCCTTCCTACGTGGCCATCCCGTCCTTTGCCATCAGCGAGTTTCGCACCGCCTTCGAGATGGGATGCATGCTGTTTATCCCCTTCCTGTTGATTGACCTGGTTACGGCGGGGATTCTCCTGGCCACCGGCATGATGATGCTGCCGCCCTCGATGATCTCCCTGCCATTCAAGATTGTCCTTTTCGTCCTGGTCGATGGCTGGCGACTGCTGGCAGAGACCCTGGTAATGAGCTTCTCGGGAGGCGCCTGAGATGGATGGTGACTTCGTCCTGTACCTGAGCCGCAGAACGCTGGAAGTAGCCCTGATGCTGGCCGCCCCGGCGCTGGTGATGGCCCTGGGGGTCGGCCTGCTGACCGCCATGCTCCAGGCCGTGACCAGCATCCGGGACATGACCCTGGGCATGGTGATGAAGATCTTCGCCGTGGGTGTCACCATGCTGGTCTTCGGAGGATGGATGCTCCAGGTAGCCATGGGGTTCACCTATGAAATCTTCAACCACATGAAGAGCGTCGTGAGCTGAGGATGAATGAGCTGACGTACATGCTGCTTCCCCTGCTTCTGCTGCTGGGCAGGGTCGGGAGCTTTCTGATGGTGCTGCCCATCTTCGGCTGGCGGGCCCTGCCCGTCCGGGTTCGGGCGGGCATAACCCTTCTGATGGCTATCTTCCTGGCCTGCATTCGCCCCAACAGCGTCCCGATTGCACCCGAGACCGGCCTGGTGGCTGGAACCCTCATGATGATACAGGAGATCATCATCGGCCTGGGTCTGGGACTTGTCATCGCCCTGCTGTTCAAGGCGGTCGAACAGGGAGGACTCTTCGCCGCCCAGCAGATGGGCTTTGCCTTTGCCCACCAGGTCAACCCCAATACCGGAACACAGTCGCAGTCGATCAGCATCTTCTTCGAAATGGCCTTTACGCTCTTCTTCCTGAGCCTCAACGGACATCATCTGCTCATCGGGGTCATTGTCAGAAGCTACGATATCTTCCCCCTGGCCGGGGCACCGCAGATCTCCCTGCTTACCGGCGCCGTCGTCCAAGCCGGCTCGACCATGCTCGTCTTCGCCATTCGGATGTGCGCGCCCCTGCTGGCAGCCTTTCTCATGCTCAGCCTGGTCCTGGGGGCCATCGCACGAGCTCTTCCCGAGATGAACATCCTGATGATCAGCTTTCCGATTCGCATCACCCTGGGGCTGCTGATGGCAGCGGCCATGACCCCCTACCTTCACGCCCTGACTTACGACCTGGCGGACACCATGATGAAGATGTTCGCCTGAAGCCCTGAACCATGCCCGACCAACCCGCAAGCGAACGCACAGAAGAAGCCACTGCCCACCGCCTGCAAAAAGCCAGGCAGGAAGGGCGACTCGCACAGTCACAGGACGTGCCGACCGCCCTGGTGCTCTTTGCGCTGCTGCTGGTGCTGACCCTCACGGGCCCGGGAATCCTGGAATGGTTCATCGATCAGGTCAAGCAGGGCGTCACCTTCCGCTACGAAGGACCCATCCAGCCCGACACATGGGCAGCGATGATGAGCGAAAAAGCCAAGGGCGTCTTCCTCTTGCTGGCGCCCTTCCTGGCTGCAGGGGTGGCGGTAAGTATCTTCTCTGCCGCCATCGTCAGCGGATGGGCGATCTCCCCCAAGGCCCTGAAGCTCGACTTCGGCCGCATCAACCCGGTCAAGGGCGTCAAGAATCTGATCTCCTTCAAGAGCCTGGTCAAACTATTGACCTCCCTGCTCAAGCTGGCCGTGCTGGGAACCATCGTCTGGACCTACCTGCAGGACAAGGCCCCCTACTGCCTGAGTCTGATCTACAACTCCCCGGGCCAGACCGTGGTCGCCCTGGCCGACCTGCTGGGCGGACTGCTGCTGCGGATCGTGGTCGGCCTGACCGCCATCGCCCTGGTCGACCTGATCTACCAGCGCAAGCGATACAAGAAGGACCTCCGCATGACCAAGCAGGAAGTCAAGGAGGAGATGAAGCAGTACGAAATCAACCCCCATATCAAGGGAAGAATCCGAAGTATCCAGCGCGAGATGGCCCGGAAGCGCATGCTCGCAGATGTCCCCTCAGCAGACGCGGTCATCACAAACCCCACGCACTTTGCCGTGGCCGTCAAGTACGACGCCGGGGCCATGGACGCCCCGGTCGTCCTGGCCAAGGGGGCGGATATCCTCTGTCAGCGTATCAAGGAAATCGCGGCCGAGAACGATGTCCCCATCGTCGAAAGACCTCCGCTGGCCCGGACCCTCTACGCCACGTGCGAGATCGGTCAGCCGATCCCCGAGACGCTCTTCGTAGCCGTCGCGGAGATCCTGGCCATGATCTACCGAATGAAGAAGTCCAAGAACCCCAACTAGAACACAGATTGTCATGAGCGAACCGAATTCCATCGTAAAGCACGCCTCGGGAGAACTATCCGCCCAAGTGCCTCTCACCGGCCTGCAGCGGGTCTTCGCCAACAACGACATCATCCTGGCCCTGGGCCTGGCGATGATACTGGGCACCCTGCTGCTGCCCCTGCCGACCTTCCTGATGGATGTTCTGCTCTCGGCGAGTATCGGGGTGTCCCTGGCGGCATTGATCATCGTCCTCTCGGCCAATGAGGCCATCGAGTTCTCCACCTTCCCGTCGATGCTGCTGTTCATGACCCTCTTCCGCTTGTCGCTCAACGTGGCTTCAACGCGGCTGATCCTGCTTAACGGCGATGCCGGACGCATTATCCACACCTTCGGCCAGTTCGTCGTCGGGGGCAATCTGGTCGTCGGGCTGGTCGTCTTCCTGATCCTGGTCATCATCCAGTTTGTCGTGATCACCAAGGGCTCGGAGCGGATCAGCGAAGTGGCGGCCCGGTTCAACCTCGACGCCATGCCCGGCAAGCAGATGGCCATCGACGCCGATCTCAACGCCGGACTCATCGGCGAGCAGGATGCCAAGGATCGGCGCGAGAAGATCGTAAAGGAGTCCGAATTCTACGGAGCCATGGACGGTGCCTCCAAGTTCATCCGCGGCGATGCCGTGGCCGGGCTGATCATCACCGGCGTGAACCTGGTTGGCGGCTTCACCGTGGGGATGATGGGCGGCATGGCCGCCGGCGATGCCATCAGTACATACGCCATTCTCGCTGTCGGAGATGGCCTGGTCAGCCAGATACCGGCGCTGATCATCTCGACCTCTTCGGGTTTCCTGATCTCCAAGGCCTCGACGCAAAACTCCTTGGGCGACGACCTGGCCAACCAGTTCCTCAATAAGAGTCGCCCCCTGATGATCGCCTCGGCCCTGCTGGGAGCGATGGTCCTGGTGCCCGGTTTTCCCAAGCTGCCCTTTGCGGGCCTGGCTTTGGGGGCTGGGCTGATCGCCCGATCCCTGCGCAAAGCCAGGCAGGCCGCCCAGGAATCCGAACAACAGGCCCAGTCTCAGGAAGACTCGGACAAGGAGGAAGAGGGCAGCGTTGAGGAACTGCTCGACGTGGATCGGATCGCCATCATGGTCGGCCCCCGGCTGGTACGGCTGGTAGATCCCCGGCGAAAGGGGAGCCTGTCTCACCGGATCAAACCCCTGCGCAGGAAATTCGCACAGCAGTTCGGGATGATCCTGCCCCTGGTCAGGCTGCGGGACAATGTCACCCTCGACCCCAATACCTACGAAATCTGCCTGAACAACCACATGGTTGCCACAGGGCAACTCGAACCGGAGATGCTCATGGCCATGGATCCCGGCACCGTCCAGGAGCCGATCAAGGGTCGGCAGGCGACCGAACCGGTTTTCAATCTTCCGGCCCTGTGGATCACCGAGGCCCAGAAGGAAGAGGCCGAGATGCGGGGCTACACCGTCGTGGACCCCGAGACGATCCTGGTAACCCACCTGAGCGAAACGCTCCGACGCCATGCCCACGAGGTCCTGAGTCGAGAGGACGTACAGATGCTCGTGGATCGTCTGCGGGAGCGGCAACCGACGCTGGTCAATTCCGTGGTGGGCGAAACGGTTCCGATGGCCCTGCTCCACCGGGTCCTCCAGAACCTGCTTTCGGATGGAATCGCGATTCGCGACCTTGCCCAGATTCTGGAGACCCTCAGCGATCACGCAGCCAAGACGCGGGACGCCTCCCTGCTGACGGAGGTGGCCCGAAAGAGCCTCGTCCGCACGATTACCGAACAACACACCGATTCCCAGGGCAAGATCACGGCCATCGTGATCGAGCCCCAGAGCGAATACGAGCTGCGAAACAGCCTGGTCCGCGAGGGCGAATCGGAATCCCTTGGCCTGGGACCCGAAAGAGCTTTGGAATTCAGCCGCCGAGTTTCCGATGTTTGGAGAGTGGCGATGGAGCAGGGATACGACCGGACCGTGCTGCTGTGCGATTTCCGTTTGCGTCCGCACGTGGCAGCTCTGCTGGCCAGGCAGGTCCCGCAGCTTTCGGTTGTAGCCTACGACGAAATTGCTGCCGGCACGAACATCGAGTCGGTCGGAACCGTGAGCCTGGAAACCGCCCAGGAAATGGCCACCGCCTGAGACAGACAGCCTCTTTGAATACAGCCAAACACTATGGACAACCCAAAAGACATTGCGGGCCTGGCCGGCATCATCGGCTTCTTCGCCTTTGCAGGGCTCTGCGCCCTGCTCAGCGATGAGGCGATGAACTGGACCCGCTACGGTCTGATGGGAGCCGCACTGACCTACGGCGCAACACGCGTCATCGGACACGTCGGACAGCAGGTTCTGACCCAAGAGGAAGAATCCGAAGGTACCGACGATGCCGACAGAACATCGGATGACGAAGAATCCGATCTGACAGAAGACCAGGGCTCGGAATCGGCCTCGCCGGTGCGACCTTCCCAGCCGCTCTCCCCGGAAGTCCCGGATGGAGTATACCCAGACGAACCCATGGGCCAACCCGCCATGGCAGGCGCGACGCCTTCCAGCGAAGCAAGAAGGGTAAACCATGCCCGAGCCTCTTCAGACACTCCATTGGATAAGGAACCAAGTGGTGACCAAACAAGCTGACCACTCGGAAACCTCAGACGCCATGCGATCTCACGCGTCCCAGGCCTACGCCGCCCAGAACCGCCAGGCCATGGAGGAAAAATGGATCCTGGACCATTTGCCTCTGGTGAGGCATATCGTCAACAAGATCGCCGGCAATATGACCCGGCGGGATGACTTTGACGATCTTCTCTCGGCCGGGATGCTCGGCCTGGTAAAGGCTGCCCGGTCGTTTGATCCCACGCGAGAAGCCGAATTCAAAACCTATGCCTATATCCGCGTCCGCGGGGCCATCCTGGACGAGATGAGGGGCAAGAGCTTCGTCCCCTCGGCCGTTCATGGACAGATCCGAAAGGTCCAGACCGCCTACCAGACCCATGTGGCCCAGCACGGCCAGCCCCCCACCGACGAGCAACTGGCCGGCGAACTGGAGATCAAGCTCGAAGACCTCTACAAGATCATGGAAGAGGCCCGGAAGCAGCATTTCCTCTCCATTCATGGGATGGATTCCGAACAGTCCCCCATCAACGCCTTCGTCCCACCCGACGCCGCCCCGGGGCCGGAGGACGAAGCGGCCCACAAGGAAATACTCGACTGCCTCTCCCAGGCCATTCAGGAGCTTCCCCAGCGGGACCGCGTGGTCCTGCTGCTCTACTACGACCGTGACCTGACAATGAAGGAGGCTGCGGAAGTCCTTGGCGTCACCGAGTCCCGGGTCAGCCAGCTTCATGCCGCAGCCGTCTTCAAGCTCTCCATGAAACTCAAGAGGGCGACATGACATCCACTCCCAGCTATCCCATCCAGTCGGTCAGGCCCACCTCGATTGGTGAGCCCCTGAGCATCCAACGACACCACGACAGCGAAGATCAACGCCAGAAGCAGCAGCAGGAAAGGCGCAGGAAGAAGAGCAAATCCCCCCAAAATCAGACTCCCGAAACTCAGGACCCGGAACTTCCCGAGTCCGGCGACGAGGACAGCTCTTCGGGCACATTCGACCTGCTGGCCTGAACGGGAAGGAAACCAGATATCGTGAGCAAGGCAGACTCCATACTCCGCAAGGGACGCTTCCGCGTCCAGGGCCGACAGATGATACCCGCCGGGGGCACTGTCCACAGACTCGGTAGCCAGACGGACGAGAAGGCACAGGAACTGGCCGACGAGATCGAACGCCAAACAGCCGGAAACTCCAATCTGCCCCGTCAGGCCCAGGCGAGAATCATCGAGCAGGCCGAGGGCATCTGCGTCATCGAAGTTACCTGCTGCTGCGGTGAGGTCCTTCACCTGCAGTGCTTTGTGGACCCCTCCGCAGGGGCCAACACCCTTGAGAACCCGATTACGGAGTGACGGACATGAAAACGCACATCTGCCTGTCGATCTGCCTGATGATCGTGCTTCTTGCCACAGGCTGCGACAACGAGATTACCTTCCGCACCCGCTCGGAAGATACGCCCCCCACCGACGACGTCCAGGTCTACGGGCCCGGCAACGACTCGCTTCAGATGGCCTCTACCGACCGATACGACGACCTGAGCGAAGGCGGAACCCTCAACGACGCCGTCTCGACGCATCAGAGATACATCGACCTGCTCGAGGAACACAAGGAGCTTCTCAAGGCTCACAAGGACCTGACCCACGCCCGCCGCGACCAGCAGGAGAAGCTTGCCGCCCTGGAGAAGGAAAATGCCCAGTTGAACAAGGAGCTCAAGGACGCCACAGAAATGCTCACCATCATGCAGCGAGAGCTGGACAAATGGAAAAATGACATCTTTGTCTATCGCCAGGAGCTCAATACCGCGCTGCAGAACAACCGCAAGCTGATGGAACGCATCATCCGGATCCTGGGCGGGGAGATGCCCCAGATCGAATCGGCCAACCAGAAAACCGCCGCCACCCCGAAAGAACAATCATGATTCGTCTTTTCCCCCTGCCGCTGCTTGCCCTCGCACTGGTCTCGTCCATCGGCTGCACCGAGGAAAAGGTCGAGCCGGCCAGGGTGAACTACTACCTGAAATCCTACGGGCAGGTTCAGCGCATCCGCCGGGTCGTGTTCATCGAACTGGATGAAGACATCCGCTATCCGGATCTGGCCCGGAACATGACCCAGGAGATCATGCGGTCCCTGCAGGACAAGGGCCTGTTCCACATCCAGTTGCGCAGTCGCCACGAGCCGATCTGTCGCGACCTGGGTCTGGAAGAGCCCCGACGCTACTCCCTGGACGAGATGGCAAGGATACGCAAAGAACTCAACTGCGATGGCGTTCTCTTTGGGCGCATCGTGGAAATGGGCTTTTACCCCCACACACGGATGTCGCTGTTCCTGGCGTTGCTGGACCTTCGCAAGGGCCAGGTCGCCTGGTGCGTCGACAATACCTGGGACGCCGGAGACGCCGCGATTCGCCGTAGAATCCGCCGGTATGTCTGCTCCGTCAAGGAACCCGGACTGGCCCCCAATCCGGCGGAAGTAGTGCCCATGAGCCCGAGAAACTTTCAGAAATTCGTGGCTTTTGAGGCGGCCAAAACGCTTTCGCCCAGGCCCAGTCGAATTGGACAACTCGTTAAATATAAGCAAAGACTGGAGTTGTATGATTTTCTGGAAGAAAACTGGTAGCAGGCCATTACCCCTAAAGTTCCCTGCCCGATCCACGAGAATACCTATGGAGCAGGCCGGAAAATCTGCGCTGAAAAACCAAAGAATGCCTAAAGATGTGTCCTCCCCGGCCGACAATATAGAGTAGACGCAGACCTTACAGGAGTGATAGATCGTGCGTATTGATCCAAAATTCGGATACCCGACGCAGGGACCTTCCAAGAGCGAGTCCCGGGCCCAGAAGGGCTCGCGCGGCGAGTCGGCCCCCAAGAGCCAACCCGCTGTCGATGCTCGCATTGGCCAGGAGGTCAAGCCGTTGCTGGAACAGGCTGCCAATCTGCCTGAAGTCCGGGCAGACCAGATCGAAGCCGCCCGCCAGGCCCTGGCCAACGGCGAACTGGACAACCCCCAGGCCGCAAGGCGCGTCGCGGAAATCCTGCTGGAAAACGGTATCTGACGTTCCAGCCCATCGCCCCGGCCGCAGAGCCCGCAAGGGAATCTGCGGATTGTTTTCATGCGCACTGCACTCAGGGGTTCCGAGGCCAACGCTTCTACTGTCCCCCACTGCCCCTCCCCTTGAATGACACCCCTTCCCCCCTTGATCCCCCTTGGGCACTCAGATACCCATCTGGCCAAAAGCAAATCTCACTCCCATCTTTTTTCTGACGCCAATCACTTCTATAAATATTTATAAAGAATACCTTTACAAACACTCTCGCCTGAAGACACTTGAGCAGGACAACGATTTTCGTCCACATTCCGGACAAAACCGTAAAGCTTTCCCGGCTTATTGCGAGGATGGATGGTGGAGGTAGAGAGTCGTGAGTCGCATCGGAAGCTGCGACTGGAGGTCTGGAGGATCTTACGCTGCGAATCTCCTTCCAACCGGTGAACGTATCCTGCGCCTGATCCATCGGCTGCAGGATCTCACCTGCCATACATGACGAGGGCGCGGATCAAGTGTATCCGCGATACGTGTATAGTCTCAGAAAC
The DNA here is from genome assembly GCA_964583095.1 of uncultured Planctomycetaceae bacterium. Taxonomy (GTDB): domain Bacteria; phylum Planctomycetota; class Phycisphaerae; order SM23-33; family SM23-33; genus CAZOVB01. The sequence goes on from CAZOVB010000002.1 coordinate 131,575, forward strand.
GAGAGGAAGAGCATTCAATGTTGGCGATCAAAAACAATCTAATGGCCGAGCAGGCTTCGCGCCAGCTCAACGTGAACTACGGCAACCTGTCCAAGTCGGTTGCACGACTCTCTTCGGGCAGGCGGATTGTAACCGCAGGCGACGACGCGGCCGGCATGGCCGTGCAGGAGTTGATCCGGGCAGACGTAGCTGTCCTTCGCCAGGGCAGCCGGAATGCGCAGGACGGCATCAGCATGCTCCAGACCACCGAAGGTGCCCTGAGCGTCGTGGATGACATCCTGGTTCGAATGAAGGAGCTCTCCGAGCAAGCTGCCACCGAATCGTATTCGAGCGAACAGCGGGCGATCATGGACGAAGAGTTCCAGCAGCTTATCAGTGAGATCGACCGGATCGCCAACAACACCACGTTCAACACGCAGAACCTTCTGGACAGTGAAACCGAGACCCTGAGCATTCACATGGCCTCGACCGAGATGCTGGACATCGGCACCGAAGACATGACCGCCGCGGGCCTGGGCCTTGGCGGCACTAAGAGCACCTCCCTGCTCAGCTCGGCCGTTCAGGTCAGCCACATTACCGATACACTGACGGTCTCCTCTACGGATATTACGCTGAGCTTCGGCACAGCGGACTGCCAGACGAGCTTCACCGTTCACCTCAGCAGCGGCGATGACACACTCCAGGCGATTGTGGACAAGTTCAATGCGGCCTCTCGCGGCGTGACCGGCGAAGAGTACGACGTCGCCTCGATCCACTACAACGCCGATGATAAGACTTACGGCATCAAGCTTACAGCGATGTGGGGGTCTTCTGCCAACTCGATTACCGTCACCGGCGGGGCTGATGATGTGGCTGCGGCCAACTGGGTCACTACCTCCGGTACCGGTACGAAGTTGAGCATCGAGGACGCCACCCAGGCGATGGGCGCGCTGAATACCATCAGTGACGCGATCGAAACCAAAGATTCCTATCGGGCCAGGATGGGCTACCTGATGAACCGGCTGGAGTCGGCTGTGACGGTGATTGACATCCAGGCCGAGAATCTCCTGGCCGCCGAAAGTCGCATCGCGGATGTCGACGTGGCCAAGGAGATGGCCGCCATGACGCGCAACCAGGTGCTGGCACAGGCGGGTATGAGCATGCTCAGCCAGGCCAACAGCCTCCCGCAGATGGCCCTGAGCCTCCTGCAGTAGATGTACCTTAAGCAGCTTCGCTGACCTCGACGGGCCGCGCCGGATGATTTCCGGCGCGGCCTTTTCTATTGAGTTGCCATTTCCTCTTCCTCGCCAATCGCCTTCCGATAGGCTTTTCGAGGCCTTGTCGTGGTGTTCGAGGATGTTTTTTGCCACGGCTGAAGTGAATTCTCAGGTTTTTTCCGCCCTATCGACAAATCGCCGTTGCCTCTGTGCCTCGGTCCCCAGCCAACGGAGAGTTTCTATCCTCAAATTAAATAGGGGTTTACACTCTCTGGGCAGGCTGGGAAGATCGCTGCAATCCCTCCAGGCGGCACGACCGGAAGGAACAACCCTCAATTCGTCCCGGGAAAAACTTTTTTCCGAAAGTAAAGCCAAGCCACCGATGGTCGATGGAGTTGGTGGAGGATTCCGGCCTGACGGTCAGGCGGATTCACATGGGGGATTCAATGGAGGAGAGATTCCTGGATTCCCCAGAACCCGTGGGCGAGGTCGCCCAGCAGCGACCCGAGTTCACATTTGGAGGAATTTGTTATGTTGGCCATTAAGAACAATCTGATGGCGGAGCAGGCGTCGCGACAGATGAACAAGAGCTACAACGCTCTGGGCAAGTCTGTAGCAAGACTTTCCTCGGGACAGAGGATTGTCAACGCCGGGGACGATGCGGCCGGTCTGGCCGTGCGAGAGTTGATCCGGGCCGACGTAGCCGTGCTGCGTCAGGGCAGCCGAAACGCCCAGGACGGCATCAGCATGCTTCAGACGGCTGAGGGCGCGCTGAGCGTCGTGGACGATATCCTCGTCCGCATGAAGGAACTGTCCGAGCAGGCCGCAACCGAGTCCTATTCCGACGAGCAGCGCGGAATCATGGACGAGGAATTCCAGCAGCTTATCAGCGAGATCGACCGGATCGCCAACAACACGACGTTCAACGGTCAGAACATGCTGGACAACGAGACCGAGACGCTGAGCATCCACATGGCCTCGACCGAGATGCTCGACATCGGAACCCAGGACATGACGGCCTCGGGCCTGGGCCTCGGCGGGACCAAGAGTACCGCTGTCATAAGCACCGGCGTTCAGGTCAGCCACATCACCGATGCCCTGACGGTTTCCTCGACGGATATCACGCTGAGTTTCGGTACGGCGGACTGCCAGACAAGTTTCACCGTGCACCTCAGCAGCGGCGACAACACGCTCCAGGCCGTCGTCGACAAGTTCAATGCCGCCTCCCGGGCGGTGGACGGAGAAGAGTACGACGTCGCCTCGATCCACTACAACGAGGATGACAAGACTTACGGCATCAAGCTCCAGACGATGTGGGGTGCTTCTGCCAACTCGATCACCGTCACCGGTGGGGCCGATGATGTGGCTGCGGCCAACTGGGTCACCACCTCGGGTACCGGCACGAAGTTGAGCATCGAGGATGCCACCCAGGCGATGGGCGCGCTGAACACCATCAGCGAAGCCATCGAGACCAAGGATTCCTACCGGGCCAAGATGGGCTACCTGATGAACCGCCTGGAGTCGGCGATCAGCGTCAATGACATCCAGGCTGAGAATCTTCTGGCCGCCGAAAGTCGCATCAGTGACGTGGACGTAGCCAAGGAGATGGCTGCCATGACGCGCAACCAGGTGCTGGCCCAGGCGGGCATGAGCATGCTTGGCCAGGCCAATGCCATGCCCCAGATGGCCCTGAGCCTGCTGCAGTAACCTCTCAATAAGATATTGGCTCACCGGCCCTTCGCAGATTTGCTCTGCGAAGGGCTTTCTTTTGGTCCCCGGCAGGACTTTCTGCCAGGCCTCTCTTTGTAAACTCTGTTTTTAAAATATCTTAAATACACCTCGTTCCGTCTGGATCGATTGTTCGGTCTGTAGCGATTCTGCGGCAGGGGGCAAATCTGTGGCTTTTTCCGTAAGTTTGCTTAAGTGGGTCTGGGGTGGTTCGATAATGCAGGTTGCCGACAGTAACGGCTGTAAGGTCTGTGCGGTGCATAAGGGTCGGGACGACCAAGTCCCCTACCTTCAGCCGGTACGACAGAACGTCAGGATACTCAACAGAGGAGTCATGAAAAATGTTGGCGATTAGAAACAACTTGATGGCAGAGCAGGCTTCCCGGCAGCTCGGTATACAGTACGACAAGCTGCAGAACTCGGTGGCCCATCTCTCCTCCGGCAAGCGAATCAACACATCGAAAGATGATGCCGCAGGCCTGGCCGTCCAGGAACTCATCCGTGCCGACGTGGCCATGCTCCGACAGGGGTCTCGCAACGCTCGCGACGCGATCAGCATGCTCCAGACGGCTGAAGGTGCCATGAGCGTGATCGACGATATTCTGATCCGCTTGATGGGCCTGGCCGAGCAGGCAGCTACCGACTCCTATTCCAGCGCTCAGCGGAAGATCATGGACCAGGAGTTCGGGCAGCTGATCAGCGAAATCGACCGGATTGCCCAGAACACCGATTTCAACGGTCAGAAGCTCCTGGATGCTGATACCGAGACGTTCAACATCCACATCGGCTCTGCTGAGACGATCGACATCGGTACGCATGACATGACCGCGGCCGGCCTGCAGGTGGGCGGGACCAAGTCCTTCGCCCTGACCAGCAGCAGCACGTGGGTCTCGGGCATCAACGATCTGATCAACCTCAGTGCCGGCGTACTGACAATCAACTGGGGCGGAACCGACGCGCAGACCTCTGTACACGTGAGCTTTGCGGCGGGGGACTACACGCTCAGCGAGATCGTCGATAAGATTAACGATGTATCGAGAGCGACCGACGACGAGGAATACGACCTTGCCACGGTCTATTACGACGAGACCCAGCTCAAGTACGGTCTGAAACTCAGTGCCCTGTGGGGTTCTTCGGAGAATGACATCTCCATCGGCTATTCGGGCACCGAGACGTTCTTCGATACGATGGTAACCAGCGCCGGGGCAGGCACCCGAATCCATATTCAGGATTCGGTCTCAGCCCGCGGGGCGCTGAATACCGTCTGGGAAGCGATCAAGAACAAGGATGAATACCGTGCCAAAATGGGCTACCTGATGAACCGCCTGGAATCGGCCATCAGCGTGGTCGATATCGAGGCCGAGAACCTCCTGGCAGCCGAAAGCAGAATCGGCGACGTCGACGTTGCGACGGAAATGGCTGCGATGACCCGATACCAGGTGTTGGCCCAGGCGGGTATCAGTATGCTCAGCCAGGCCAATACCATGCCCCAGATGGCCTTGCAGTTGCTGCAGGGCTAAGCCAGAACGCCCTCTCGTTTGTGATCTTAGGAGACGGCTCCATCAGCTAACCGCACCCAAGCCCCGACCCGTGGGGTCGTCTCCGGTCTTCCGGGCCGCAGAGCACAAAGCTCTGCGGCCCATTTTTGTTATGCGCCCGGCAGACCTCTGACCGTGCGCTTCGGGCAAGCGACTCGGCTTGCCCTCCAAGAGCTTCCGCCATGGTCGCTGCCCGGTAAGCCCCCTCATGGCAAGGGGGCGAAGTTTTTCTTCAAAATTCCCCGGCCTTACTAAAGTCCCCCCCGGGTCCTACGACAATGAGAAGTGCCAATCGTTCCGTTTGTAGGGTTTGTGCGGTTTTTAAGGGTCGGGCCCCTGAACCTCAGCTCTCAAGCGGCTTTGGGATCGAAAACTCCAGACTGAGGAAGACAGCGGCATGCTGGCAATCAAGAACAATCTCATGGCCGAATCGGCCGCCAGGCAACTGGGCAAGAACTACGACAAGTTGACCTCTTCGGTCAGCCACCTTTCCTCCGGACAGCGGATCAACAGTTCGGGAGACGACGCAGCCGGCCTGGCCGTGCGAGAGCTCATCCGGGCCGACATCGCAACTCTCCGCCAAGGATCCCGAAACGCCCGCGACGCCATCAGCATGCTCCAGACGGCTGAAGGCGCCATGAGCGTTGTGGACGATATCCTCATCCGCATGATGGAACTGGCTGAGCAGGCCGCTACCGAATCCTACTCCCAGGCCCAGCGGAAGATCATGGACCAGGAGTTCGCGCAACTGATCACCGAAATCGACCGCATCGCGGACAATACCGATTTCAACGGCCAGAAGCTCCTGGACCGCGAGACAGAAACCTTCAACATTCACCTGGGCTCCAGCGAGACGATCGACATCGGCACGACGGACGTCTCCTCCTCGGGACTGGGCATCGGGGGAGTCAAGGCCAAGGCCACCACTTCGGCCGCCTTCCGGGTCGATGCGATCAACGAGCTGATTCATGTCTCGGCGGGCGATCTGACCATCGGGTTTACCGGCACGGCCGCCCAGACATCCATCGTGGTAACCTTCTCCGCAGCGGCCAGCTATACCCTTGCCCAACTGGTGGACAAGATCAACGAGCAGTCCCGGGCGACCGATGAGGAGGAATACGATGTGGCCACGGTCTACTACGATGAAGATACCTTGCAGTACGGCCTGCGACTCTCTGCCCTGTGGGGTTCGGCGGACAACCAGATGACCGTGAGCTTCGACAATGCCAGCGTGTTCAACGCAACCAACTGGGGCATGTCCGCCGGTTCGGGGACGAAGATCTCCATCGCGGATTCGGTCTCGGCCGCAGGGGCATTGAACACCGTCTGGGAGGCGATCCAGACCAAGGACGAATTCCGCGCCAAAATGGGCTACCTGATGAACCGGCTTCAGTCGGCCATTGCGGTGGTGGACATTGAGGCGGAGAATCTTCTGGCCGCCGAAAGCCGCATCAGCGACGTAGACGTTGCCACGGAGATGGCGGCGATGACACGCTACCAGGTCCTGTCCCAGGCGGGAGTCAGCATGCTCGCCCAGGCTAACACCATGCCGCAAATGGCCTTGCAACTATTGCAGGGTTAAGCGGAATGATCCGAATTCTCTCGTCGAATCGCCCTTGCAGAACTTGCACCCTCCGAGTTCTGCAGGGGCGAGAGCATCTGTAGCGTCTGTAACAGCATAAGCCTAACAAGCTTCAGTACTTCAGGAACTTGGATTCGGCTAAAGTTTCCCCTCCGCCACGCGATAAGAATAGTTGGAAGCGCGCAGCGTTGCGCGCGGGGTGACTTTGGGCGACTTGGAGAGCGAAGATGTCTCTTGCACTGCCAGGCGTATTCTCGCAGATCGACACCACGGCCCTGATCGAGGCGACCCTTCAGGCCGAAGCGGTCCCGCTGAACGGCCTGACCGATCGCCAGGCCGTCTACGAAAAGAAGAAGCAGGCCATCACCGACCTCCAGACCCGGTTTGGCCAGTTGTTCTCTGCCCTGGGAGGTCTGGACGAAGCCTCGGCCCTGCGTTCGGTTTCCGCTTCCAGCAGCGACAAGAGCATCGTATCGGTCTCTTCCGGCGCCGGGGCGACCGAGGGGCTCCACACGGTGGAGGTCAATCGACTCGCTTCAGCTGAGAGGCGTGTCCACGCCGGCCTGGCCGAAAAGACCACCGTCGTCGGCGAAGGAACCTTTACCTATGAATACGACGGGGTTCAGCGGACGCTTCTGACCTCAGCCGAGACCACCCTGGAAGACCTGGTGAGCATGATCAACAACGACGCCGACAATCCCGGCGTCAATGCCAGTCTTCTGGAATACGATGACGGATCAGGCCAGGCGTGGCACATGGTACTCAGCGGGGCCGACAGCGGCGGAGACTTTGGCATCAATGTCATCACCACCGATGTCAACCACCTGGCCGCCTTTGACGATGCGAGCTTCACGACCACCCAGACCGCCGGCGATGCCCAGATCCGCGTGGATGGCTACCCCAGTGCCGCGTGGATCGAACGGTCGACCAACTCGATCGCCGACGTCATTCCGGGCGTGACGCTGAATCTCCAGGGAACCGGAAGTACGAGCGTGAATCTCACCCGCTCGACCGCCAACATCCAGAAGGGGCTTCAGAATGTCGTGGATGTCTACAACGGGATCGTCCACGCGATCGATGCCTTCACCGGGTATGACGAAGAGACCGGCAAGGGGGGCGTTCTTCAGGGCGATTCCGGCGTGAACGGATTGCTCGCCCAGGTCCGCTCCCTGTTTGTCGGGTCGGTCGATGGATTCGTGGATGGCCAGGACTCCTTCACGCTCCCAGCCCAGGTCGGCCTGGAGATCGACCGCTACGGGGAATTGAGCCTCGATGCAGGCAAACTCGGCGATGCGTTAAGCGAAGACTACGAAGGGGTTCTCCAGCTTCTCGGAGCCGTCAACTCCGGGGCGACCTGGAATGCCAACAATATTCAATTCACCAGCGCCACCAACGACACCGTGGCCGGTGAATACGACGTCCGGGCCGAATTCGACGGCACGGGCACGTTGACGGCTGCGTGGATCAAGGGCGCCGATGAGACATCCTGGCGCGCAGCGACGGTTGACGGAAACAACATCATCGGAGCTTCGGGCCAGGACGAAGAAGACCTCAAGCTCACCGTTCAGTGGGACGGCGTCAGTGCCGAACAGACTGCCCAGGTTCGCGTGCAGACGGGCTTCGCGGGCCATGCTTACAGCAAGCTCGACGAGCTGCTCGATGCCACGACCGGCCCCCTGAGCAACAAGCAGAGACAGTACGACGACGCCCTGGATATGATCGCCGACGATATCGAACAGCAGAAGGATCGCCTGGAGCGCAAGGAGAAGACCCTGCGGGCCAAATACGCCAGGCTGGAACAGAGCCTGGCCCAGTTGGACGGCATGCGGGCCAATTACGAAGCGATGTTCTCCTCGCTCAGCAGCAACAAGGCCTCGAAATAGCACGGCACGAATCGGGCATGCAGACCCCGACCCGTGTCATGAACATTCAGATATGCAGCGGGCAATCGGAAGGTATTACGTATGGAAGGCATTTCGGCTTACCGTCAGAACGCAGTAGAAACCCAGTCCCGGGGACGCATTATCGTGATGCTCTACGAGGGCGCCATCCGTTTCCTTCGACAGTCCCTCGAGGCGATGGAGAAGGAAGATTACATCCGGAAAGGGGAGCTGATCAACAAGGCGATCGAGGTCATCCTGGAACTGAATGTCTCATTGAACCTGGAAGCAGGCGGCGAAATCGCCCAGAACCTGCGAAGCCTGTATCATTTCATGATGCAGCATCTGACCGTTGCCAACGTCAAGTGTGACGGACAGATGATCCAGGATGTCATCAATCTTCTGGGCGAGCTGAACGAGGGCTGGAAGCAGATCACCGAGTGATACCGCCTGTTGCCCCACGGATAGAGAAGGCTCCGGTCACAACGATGGCCGGGGCCTTTCTGCTGGAGCATCCCGAGAAGCCCTTGTCTGCCAATCGCATCGGGTTGTTCCTGTTTTTCGGGCCTTGTCCTATTTCCGGCCGTATTTGCCTAACCTCCACACAAGAGCCTCCGATACTAGGGGTGAGGGGCCCAGGAACCCGGCCGGTCGGTCGGGTGGTCGGACCCGGTCCCCTGCGCTGCCTTGGCCAGGCAGATTCGATGAATCGGCAGGGCCCGTAGAAGGGCCAAGCCGCGAAGACCAACTGCAAATGTGGGTATTTAGAGAGCAAAGGAACGGACTATGGACATCCACGCCCTGGTTGTCGACGACTCGGCCATCATGAGAAAGATGGTGATGCGTTCTCTGCGGGAGACACAGCTTGCCGAGTTCGAGTTCACCGAAGCCGGTGACGGCGTCGAAGCCCTGGAGAAGTTCGACGGGGACAAGATGAACATCATTTTCGTCGACTGGAACATGCCCAACATGAACGGGCTCGACTTCGCGCGCAAAGTGCGCGAAACCCAGAAACGACATATTCCCATCATAATGGTTACCACCGAGAGCACCATGGCGAAGGTAGAGGAAGCGCTGGATTGTGCGGGGGTCGACAGTTTCATTGTGAAGCCCTTTACGGTGGAAGTTCTGCAGAAGAAGCTCGCTCCCATCTTCCAGGCCAACGAGTCACAGGGAGATGGTTTCTTCGGTCAAATTGCCGCCGAGGCCTGACCGTCCGGGTCCGGCCGACAAAGGAGAATTGTATGGACGCAAGTGTAACCACTATCGAGCATGCCGAATCGGTCTGTCAGGCAACCGAACAGGTCATGCAGATGACCTGCGGGATCGAGGTGACCCCCACGGAGGGAGACCCCCAGGCCGAACAGACAGATATGATCATCGCCCTGATCTCCATCGTCGGTGACGTGGACTGGGCGGTCTTTATCGGCCTGCCCGCCCAGACCGCAACCAGCCTGGCGATGAAGTTCGCCGGCTTTGAAATACCCTTTGACAGCCCCGATATGGGCGACGCTGTGGGCGAAATGACCAACATCCTCGCCGGGCAGGTCAAGGCCCTGCTGGATGCCAAAGGGGTCAACGCCGACATCTCCCTGCCTTCGGTCATGCGAGCCAAGGGCATCCATCTGCTCATCCAGAAGGGGGGGCAGTGTCTCAAGCGATGCTACGAGTCCCCCCTGGGCCAGTTCTGGACGGGAGTCTTGTGCGTGCAGGGATGAAAGCGGGACCAAGCGTACCAGGATAATGAATTCGTACTAATTTGAACCGGCTCGAGGAAGCCTACTATGTCTTGGAAAGAACCGTTTCATCAGGCTATCAACGGCCTGCGCGGCTGGGTCATGGTCGCCGATCCTGCCGACAAGGAAGTCATTGTCGGCATCGGCTCCAGCATGGAGCAGACCTTTAAACCCCTTCCCGACGAAGCACCGGAACTGCAGAAACTCGGACAGCTCTGCCTGGCCGGTCTGATGGCCGTCTACCAGGGCAAGGCCTCGGACCCGGCCGCGGTGATGAATGCCATTTCCGAGGGGCTCCTGGCAGCCATGAAGGATCTCTCCGGGCGCAGCGAAGGTGAAGTCCAGCGGTGCAATGAACTTCTGGCCGTCGTAGCAGAAACCGGACAAGCCCCTCCACAGGGCGAACCCCAAAGCGACGCCCTGGAGCCCGAGGAATCTCAGGAGTCCGGGCAAGAACCAATCCAGGCCACCGAGGAGCCGGAAACCCGACCCGACCAGGCCGGGCAAGCCCCATCGACCCCTGCCTCTCAAGACCAGCCACCCCTCGGCCAGGACGCCGAAGAACAGGATCCCCCCCCTGCTGCCCAGGCCAAAGCCGAAGAACCTGCCCCCCCGCCTTCGGAAGACCTCACGGAAACCGCTCAACAGCAGAGCGAACCGGAAGAGCCTGCCGCCCAGGATTCGGATCCCCAGCCCCAGGCGGAAAAGCAGGCCGGAGAGGAAGAGGCCCCGAGTTTCGAGGGGCAGGCCCTGCTGCCGGAAGATGCCGATCCGGATCTGCTGGGCGAGTTCATCGTCGAGTGCCTCGACCACATCAACGCAGCCGAGGAGGCCTTGCTCGTCCTGGAATCCAACCCGGAAGATAATGACCAGATCAACGTGGTCTTCCGGGCCTTCCACACCATCAAGGGCACAAGCGGTTTCCTCGGACTCGACCGCATCCAGCGACTGGCCCACCTGGCCGAGAACCTCCTGGACAGGGGCCGCGACGGCGAAATCCGTATCACCGGGGGCTATGCCGATCTTTCGCTCAAGTCCACCGATGGCCTGCGCACGATGATCGAGGGCCTCCAGGGCGCCACCCCGGGCGGACCCATACCGACCCCCGACAACCTCAACGAACTGCTGGAAGTGCTCTTTGCCCCCGAAGCCCACGGGGTCAGCGACGAAGCCGACACTCAGCCACTGCGGCTGGGCGAAGTCCTGGTCGGACAAGGCGCAGCCAATCGCGAAGATGTTGAAGAAGCCCTGCGCGAAAAGCCCGAAGGTAAGCTGGCAGGCCAGCAGTTGGTCGAGAAAAAAATCGCCAAGGCCGGGGACGTCGCAAAAGCGGTCCGCTCCCAGAAAGCCGGGGCAGGCGAAGCTTCCGCTCCAGCCCCAGCCGGCAGCGGCGTGCACACCGAGGCCACCATCCGCGTGGCGACCGACCGCCTTGACAGCCTGATCAACATGGTCGGAGAACTCGTCATCGCCCAGTCGATGGTCCAGCAGGACCCCGACATCATCGACGGCAGCCGTCCCAGGCTTCAGCGAAACGTCTCCCACAGCGGCAAGATCATTCGGGAGCTGCAGGATCTGAGCATGTCCCTGCGGATGGTGCCGCTCAAGGGCACCTTCCAGAAGATGGCCAGGCTGGTCCGTGATCTGGGGAAAAAGGCCGGCAAGAGTGTTCAGTTCGTCTCCGAAGGAGAAGATACCGAAATCGACCGGAACATGGTCGAGGTGCTCAATGATCCGCTGGTCCACATGATTCGAAACTCCTGCGACCACGGCGTGGAAACCGCCGAAGACCGGGTCGCCGCCGGCAAGGAGCCTACCGGGACGATACAACTTCGTGCCTACCACTCGGCCGGGAATGTCGTGATCGAACTGATCGACGACGGCAAGGGCCTCGACAAGGATCGCATCCTCCAGAAGGCGATCGACAAAGGCGTGATCGATCCCGGTCGGGAACTGAACGATACCGAGATCTTCAACCTCATTTTCGCCCCCGGATTCTCCACGGCCGAGAAGATCACCGACGTCTCGGGTCGAGGCGTGGGGATGGATGTCGTCAAGAAGAACATCGAATCCATCCGGGGTCGCATAGAAGTCAACTCCTGGAAGGGCAAGGGCACAACCGTAACGCTGCGTCTGCCCCTGACGATGGCGATTACCGACGGAATGCTCCTGCGGGTGGGTTCGGAACGCTACCTGCTACCGACGGTTTCGATCGAGCAGAGCTTCCGGCCCGAGAAGGATACGGTTTCGACCGTTACCGGCAGGGGTGAGATGGTTCTGCTTCGTGGGGAACTGCTGCCGGTCTTCCGCCTGCATCGTTTGTACGATGTGGACGACGCGATCACCGACACGCAGGAAGCGCTGCTGATTGCGATCGAATCCGAGGGCAAGCGCTGCGCATTGATGGTAGATGAGCTTCTTGGCCAGCACCAGGTGGTGATCAAGACCCTCGGCACGACGCTCAAGAACATCCCGGGCGTGGCCGGCGGGGCCATCCTCGGAGACGGCCGCGTGGGGCTGATCCTCGATGCGGCGGGTCTGATGCAGTTGGCCCACGGAGAAACCGAAGAGGCCGAACTGGCCTTGGCCTGATCCGGCCATGCTGAAAAAGACCAGGGCCCGCGCTTTGCTGGGGGAAGCGCGGGCCTTGTAATTCACCAAAATCCTGTCGGGACTTGGATTATGCCAATGGTAACCTGCAAAAAATCCTTCCTGCCGCCCGGGCCTAGGAAAAGTCGGAATTCGATTGTGTCGATAGAGTCCTCGGCAGGGCAAGGATTCGACCGCTGGAAGTCGGTCCGGGATTCTGCCGGTTCTGCACGCCCCGGCTCCTGCCGGGTCCTGTGTATTTCGTGAGGCGACGCCCATGAGCCTGATCGTCAAGGAAACCAAGCTTTCCGAAGCCGAGTTCATCCAGATCAGCAACCTGGTCAAGGAGCTCTGCGGGATCAATCTGCATGACGGCAAGAAAGAACTGGTCAAGGCGCGGCTTTCCAAGAGGATGCGTCAACTGGGGATGACCAGCTTCCAGCAGTACATCGACCATGTTCGCCAGGACACCGACAAGGAAATCACCACCATGTTGGATATCCTGTCGACGAACCTGACCTACTTCTTCCGGGAACCCAGGCATCTGGAATACCTGCGGGAAGTGGTTTTGCCCGAGGCGATGGCCTCGAAGGGCAATAAGAAACTGCGGATCTGGAGCGCGGGCTGCTCCAGCGGCGAAGAGCCCTACTCGATTGCGATGGTGCTCAACGAAGCCGTGCCGAACCTGGACTCCTGGGATGCTGCCATCCTGGCTACCGACCTTTCCACCCGCGTGCTGCAGACGGCCTCACAGGGCATTTACCGCCAGGAACGGTTCCGGGAGCTTCCCCGCCACCTGATTACCAAGTATTTCGTGTGCATTCAGAGCAAACCGGAAAAGGTCTACCGGACCGGCCCGAAGCTTCGCAAGCTGGTGCATTTCGCGCGTCTGAATCTCATGGAAACCTGGCCGATGAAGGGGCCCTTCGACGTGATCTTCTGTCGGAACGTAATGATCTACTTCGACAAGCCCACGCAGGGCAAACTCATCAATCGTTATTTCGACATTCTTCGCCCCGGCGGGATGCTCTTCCTGGGTCACTCGGAAAGCCTGACCGGCATTGATCATAAGTTCAAATACGTCCAACCGGCCACGTACAAGAAACCGTAGGCAGGGGGAGGACTGATATGAAACTCATCGTCGGCGTAGCCGATATGAAAACTTCAGGCAAAGCCGGGGACGTTATCGTCACCCACGCGCTGGGAAGTTGCCTTGGAATCGCCATTCACGATCCCAGCGTGCATATCGGCGGCATGCTGCACGTCATGATGCCGGTCTCCTCGATCAACCCGGAAAAGGCCAAAGCCAACCCGTACATGTTCGTGGACACCGGCGTACCCCAGTTCTTCCAGAAACTCTACAGCCAAGGCTGTGAGAAGAAGCGTATGGTCGTCAAGGTCGCAGGCGGCGCGAATGTGCACGGGCGCGGCAACGACCGGTTCGCGATCGGCAAACGAAACTACATGATGCTCAAGAAGGTCTTCTGGAAGAACGGCGTACTGATTGAATCCGAGGAAGTTGGCGGCGAAAGCGCCCGCACGATGTACCTGGAAGTTGGAACCGGAAAGGTCTGGTTGAGCACCTCCGGCGTAGAAAGACCGATATAAACCCCGATTGATCTGTCCGCTTGCAGGCGGATAACCCAGCTCCAACGCGAGCCCCCGGGCCGCGGGAGGTAGGAAACCATGGGACTGAGAATTCTAGTCGTGGACGACAGCGCCGTAACACGAGCCATGATCGTCAAAACCCTGAAGCTCGCGGAGATTCCGCTGGATGAGATCCTCCAGGCCTCCAACGGCCAGGAGGGACTCGACACCCTGACCAAGAGCAAGGTGGATCTGGTCTTCACGGACATCAATATGCCCGTGATGGACGGGGAGGAGATGGTCAATCGCCTCCGAAGCGATGACCAGTGGAAGGATCTGCCCCTGATCGTCGTCTCCACCGAGGGCTCCCAGACTCGAATCGAAAGACTCGAGCAGCAAGGCGCCTGGTTTGTCCACAAGCCCTTTACCCCCGAATGTGTTCGGGAGGTCGTCAAAGAAATGACGGGAGTCGCGTCATGAGTCAGCAACTCAACGAAACCCTCGCCGCCGTCGCCGAGGACACCATCATGTCCCTGGCTTTCCTCTTCCTGATGAGCGAAGACGAAGCCGCAGGGGCCCCGGAGGCAGATGCAATCGTCGCATCGGTGGATTTCAGCGGACCCTTTGCCGGAGCGCTGTTCATCTCCGGACCCAAGCAGATGCTGCCGGAGCTGGCCTCGAACATGCTCGGCTACGAAGAAGGCGCCGAACCCCCCCCCGCCGGTGTGCAGAACGATGCCCTCCAGGAACTGCTCAATGTCATCTGCGGAAACCTGCTGCCGGAAATCGCCGGAGCCGAGGCTGTCTTCAAAGTCCACGCTCCCCAGCTCCACAAGGAAGACCTGATCCCCGAGACGTTCCAGGATCTGCCCCCGGCCGGGACCGCAAAGCTCTACAGCGAATACGGCAAACTGGAGTTGGCCCTTTTCCTGGACAATCACGCACTGGTCTGAACAAGCCAAGCTGCTCCGGCAGCGGAGGAAGCATGAGCCCGGCAGGCAGAAAGATCCGCGTACTGATCGTCGACGACAGCGCAGTGGTTCGCCAGGTGCTGACCAAGGAGCTTTCCAAATCTCCTGATATCGATGTGGTCGGCTCGGCTGTGGACCCCTACGTTGCGCGCGACAAGATCGTCCAGCTCAAGCCGGACGTTCTGACGCTGGATCTGGAGATGCCCCGCATGGATGGGCTTACCTTCCTGTCCAAGCTCATGCAGCATTGGCCTCTGCCGGTCGTCATCGTCAGTTCCCTGACCCCCGAGGGCTCCAGGACCGCGCTGCGGGCGCTGGAGCTGGGGGCCATTGAAGTCGTCTGCAAGCCGGGGTCGAGCTTTTCGGTGGCCGATCTGGGCCAGACCCTTATCGAGAAGGTCAAGATCGCCTCGCGCGCCAAGTGCTTCGCTCGCAAGGCCTCAGCCACCGCCCCCGCAAGCGGAGAAGCCAAACCCGTCTACAAACGCACACTGGTCGAGACTACGCATAAGATCCTGGCCATCGGAGCTTCCACCGGCGGGACCGAAGCCATCCGGGCCGTCCTGACCCGCCTGCCCGCAAACACCCCCGGAACGGTGATCGTCCAGCATATGCCCGAGCATTTCACCGCTTCCTTCGCCGAGCGCCTTAATGGAATCTGCAAAATGGAGGTCCGCGAGGCCAAGAATGGAGACTACCTGAGTCCGGGACTGGCCCTGCTGGCGCCGGGCAATTTCCACATGACCCTCAATCGCTCCGGCGCCCGGTACCTGGTGGAAGTCAAGGACGGGCCCCGTGTACACCACCAGAGGCCGGCTGTCGACAATCTCTTCCAGTCCGTTGCACAACACGCCGGACCCAACGCTGTTGGCGTAATCCTGACAGGTATGGGGGCCGATGGAGCCGAGGGACTGGCCAAAATGCGACAGGCCGGCGCCCATACCATCGCCCAGGACGAAGCCACCTGTGTGGTTTTCGGCATGCCCAAGGAAGCGATCAACCGCGGCGCAGCCATCGAAGTCGTACCCCTCTCCCGTGTGGCGGACAAGGTCTTGCAGTCCCTGGCGACCAAGGTCCAGTCCACCGGTTGACCCTATCAAGCAAAAGCCCGCGGCGAGGGGGACCGCGGGCTTTTCACTGTTTCATATTGCCCCCGGCAATCAGCGCTGCTCGTGGGGGCCCTGTTCCGAGGGCTCTTCCCCGACCGACTGAACGGACCAGCGGGCGAACTTCATCCGGATGTTGTTGGTCTCGTCGACCTTTACGGTGATCTCATTGCCCTTGACGTCCATCACCGTGCCCTGGATCCCACCGATGGTGATGACCTTATCACCCTTTTTAAGGGTTTCGAGCATTTCCTTGCGCTTCTGCTGCTGTTTGCGTCGGCCCCGGCCCATGATGATGTAAAGCACCACAAAGCCGCCCAGCATGATCAGCAGGGGCCAGGAACTCTCGAACATGCCCGGCTTGTCCTCCTGCGTCTGCTGCTGCTCTTGATCCTGATCCTGATCGCCGTTTTGATCGGTCTCCTGTCCCGATTCGCCGTTATTCACGGGAGTTTCATTGGCAGGGGTCCCGTCATCGTCGGCGGGGGTCACCTGCGCAACGAGTCCGGTCGAGCAGAGACCGACCGTCAGCAGCAGAATCAACAGAGCACTTTTCGTCTGTCTGTGTTTCGACATCATGATTATCCTCATGGGGTTGGCGGACGTTGTTTCAAACAGATTGGAACGGAGTATTGTGCGGGATTCGACCCTTCGGGTCAACTATCCTCGCAGAACCTTTTTCCCGGGCCGGTTCGAGGAGGGTAGAGCTGGGTCAGAAGCCGGCGGTGAATTTGCTCGAACGTCCCGTCCTGAATCGACTTGCGAATCTCGGACATCAAGTCGGCGAACCAGTGAAGATTGTGGAGGGTGACCAGAATCGGCCCCAGCATCTCCCGGGCCATGAACAGATGCCGAATCGTCCCGCGCGAGAACGTGCGGCAGGTGTAGCAGGAGCATTCTTCTTCGATGGGCCCGTTCTGTCGCATATGGGTCGCATTTCGCAGGCGAATCCGCCCCTGCCAGGTAAACGCCTGAGCGTTGCGCCCGTTGCGGGTGGGCATGACGCAGTCGAACATGTCCACCCCTGCCGCCACCGCGGCAAGAATATCCTTCGGCTCCCCGACCCCCATCAGGTATCGCGGCTTGTCGGAGGGAAACTGCGAATCGATCTCGGCCAGTACGTCCACCATGGCCTGGTGCCCCTCGCCGACCGAAAGCCCCCCGATGGCGTAGCCGGGCAGGTCCAGCTCCACCAGCCGACGGGCAGATTCGCCGCGCAGTTGCCTGCACGTCCCGCCCTGCTGGATCCCGAAGAGTGCCTGCGGGTTGCCCAGAAGGCTCTTTCCCTCGGTCCGGACCCAGGCGTCCCTGCAGATGCACGCCCACCGGGCACTTCGTTCCACCGCCTGGGCCAATACCTCACGCTCGGCCTGGCCGGGAGGACACTCATCCAGTTGCATCATGATATCCGCCCCGAGGTGTCGCTGGATCTCCACCGCGCGCTGCGGGCTAAGCCGCACGGTCGAACCGTCCACGTGCGACTGAAAAACAACCGCGTCGTCCTCGATCTTTCGCAGATCCGACAGCGAAAACACCTGGAACCCCCCGCTGTCGGTGAGCATCGGGCCTTTCCAGCCCATCATCGCATGCACGCCGCCAAGGGCAGAGACGACCTCAGGCCCCGGGCGAAGCATCAGGTGGTAGGTGTTGGAGAGCAGAATCTCCGAGCCGGTCGCTTGAACCTGGTCGGGGGTGAGTCCTTTGACCGTCGCCGCGGTGCCCACGGGCATGAACGCGGGGGTCTGGGCCGATCCGTGGGGTGTGTGGAGCACGCCCCTCCGTGCTCGACCATCGGTTTGCTGGATTTCAATACCGAACATGCCTCTCAAGCTCTTTGCTCTGCCGCAGCTGACCAGAATCGCAGGCATCCGGCCAGGACGCGCTCCATCCGGTCCAGGGGGATCTGGCAGGCGGCATCCGACCTGGCCGAGGCTGGATCCGGGTGCGTCTCAAAGAACAGCGCCTCGATCCCCATCGCCAAAGCGGCCGAGGCGAGCATCGGTGCATATTCTCGCTCTCCGCCGGAGGCGTTTCCCAGGCCTCCCGGCTCCTGGGTGGAGTGCGTCGCATCGAAACAGACGGGGGCGAACCGACGCATCTGTGCCAGGCCGCGGAAGTCGGTCACCAGGCGATTGTATCCGAACGAAGTGCCCCGCTCGGTCAGCAGGACGTTTTCATTGCCGGTCGACCGGACCTTCACAACCGCGTTTTCCATGTCCCACGGGGCCATGAATTGCCCCTTCTTGATATTCACCGCCCGCCCGCTCTGGCCGGCTGCGACCAGCAAATCCGTCTGCCGGCAGAGAAAGGCGGGGATCTGGAGGCAATCGACGGCCTGGGCGACGGCGGGCACCTGCGTCGACTCGTGAACGTCCGTCACCACCGGAGAGCCTGTCTCTCTGGCCACATCTTCAAACCAGCGGAGCGACTCGGCCATGCCCGCCGAGCGAAAACTCTCCACGCTGGAGCGATTTGCCTTGTCGAAGCTGGCCTTGAAGACATATTGAATGCCCAACTTCTCGCAGATTTCCAGGAGTCGCGTTGCGATTTGAAGGCACATATCCCGGGACTCGGCCAGGCAAGGCCCGGCCAAGAGCGTCAACCGCCGGGGGGAAACTTCCACCTGGCCGATCCTGCAAATGGGGCGCTGCGTCATTTTGTCACCTCTGATGGGTCTTTCCGGACGGGAACGATCAACTTCACCTGCTCGTCGAGGACTTCGATTTCCAGCGGAGCCGAGGGGCCCGGGTCGCCGTCCACCTGCGTGGGCAGAGATGATTTCGACTCGATCCGGGCTTGACGAAACCGGCGGTAGAGGACATTGGAAGCCCCGACGTGCAGGCCCACCAGGGTCAATGCCGAATGGAGAACCAGCATCGACTGCTCGTGACAGGGGTAGATGACCATGTCCAGCATGCGGTCGGAGAAATCCGCATCGCGGCAGATTTTCAGGCCCATCGCGTAGCGCGAGATATTGCCCACAAAGGCCAGGCCCCGATCGTCGAAAACCGTCTCGCCGTCCAGTTCAATATGCATATGCGGGAAACGATGCTCCCAGAAGGTCCGCCAGATCGGCCAGAAGTAGTCCAGGTGAGAGATGTGACCCTTCCGCTGATCGGCCACCCGATGGACCACCTCCCCGTCAAAGCCCACCCCCAGGATCAGCAGAAAGAACCGGTCGTTGATCCGACCAACATCGCAGGGCACGACCGTGCCTTCCAGAAGAGTGTCCACGATCTCTTTTGGATCACCGGGCACGCCGATCTCCTTGGCCAGGAGATTCTCCGTTCCGGCCGGGCAGGGAAGCATGGGAACGTCGGACCCGGCCAGGCCGTTGGCGACCTCGCTCATGGTCCCGTCGCCGCCGTAGACCAAGACGGCCGAGGCCTGGTCCTGGATGCTTCGTGCGTAGCGTGTGGCATCCCAGGGGGCCTTGGTGACATATTCGACAAGATCGAGTTGGGCCAAGCGCACAGCCGACCTCAGATCGCCCAGCAGGTGTTTACTGCCGCCGTAGCCACTCCGGGGATTGACGATCAGGTGCACAGGTCGGTTGGGGTCCAGTTCGGCCATCGGGCGGGATTGTGACATAACCGCCCGCCGAAGTCCACCATGGTGCCCTTTGGAACAATCGATCTTCGTCAATCAGGCCCGTCAAAGTCTTGCATTCTCGACAGGCGGTGCGTATACGAAAGCCAGCCAATTGTTCCAACCAGCCCGACCCCTTTTTTCGGAATTCAAGATGGACCGCTCCGAAGCTCAGCAGCCTGCGTATCTCGATTCCTCCTTGCCCATCCGCCAACGCGTGGACGACCTGCTCGGGCGTATGACACTGGAAGAGAAGTTCTCGCAACTGGTTTCCAGCTCGCCGGCCATCGAGAGGCTCGGCTTGCCGGCTTACCGGTGGGGAGGCGAGTGTCTCCACGGGCTGGTCCATACCGGCAAGGCCACAGTCTTCCCCGGTTCGCTGAACCTGGCGGCCACGTTTGACGAGGACCTGGTCAAGACAATCGCCGACGCCATCTCCTCCGAAGCCCGGGCCAAGTACCAGGACCCCAACTGGCGAAGCGACGGAGAGCATCGCACGAGCCTGAGCTTCTGGACGCCCAACATCAACCTTTTCCGGGACCCCCGTTGGGGTCGGGGCCAGGAGACCTACGGAGAAGATCCCCTGCTGACGGGCCGAATGGGCGCTGCGTTTGTCCGCGGGCTCCAGGGGGACGACCCGAAATACCTCAAGACCTCCGCCTGTGCCAAACACTATGCCGTGCACTCGGGGCCCGAAGAGATTCGCAGGGCCTTTGACGCCCGGGTCTCGGCCAGGGATCTGCACGAATCGTACCTGCCTGCCTTCAAGAAACTTGTCGATGCCGGTGTCGCCTGCGTGATGGGCGCGTACAACCGCGTAAACGGTGAGCCCTGTTGCGGCTCCAGGACGCTGCTGGAGGAGATCCTCCGAGACCGGTGGGGCTATGAGGGCTTCGTGGTTTCCGACGCCGGGGCCGTGCCCGCCTTCGACGAGGAGCACAAGGTCACCGATTCGCCCGAGGCCTCGGCGGCCCTGGCGATCAATACCGGCTGCGATATGGAAATCGGCGGCAAGAGCTACCAGAAGCTCCCGGAAGCGGTCGAAAAGGGCTTGGTCGAACCGGAAACCATCGACCGTGCCCTCAAGCGGATTCTCACGGTACGATTTCGTCTCGGGCTCTTCGATCCGCCCGAAGCAGTCCCCTACACCTCGATCGGCCCGGAGGTCATCCAGTCTCAGTCGCACGTGGATCTTGCCCGACAGGCGGCCGAAAAATCGGTGGTTCTGCTGAAAAACAACGGCCTGCTGCCCCTCCAGGCTTCGCAGAAGACAGTGTTTGTCACCGGCCCGACCGCTGCGGACCTCCAGGTGCTGCTGGGCAACTTCTACCGGGGCATCTCCGGAACCCTCACCTCGATGGTCGAGGGCCTCGTCCAGGCCGCCCCCGAGGGCACGTGCATCACCCATATGCAAGGCTGCTACCTCCAGCACGAAAACGTATTCCCCTCCACCTGGGCCTACGGACTGGGAAAGTGGGCTGATGCGATCATCGCCTGCCTGGGCCTCTCGCCCCTGATGGAAGGCGAAGACGGCGAGTGCATCGGCGCCGTCAAGGGCGGAGACAAGGTCGATCTGTCCCTGCCGGCCAATCAGCTCCGCTACCTGCGGGGCCTGGCCAAGCTGGGCAAACCCCTCATCGTCGTCTGCACGGGAGGCTCGCCGATGGATCTGCGCGAGGTCCACGAACTGGCCGACGCGGTGCTGTTTGTCGGCTATCCCGGCCAGTGCGGTGGGCGAGCCCTCGGCGACGCGGTCTTTGGCCGATTCAGCCCGTCGGGCAAGCTGCCGGTGACCTTCCCCAAATCCATCGACGACGTTCCGGCCTACGAGAGCTACGATCTTACAGGCCGAACCTATCGCTACCTGGAGACCGAGCCCATGTATCCGTTTGGCTTCGGGCTTGGGTATGGGACAATCCGCCTGGGAGAACTTTCCTGTTCCAGCCAGGCCATTGAAGCAGGGGAGTCTCTGGTCGTCGCCCTGGAAGCGACCAACGATTCCGACGAGCCGGTAGAGGAGGTCATCCAGCTCTACCTGACCGACCTGGATGCTTCAGCCCCCGCGGCGAGATGGGCTCTGAAGGACTTCCGCCGTGTAAGGCTCGAACCGGGCCTCCCGAAGCGGATCGCGTTCACCGTCACTGCCGAAATGATGCAACGGATCGACAGCCAGGGACAGGCCCGGCTCGAACCGGGCCGATTCCGCCTCCATCTGGGCACCTGCTGTCCCGGACCCCGAAGCGCCCAACTGGGAGCGCCCGAACCCCTCAAAGCCACCTTTACCCTCCGCTGAACCCTCCGGGGGGAACGAATTTTGCTTTTCCCGTTGCAGGTCGTCTTCCGATAATCATTGCCTATGGGCCCCGAACAAGACCCCGAAGGTCATCAGGAACGCGAGCGATTCTTCGGCGCGGCCAAGCTCATGGCCGGCCTGACCCTTCTTTCGCGCATCTTCGGTCTGGTGCGGGACATGAGCATTCTGAGGCTCGGCGCCAACCGCCTGACCGATTCGTTCTGGACGGCGTTTTCGATCCCGAATCTCTTCCGCCGGCTCTTCGGGGAGGGGGCGCTTTCGGCTGCCTTTGTCCCGGTGATGACGGAAGTCTCCGAAGCACAGGGCTGGGACAAGGCCCGGACGGTCCTGGCCAACTGCCTGGGTCTCCTGGCAGTGATCCTGGCGGGATTGCTGGTGGTGGTCGAACTCGGGGCGGGGCTCTGGCTGGCCTGGCTCAGCGCCGCCGGGGGAAGCTGGGATCGGACGCTGCTGCTGCAACTGGTCCTGCTGGTGATGCCCTACATGTTCACGGTCTGCCTTCTGGCGCTGCTCTCGGCCGCTTTGCAGTGCAAGGGGCATTTCGGGTATCCGGCCTTTGCGCCGATTCTGCTGAACCTGTTTCTCATCGCGGCGGCCTGGTCGATCAGCCGCTGGGGACCCGAGGCGTCCTGGCAGGGGGTGTTCGTATTGTCCCTGGCCGTTACGGCTGCGGGCATTGTGCAGCTTCTCGGGGCGATCTGGCTGCTCAGGAAGGTCCGCCTGGCTGTCCTGCCGAGGCTTGTGCCCCTGCTGCCGGAAGTCAAGCGCATCGCACGGATGACCCTGCCGATGATGGTGCCCCTGGGGATTCTGCAGCTTTCGGCCTTCTTTGACCAGTTCTATGCCTGGTGGATGACCGCCACGCCGGCCAATCCAGAGCTCCACCTGTTTGGCTGGACCCTCCAGAGACCCCTGGAAAAGGGCGTGGTCAGTTGCCTTTACGGCGCCAACCGTCTGTACCAGTTGCCCATGGGTATCCTGGCCATCTCGCTGGCAACGGCCGTCTTTCCGCTGTTCTCCCGCTATGCCTCCCGCGGAGACATCCCCGGCCTGCAGTCTGCCGCCAACCGGGCCCTGCGCTTGAGCCTGTTCCTGGGGATCCCCTCCGGGCTGGTCCTGATCCTCCTGGCCAGGCCGATCATTCAGTTGCTCTTTGGCCATGGCAGGTTCACCGACCATGATGTCGCCCGGACCGCTTACATCCTGCGGATGTACAGCCTGGGTCTCTGGGCGTACTTCTGCAACCATATCCTCCTGCGGGCCTTCTTCGCCCAGAAGGACGCCGCAACACCTCTGCGACTTTCCTGCATCCTCTCGATGGCCAACATCCTGCTGGTGGCCTCGCTGATCTTCACCCCCCTTCGGGCCGGTGCGATCGGTCTGGCGACGGCCCTGACGGCCTCGGTGAATTCCATCCTTCTCACGGCCGTGCTCAAGAAACGCTGGAAACGTATCGGAGGCAGACGGCTGGCCTTTTCCTTGCTGCGAACGCTTTCTGCATCGCTGACCATGGCAGCAGCAATCTGGGCGACCCGGGATCTGCTGCTGCCCGGGGTCGGCATCGGGCTTCAGAGCAGGCTGGACCTGGCCACGACGGTCGGGGCCTGTTCCTTAACGGGCGCAGCGGCGTTCTTCGCAGCGGCAAAACTCCTGCGCTGCCCGGAGTTGGGAGAACTTCTTGGCAGAAGCGGCCGGCCCTGACACAAAGCAAGCCGATCAGGCCTGGGTGTTCTCCTGGCCGCTGATCCCCTTGAGAAACTCACGCCGGTATTTCTCCATCAGGCGGTCGGTCAGTCGCGGCAGCAGCGGGCCAAGCTTTGCCAGCAGCTTTCCGCCGAGGGTAAGGACCAACTCGGGCCGATTCTTCCCGACGCTGGAGAAGATCTTCCTGGCCACGACCTCCGGGTCCTGCATGCCTCCCAGGCGGCTCAGACCTTTGCCGGCGATTCGCGCCCCGCGGGAGTGGCTCAACAGCTCGGTATCCGTTGTGGACGGGCAGAGGCAGGTAACGCGTATTCCGAAGGGCGCCAGTTCCACGCGCATCGAATCGCTCAGGCCCACAATCGCAAACTTGGTCGCGCAGTATGCGCCGTGGTACGGCGTTGCCCGTTTACCGATGACCGAAGATACGTTGAAGATGTGCCCGCTGCCTTGCTGACGCATCGCCCGGGCTGCCTCCCGCGCGCCCCAGAAGAGTCCGAAGTAATTGACCTCGAATATCTCGCGCATGCGGTCGGTTGTCAGCTCATCCACCGGACCGATCGCGGTGATCCCCGCGTTGTTGATCATCACGTCCAGTCGGCCATACCGATTCCACGTCTGCTCCACAAGCGAAATCACCTGCGATTCCTTCGAGACATCGCAGAGGTGAACGTCGGCCCTGCCCCCCTCTTGCCGCAGCGCGTCCCGGAGACGTTCCAGCCTCGCCTGGCGCCGGGCGGCCAGGATCACCCGGTAGCCCCCCGCGGCAAACACTCCGGCGGCGGCCTGGCCGATTCCGCTCGAAGCCCCTGTGACGATGACGATGGGAATATCACTCATCAACTGCCTCCTGAACTTCAGGCCCACTGCTTGCCTAGCGAGACATCATCCACCAGGTAAAGGCTACCGATGCCCCGAATCCGATCCAGAGCCCATTCTGGATTCGACGAACAAGGCGATCGATCTCGGCGCGTCGGCTCCGCGTGGCCCCCAGGTGCAGCACATACGCCACCCGCCAGGAAATCGAGCCATGGCGCCAGTTGAATTTGTTTCGGGACATTCGGTTCAGCCGGGCCACCTGGTCCAGGGCCCCGGCGAAGACGGCCGCACCCTCCGGCGTGATTGCCTGGGGGTCCTGCCTTGCCTCGGGAGGTGGGCCGCACGACCAGGCAGCCGCCACGTCGCACTGCCTTTCGAACCGGCGGCTGAGCCACCCGAAGCCCAGCCCCCAGACCACCAGAAGAAGGCAGACAACCACAAGCACCGAAATCAACAGATGCACCCCGGATGTCTCCAGCAGAATCTGGAGGCTCTGGCCCAACAGGATCGTCGTCACGGCGAAGAGAATCGCGTAGAAAATATGATGCCTTCGAATGTGCTCGGCCTCGTGTGCGAAGATCGCCTTGACCTGCTCGGGATGCATGTTGCGCAGCATCCCGTCGGAAAGAAGAATGTAGCGCAGCGGACCGATGAGCCCCATGACCGCGGCGTTGACGATCACCCCCCCGCTGTGCCAGATGAGCAAACGACGGTAGCGCAGGCGCATTCGCCTGCACATTTCCTCCAGCTCCTCGCGGACGGGGCCCGGCTCGAGGGGCGAGGTCTTCCAGATCTTGGACAGCAGCGGCGGAGCCACCAGAAAGACCCCCAGGGCAGAGATCGTCACCAGGGCGCCGATGGTCGCATCCTGGTGAGCCCAGCCATCCAGGGCGGGGGCGAGGTACATCTCAATGCAGTCCACCAACAACAGGATGATCCCCACCGGGACCGCCACGAAGAGCAGACTCGTGCGAACCTGGAAGGCCACATACTGGCCCAACGTCCATTCCACGCTTTGAACCGCGTCGCCAGGGTCCATCAGGGCTGCCCGGCGTCGCATCAACAGGTGCATGGGATATTCCAGTATCCAGTGGACCAGCAGGCCGGCGGCAAACGGGACCAGGGCCACCAGTTCCCCGGCCAGGGGGACCTCAGCCAGACCCAGGCGGTAGTTGATCCAAGGCCCCATGCCCAGCAGGATCAGCGTCGGCGGGCCCAAGAGCAACCAGCCGTTGCACAGGATCGACAGCGACCGCATGCGCCACAAGCCGGGTCGACCCGCGCTTGAAGAGCCAGCGGCCCGGACCACCAGGGAGGTCTCCCACCATTTGAGACCCAGCATCCCGAGCATGTACACGCACAAGGCCGGAGCGAACCAGTAGCCGGCCAATTCGGTCGGGACCTGCGCGGTCACCTGATACATCGACAGCGTCAGGCCGAAGCCCACTATCACGATAATCTGCATCTCTCACCTTGGCTTGGACGTCACACCATCCTAGCCGATCCAGGCATTCGGGGCAATCCGACCCCCGTCTGGAGTCCAGGCCGCGGAAAGACCCGGGGAACTTTGCGTTCAGACGGGCTCCTGCTCGGCCGGGTCCGGCAGGACTTCGTCACTTGGCCAAAGGCTTCCAAGTTTTCGCAGCAGGACCCGGATATCCTCCAGAACCAGGTACATCGCGGGGATGAACACCAGGGTGATACACGTGGCGAAGAGGATGCCGTAGCCCAGCGACAAGGCCATGGGAATCATGAACCTCGCCTGGCGACTGGTCTCGAAGATCATCGGAGCCAGACCCCCGAAGGTGGTCAGCGTGGTGAGCATGATCGGCCTGAAGCGTCGCACACCGGCCTGGCAAACCGCTTCGAAGGGCGTCAAACCCTCCTGGCGGACAAGGCGATTGGCGTAGTCGATCAGTACCAGCGAGTCGTTGACCACCACACCGGAAAGAGCCACGATCCCCATCAGGCTGATGATGGAAAGGTTGTAGCCCATGATCAGATGCCCTGCCGTGGCGCCGACAACGCCGAAGGGAATCGCCAGCATCACCACGATCGGCTGGGTGTAGCTGCGAAACGGAATCGCCAGCAGGACGTAAATCGCCACCAAGGCCATAAGCATGCCCCGCACCAGGGCCTGGAGGGATTCTTTCGCGTCGGCCTGTCTGCCCTGGTACCCGGCGGTCAGGCCCGGGAAGTCCCGCTCGAGCTGGGGCAGGATCTCGCGGTCCAGGTCCGCCTTGACCGTAGCCGTCTCCCCGATCGGCTCTACGTCGGCGGTCACGGTGACGGTACGTGCGGCGTTTCGTCGGTCGATGGTGGTATACGCCCTTCCGCGGGTCACGGTGGCCACGTCGGCCAGGGGAACCTGTCCGCCCGTGGGCGTCTGGACGATCATCCGTTCGATATCGTATTCCCCGACGCGCTGCTGCTGTGCGCGGCGGATGCGAACGGTCACTTCATTGCGGCCTCGCTGCTGACGAATCGCCTCTACGCCCTGGAAGTTGTGGCGGATCTGGCCGGCCAGGTCTTCCGCCGTCAGGCCCAGGCTCTGGCCCCACGGGGTGATCCGGAAGTCCAACTGGCGTTTGCCCGGGGTGTACCCGTCGTCGATATCTTTGACGGCTGTGAACTGCGAGAGCTTCTCGGCCAGGGCTTCACTGGCGCGGTCGAGCGTCTGGATATTGCGATGCCTCAGCTCGACCGTCAGTGCGCGTCCGCCGCCGGGACCTCCGCGGTCGGACTCGAACTTCAGCGATTCCAAATCCGGCATCGCCCCGGACTGCTTCCGCCACAGCTCGGTCAGGCGCGAGGTGGTAATCGGACGAATCTTCGGATCCGTCAGGTAGATTCGGATCTCCACCTGGTTGTCCCGAATGCGCGAGAAGATCCCTTCCGAAAGCTTTCTGCCCCCGTGCTCCTCGATGACCTCCTTGCCTGCCTGGACGAGATCCCTTCGGACCTGTCGCATCTTCGACATCGCAGAGCCGTAAGGCAAGGTCGCCGTCACCACCGAAACATCGGATTCCACGCGGGGCATGAGGATGAACTTCAGGTGTCCCGAGCCGATGTAGGCCAGCGTGATAATCAGAATACCGACCCCCACGGCCAGCGTCACCGAACGGTAGTGCATACACAGTCGCAGGAACGGGCCGTAGCGATGCTGGACAAAGCGTCGAAACGCCGCCATGAACGCCTGCTGCCTGTCGTGGAGGAACTTGGAGAGTCCGGTTCGCTGCTTGCGCTTCACGTGGGCCAGGTGCGCCGGCAGGATGAAAAGTGCCTCCACCAGAGAGATCAAGAACACCGTACAGACCACCAGGGGAATCACCCGCCAGATCTTGCCGATGAATCCGGGAACGAAGTACAGCGGCAGGAAGGCGACCACGTTGGTCAGAATCGAAAAGGTCACCGGCAAGGTGATATCCTTGGCGCCCTGGATGGCAGCAGCCAAAAGGCCCATGCCCTTCTGGCGGTATTCATAGATGTTCTCGCCGGCCACGATGGCGTCATCGACCACGATGCCCAGGGCGATGATGAACGCGAACATGGAAATCATATTGATCGAGACGTCCATCCAGGGCAGAAAGAGCATGCCTCCCAGAAACGAGGTCGGGATGCCCATCGTAACCCAGAAGGCCAGTCGAAACTCCAGAAACAACCCCAACAGGAGAAGCACGAGAATCAAGCCCAGAAATGCGTTTCGCAGCAGCAGTTCCAGCCGCTGGCGGTAGATGTCGCTGCGGTCCTGGCGGATCGACCAGTTGATGCCGGCGGGCAGGTCCTTTTCGATCTCGGCCATTGCTTCCTTCACCGCATCGGAAACGCCGATCGGCGTCTGCTCGCCGATGCGGAAGACCTCCACGCCGATGGCCCGGTCCTCGACCACGGCCAGCGAGTCGCCATCTTCCCCACCGGCCGAACGTTTCTCCGGCTTCTCCACAATCTCGGCGAACGTCGCTTCGGCATCGGTATCCTCGAAGTCCTCGCGGACGTCGGCAATCTGCTCCAGCCGCAGGAGCGTACCGTCAGGCTCGACCAGAATCGGCAACCGGGCGAACTGCCTGGCCCAGTCCCGCCGTTCCGTGACGCGAAGCAGAATCTCCCCGCCGGTGGTCTCGATCTTACCCCCCGGAGTCTCCAGCGCTGCCCGGCGGATCCTCCGGGCCAACTCGTCGATGGTCAGGTTGTAGCGGCGGCGGGCCTCCTCGGTCAGTTCGATCTGGATCTCGTATTCCCGGGCACCGACCAGCTCGACCTGGCTGATCCCTTCGTGCTGGAGCAATCGGTCGCGGACGAGTTCAGCCGTCTCGCGAAGCGGGGCTTCTTTCACCTGCCCGTGCAACAGAAGCTCCACCACCTCGCGCTTGCGCACATTGAGCGTCACGACCGGGTCTTCCACGTCGCCGTGGAAGGTTCGGATCCGATCCACCTCCTGCTGGATGTCCTGGTAGGTCTTCTGTCGGTCGGCGTCTTCGGTCAACTCGGCGGTGACCATACCGGAGCCTTCGGAGGCCACCGCGGTGATCTCCTTGACCCCGTCCACGCCGCGGATGGCTTCCTCGACGGCCAGGATGATCCCCTGCTCGACCTCTTCGGGACTGGCCCCGGGATAGGCGACTCGCACGCTGACCGTATCGGGCGAGAACTCGGGGAAGACTTCCTGTTTGATCCGAGTGGCCATGAACAGCCCGCCCAACAGGCAGGTGAGCATCATGATGTTGGGGGTGATCCGATTGCGGACCATCCATCCGATGATGCCGCCGCGGTCTTTGTCTGTCAGGGGGGAATCGCTCATGGCCTTGCCTCCGGGGCGGCATCGGTCAGAGCGTTCGTCTCAGTGGCCGTCTGCTCCGAGCCGCCGGCCTGGGCGTCGTCTTGAGAGGAAGCCCGGGCAGATGGGGGTCCTTGCCCGGCCGTTCGAAGATCCATGCCCTCCACCGGGGCGGCCAGGTCCGTCACCACCACTCTCTCGCCCGCAGCCAGGCCGCCCTGAACCGCGACGATGTCCCGGGAGCGGTAGGCAATGTCGATCGGTCGGATCTCCAGCTTGCCCTCGTCGGTCAAGATCCAGACCTGGTCACCGGAACGCACCAGGGAGCGCGGCAGGTCGATGATGTTCTCCAGCTCGCGTCCGTAGATCTCGGCCTTGACGTAATCTTCGGCCAGCAACTCCTGGGCTTCGGGGTCTTTCAGGCCGAGGGGATCGGGAATACTCACGAGGATTCTGGCCATTCGCCCGGCCTGGTCGACACCGGGCAGTTGCCGGATGACCTTGCCGGTTCTGTAGACCTTCGGGCCCCATGCAGCCGGGTTGTAAACCCGCACCGTTGATCCGGGCGTCTGCTTCCCGCGGGGAAGGACGATCCAACGCAGGTCGCTCTGCGGGAGGGAGACCTCCACCCAGAATTCCTCGGTGCCCATCAGTTCCACTACCGGCGTGGACGTGCTCACCGTATCTCCCTTGTCGACGCGCTTGGCCACCACCACGACCGGGAAGGGAGCCACGATCGTGGTTCGCTTCACATCCAGTTGGGCCTCTTCCAGTGCCAGCCCGGCTGATGTAAGCGCAGCAGTGGCTGACTCCACCGCTGCCTGGGCGGCCTCGACCTCCGCCCGGGCTGCCTCCAACTGCGGCTTGCGAAGCACAAGGTCCCGGTTTTCTTCGGCGATCTCTTCTCCCAGGGCTTCGTAGTCCTGAAGGGCTACGGCCTGGGCGCCCCGTTCCACCTGGAGGTCCTTCCGGGCCATGGCCAGGCGCTTTCTGGCTTCGGTCACCTGGGATTCGGCGATCTTGACTTCGCTTTCCCGCCGCAATTTCGCGATTTCATAATCCCGCTGCTCGATGCGCATCAATTCCCCGCCGGTATCGAACACGGCCCCGGGTTCAAGCTGCTTGTTGACCCACTCGATGGGCCCGGCCACCTTGGGTCTCAGCTGCACCTGGCGCGCCGGCCTGACGTGGCCCATCGCTTCCACAATGGCCTTGTGGCTGGTCGGGCTGACCTGACGGACCTCCACCAGCCGGGCCAGACGCCGGGGCTTTCCTCGTCGACTCTCAGGAGGGTTCTGGAACATGTATCTGGCCCCCAGGACGGCCCCGGCCAGGCCGATCAGCGGCACGACGATTCGAACCAGTCCGGCCAGCATCCTTGCGGGGCGGGATCTCTTTGCAGGTGTGTCTGTCATTTGGCTATCTGCCTTGCTTCTGGGAATCGGTCTGTTCTCTCGGGTCGCCGGCCAATGCCTCGCCCGGCGTGGGGCGCTCCAGGGGGATGTCGCCGGCCAGGGATCGGTA
Source organism: uncultured Planctomycetaceae bacterium (assembly GCA_964583095.1). GTDB lineage: Bacteria > Planctomycetota > Phycisphaerae > SM23-33 > SM23-33 > CAZOVB01. The sequence continues at coordinate 162,208 of CAZOVB010000002.1, forward strand.
GAGCTGGATCCGGAATCCCACCAGATCGCGGCGGGCCTGGAGCAACTGTCTCTGCGTCTGCTGACGGGAGGTCACCGCGTCCAGAACGCGGAGATAGTCGACCTGGCCATTGAGATACGAAGCCCGGGTCCGTTTCAGGAGTTCATCGGCGGTCTCCAACTGCTTCCGGAGGCTCTGGACGTATCGCCGCTGCCAGGCCTCACGGGCCAGGGCGTCCTCCACCTCGGCCAGGGCTTCGAGCACCGTCTGGCCGTAAGCGTTGAGTACTTCTTCCCGGCGGTTCCGATTGCGGTCCACTTCGGCTCCCAGTCTGCCGCCGTCAAACAGCGGATGGGCCAGGTTCCCCGCCAGCCGGGCCAGCCAGTCCTCGAACAGGTCTCCGGCGTTGGAGGCCGACGTCTCCAGGCTTGCCGAAAGGCTCAGCCGGGGATACTGGGCCGCAATCGCCGCCGCGAGGCGCTGATCCTGGGCAGCCACCGCCAAACGGGCGCTGCGAACATCGGGCCTGCGCTTCAGCAGGCTCATGGCGTCGTCCACGACCGGCAGGGGCGATAGCTCTGGAAGATCCTCCGGCCAGGGCAGTTCGGTCGCCGGGTCAAGCCCCTGGAGCAGGGCAAGCTGATGCTTCAGCAAGGCCGATCGCTGCGAAGCCAACGCCGCAAGCGAACGGGTCGACTCCAGCAGTTGTCTCTGGCGCAGCACGTCGATGGCCTGGACGCGTCCCTGTCGGAAGCGCTGGGTAAACAGCTCCAGCAGTTGCTGATTGGTCTGGGTCTGCTCGGCAAGCAGTTGCTCCTGCCCCAGCGACTCGGCCAACTGGACCCATGTTGCAGCCACGGAGGCAGAGAGGGTAATGGCGGCGGCCTGGACGTCCTGCTCGCGTCCCCGGGCATCGAGGATGGCTGCCTGGCGGGTCGAGCGGATCCTGCCCCAGAGGTCGACCTCGTAACCGACCAGAAGTTGGCCTAGGTAGCTGGTGGTATAGGTTGTGTTGTCCTGGCGGCGGGTTCGGGTTCGAGAGCCCGCGGCTCCCACGTCCACCTGGGGCCAGAGGTCGGCCCCTTCGCGCCGGGCAACCGCCCGGGCGGCGTCGAGGCGGTTCCACGCCTGGGCCAGGGAGAAGTTCCCCGCCAGGCTGCGACGGATGACCCGGTCGAGCTCTTCATCCTCGAAGGCAAGCCACCACTGCTGCTGGAGTTCGATGGTTCCGCCGCGCGGCCCGCGCTGGGCGAGTTGTACCGGCATGGAAACCTGCCGGTCCGGGCTCGTGCAGCCGGCCAGGATCAGCCAAACCGCTGCTGAGAGGATCGGGTAGGCAATGGAGATTCTCATACTTCGGCCTCGCCGGAGGACACAGGACACAGATCGACGTTGGCCTTGATTTCACTCAGGCCTCCCAGGCTGAAACGACAGAGGTGCTCGATGAGTTCCTCGATTTCCGAGTCGTCAAAGGTCCCGCCTCCGAGGATCGGCGGCTTGCGGCCGGCGCGAAATCCGATGGCCAGCATCTGGTTGAGTATGCTCATCATGGCCAGATCACAGTGCCGGCCGGCAGGATCGGTCTCCAGCAGCTCGGCCACAATCCTCCGTAGATGATCCTGGATCGGCTCGATGCAGGCGTGGCGGATCCGGGCAATCTCGGGGGTGGGTTGACTCATCTCTCCCAGCAGGAGCCGGCCCGAGCCGCTCTGGCCATGCCGCAGGATCCTGCAGACCATGCTGCGGATGAACCCCTTGAGCCTGTCGGCGGGCCGAGCACGGGGATCTACGCCGCCGTCGATGGGCAGGGCCTTGGCGGCCTCGGCGAAGGCTTCGCGCCACACCTGGGCATACAGGGCCACCTTCGAGCCGAAGTGGTAGTTCACCGCGGCGACGTTGGCCCCGGCCAATTTGCAGATTTCGGCCACACGGGTCGACCGGAACCCCTTCCGGGCGAAGATCTCAGTGGCCGCTTCGAGCAGCTTCTGCCTCGTCTCGACGCCGTCACTCCTGGAGGCCACGTTGTACCCTTCCTGTAAAGGACAATTGAAATAATCATTTTAACTATAGCACCCTATCCGGCACTTTTCTCATACCCTCCAGGCTCAAACGAAAGATTTTGCCCTTCAAGCACAAAGTGACATCTCTTCCACGTCCGGAAGGTCTGCGGGATTCTCCTTGCCAATCGAGGCCTCCGGGCGAATTCCCGAATCCAGAGGAGAATTTCGTATTTTGAACAAGAAAAATCACAACACCTTTGAATGAAAAAGGGTTACATCTAGTGGCGGAATTTGAGGAAAATGCCGAAAATGAAATAGACCGTCAGGCCGTTTCGTTTCCAGCCTGACAACCAACGCTCGCTTGTTCCAAAAGCCAAAAAGCTGTAACCAATCTGACATCCTCACGCAAGGCATGCACCCAACGGGGCCGGTGGCAGGTCTGGGCCGCTTCTCCAAGCTGCTCCAGGCTGCGGGGCCGACCTTCGCGAAGGATCTGGAGACACCATGACCATGCGTCTTGCAGGCGTGAACGACGAACCCTCGCCGGACTGGGATCTGCACATCGGCCTGGATGCCCTGGAGAAGATCCCCACGCGCTATGTTTCCCTGCGGGCGGTTGATGGCCGAAACGTTCAGGACCTCAGTGACACCGCCTATGACCAAGTCCTTGAACAGATTCAGTCGCGGAATTTCCAGGTCATTTCCCTGGCGGCCGATCTGGGCAAGGTCCCCCTGGCCGAGGAGAATCTCCCGGCCCAGTTGGAAATGCTCGACCTGCTACTGGACCGGGCCCGGCAGGCCCGAGTGACCGGCATTCGGACCATGGGCTTTGCCGGGCTCGAGCAGATGTCCCAGCCGGACCAGAAGGCCAGAACCATCGACTGGCTTTCCCGCATGGCCGAAAAAGCCCAGCAGGCCGGCTGCTGCCTCCTGCTGGAAAACTCCCGAGAAACCGACCAGTTGACCCACTCGCCCTCGGGTTGCATGGAGGTGCTCTCCGCCGTAGATACCCCGGGGCTGAGAATGCTCTTTGACCCGGCCAACTTCTATAGCGCCGGACATGACCCGCTCGGTGCCCTGACCCAACTGATCGACTACGTCCGGGAAGTCCATATCAAGGACCTCAAGCAGCGAGGCGACCTCTCGACGTTCTGCCTGCCCGGACAGGGAGGGGCCAACATCGGACAGTGCCTGGCCGTGCTGGCCGAAAACGGCTTTGAAGGATGCCTGACCCTCGAACCCCACATGCGATTCATGGAGAGCAACCACTACAGCGGCTTCGAGGAGTACATCCAGGCCGGCAAGGCCTTGGTCCAACTGGCCCAGAAGCTTCAGATCGACCTGGACCGATAACAAACCGGCCCAGGCTGCCGGCCCCCTGTGGCAGCCCGCAACCCAGGCCGATCTGCTTCGGCCGTATTCTGCCGGCGAATCTTACCAGGTATACTCGACGGTGTAATTCAGCGTCACCTCGCCGTCGGCGGGGACCTTCACGTCCCAGGCGACGTTTCGGCTATCGAGCTTCTCGTGCTCATGATTTTCGCTGGTAATCTCCCAGTTGGTCCAGCGGTAGAGCGGCTCCTTGATGCGGACCTCCACCGCTTCCTTCTTGTGGTTGCGGACCTTGATCTCGATCTTCTCGCGGATCCAGTTGGGCCTGCGTGCGAAATCGGTCTGCTTTCTCTCACCCACGATGTCAAAGGCGTTGCCGATCTGAAGGGACAACTCTTCATCCTTGGGCGTGTGGTCGATCTGCTCCTCCCCGACGAACTCCATGGCCTTGTCCTCGGGGTCCTGCTTGTAGACGCGAACCTTCCCGGCCGGCAGGGGCATGCCCAGGTTGTTCTTCTCGGCATTGGTGAATTCGACGAACACATTGACCTTCTTGCTCTGGGTATCCACCCCGAAGGTCTTCTGATCGTAGCGTCCGCCCCAGTTCCAGCGGAAGTTGCCCATGGGGTTGTAGAGGAACTTCTTCTCGACCTTCACCCCGTCGGCCGGAGTGAACATCTCGAGCTGTTTGACTTCGTTGCTTGCCAGTGTGCTGGGCCTCTGGAGCGTGTACATGTGATACTCGAAGAAGGCCTTTTCCTGCATCTGGGGCTTAGCAGACATCCTACCTTTTTGGTACAGCGCCATCTCCATGGCTCGTTGCTGGGGAGGCTGGATGCGTCGCACGTCGCCGGCGATGAACTTGAGTTTCGCATCGTGGTAGGTCTTGCCGGAATTGTTCTGCACGCTGACCCAGCCGGTCAGGTCGGCCTGGGTGTCATCCCTGTTGAGTACAAGAACGTACTCGGCGTGCCAGTTCATATTGCCCGTCTGGTAGCTCACCTCGACCAGGTGCTGGGCGGGGCGGGCGTCGACCAGCCAGACCAGCGTGGGCTGGGTCAAGAGCCCCTCGGGCAGCGACTTGAAGCGGATGTCCTTGACGTGATCGCCTCTGCGGATCATGACGATCGAGCCGGAGTCTTCTTCCTTCATCACGATCTGTCCGCCGTCGAAGCTCATCAGCGTGCCGGTGTAGACATGTCCCTGGGCCACCACGTCGATCTCGCGGTCGATGTATTTCTGGAGGAGCTTGTCGGCCGAGACCAGGTCGTACTGGTAGTTCTGTTCCAGCAGCTTGGCCCCGGGCTGGGTGTAGCTCTTGAAGTGCACGGTGGTGGCGTCGATGGCGGTGGGAACGTCCTTGAACTCCACGCGACCGTTCGGGTCGATGGTGAGCTTGCGCACCTCGCGGACCACGCCGTATCCGCCGTTGTAGACCGTCAGGGCCACGCCCGGGTCGGGTTTGTCCTCCTGGGCCGTCGCCAGCGGCGAAAGGGCCAGGACCAGCAGCAATGTCAGCAATCGTTTCATCATCGTTCTCCTATGCAGTTTGCAGTTTGATTTCTATAGCAGGTACAGGGAACAGGGCTTTGGATCCTTCATCTCATCATCTTTCATCTGTCTGCCCTGCCCATCGTCCGCCGTCGTTATCGTATCGGTGTGTCACGTCCACAACCGACTGGCTGTCGGGCTCGACGGTCACGTCGATTTCCACCACGCCGACCTGCCTTGCATGCCAGTCGCGGCCGGCGTCGATCTGGTAGGTCGTCTTGGGCAAATCCAGCATCAGCGTGATGGTCACCGGATAGCTCTTGTGGTTTCGCAGCGTGTACTGCCACGTCTCGCGCCAGTGGTCGGGGCCGAGTTTGCGGGTCTCGAGGGCCTTGGCCTGGCCCGTCAGATCGAACGAGTAGCCCCAGTGGAAGCGAACCTTCTCATCCACGGGCGTGTGATCGATCTGGGAAGAGGATGCGTAGATCGGCTCCTGCCCCTCCCCGGGCGTCACCCACAGACGGACCTGCCCCTTGGGCAGCGGCTTGCCGAGCTGGTTGGCCTCTTCGTTGGCCAGTTCACTGACAACCGAGACATGCTGATTGAACTTGGGCCGATAGACGTAGCTTCGCTTGAGCTTGATCTGAGAGGCCGTGATCATCTCGATCTGCTTGGTCTGGCGGTCGCGGATCGTGGTCTTTCTGCCCAGGGTGTAGAGGTGATACTCGAAGAAGCTCTTCTGGGTCATCTGCTCCCTCATCTCGCCGCCAGAGTCTTCCATGGACCATTTGAGGTCTTTAAACCACTTGGCCGGGGAGGGAAACTGCAGGTTCACATCGCCGGCCATGAGCTTGAGCTGAGCGTCTTCGTACGTTACGCCGGATTCATTGGTGACCGTGGCGTAACCGACCAGGTCGGCCGTGTCGTAGATCGCAGTCTGCCCGTCGGGGTCCTTCTTCGACTCCTGTTTGCCTGTGAACTTGAGCACGTAATCCGCCCGCCACTTCAGACCGTAGGTGAGATAGGCGACCGTCATGTCCTGCCGGGCCGGGCCTAGGTTGTCCAGCTTCCACATCAGCGTGGGCTTACTGAGCAGCCCGTCGGGCAGTTCGGGAAACGTCACACTGCGGACCTCGCTGCGGGGGATGCTGCGGGGTCCCTCCCCGGCCGGTTGGACAACCAGGAAGCCCGCATCGTAGCTGAGCAGCCGGCCGGTAATCGGCCCGGCTTCATCGAGCGTGAGCGTCAGGTTTCTGTCGATGTAGCGGTCCAGAGCGGTTGAGGCCGAGGCCAGGTCATACTGGTAGTTCTGCTCCAGCAGGGCCACCTTGCCCCCAGCCCCCCCGAGCCGGACACTGTCGGGAACGATGGCTGTGGGCACGTCGGTAAGCCGCACGGTCGAGGCGCCCCTGGGCAGATTCGTCACCGCCCGTTCGTCGCGCACCAGGGCCAGGCCCGGCCAGCCGCACTCGTATCCCTGCTTCCACTGGCCCGAGAGCCGCCAGGGCTTGCGGCGATCCGGATGATCCGGGCCCGGGTAGATCGTGTTTGTATCCGGAGGCGTGGAAAGAATGGTGAGGCTCACGCCCTTTCGGATAATCTTCGGCTGGGGAGGCTCGGCCCGGACATAGTTGCCCGGATCGGGCATGGTCAGCCAGAGGCCAACGACCGCCAGGACCACCGCAGCGGCCGCCAGGGCGGGCGCGAACCACCGGGGACGATACACCCGCCGGCCTCCATCTTGAGCTTTGACGTCGGGGACAGCAAACACACCGGCCAGGATGGCCTGGTCGTTTCGGCCTTGGCCGTCGTCGATTCTCCTCTGGAGGGCCGCTCTTCCCAGCCGGAGCGTATCGAGCTTTTCAGCACAGGCTTCGCATCGTTGCAGGTGAGAGGCGACCTGCTCGCGGCGGGCATCATCGAGTTCCTGATAGAGGTATTCCAGCAGGAGGTCCTGACAGGTGTCGCAGTTCATGGCAGCAGCTCCTTGCGGTAGGAGGCGAGTTTCTCAGCCAACTTCTCCAGTCCGTAGCGGACGCGGCTCTTGACGGTGGCCAGGGGGACATCGAGCAATTCGCCGATTTCCCGAAACGTCAGTGCCTGGCCCTGGCGGAGGGCGATCGCTTCGCGCTGTTCCTCGGGCAGCGAAGCCATCGCGCGGGCGATAGCCTCTTGCAGGGGCCCGCGGTCCAGTCCAGCAGCGGGGTCGGCGTCGACGGCCAGGGCGGTTTCCGGTATGTCCTGCATATCCTGCCTCTTTGGCCTGCGTTTGCGTTTGCGGATTTCGTCTCTCCAGTGATTGCGGGCGATGGTGAAGATCCACGTCCGCACCTGGCTTCGCCCGTCGAACAGGTGACGTTTCTGCCAGGCCCTTGCCAGGGCCTCAGCAGCGGCTTCGTCGGCCTCGTGCCAGTTTCCCGTCATCGCCAGCAGGTAGCACCGGACGGCGTGGCAGCAGGCGCCGATCTCGGCGCGGAGTCGCTGCTCACCGGCCGCGGCGACCGGCGGGGGAGAATCCGGACTGGAAGAAGTCGTCTGCGTAATCACGGGCTCCTGCGCCGCTGATATCATTGGCTCTGCCCATCTTGGACGTCGCGGCAGCCTGGATGGATTTACCCCTTCGGAAAAAAACTACAGCTCCGACGGGCCGCTGCCTCCCTCCGGTTCGTTGTCCTCCAGGTCCGGAACCGGCCAGACCTCGCGAACCGACTGGAAGGCCGGGTGATTTCGCAGAAGCTGCCCGATGTCCTCGTCATAGTAGAAAGGCTGGGGAGAACTGCCGGCCTGTTCCATGCGTTTCATGGCGGAAAAGGCCGGCTCAGCCTGGCCCGAAGCCGCCCAGACCAGCGCCTCGAACTGTGCATCGCCGGAGAAACGCTGCCACTGACGGGCCAACTCCAGGGCTTCTTCGTACCGCAGCAGATGCAGCAGGCTCCGAACGGCTACGTCATAGCTCTTCCTCTCGGGCATCATCTCCGGATCCAGGTCCTCGAAATAGGATCTCGCTTGGGCCAAGGCCCGATCGTGTCGACCGTTCTGGTAAGAAAGCTCCGCACGGAACAGATTGAGGTTCGGATCTTCCCCGGCCTGCTGGCCATGTGCCTGGATCAACGCTTCGAGCTCTTCCAGCCGGGCCTCTTGAGACAGCGACTCGGCGATCTGATAGAAGGTTTTCTCGCGGGGCTGAATCTTCTTGTAGCCTTCGATGGGTTTATCCCATTCGAGCCAAATGCGTGTCCGCAGATGCCTGACATCCTCCTGGAAGACGCCGTTGAAATCCGCTCGCGAAGCCAGCAGGATGCAGACGGCATCGGCCTGGGAGAACCTGCCTCGCATACGCAGGATCTCCGCCCGCCAGTAATCGCTGTCCAGGTTCGCCCCGTAAAGATTCTCGTAGGCCTCAACGAGTTGCTCCAGACCCTGATCGTTGCCCTGGTCTCGAAATCGGATGGCCAACGGGTCCAACGCATCGGCCCGGTGCTCTTCGGGCAGCAGTGCGAAGGCTTCCAGGTAGTCGTGGCCTGTCTGGACCATCGCCTCCAGGAGGTACTCGAAGCAGGCATGGCGGTACTCGAAATACGGTGCGTCCAAGGCCTTCTGCAAGGGCGCGATGGCTTCGTCGGGTTTGCCCTGCCGCAACAGCGCCTCTCCCATCGCCAGGCATCCGGTGGCATCCTCCGGGACAAGACGACAGTACCGGCCGGCCATCGCTCCAAGGGCCTGCCAATGTCCGCTGTTGCGAAGTTGAGGAACCACCTGAACGAAAACCTGCTCCGGGCTGAGCACATCCTCCAGGCGTCTGGCGGCCTCATCGACACGGGCAGGGGGCAACGCCCGGGCCAGGCTCACCAGCGCCTCGACGTTATCGGGATCCGCCTCGGCCGCCCTCTGCCAGGCCTGCAGGGCCAGGCCTTTCCTGCCGGTTCCCTCGGCCACGTAGGCGATGAGCCGTTCGTTCCGCAAGACAGGCAGAGGCGTCGCCTGGCGGACTTCCAGCGCCAGAGTCAGGGCCCGTTGAGGCTGACCCTTCTGGTAGAGAATCTGAGAGGCCGGCAACTTCCAAAGGGCCCCGTCGGGGCGAAGGCGTCGCAGCTGCTGGGCCTCCTGCCAGGCTTCGTCGTACCGGGCTTGGGCGAAAAGCGATTCGGTCAAAATGGCCTGCCGGTAGAGAAGCCAGAGACTGGGCAGATCCTTTTCCGGGGCACCGTCCAGCAGGTCGGCTGAGTCTTGGGCAGACCGGACCAGAAAGTAGGCAGCCTTGTCGATCGGGAGAAAGCCCTCCCGGGTGACTTGCTCGCGCAGAATGGCAGAGTACCGCGAGGCCAGCAACGCAGAGGCGGAGATCTTCGTCACCTGATCGATCGCATCGCGAATCTCCCAGTCATCGGTTGGTGGCTTGGTCGGGCTCCAGCCAGCCGACCGGGGGCCGATCTTGAGCGTCAGCGACCTGGCCGGCAGCGGCGGTTGGCGAAGCCGCACATCCACCAGATATGTCCCGGTGTGCGGGTCCGGCCGGATTTCGAGGACATCCACCCGATCAGCCGGACCCCAGCCGAAGTAAAACTGCATGAGCAGAAGAAGATCAAACTGCTGGCCACGGAAGAAACGTGGCGAATGAATTCCCTGGCTCAGACGGTTGTGAGGAGATACCCGCGCCTTGGAGGCTCGTTCTTCCAGAAGGGCCTGCAATTGGGCCTTGTCGGGTATGTAACGGGAAGACGCTTGGGCGTCGGACTCCTGCGGTTTGTCAATCTCGCCCGGGGGGGTCGCATCGGCCCCGGCGGGAGTCTCCCGGGAGGGGTTGAGTAAATACATCGCCGCCACCGGGAGCATCGAAATGCAGAAAAGCGAGCCAAACCAGAGCGCAGCAGCCGACAGGATGCGGCCTGCACGCCCGCGTCGCCGACGGCCTTGAGTTTCTTTGTCAACCATAACGCGCCCCGAAACCGGAGGTGTCAATGCGTCATCTTACCACCGGCGAGGCGGGCAAGTAAAGCTCCGCTGCAAAGTGGCAAGCGGTAGAAAAGGTATCGAAGTTCGCATGGGCTCAAACCGCCACTTGACAAAAGCTGTGGACGCAAGGACCCGCATGTCGTATACTTTTACGTCTCTGCTCTCGGCGATGCAGCGATGACCGCAATGCCGCTGCACCGTGAGGGCTCTAGAGTGAGTGACACAAGAGTTTTCGATGTTGAGCGTCAGCGAAGGGGGACCTGTCAAGGACGGCGATACAGGCAATGCCGTAGCATTGTCGCAGCAGCCGGATGATGACAGGGCCCACTGCAGGTAGCTATAGCACGAAAAGAATTGGGTTACTCGCTCTGGTTTGAGGTCCGCAAAGCCCTGCTCTTTTTTTCCAAGAGGAACATCTGAATGACTGATACCGTATCGCCAACCAACGACTGCAAGATCGCCGACATCGCCCTGGCCGGCTGGGGACGCAAGGAAATCGAAATCGCCGAACACGAAATGCCCGGCCTGGTCGCCACGCGCAACAAATACGGCCCGGACAAACCCCTGGCCGGCGCCCGCGTGATGGGCAGCCTGCACATGACTATCCAGACCGCTGTGCTGATCGAAACGCTCGTGGAACTCGGCGCCGACGTCCGCTGGGCCACGTGCAATATCTACTCCACCCAGGACCACGCCGCAGCCGCCATCGCCGCAGCGGGCGTTCCCGTCTTCGCCTACAAGGGCGAGACACTCGAAGAATACTGGCAGTACACGCTTCAGGCCTTGACCTGGCCCGACGGCAAAGGCCCGAACCTGATCGTCGACGACGGCGGCGATGCGACGCTGATCGTGCATCGTGGATACCAGGCCGAGGAAGACCCCTCCATCCTCGATGAGCCCACCGACAACGCCGAGCTGAAGATCGTCAACAAGATCCTCAAGGAAAAACTCGCCGAGGACGATCAGTTCTGGCATCGGCTGGTGGCCGACTGGAAGGGCGTCAGCGAAGAGACCACCACCGGCGTGCATCGTCTCTACCATATGCAAAAGGCCGGCGAACTGCTCGTCCCGGCCATCAATGTCAATGACTCGGTCACCAAGAGCAAGTTCGACAACGTTTATGGCTGTCGTCACAGCCTGACCGACGGCCTGAAGCGCGCCCTGGATGTGCTCATCAGCGGCAAGACCGCGATGATCTGCGGCTTCGGTGACGTGGGCAAAGGCTCGGCCGAGGCGATGAAGAACGAACGCGCCCAGGTCTGGGTCAGCGAGATCGACCCGATCTGCGCCCTGCAGGCCTGCATGGCCGGCTACAAGGTCGCCACGGTCGAAGACGCCCTGCCCACCGCGGACTTCTACGTGACTACCACAGGCAACAAGGACGTGATCACCATCGATCACATGGCCAAGATGAAGGACCATGCGGTGGTCTGCAATATCGGGCACTTCGACAATGAGATCCAGGTCGAGAAGCTCATGAACTACCCCGGCATCAAGCATGAGCAGATCAAGCCCGAGCGCGAAGGGGCCGTGGACAAGTTCACCTTCCCCGACGGACACTGCATCTACCTGCTGGCCAAGGGACGCCTGGTCAACCTGGGCTGTGCCACCGGCCACCCGAGCTTTGTGATGAGCAACAGCTTCACCAACCAGACGCTGGCGCAGATCGACTTGTGGCAAGACCCCAAGGAAGTGGGCGTCTACCGCCTCAGCAAGGAACTTGACGAAGAGGTCGCCCGCCTGCACCTGGAGAAACTCGGGGCCAAGCTGACCAGAATGAGCCGGGAACAGGCCGACTACATCGGCGTTCCGCTGGAAGGTCCCTACAAGCCCGAACACTACCGGTATTAGACGAAGGCAATATCCTGACGCAAAAACGTCAGACACCAGGCAGAGGCTCGCGACCGTCAAACGTCGCGGGCCTTGCTTTTTTCCGGTCGGGACGGGACTGAGCCTATGCGCCGGTTCGGCGGCGCCGCGTCATTCCGCCCAGCCCGCCCAGAAGCAGCAGCCCCAGGGTCCCGGGTTCGGGGACCAGGACGGCCTCCAACGTGCCGGGCGTCGAAGGCTGATCGCCGGGCTCGTTGGTCACCAGGGCGTAGTCCAGATCGATCTGCCCGTCGGCGATCGAGCCGCTTACGCTGCCCGAGACCACGAAGCTGGAGGGAACATTTTCGACCGTCGCCGTCAGCAGACCTTCGGGCGTGATCGCTACATTCACATCTCCGAGCATGGGATCCCCGGTCTTGGTCAGGCTGATCTGTCCGGCCCCGTCGACCGTGCCTTCCAGGGCGATCGGCGGCAGATCCTCCGGGCTGCCAAACACATTGGTGCCGAAATCCACAATCACCGTCACATCCGACCCGGATCGACTGGCCGTGAAATCCACCTCGCCGGTCGAGCCGAACCGTTGGTTGAACCAGGAGCCCTCGTAGCTCCCATAGAGAATCTCCGCCTGGGCCCCCTGGGCCCAGAAGCAGATTCCCGCCGTCAATAACACCATTGCCGTCTTGCGTTTCATCACTGTACCTCCTTGCCCTTGTCAGTACACTCTAGGTCAGATGAAGACGAATCTGGACGAATTCCTCGACGCATCCCCGCCCGAGTAAGAATTCCTTTGGGTGCCCATTGCTTTGCCGCCCGGAAGTGTGCGATACTCGGAGAAACGGAACTGACTGGTCAGTTCCACGTGTTCAAAAGGTTTCCCGTCATGTCCACAACATCCCCGGCCAAGCGGCGGCAGATCATGAGCAGTGCCGAGAAGCTCTTTACCTCCCGTCGCTTCCACGAAATCACCATGGACCAGGTCGCCCAGGCCGCCCGGGTCGGCAAAGGCACCATCTATCGCTACTTTCGCGACAAGGAAGACCTCTTCTACCAGGTGGCTACCAGCGGCTACGACGAGTTGCACGACCTGATCCGGCAGATCCGGCCCGAGGGGGAAATCCATGAAAGACTCCTCCGGGCCTGCAGGATCATCGGGGAGTTCTTCTCCACGCGCAGGCAGCTCTTCCGCATGATGCAAACCGAAGAGGCGCGACTGGCCACGGGAAGATCCGCCCTGAAGAAGGACATGTTCCGCCAGAGAGGCAAGATCGTCCAGGCCCTGGCCAATGTCCTGGACGAGGGAGCCCGGGCCGGCCAGATCCGCCCGGACATCGAGCCGCAAATCCTGGCCGCCGTCCTGCTGGGCATGCTCCGAACGCGGGCCCGCGACCTGCAGGAGATCCCCGAGCCCTGTAGAACCCACGAAACAATCCTGAAACTTTTCCTCCACGGCGCCGTCGCAAAGGGGACCGAGGCAACATGAGATTCTCGCGCAAGAAACCGCCACGACTTTCCCGCTGGGTCATTGCCCTGCCAACAGCAGCCTCCATTGTTCTTGTTGCAATTGGATGCTACAGCCCGGGGCAACACCGGAAACAGGCCGATGAGGTCGCCTATGAAATCATCGATGAGGCCCTGGCGCGGAGCCCGGGGGGCGTCGAGGACTTTGCCCTGGGCACCCCGGCCGAAACCATCCGCAAGCGCCTGCTGACCAACCAGTGCCTGCCGGTTTCAGCCCCGGCCTCGCTGGGGATCCAATACGTGGAGCCCATCAAGTACTACCCGGAACTGGGAGAGGACAGCCGATCGATCAGGCCTCCGGACCTGGACGTTTCCCAAGCCCCTGCCGAGCCCGACGGGGACGGCGGGACCGGGACCGCCCTGCACCTGAACCTGCGAAACGCTCTTCAGATCGCAGCCTCCTACAACCGGGATTACCAGGCCCGCAAGGAGGATGTCTTCCGCTCCGCCCTGGCGCTGGATCTCCAGCGGGACCGTTTCCGCTTCACCTACGGGGGGCTGATCGAGGCGGTGTTTACCTCCGATCACGACGGGCCCGGAACGGTCTCCAATGCGGCCGAATCCGCCCAGGCTTCGGTAGACAAGCGACTCAAGACCGGCGCGTCCATGGGGGCCCGAATTGTCTTCGATCTGACACAACTGCTCAGCGACCCGGGCCGGGCCAGTCGAGGCATCCTCCTGGACGCTTCGATGACCGTTCCCCTTCTGGCCGGTTCGGGAAAGCATATCGTCACCGAGCCTCTCACCCAGGCCGAGCGCAACGTGATGTACTCGCTGTGGCGTTTCGAACGGTTCCGTCGCACGCTGGCCGTCGACGTGGCCGGCACGTACCTCGGCCTGCTCCAGCAGATCGACCAGGTCGAGAATGCCCGCGAAAACTACCGCAACCTGATCGCCTCGGCCCAGCGTGCCCGCGCCCTGGCCGATGCGGGAAGGATGCCCGAGATCCAGGTCAACCAGGCCCGGCAGGACGAACTGCGGGCACGAGACCGATGGGTTCAGGCGCTGCGCAGGCTCGGCCAGGCGACCGACCAGCTCAAGCTCCTGCTGGGCCTGCCCACAGACGCCGAGGTCGTCCCGGATCGCAGCGAACTCAAGCTCCTGGCCGATGCGACCCGCAAGAAACTCCCCGAGCCTCCCACGCTCCAGCCGGAGGACAATCCGCAGAACCCGCCCCCACGTATCGATGGAGACGTGCTGCCCGACGTGGTAGCCCCCTCCCTGGCCGGGGCCGGGCCGCTGGAGATGCCCGAACCCAAAGCAATTCGATTGGCCCTGGACAACCGACTGGACCTGCGGACCCAGATCGAACAGATCCGCGACGCTCAGCGTAAAATCGTTGTCGCCGCGGATGCACTCGGCGCCGTGCTGGACTTTACCGCCTCCGGATCGGCCGGGGCGCGCAGAACCGCCGGGTCGGCCGGGGCCGACGAGGTCGTTCTCAATATCCCCGAAGGTTCCTACAACCTGGGGCTCAGACTCGAGCTGCCCTGGGAACGGACGGCCGAGCGGAACGAGCTTCGAAACAGCATGATCGATCTTCAACAGAGCGTACGAAGCATGCAACGCCTGGAAGATCAGGTCAAACTGGATATCCGTAACGCCTTGCGTACCCTCCAGCAGGCCCGCGAGAGCTACGCAATCCAAACCGTGGCGGTTCTGCTGGCCAGACGCCGTGTACAGAGCACCAACCTCTTCCTCCAGGCCGGGCGGGCGGAAGTCCGCGACGTCCTGGAAGCACAGGAATCTCTCATTACCGCACAGAACGCACTGACGGCCGCCCTGGTCAACTACCGCGTCGCGGAACTGGAACTCCAGCGCGACATGGGACTCCTCCAGGTCGACCAGAAAGGACTGTGGAATGAATACCAACCCGAAAACCCCTGATCCCGAGGCCGCAAACAGCCGGAAGATCTTTCTCTTGTCCGGCCTGGGTCTGCTGCTTCTTATCGGCATTGGCGCAGGAATCTTCTACTTCGCCGGCCAGGCCGGCGCCCAGCAGGCCCAGGGCGAATTCTTCACCACGCGCCCCAGCGACCTGATCATCAAGGTCATCGGCAACGGCACAGCCAACCCGCTCCAGAAGGTGATTCTCAAGAGCCAGGTCGAGGGTCGCAATACCATCGACTATCTCGTCCCGCAGGGGCCGGTGGTAAAGGACCAGCTCCTCGTGCGCCTGAACACCTCGAACCTGGAAAACGAGATTGCCGACCAGGAGATCCGCGTCCGCAACGCCCGGGCGGCAAAGATCCGTGCCGAGGAGAATCTTGCTGTCACCCGAAGCCAGAACAGGTCGGATATCTCCAAGGCCCAGTTGGACCTGGAATTCGCCAGGCAGGACCTGAAGAAGTACATCGAGGGCGAGTATCCCCAGGAACTGGCCAAGGCCCAAGCCGATATCACCATCGCATCGGTCGAACTCCGACGCGCACAGGACAAACTGGGCTACTCCGAAGACCTTCACGAAAAGGGCTTCATCACGCGGACGGAACTCGAGGCCGACGGCCTCTCGGTCACCCGGGCCCAGTTGGACAAGAAACTCGCTGAAGGTCGAAAAGCCCTCCTGGAAACCTACACCTACACCCAGCAGACGCAACAGCTCCAGAGCGATATCGAGCAGGCGGAAATGAACCTCGAACGTGTCAAGGGCAAGGCCAAGGCCGATGAAATCCAGGCCGTGGCAGATCTGGAAGCCAAGGTCATCGATTACACGCGTCAGCAGGAGCGTTTCGAGAAGCTCAAGTCCCAGTTGGACAAGTGCGTGATCAAGGCCCCGATCCAAGGGGAAGTCGTCTACGCCACCACCACCGAGGGCAGATGGCATCGCTCGAGCACCGAAACCCTCGAAGAGGGCAAGGATGTCCGCGAGGGCCAGGAGATCATCCACATGCCCCGTCCCGGCGCGGTGAAGGTGGAGGTCAAGATCAACGAATCGGATATCGCCCTGCTCAGGCAGGCCGTGCAGGAGAGACCCAACCGTCTGCCGGTCAAGGTCACCACCAGCGTGAACGATCGGACGTACTGGGGGGAACTGGTCAGTGTCTCTCCCAGCGCCAGCCAGGCGAGTTTCTGGTCCGGGGGCGCTCGTCAGTACGATGCCGAAGTGCATATCTCCCGGGATGTGCAAGGCCTGGAGGCCGGCATGCCCGTCGAAGCCACCATCGTCATCGAGAAGCTCGACGACGTCCTCTATGTCCCGCTTCAGGCGGTGGTACGCGAAGGCAACCAGAACGTCGTGTACATTCGAAACGGGGGCAGCTTGGAGCGGCGCGCTGTGGAACTGGGGCGAAACGACAACACCAACGTCCACGTGCGAGAGGGTCTAAAAGCCGGGGAAGAGGTCAGCCTCCACCCGCCGCTTTCCCGTGCCAAACGCAGCGAAGCCGAGGCCTCCGAGTCCCGCAAGGACCAGGACCAGGAGATTCCGGAGACCTCCCCGAAAACCGAAACCGGCCAGGCGGAAGCCGAAAAGGAGCAGGAGGAGATC
This sequence comes from uncultured Planctomycetaceae bacterium, assembly GCA_964583095.1. Classification (GTDB taxonomy): domain Bacteria; phylum Planctomycetota; class Phycisphaerae; order SM23-33; family SM23-33; genus CAZOVB01. The sequence continues at coordinate 178,798 of CAZOVB010000002.1, forward strand.
GAGCTGACCTTCGAGAAGTATAAGGCCATGTCCCGAGAGCAACGGCGGGAACTGATGCAGAAGATGGGTCGCGAGAAGATCTCCACGTTCTTCTCCTCGCTCAACGAAGAGCAACGCCAGGAGCTTCGGGGCGGTTCCCGGGGGTCCAGGCCCTCGGGCTCTGACTCCCGCCCCGGCCGCCGCGACGGCCAGGGCAGTCCGCGGGAGCAACAATAGTGACCCGCTCGCTCAGCGCGACATCGACGGTTTCCGGCTCCGGTGCCCGGACCGTCGTGGAACTCCAGATGGTCCACAAGCATTATCACATGGGCGCAGAGACGGTCCGTGCACTCAACGGGGTGTCCCTGTCGTTTCACCAGGGCCAGTTCTGGGCGGTGATGGGCCCCAGCGGATCGGGCAAGAGCACGCTGTTGAACCTGCTGGGTTGCCTGGACCACCCCACCTCGGGCAACTACTTCCTGGATGGGCACGACGTTTCGCGCCTCAACGACGACCAGTTGAGCCAGTATCGCCTGCGTCACCTGGGGTTCATCTTCCAGAGCTTCAACCTCATTCCACAATTGACGGTGCAGGAGAATATCGAACTGCCCCTGTTCTACCTGGGCTGGGATGCCCGCAAGTCCGCCCGGCGCGCACGAGAGCTGGCCGACAGCGTCGGCCTGGGCGACCGCCTGGGCCACCGCCCCCGGGAACTTTCCGGAGGCCAGCAGCAGCGTGTGGCCGTCGCGCGCGCCCTCTCCAACGATCCGACCGTCCTGCTGGCCGACGAACCCACCGGCAACCTGGACTCGCAGACCAGTGACCAGATCATGCAGGTGCTCAGCCAACTCCACGCCCAGGGAAAAACCATCCTGCTGGTGACGCACGAACCGGATATCGCCGCCTGGGCACCGCTGCATCTGCATATGAAGGATGGATGCATCGACCGCGTTGTGGAGTCGGGCAGATGAAATCCCTCAAGATCGTCCGGAACATCCAACTGGGCATCAAGAACCTTCTGCTGCACAAGATGCGGTCGGTGCTGACCATGCTGGGTGTGGTCTTCGGCGTGGGAAGCGTTATCGCCATGCTGGCCGTGGGAGAAGGCGCCGGGGCCGCCGCCCTGGAGACGATCCGCAAACTCGGCTCCAACAACATCCTGCTCTACTCGGTCAAGCCCGTGGAGGACCAGGAGATGTCCTCGGGCAATCGTTCCTTTACCAGTGTCTACGGACTGACTTACGCGGATATCGACCGGATCGCCACGACCCTGCCCAGTGTGCAGCGGGTCGTCCCGGCCAAAATCATCAAGAAAAGCGCAAGTTCCCCCCTGGCCAAGATGGACATTCGCGTGGTGGGGACCACGCCGGCCTGGTTCGAACTGGTCGAGCGTGAAATCGTCCTGGGCCGGGTTCTCACCGCAGAAGACATCCAAGCCCGGACCGAGGCGATGGTGCTTACCGAACACGGAGCTCGGAAACTCCTGGCCGGCAGGGAAATCCTCGGCTCCATCATTCGCGTCGATGAGCACCTCTTCGAGGTGGTGGGCCTGGTCCGAAGCGAGTCCAGCGGGGCCGGCTCGACCCTCCAGACCCCCGACCAGGAGGTGGACGCCTACATCCCCCTCAATGTCGCAAGGGAACGCTTCGGGGATTTCTTCTTTGAACGGACCAGCGGGTCGATGACAGCCGAGAATGTCGAACTGCACACGGCGATTGTGGAAGTCAGCGAGTTGGAACAGGTCCGTTCGGTGGCCGATGCCGTCGAACGCCTCCTGGACTTCCACCACGAGCGGGATGACTACAACAAGGAGGTCCCCGCCGCCCAGTTGGCAGCGGCAGAGGAAACCAAACGCCAGACGAGCATCGTCCTGGGGGCCATCGCGGGCATCAGCCTGCTGGTGGGCGGTATCGGCATTATGAATATCATGCTGGCCAATGTAACCGAGCGGACGCGCGAGATCGGCATCCGCCGGGCCATCGGCGCAAAGCGCAAGCAGATCGTGGGACAGTTCCTGATCGAGACGGCCGTGCTTTCAGCCTTTGGCGGGCCCCTGGGGGTGGCGGTTGGCTACGCCTTCGCGTGGTTCATCCAGTACTTCTGGCAGATGCCCACGATCGTGCCGGCCTACGCGGTGGCGCTTTCGCTGGGGATCAGCGTCAGCATCGGCCTGATCTTCGGGATCTACCCGGCCATCCGGGCTGCCTGGCTGGATCCCATCACCGCCCTGCGACACGAATAGCCCGGGGGAGGGTCTGCAAAACCCGGCTCGGATGTTGACAAGCCCTGTTACTTTCGGCCCTGCCGGGGTATAAAGGCCCCTCAACCTCAAGGAGCCTTTGCATGAGCAAACCGAGTATCGCACAGATCGTCTCCCGGGCGATGAAGCATAAGACCGTCGTCCCGGCCTTTAATATTCCCTACCTGCCCATGATGGAGCCGGTAGTCCAAGCGCTTCGCGATACGGGAAGCTTTGGCCTGATCGCCGTGGCCCGGCTGGAATGGGTCAAATTCCATTCCAAGAGCCCCGATGCGGTCCACGAGCAATACCAGGACGTCAAGGACGAAGCCTTCACCCGACTCCACATGGACCACGTTCCGGTCATCGACGAGGACCACAAGCAGGTTGATTACATGGCGGACCTGTCTCATGCGGTGCAACTCGGCTACGACTCGGTGATGGTCGACGGATCCCGCCTGGAACTGGACGAGAACATCCAGGCCACGGCAAAGGTCGTCGAAATGGCCCATGCCGGCGGGGTCGCCGTCGAGGGAGAACTCGGAGCCGTCATGGGCCACGAAGCCGGCCCCATGCCCCCCTACCAAGAGCTTTTCGCCTCGGGTAAGGGATTCACCGACCCCGACCAGGCACGTCGATTCGTCGCAGAAAGCGGCGTGGACTGGCTCAGCGTGGCCGTCGGATCCTTCCACGGGGCCATCAGCGCCAAGCGCCTCGAGAAGAAACCCACCGCCCGTCTGAACATCGAGCACCTCCGGAAGATCCACGATGCCACCGGCATCCCCCTGGTGCTCCACGGCGGGACGGGAATCGCCAAGCAGTACGTCATGGACGCGATCCGCAACGGCATCGCCAAGATCAACGTCGCCACCGCCATCCGTCAGCCATATGAAGCCCATCTGGAGACCTCACACGAAAAGGCCCTGGAAGGCGTCTACCAGGCCACGCGAAAGGTCATCCAGGAGGATCTGGAAATTGAAGGCTCCGCCTCGATCGTGAATCCGCAGTCCTGAGCAGTCGTGAAGCCTGCAGCGCTATGAACCTTCTTGGAATTGACATCGGAACCACCGGCTCCAAGGCAGTCGTCTTTTCCCCCAAAGGCGACCTGCTTTCGCTGGCCTATCGGGAATACGGAACCCTCTCGCACAGCCCCGGGTGGTTCGAACTGGACAGCCGACACGTCGTCAGCCAGGTCTGGGACTGCATTTCCGAAGCGACGTCGAAGGTCCGGGAAAAGCCCGGCGCCCTTTCGATCAGCTCGATGGGAGAGGCGGTGACCCCCGTCGACGCCGAGGGCAATATCCTGGCCGGCTCGATCCTCATGAAGGACATGCGCGGCGAGCAGTACGTCGATCTGATCCGCGACCGCCTCGGACAGGAAGCGTTCTACCAGATCAACCCGAACATCCTGGCCGCTCAGTACTCCCTGCCCAAGATCCTCTGGATACGCCGGAATCAGCCGGACCTGTTTGCCCGAACCCACAAGTTTCTGCTCTGGACCGATCTGATCAGCGTGCTGCTGGGAGCCCAGGCCAAGACCAGCTATTCCATGGCCAACCGCACGCTTCTGCTGGACATCCGCAGGCAGCAGTGGTCGCAGGAACTTCTGGAACTGGCGGACCTGGACCCCGCCCTGCTCCCGGAGCCGGTGGCCTCGGGAGAAATCATCGGCCAGGTCAGGCCGGAAATGGCCCGGAAGCTGGGCCTGGCCCCCCAGGCAGCGATCGTCACCGGTGGCCACGATCAGGGATGCAACGCCCTTGGGGCCGGGGGGGTCCAACCCGGCAGCGCCGTCTGCGGCCTGGGGACCGTCGAATGCACCACGCCGGTCTACGACGCCATTCCTGAAGCTTCGACGATGCTCGATGCGGGGCTCAACGTGGAACACCATGTCATTCCCGACCGGTACGTCTCCTTCCTGTACAACCAGGCCGGCTCACTGGTCCGGTGGTTCCGGGACACGTTCGCCACAGCAGAAACCCGAAGCTCCGTGGCGGATATCTACCCGCAACTGATGGCCGAGATGCCCAAGGGCCCCTCAGACGTCTTCGTTCTGCCCTATTTCGAGCCGACCGGACCGCCGGACTTTCTCTCCCGTACGACCGGGGTGATTGCAGGCCTGCGAACCAGCACCAGACGCGGTGAGATCCTCAAGGCTGTCCTGGAGGGCACGACCTTCTACTTCCTGGAAAGTTTCCGGAAGCTGCGAGACATGGGGATCGATACCTCCCGGATCCTGGCCACCGGGGGCGGGGCGAAATCCGACCCCTGGCTGCAGATCAAGGCTGACATCCTTAACGTGCCGATGGTGCGACTGGACATCACAGAGTGCGGGGCGGCCGGGGCAGCCATCCTGGCCGGCCTGGCCATGGGCGTCTATGACAGTCCCCGGGAGGCCTCAAAACTTTTCGCAGAGCAGGTGCAGAGCTTCGAGCCGGACCCGAAGCGCCATGAACGCTACGCCCAGAGGTACCAGCAATACCGCAGCCTGGTCGATCGGAACATCTACGCAGGGCTTTGGGACACTACGGACTGAGCCGCTCCACCACCCAGCTTTTCCCTTCACGGCGGAAGCGAATCCGGTCGTGCAGCCGGTTCTCCCTGCCGTTCCAGAACTCGATTTGCTCGGGTACGACCCGGTAGCCTCCCCAGTTTTCGGGCATGGGTACGTCCTGCCCCTCGTACTGCCTGCGGGCCTCCTCCAGTCGCTTTTCCAGTTCCTCTCGGCCTGAGATTACCTGGCTTTGGCGGCTGACAACCGCGCCCAACTGGCTGCCCCGGGGCCTGGAGGCAAAGTATTCGCGTGAGGTCTGGGGGTCGACCTTCTCGGCCCGGCCGAAGATGCGAACCTGCCGGTGCAACTGACTCCAGTAGAAGACCAGCGACACGCAGGGGTTGCGGAGGATCTGGTCGGCCTTGGCCGAGGCATAGTTGGTGTAGAACACGAACCCGTTTTCATCAAAGGATTTGAGGAGGACCACCCGCGCATCGGGCCCGTTTTCGCCCGTCGTGGCCAGGACCATCGCGTTGGGCTCGAACCACGCTCCACGATTGGACTCCACAGCCTGACTGAACCACCGGCCGAACAGGGCGATCGGGTCCTGTCCCGCCCGGGCCTTGGACAAGCCCTCATCGCCTTCGTACTCTCGACGCATTGCCTGGAAATCGGTCATCTCTGTCATGCCTCCTGCGAATCTGCCCTATGAACTGTATCGCTTCAGCCAAGCCGACAGAAAAAAGTCAACGGCGGCAGGCCGATCACAGACCCGCCGCCGTTGACGGCAGCGCCCGAGGCGAGTTTCGCTCGAAGGGTACTACTTCTTCGGCAGTTCCCCTCTCGGAGCTTTAGAGCTCCTCAGGGGCTCTGCCATGGTCTGTATTCCTCGCCGACCGACAGGTCTTGTCGAAAGTCCTTCCAGAAGGTACCCTTGCTCGATCTTCCAATTGGCCCAAGCCGGCAGGACCGACATGCCCGACCATCCTCCCCTGCACATCCGACGCTACAGCGAACCGGACAAGGACGCTCTCTGGCGTCTGCACAACGTAGCCCTGGAGCAGATTGATGCACACGGCGGCAACGGCCCGTGGGACGACGACCTCCATCACATAGGTCAGATCTACCTGGAGACAGGCGGAGAGTTCCTGGTCGGGATCGAAAACGGCCGGCTGGTCGCCATGGGTGCCCTGCTTCCTACCGCGCCCGGCGAGGCCGAAATCAAACGCATGCGCGTGGAACCGGATCGTCAGCGACAAGGCTTCGGCCGGGCCATCCTGGAAGCGCTGCTGGCGGTGGCCCAGCGGAAGAATCTCACGCGCCTGCACCTGGAAACCACCACGGGCCAGATCGGTGCCCAACGACTCTACGAATCAGCCGGGTTCGCCCGGACCGGGCGCGGGCGCCACGGAGAATTCATCCTCCTGCGGTACGAAAAGCACCTGACGTAGAAAGATACCCCAAAGCAAATCCTCTTGGGCCCCGGACGATTGGTGGTACAATGTGCGGCTCGCACCAAGCTTTGCACCGCGTATGAAGATCTATCTCGAAACATTCGGCTGCCAGATGAACCGCCTGGACAGCGAACTGGTCATTGGCCGGCTTCGCGCGGCCGGGCATGAATTCGTGAGCGACCAGAAGCAGGCCGACGTCGTCCTGCTCAATACCTGCTCGGTCCGCGACCATGCCGAACAGAAGGTCCATTCCCGCCTGGGCAACGAGGGCAAACGCAGCCGAAGCGGCAAGAAACGCATCGTGGCTGTGCTGGGGTGCATGGCCCAGCGTGAGGGGAAGGACCTTTTGCAGAACTACCCGCACGTTGACATCGTCTGCGGCCCGGGTCAACTCCATCGCCTGGCCACGTTGATCGCCGAGGCCGGGGGCAACGGCTCTACCGCGGCGCTGGACCCGGATCGCAAGTCCCCCCGGGACACCCAGGCCGAGGCCGGCATGGACCGACTCGATCTCTCCCGGGATCCGGATCTGATTCCTGCCCCGGCCCAGGCGCAGGTGCGTGTCATGCGCGGGTGCGACAAGTTCTGCAGCTACTGCATTGTGCCGTTCGTGCGGGGCCCAGAACGCAGTCGGAACCCGGGGGATATCGTCCAGGAGGTCCGAAAGCTTCTCGATGCCGGGCGGACCGAAATCACCCTCCTGGGTCAGACCGTCAACAGCTACCGCTACGAGGCAGGAGAGACGCACGTAAGCTTCAGCGACCTGCTGGAGAAGCTCAGCCCCCTGCCCGGGCTGCGCAGACTGCGGTTCGTCACCAGCTATCCCATGGACTTCGGAGACGACATCCTCCACGCGATGGCCGATCTGCCCAACGTCTGCCCCTACATCCACTGCCCGGCCCAGAGCGGCTCGGATGCGGTCCTCAAACGCATGAACCGCCGCTACAGCCGCGCCGAATACGACGACCTGGTCGACCGGGCAAGGGCGATCGTGCCCGACCTGGCCCTGGCGGGGGACTTTATCGTGGGCTTCCCCGGCGAGAGAGAGGAAGATCACCAGGCCTCAGCCGACTTGATCCGCCGCAGCGGGTACAAGAACAGCTTCATCTTCAAATACTCCCCCCGGCCCGGCACGCGGGCAGCCAGCCGGCAGGACGATGTACCTGAAGAGGTCAAGAAGCGTCGGAACAACGAGCTGCTGGACGTCCAGAAGCAAGTCGGTCTGGAACACCACCGCAGTTGGATCGGGCGGGAAGTGGAAGTCCTGGTCCATGGCCCCAGCCGCATGGCCGACAAGAACGCCCCAAACGACCCGTCGCTGACCCAGTTGCAGGGCAGAACGGTGCAGGATCATATCGTCGTCTTCGACGGGCCCCAAAGCTGGACGGGAAGCTATAGAACGGTTCGGATCATCGACGCAACCAGCCTGACGCTCTTCGGCCGATTCGAACAGGCCGAGCGTTAGCCCAGCCAGTTTCGAAGCACATCCACCGGGTCGATCCGGGCGAAAATCAGCCAGGCGATGCAGATCCCGCATGTCAGGTCGTAGGGCAGCGTCATGCGAGGCCAACGCCAGATCTGAAGCTTCTCGAGCATCGAAGCATTTCGCGTGTCGTCCGCGGGATTTCGCCCTTCGATAACCGCCTTGGTGTAGAAGATCCTCCGAAGCGCAGTGCCCATTGGAAGCAGGGCCTGCTGGACGACCAGCGCGGGAAGGTTGCAGGCGAAGGTCCCGATGAGAATGGCCGTGCTGCGTTCCCCACGCTGCCAGAAACCCACGCGGCAGGCTTCGATGAGGTCTTCGGCCCGGGCGCGGCTGTAAGAGATCATGAACGCGTTGAAGAACGCTACCTGCGAGAGGACCACGAAGGTGATGTTGGCGGGTCGGGCCATGGCGTACCCCGCCGCCAGACCGGCATAGATCGCGAAGTCGCTGAAGCGATCCATCGTGCTGTCCAGGAAGGCGCCGAATCGGGTGCCCTTGTTTCCCAGCCTGGCCACGGCCCCGTCGAGCATGTCGCAGGCCGAGGAGAGAATCAGCAATCCCCCCGCCAGGAGCACAAACGCGTTATCGCCTCGCGGGTCGAGTTTCCAGGCAAAGTCCTTCCCCGCCGCCAGTGCGTAGCAGAGCCCCGCAGTCAACGTCAAGAGCATCCCCGTGAGCGTCAGGACATTGGGGCTGATGCGGAACTTGAGCAGCACCCGGGCCAAAGCATCCCGCGCCGAGGCAAACGCGCCGCCGATGGCCCTGCCGATCATCTCCGGTCCTTAGCTTGTGTTGAGGTTCGGGCCAGGCTACTGGCTGGTCACCTGGGAAGCGCCGCTCTGCTGGGAGCCGGCGGCGTAGGTTCCCAAGGCTTCCTTAGCCTGGGATTCTTCCGGGCCCTGGATGAAGCGCTCGAGCATATCCCGCGCGACCGGATCGGTATACTGCTCGGGAGGGTGCTTCATGGTATAGGCGGAGATGGCCTTGAGAGGACCGGCCAGCTTGCGGTCGCGGCCGACCTGGCAGCATCGGATGGCGTCGATCGATTCTCCGGCCGAGTTGGGCGAGTCTTCCACGCTCAGGCGCAGTTCCATGTTCATCGGCACGCCGCCAAAGCCTCGCCCCTCCAGACGGAGGAAACAGACCTTGTTGTCGTTCTGCCACGGGACGTAGTCGGCCGGGCCGATGTGTACCTGGTTTTCCGGCAGGGGAACGTCCAGTTGGGACTGGACGGCCTCGGTCTTGCTGATCTTCTTGGAGCCCAGGCGCCGCTGTTCCTTCATGTTGAGGAAATCGGTATTCCCGCCGGTATTGAGCTGATAGGTGGCGTCGATCTTGGCTCCGCGCTCGACCATCATCCGTGCCAGCACACGGTGGGTGATTGTGGCACCTACCTGGGCCTTGATGTCGTCTCCGACACAGCAGATGCCGGCGTCCTCGAAACGTTTGGCCCACTTTTTGTCGGAGCAGATGAAAACGGGAATGCAGTTGACCAGGCTCACGCCGGTGGCCAGGCAGCACTCGGCATAGAACTCCCCTGCCTGCTGGGATCCAACGGGCAGGAAGTTGACGAGAATGTCCGCCTCGGTCTGCTTGAGCAGGTCCTGGATATCCTGGGCCGATGCGGAGGGTTCATCGCTGACGCGGAAGCTCTTGTCCTCGGGGTAACTGGCCATGTGGTCGGCCACGCCATCCAGGACATTGCCCATACGCACCGTCACATCGCTGGTGAAGTCGTCGTAGAAGACCTTCGTGCAGTTGGGCGGGGCGAAGAGAGCTTCGTGGAGCGGCTTGCCGACCTTGCGTGCGTCGATATCGATGGCGGCCACTACGCGAATGTCGCCCGGTGCGTAGCCGCCGAGGATCGGGTGTGCCAGCCCCAGGCCGCTCCTGTCGCCCTTGGCGAACTGGTCTCGATAGTAATGGATCCCCTGCACCAACGATGAAGCACAATTGCCGATACCGGCAATGGCAAGTCGTATCTCGCTCATCCTCGTCTTCCAACCTTTCGCTGTCCGCTTGGTGAAATGGCCTGATTCTCGGAGATTCAGAAACCGTTAAGTAACCAAGTCATTGTAGATGCTGGAGTCTTGAGCGTCAATTATCCCCGGAGTGTTTTGTTTTGAGATCCCCTGCTTCGAATTTCACCCGTCCCAGACCTGGCGGTGTCCCGGATCAGGCCTTTTTCGGCCGGAGCAGGAGGAGCTTCTCCACGTTGCCGCCCTTGCCGGCGATGGGACTGTCGATCCGGCCAACCTCTTCAAGGCTCAAGGTCTCGATGCAGTCTGCCAGTTCCTGATCGACGCGATCGAGATCCTCGGTCCCCAAGGGGCCTCGCGGTCTGGAGCTGATGAGCTTGGAAAGCTCGTAGTGCGGCTTGACAAGCGAGACGATGGCCCCGCCGGGGCCAAGCCATTGGATCGCCGCGGGCAGAATCCTCCTCTGCGGGGTCCAGGCGACGTCGATTACGGCCAGGTCGACCTGCCCGGCCACCGGACAGTGCAAGGCGTTGGTGCGTTCCATGACCTCCACTCGGGGGTCTTTTCGGAGCTTCCAGGCCAGTTGCCCGTAACCGGTGTCGATGGAATAAACCCTCGAAGCCCCTGCCTGGAGAAGGCAGTCGGTGAACCCCCCGACGTTGCAGCCGAAGTCCAAGCAGGAGGCCCCTTGGAGTTGCAGATCCCATGCATCCAGGGCGGCTTGGAGCTTGAGTCCGCTTCTGGAGGCGAATTGAGCCATGGTCTCTACCGGTATCCTTTTTCCCCCTGGACGGCTGTTACCGTGCAGCAAAGAGCGGTCCGCAGCCGGGGGCCGGGGACCGCTTCCATGCGGCAGGGTGGGATCTGTATTCGCGGGGCGTTCTCAGCCCTGCGAGGCCTGGTGGAGGCGCTTGGCGAGGCGGGACTTTTTCCGCGAAGCCGTCTTTTTGTGGATGGTGCCCTTGGCGGCTACCTTGTCCAACTGCTTGTAGACATCGTTGAGCTGCTGAGCGGCCTTGTCGGTGTTACCGTCCTTGAGGGCTTCATCGAACTGGCGGATGGCTTCCTTGATCTGGCTCTTTCGCCAGTGGTTGCGTGCCCGATGCCGGACGTTCTGGCGGATGCGCTTCTTGGCAGAAATAGTATGTGCCACGTATCGGTCTCCTGAACCTTTGCTGGCTGTCTATGGTGCACGAAACGCCGCATTATACGGCTTTTGGTCCGATGAGCAAGCTCTTTTGCGGCAAATTCAGGATGCGTCGTCCTGGCGATTGCGTTTTCGCAGGGCGTCGAGGCGCTCGCGGACATCCTTGTAGTTGTAATCCAACTGGGCCACCGCGGAAAACTGCTCCTGGGCATCGGAGGTTTTTCCCATGTTTTCCAGGGCATCGCCGAGGTTGTAGCGGACGTCCTTGGTCTGATCTTCGCTGAGGTCCTCTTCCAACAGGGAATTGAAGGTATCGGCCGCCTCCTGGTACCACTGTTTCCTGGCAAAGGCCTGGCCGAGGAGATTCATGGCCGCTACGCGCCTCCTGGGCTCCCGCCGGGCCTGCTGGAGGGAAGCGATGGCGTCGTCGATTTTGGGCGGGTCGACCGCGGCTGCGGCAAATTGTCGCCGGCCCAGTTCGTACTTGAGATTCATGTCGGTCGGGTAGTTCACCGCCCGTTCCTGGAAGACCTCCAGTTCAAAGGCGACCTGCTTGCGTGCAGCTTCCAGGGCAGCCTTTTTGTCGCCCCGCTCCCGCAGTTGGCGGTAGCGGTTGGTCATCTGCTTGATCTTGATATCGTCGATCCGGACCTTCCAGTTGTAACTGCCGGTCTCCTGGTAGGCGCGATTGAGCACATCGATGGCGGTCGCCTCGTAGCTCGCGTCGTCCATCCGAAGCAGGGCGTCGACGTAGGCGCTGATCTTGCCCGGGACCTCCGGCGAGGCGAGGTAGTCCTTCTCAGCCTCTTCCAACTGTTTCTCCAGGAAGCTTTTGGACTGCTGGGCCTTGCGACGTTCCATGTCCTCCTGGGTTTGCTCGCGGTCCTTGACGCGATCGAGGATGTCCCCCTCGCCGCTGTACTTCTGGGCGGTCATGGTGGCTGAGATGTTCTTGATCCGCTCGAGCAGAGTGGCGTCATTGGGGTTCATCTGGCGGACCATGTTGCACACGCGGATCGCCTTCTGAAACGCCTCAGCGCTCTCGTAGGCTTCCACCAGGGCCATCAGAAGCTGGCGGTTGCGCTTCTTGGGTTCCTTCTGCTCCTGCTCCTGGAGGATCAGATCGGCGACCCACTCCATGACCGGTTTGAGCTCCAGGGCCTGGGAGGCCTTGAGAAGCTGGAGCATGTATTGGCGGTTTCCCGGATCCTTGGCCAGTCGGTGAGCGCAGATGGCCAGGTTCTCGGTCGGATCCTTCGAAGAGCCCAGTTTGAGCTTGTCGCGAAACCCGGGGGGTTTTCCGCCCTGGAGTTTGCGATGCAGGGATACCTCTCGCAGCGGGTTATGGCCTCTTTCGATGTTTCCCGGTTCACGTTTGAGCCCTTCCACGTAGACCTCAATCGCGTAGTCCCAGTTGCCGGTTTCGGCAATCTGGTCCGCCCGGTCGAAAAAGGCTTTGCCCGCCGAGTTGCTCGGGGCCAGTTCGCTTTTGGATTCCGATTCTGCCATCATTGGCTTCTGTACTCCAGTGAGGGGCGCCTTTTCAGTCTACTCCAATGCCACCCACGTGACAAGCCATCTGCGGCCGCTCAGGATAATTCACTGCGTGGCGCCGCCGGGTTCCCCGCGATCTTCCTTCTGCCCGACCAGGGCCTGGGCCAGTGCAAGATACGCTTCGGGAGCAATCTCTTCAGGCCTGTGCGTCGGATCCAGTCCGACGGATTCCAGGGCCTGGGCAAGACCGGAAAGGGCTTCCTGGCTCTTGGCCATCCGACGCGAGAGTTTGCCTACCTGTTTCCGGCGCTGGGAGAACAAGCCGCTCACGATGCTCTGGAGCAGGTGCAGGTCGCCCACGCCGGCTGCGCTGCGGGCGTCGTAATCCAGGCGGACCATACGACTGTCCACCTTGGGCTTCGGCCAGAAAGCCCCGGGGGCAAGCGTGGGGCCCAGCTTGACACGGCTCAGAAGGCTGACAAATACACTCACCGGGCCGTAACTCTTCTGCCCAGGCTGTGCGACGAGCCTGTCGGCCATCTCCCGCTGGACGGTAAAGGTCAGGCGGAAGAACTGTGTCTGATCGGCCTGTTGACCCACCTGGGCTGCCCAGGACTGAACCAACATCTGCAGGACCAGCGGGGTGGCCACATTGTAAGGTAGATTCGAAACCAGCTGCGCTCGCGGGGCCACCATGTCACACATCCGCCGATTCAGGCGATGCTTGCTTTCCAGGGCGTCCTGGGAAAGCAGATGGAAGTTCTCCTGGCCGGCAAACCGCCGGGCCAGAACCCGGCTGAGCCCGTGGTCGATCTCGACCGCCACCACCTTCGACGCCCGGGCCAGGAGTTCCTCGGTCAGGCTGCCGGTTCCTGGGCCCACTTCCAGGACGGGCTGTTCGGGCACGATGTCGGCCAGTTCCAGCAGCTTGCTCATCAGGTTCTGATCGTGCAGGAAACACTGGCCGAACCGGCGTCGCGGACTCAGGCTGGACTGGCTGAGAATGTCTCGAATTTCCGTCAGGGTTTGCATGGCAAAGGCAGTGCTCAAGGGGAAGTCCGGCATTTTCGCCTCCCCGGGCCGGAATAACAAACCTTTTTGCCCGCTGCCCGGTCCTGATAGAACCGGGCCCCGTCGCAGCCGTTACGCCGCAACAGGGCCCGATGATTCTCGCAATCCGGTGACGTTTCAGGAGGATTTGCAGAACTTCTCCAGGCCGGGGATGCTTCGCGAGCCCTGGCCAAGATTCATCCCGTCTGTGAGCAGCTTTTCCTGGAGTTGTTTGACCTCCAGCTTGCGAGGCTCAACGTCCCGGGCCAGCGACATGGCCGCAGCGGTTCCCGCGGCCTGGCCCATCCCGGTGCAGGCCAGGATGAGACGGCTACCCGACTGGCCGGGGAAGTCCGCCGAGAGGCAGCGTCCGGCCACCAGGAGGTTCTCGATCTTCACCGGCACGAGACTGCGATAGGGAATGTCGTAGTGCCGATGCTCGGGGAACTTCATCTGCTTCCCGGTTCTGCCCTGATAGTCGCAAAGCACCTCCTTGCCGCCGGGTGGGAACCAGCTCGAACCCATCCCGCCGGGGTTGCCGATGACGTAGCGTTCTTGGCCCTGGATCTCGACGGGGATCCACTTGATATTGCCCACGTCGTCGGGGTTGTGCATGTCAAACCCGTGCTGGCTGATGGTGATCACGTCGTGGTGGGTCTTGCGACAGGCGATGTCCCAGCCGGTCAGGACGTACTGGCCGAGGATACGTCGGCTGTCGCGGACGCCCAGAAGGGCGCCGGTGTCGATAAGCCAGCAGTTCTCGAACCCGGGGACCTTGGCCTTGATGAAGCGCCACATCGCGTCGGCCTGCTCGCGACCTTCAATGTACATTCGCGTCAGGTCCCGGTTGTCCAGGGGCTTGCAGTTGCGGGAGTGACAGATGCAGATGCTTACCTCGTCCTTCGAGCAGTGCTCGGGCCGGCCGGGAAGGTGCGTCATCCAGTTCAGGTGGTTCTCGATTCGGGCGATGTGCTCCCAGCCATCTTTGGCGGCCCCTTCGATCAGGCGAATCCACTTGGGATCTTCGCGGTTGAGCGGGCTGGCCTTGTAGGCGTCGAAGTTTACTCCGCCCAGGCGGAATTCCAGGGAGCAGGCCTGGGTGTAGTTGTCGCCTTCGCGGCCCAGGGCGAATTCGGCCCCGGCCATGGCGGCTGCGTCCCCGTCGCCGCTGGCGTCCACCACTCGTTTGGCCAGGATGGCCTGGCGCCCGGCCTTGCTCTCAACGACCACGCCCCGAATGGCTCCGCCGGTAACCAGCGCATCGACGACCTGGGTGTGGTAGAGGATGTCGCAACCGGCAGCTGCGGCAAGACGGTCCAGTACGAGTTTGTGCTTTTCCGGGTCGCTGTTTCGGTGCCAGTGGCCGTTGAGTTTCTCCAGTTCTTCCAGCCACTCCTGCCCGATGCCACCGGGGAAGTCCAGCGGAATGTTGACCAGCCCCACAGTGGCCAGGCCTCCCATGGCGCTTTCGCGCTCGATGATGAGGGTCTTGCAGCCCATGCGGGCTGCTGCAATTCCCGCCGCCGAACCGGCCACGCCCCCACCGACAACCACCACGTCGTATTCCCCGTCCAGCGGGAGCTTTGCTGCGGGCTGACAAACCTGCCCGGCTTCCATCTGCAATTCCATCATTGAGTGTTTCCTTTCGTTTGGGTTTCGTCCTGGACCGGCTCGATGGCCTCTGCGGGGCAATTGGCAGCGCACCGGCCGCAGCCGATGCAGGCTTCGGGGTCGATGTGAGCCCCCTGGGCGTCGATTTCCACCGCATCGGCGGGACAGATCATCTGGCAGGTGCAGCAGAGCACGCACCCGCCGCGAACCTTGTATACCTTCTTGTGTGTCATGATTGACTCCATGGCCTTGGCCAACGTTGTGCAACCAGCATAGAGCTTCAGACCCACGGCGCGAATGAAGGCAGTTGCCAAAACATTGCACTTTTATGCTATAGTCAGTGTCATATGGCAGATGACATGCTCCATCCACCGGCCCGAAGGGTCTCGAGCATTGAAGAGACGATCCAGAACAGCGAGCAGTTACTGGACCTGCGGATGACACTTCATGACCTCTCGGGTGTGTTCGTGGAGCGGGAGGGAAAGGCCCTGCTGGACCGCCATCGCGGTTCGCATCGCCGATACAGGACCTGTGCGATCGGCTATTGCAGGCGATGCCTGGATCACTGCTATCAGCAGGTCAACAAACGCTGCGCCCACGAACGAGGCGCCTTCCTGCACAGGTGCTGGAAGGGGTTTGCAGAACTGGTCCTGCCCATCGGCCGGGAGGGGGTCCACCTGGCCACCCTCTTTGCCGGCCAATGGCAAGTGGCAGGCTGGGAGATCCACAAGCCCCTTCCCCCCGGGTGCAGCGAGCAAATCGACAAGCTTTCGCTGGTAAAACAGGAGAGCCTTGGGCGCCTGGCGAGTTTGCTGGAGACCTTTGCAGCCGGGCTGCTGGCAGAGGTGGACCGCCTTCGAGGCCAGTCAGGCCCCGCGATCAGCCGGAGGGAAGCGATCTACCGCTTCATCGAACTGCATGCGGCAGAGCCGATCGGCCTGGGCGACCTGGCCGCCGCGCTGCACCTGTCGCCCAGTCGAACCAGTCATCTGGTCAAGCAGTTGACGGGAAGCACGTTCCAGGACCTGCTGGTTTCCGAGCGTATTCGAAAGGCCCAGGCCCTGCTGCGTTCGACGGACCTGCCTGTCGGGCAGATCGGCAGGTTGGTGGGAATCGAAAACGACGGATACTTCAGTCGGCTCTTCAAGGCCCGGGTCGGCAGAGCCCCCAGTCGATATCGACACCAGGGCCCGACTTCAAAAGACCGGCCCGACATCGCCCAGAGCTCAGAAGAGCGACAGAACGGACCTGGTTAGGAAGGCGGCTGCTCCATGGCATGCCGGATGCCGGCTGCATCCAGGGCCTCGACCAAGGCTTTCTCTGCTGCGGCGCGACTGGTCGCAGAGCGGTGGATCAGGACGGCCGGGCCACGGTTTTCCTCACCGGCCGGGGGCACCTTACCTGCCAGTTCAACCAGTCGTTCCAGGGAGACCTTCCGGTTCATCACGTAGTAGTCGTGGGCCCGGATTTCCACGAACATCGGTCGCGAGAGATCTTCGGGTTGAATTTCCGCGGGGGGATTCTCCCGGCCCGGCGGGGAGGACTTGTCCCCCGAGCCGGTGCCCAGGTCGGGTCCCAGGCCGAATAGCCCCAGAAGCCATCCCGCCGCAGCGGCCAGAATGCCGACGACCCCTGCCGTCGCTACCACTTTTTTGCCACGTCCGCGCCTTGGCGGTCTCGCCTGTGTCATGTCGTAAACGTCCTTTCACTCAGGGCATTTCAGGGATGAATCCCAGCGTGGAAATATGAATCTTCTTGGGCCTGGCCCATTTGTTCCGCAGGATGCCCTGAAGATCTTCCAGGCCCGCCTTGACCAGGTTCCGCGTGCCGAACGACGCATCGCCCCAGCTCAGGAGGATCAGGACGGTGCTTTTGGGCTCGGCCTGGCCGAAATAGTCGCCGGCGGTCTGGACGAAACTATCGCGGCTGGTGACGAACAGGTCATCAACGAGGACCTGGTCGTTGTTGATCAGGCGCAGGGAATCCGTGGCATCGATATGCACCTCCCAGACATCCCAGTGGTTGCGGAATTCCAGGTTCTTGCGGAGATAGCGTATCACGTCGGCAAGGGAGGTCCGGCGGAGATTCTCAAGTTCTTCCTCCAGGCGCCGGGTCTGGTCGATATCGGCCTCGGCCAGGGCGTGCCTGACCACATCGGCCGGGATGCCCAGCTGCTTGTGGGCGATTTCGGTCACCCGCTGGAGATTCTCCTCCAGTTGCTCCTGGCGCATGCGACGGGTGGCGACCTGGTCGCGAAGCAGCCTGTTGGACTCCTCCAGCGTTTCGATGCGGTCCTGGAGGGCCTGGTTGGCCCGAGCGAATTCCTGCCGGACGGCCTGGGCCTGGGCACTGCGAACCTGCTCGGCCTCGACCTGCTCTGCCGTGGTTTCCTGGAGTTCCATGTACTGGGCGAACATGACGATCAGCAGCAGATCCAGCAGCGGGGTCAGCCGAAGGATGACGCGTTTGCCGGGTCTGCGGATCATGCCGGCCGGCCTCCGGCGTGGCGGATCATCTGGTTCCGGGCCGACTGCACGACCTGGCGGACCTCGCTGAGATGCTCGAAATGCCTCTGGATGGCCGGGGCCATCGAAGCGTTCCAGATCATGAAGACCACGCCGGCCATCAGACCGGCCAGGGTGGTGAAGGATGCGTTGGCGAAATTGCGGACGATCGACCCGGCGGTGGTCTGGGCGCCGATGCTGGCTGCAATGGCCAGGACGGTTCCCAGGATGCCGTTTAGCGGATGAACCTCCACGAGCGTTCCGGCCACGCTGGCCAGCCACTCGGTGTGGTCGCGTTTGAGGTAGCCTCGCGCTTCGTCCTTGGTCATGAGGCGTCGGCTCATCTCGGTTCGGGTTTCCGGGTCGCCCTCGTCGGCGAGGATCTCGCGGATGTCCTGCACGAAGCAGTCGATCTGCTCATGGACGGTCCGATCGGCGTCGGAGTTGCTCCGACGCCAGACGCCCAGAATGTCCTGGAGGTAGGCTACCAGTCGACGAGGTCCGCGCCGGGTCCAACTGCGAAGCAGCAGGAACATTGCGAAATTGACGGCTGCGACGGCGAGGACCACGAAGATCCAGAAATCGGCCAGGGCTTGCAGAACTGGCATCATGAAGTGCGCCCTTTCCCGGAAAGAATGCCTATGACTTCAGAAACATCCTAACGCCCCAGCCGCCCCCAAGCAAGAAACCGCCCCGTCCGGATCTTCCCCCAGGGGCCAGCGTCACCTGCCGAAACGATCGATTCAACTTCCGTGTTACCGGGACGCAACGATGCCGGGCTTGGGGCGGGGCGTTGGGCTGTGGCCGCGCGCGACCATACCCAGCAGCAGATAAAGAACCAGGCCCGCGGCAAGGCCGGCAACCGCCCATGCCAAGGCGATTGCAATCAGACTCGCCGCAGCCAGGGTCGCGCTGCTCGGGCGTCAGAGAAGGGGGTTCTCCGGAGCCTTCATGCAACGCGGACCGGCGCCGGGGGGCGTCGGTCCGCGCGGTACGTTTTGCTGGTCCGTTCGGGATCAGTCGGCGCTGCTGTTGCGAACAGGCTTCTTGGCCTCTGCGTCATAGGTGATGTGGGGCAGCATTGCGTAGTGCCCGCAGGTTTCGCACCACTCGCCCTTGACCTTGCCGCACTTGGGGCACTTGCCCGCGGCGGCGGGGAACCGGAACTTGTTGTGCTTGGGGCAGTAGGTTCCGGCCTTGACGGTCTTGTCGCAGGAGGCGCATTTGAACTCGCCGATGCAATTGGCGACGGCGTTGCACTGGGGGCAGAATGCGTCTTCGGGCATTTCCTTGCCGCAGACGGGACAGACGGCCTGCTCGCCGGTTTCGCAGCCGGCCTTGGGGTTTTCCACACATCCACCCAGCAGTACAGCGCCCAACAGCATGCTCATCATCAAAGTTCGCATCATCCAACTCTCCTTCCCTGGTTGCCCTGTCTGGGTCCGCCGGAGTCGACGGCCCGTGGAATGCCTCCCATGCCTCTCATGGGGGCTGATCCTAAGTCTAAGCCGCCGAAGGGATTTAGCAAGAACTTTTCCGTGGGGCTACGCGAGCGCTATTTGCGTTCCTTCTGGGGGGAGATCACGCGGAGGGAAAGCTCGGCCAGCTGGACTTCTTCGACGGTCCCGGGTGCATCGGTCAGCGGGCAGGTGCCTCGCTGGGTCTTGGGGAAGGCGATGACCTCGCGGAGGCTCTCGCCGCCGGCCATGACCATTGCGACCCGATCAAGCCCCAGGGCCAGCCCGCCGTGGGGCGGGGCTCCGAATCGCAGCGCGTCCAGCAGGAAGCTGAACTTTTCGCGGGCTTCTTCCTCGCTGATGCCCAGGGCGGCGAAGACGCGGCGCTGCAACTGGGGCGAGTGGATACGAACCGATCCGCCGCCCATCTCCAGCCCGTTGCAGACGATGTCATAGGCGCGGCTGCGGACGTTGCCCGGGTCGGTATCGAGCTTGTCCAGGTCGTCGGGATGGGGCATGGTAAAGGGATGGTGCAGGGCGTAGTAGCGGTCGTCGTCTTCGCTGTATTCCATGAGCGGAAACTGGGTGACCCAGCACCAGGCCATGGCCTCTGGATCGATCAGATCCAGGTCGCGACCGAGGCGGCTTCGAAGGGCGGCCAGCCCTGCATTGACCACCCGCGGCTTGTCGGCCAGGAACATCAGGATGTCCCCGTCCTGGGCCCCGGTGGCTTGCTTGAGCTCGGCCTTGACCGGATCGGAGAGGAACTTGGCGATTCCACCGGCGTAGTCGCCGTTTTCCAGCTTGCACCAGGCCAGGCCCTTCGCGCCGTAGTCGGCCACCAGGGCGGTGTATTCGTCGATCTCCTTGCGGGTGAACTTCGCTCCGCCTTTGGGGCAGATGCACTTGACGATCCCGCCGGCCTCCAGGGCGCCGGTGAAGACCTTGAAGCCGGTCTTGGCCACGACGGGCCCCACGTCGGTCAGGAGCATTTCGAAGCGAAGGTCGGGCCTGTCGATGCCGTACTTCTCCATCGCCTCGGGGTACGGGATGATCGGTACGTCCTTGGGGAAGGGCTTGCCGGCGGCCTGGCAGACCGAGGCCATCAGGCGGTTGGTCACGTCCATCACGTCCGACTCGCGGACGAAGCTCATCTCCAGGTCCAACTGGGTGAATTCCGGCTGGCGGTCGGCGCGGAGGTCTTCGTCGCGGAAGCACCTGACCATCTGGTAGTAGCGGTCCATGCCGCCGACCATGAGGATCTGCTTGAAGAGCTGCGGGCTCTGGGGCAGGGCGTAAAACTCCCCGGGCTGAATGCGGGAAGGGACCAGGAAGTCGCGGGCCCCTTCGGGGGTGGATTTGGTCAGAAACGGCGTCTCGACCTCGACGAAGCCGTCGTCGTCCAGGACATCTCGCATGGCTTTGCAGATGCTGTGACGCAGGCGCAGATTGGCAGCCAGGCTGGGACGGCGAAGGTCGATATAGCGGTACTTGAGGCGCATCTCCTCGCCGGCGGTGTGGTGCTCGTCGGGCTCAAAGGGAACGGTGTCGCTTCGATTGAGCAGGTAGAGCTCCGCCCCGAGCACTTCGATCCGGCCGGTGGGGAGCTTGGGGTTCTCCTTGCCCTCTCCGCGGGGCCTGACGCGGCCTGCACAGGCGATGACCCACTCGTTTCGCAGGCTCCGGGCCAGTTCGTAGCGGTCCAGTTCGTCCGGGTCGGCGTTCTCGCCGGGTGTGTCGAAAACCACCTGGGTAATGCCGTTACGGTCGCGCAGGTCGATGAAGACCACCCCGCCGTGGTCGCGGTAACTTCGAACCCAACCGCAGAGGCGGACCGTTTGACCGTCGTCTTCAATACGGAGGTCGCCGCAGGTGTGGGTGCGTTTCAATACGTCGTCTGTGTAGGTTTCCATGGTCGTGCTTTTGGTAAGAGGAGAAGCGAACCGCCCGGCCCGCGCATAGAGTCAGTGACAGAAGAGTTTTCGCTGTTGAACATCAGCGAAGGCAGCGGCTGTCAAAGACGGCGATACAGGCAATGCCGTAGCATTGTCGCAGCAGCCGGACGATGACAGGGCTCCCTTGCAGGTAGTTCTGGCGCGAAAAGAGTTTTGTCACTCGCTCTGGAAGGGGCAAGTTTACAGGATTCTCCCTGAAACGCAAGGCTGTGAAAGACCCGATCCGGTTTGCTCAGCTTCGGATGTGCCCCTCGCCGGTCACCACCCACTTGTAGGTGGTCAGGTCGTCTGCGCCCATCGGGCCACGGGCGTGGAGGCGGTCGGTGCTGATGCCGATCTCGGCGCCCAGGCCGTACTCGCCCCCGTCGCTGAAGCGCGTCGAGGCGTTGACCATCACGCTGGAGGAGTCCACACGGTCGACAAACTGCTTTGCCGCGGAGACATCCTGGGTGACGATGGCGTCGGTATGATGGCTGGAACAGGTGTTGATATGCTCGATGGCTTCATCGAGGCCATCGACGATCTTGACGGCCAGGATCAGGTCCAGGTACTCGCAGGTCCAGTCCTCCTGGGAAGCCCGCTGGACGCGGAAGGCCATGTCGCCCAGGGCCTCGCGGGTCCGGGTGCAGCAGCGAAGCTCGACATTCCGAGCCAGGAACTCGGCCACGAGCCGGGGCAGGAAGTCCTCGGCCAGTGCAGCATCGACCAGCAGGGTCTCCATGGCATTGCAGACGGCGGGGTACTGGACCTTTGCGTTGATCGCGATGGCTTCGGCCATGTCCAACCGGGCCTGGCTGTGAAGGTAGACGTGGCAGATGCCGTCGTAGTGCTTGATGACGGGGATGGTGGCGGCTTGGACGACGGCCCGGATGAGCCCCTCCCCGCCTCGGGGGATGATGACATCCACGAGGCCCTGTGCCTGGGCCAGGGCCGGCACGATCGCACGGTCCTGGTTGTCGATGACGGTGATGGCCGCCTCGGGCAAAGAAGCGGCCCCGAGCCCCTGGCGCATGATCTTCCCGATGGCCTGGTTGCTGTAGAAAGCTTCCTTCCCGCCGCGCAGGATGCAGGCGTTGCCGGCCTTGAGGCACAGCCCCCCGGCGTCACTGGTCACGTTGGGGCGGGATTCGAAGACAATGCCGATTACACCGATGGGGACGCGCCGCTTCTCGATGCGCAGGCCGTTGGGCCGATTGCAGGCGGAGATCGCCTGGCCCACCGGATCGGTCTGCAGGGCCATCGCCTCCAGGGCGCAGGCCATCTGCTCCACGCGTTTATCGTCCAGGGTGAGGCGCTTGACCATCGCGGAAGTCAGGCCGAACTGGTCGGAGCGGTCCAGATCCTTCCGGTTCTCCTGCTGGAGCTGGCCTCGTGAGTCCCGGATCGCCCGGGCCATTTCCGTAAGCGCCTGGTTGCGTCTTTCGCTGCGGGTCGAGGCCAGGATGCCGGCGGCTTGCCGGGCCTTGCCTGCCAGTTCTTCGACGTATTGTCTGGGTTCCATGCTGGGGCCTTTCTTCTGCAAGGCCCTGCATTTTACGTCAAGTCGCTTGGCGAGACCAGAGGCTCTCGAAGAGTCAGGGAGTCAGGACCGGACCCTCGATGGGATCCAACCGGAAGTCCAGCGTCATCTTCTCCTGGTCCGGGGCCAGGCGGACATTGAGCCCGCGAGGCAGATGCACCTTGATACTCCGGGCGGTCCAGCTCTCGGGCGGATTCTTGTCGCTGTCGTAGAGTTCGATGTACGCGTCGACATCCTCGGCCGAGAGGTTCTCCAGGTCGGTCTGCGGGCCGATGAACTCCAGCTTCTTGGTCCAACCTTCGCGCGTTCGCAGCTCGAACTTGTCCCAGGTGTCGTCATTGGCCCATTTGTAAGGCGTGACGATTCGAATGGTCACGTTGAGGGTCTTGCGTTCGGTTGTCCGGTATACCCGCAACTGGACCGATACCCGGGAGGGAGTGGGCATGAGCCCTCCGGCGAACGGCTCCAGGGCCACTTCCCGGTTGATGATCTCGCCTTCTTCGGCATCGGCCAGGTTGACCTCCTGGGTTCGGACCACCTGGGTGGCTGGGGGAAACTGTTCGTCGATGCGCTGCCACTGGCTCGAAGGAGCCGAAACGGTGACCCGGGCCGGGGCGATCTTGGTGTCCACGACCTGGGCCCCCTCCTTTTCCAGGCGAACGGGGATCAGGCGGCTCTCCTGGGCCTCGACACGGAAGGTCACGAGCTTGGGACGTGTCTCCTGCACGCTGATGCCCTGTTTCTGCAGATCCGACGCCTGGTTGAGGATCTCGGCCAGGGCGACGGTATGCTCACCGACGCCGAAACGCTGGGAAACGTCGTAGCGGATGATTCTGCGTCCCTCGGCCAGGTCCCGCCGGAAATCCTCCAACTGGGTCTGGCTTCCGCGAAGGGAGAAGACCACCTCCAGGTTGGGGTCGGAAACAAGGCTCAGGGTCTCGCTGTTGCCGGTACCCAGTTGGATGGTCGCCCGCATCTCCATGTTGTCGGTGAATTCAATGTCGGCGTAGATCCAGATCAGGACGCTCACCAGGGCCACCCAGAAAAGGGTTCGGGCGTTTTCCAGCCACCACTGACGGCTCAGCCGGGGCGGATCCTGCATGTAGAAGCCCATCTTGCTCACTGGCTCACCTCGTCATCCTTGCGACGCATCGGATGACGCTTGCTGCGCCCGAGCAGATGATGCGGCTGGAGGAGCTCTTCCAGCATTCCCCGGAGATTGTCGCCTTCCAGGCCGATATGGAGTTGCCCTTCATAGGCCAGGCTGATGCGCCCCGTCTCTTCGCTGACGACCAGCACCAGGGCGTCGGTCTCCTGGCTCAGACCCAGGGCGGCCCGGTGTCGGCTGCCCAGCGAGGGGTCGACTTCATCGCTTTCGGCCAGGGGCAACTGGCAGCCTGCCGCCACGA
The DNA here is from genome assembly GCA_964583095.1 of uncultured Planctomycetaceae bacterium. Classification (GTDB taxonomy): domain Bacteria; phylum Planctomycetota; class Phycisphaerae; order SM23-33; family SM23-33; genus CAZOVB01. The sequence goes on from CAZOVB010000002.1 coordinate 202,575, forward strand.
CCCGCCCTTCGCGGACGATCACACCCATATCGTGCAGGGCCGTTCCGGGATAGAAGATGGTATTGAGCAGTGCGGGAGTGAGCCGGGAATCCAGGATGGTGCCCGACTCGATGATGCCCCCCAGCCCGACGCTGCGTTCGATGGCGACAAGAGCGCCGATCTTGTTCCGGGCCAGGTAGGCCGCCGAGTCCATCAGCTTTTCCACGGTGTGTCCGACACGGCTGCCGGCCCCGCGGAAGAATCGGGTCTGGCCGATCTGGATCAGCGCTCTTCGCAGCTCGGGCTGAAACGCCACCACCACCGCCACGAAGGCAAAGAGCAGGAAGTTGCGGTAGAGGAATTCGATGCGTTCCCAGCCGAGGTCTTCGGGCAGCAGGCGAATGACCACGTAGACCGTCACGAGCAACATGGCCACGCCCTTGACCAGCCGCGCCCCGCGCGTGCCTCGGAGGAATCGCATCACGCACCAGACCACCAACCCGATCAACACCAGTTCCAGCGCCACCACAAACGCGTTGTAGGTCTGGAGGCGGTTGAGATAGATCCGGATGCCGCGAAGTATTTCGTTCATGTTCTCGGTGCGCGGAGGAGCCCTGGCTCGTCCTCATCATACTTACTCATCGTCAAGGGCAAAGCTGTAACTGAGGTCCGAGCGGATTTTGTTTCCGCCCAGGCCGGCACGCGGGACATGATCAGCCCGTTTCGGGCCCGGATTGTATGGCCCGGGCGACCTGAAGAGCCTGGGCGACCGGACCCACATCGTGGACGCGGAAAATACTCGCTCCCCCCTGCCGTGCGGCCAGGCAGGCTGCCACGGTCCCGCCGATTCGCTGGTCGGGCTCGGCCGGGCCTGCAATGTCCGAGATAAACCGCTTTCGCGAGGGACCGATGAGAATCGGCACGTCCAGGTCGCCCAGTCGATCCAGGTTTCGCAGCAGGGCCAGGTTGTCTTCCAGGCGCTTGCCGAATCCGATCCCCGGATCCACAATGCAGCGGCCTCGCGGCACGCCGGCCTGGGAGGCTGCTTCGAGCCGCCGGGCCAGGAACTCCCGGACCTCCGAGACGACATCATCGTAGCTGGGACCGCTCTGCATGGTTGCCGGGGTGCCCTGCATGTGCATCAGGATGATCGGAACGTTCCGACGGGCCGCCAGGGGCAGCATGTCCGGATCGTCCCGACCGCCCGAGATGTCGTTGAGGACGGCGCAGCCTGCATCCAGGGCCCAGGCGGCCACCTGGGAGCGGGTGGTATCGACGCTGACCAGGGCGCCGGCCTCCACGGCTGCGGGAAGAATTCCCTCCAGGCGCCGCTTCTGCTCATCGACGGCCATTCTTTCGGCGCCGGGGCGGGTGGACTCTGCCCCGATGTCGATGATATCCGCCCCTTCCAGGAGCATCTGCTCGATGCGCTCCAGGGCGGCCTGGGGGGAGTTGAACTTCCCGCCATCGGAAAAGCTGTCGGGCGTGACGTTGAGTACCCCCATCAGGACCTCCCGTCCGGTGCGATGCGAATCCAGGATGTCTTGGAGTCCAAGGGACATGGTCGCTCACTCTTTGTCAGGGGGCGTAGGGGGTCGGATCTTCCAGGCCGGCCTGGGAGAAGCCTTCCCGGCGGAGCCTGCAGGAATCGCAATGCCCGCAGGCCAGGCCCTGCTCGTCCGGGTCGTAACAACTGTGGGTCAGGCAGAAGTCCACTCCCAGCTCCGTGCCGGTCCGGATGATCCGTGCCTTGGACCACTCCAGCAGCGGAGCGTGCACGGTGAAGTGCCCCTTGCCCTCGACGCCGGCGGCGGTGGCGAGGTTGGCCAGGCGCTCAAACGCCTCGACGAAGGCCGGCCTGCAGTCCGGATATCCGCTGTAGTCGACCGCGTTGATGCCCAGGTAGATATCGAAGGCGCCCAGCACCTCCGCATAGCCCAGGGCCAGGGAAAGGAAGATCGTATTGCGGGCAGGTACGTAGGTAACCGGAATGCCCTGCTGGTCGTCGGGACGGTCCTTGGGCACGTCGATCCGGTCGGTCAGGGCGCTGTGTCCGAAACCGCCCGAGGCGCTGAGGTCGATACGGATCACGCGGTGGGAGGCAGCGCCCTGGTCTTGGGCGATGCGCTGGGCGGCCTGGAGTTCGAAACGATGCCTCTGCCCGTAGTCGAAGCTCAGGGCATGGCAGGCGAAGCCCTCGCTGCCGGCGACGGCCAGGGCGGTCGCGGAGTCCAGCCCTCCGCTGAGAAGAACAATTGCGGGTGGTTTTTCCTCGGCATTCATGCTACCAGAGTAGCGTTCTTTTCGCCGGTTGGCAAATCGGGTATAATAGCTGGTGTCCTCTTATGGGAGTTCGCGCTTTGGCGAAAATCGAGACGTTCGACAATCCGCATCCTCACCGCGAGTACCGAATCGTTCACGTCCAACCGGAGTTTACCTCGGTCTGCCCCAAGACGGGACAGCCGGACTTCGGCGAGATCACGATTGAATATACTCCCGGCCCGCGCTGCCTGGAGCTCAAGAGCCTGAAGTTCTACCTGCAGAGCTTTCGCAACGAAGGCGTTTTCTACGAAGATCTCGTCAATCGCATCCTGGATGATCTCATCGAGGCCTGCGGGCCCAAAGAGATGGCGGTCATCGGGCGTTTCAGCACGCGGGGCGGGATGCATTCGGTGATAACCGCCCAGATGCCCCCAGAGCAAGAGTAGGAGGCCCTGTAATGGCCACTTTCCGAGAGAAGCTTGGCCTGGCCCTGGCGATGGGGATGATCGTTGTGCTCTTCCTGCTTGGCTGGTGGATGCAGGAGCAGACGCAACTTCGGTACAAGGAAAACGGCACGCTGGCAGAGATGGGCGACGTGCCCTACCGGATTCGCGCCATTGTCCCCCAGGGCCAGGGCGAGCAGGCCGAAAAGGCCATGCAGCAGGCCCTCCAGGCCGCCCAGGATATTGCCGCTCGAATGAACACGCTCTGGGACCACAGTGAGCTGAGTCAGTTCAACCAGCTCCCCCCGGGTGTGGAGGGGCAACTGCACCCATCGCTGCTCAAGGCGCTGCGGACCGCCCAGCGTTTCTACGACGAAACCAACCGGACCTTCGACGTGACCCTCCTTCCCGTGGTGGAACTGTATCGCCAGGCCCGCCAGAGCGGGCAGCCGCCGACCGATTTGGAGTTGAAGCGGGCTCGTGCGTCCTCGACCTGGGAACATATCCGGATTCTGGAGCACGGCGCGATCAAGGTGGAAGTTCTCTCGGCCCAGCAGGGGCTCGACGACGCCGTGCCCGGAGTGGACCTGGGAGGCCTGGCCAAGGGTTTCGCCATTGACCGGGCCTGCCGGGCGCTTCAGGAGGGAGGAGTCAAGAGCGGGCTGATCGAAATCGGCGGGGATATGCGTTGCTTTGGCCCGTCGGTGACCGGGGGAGACTGGTCGGTCGGGGTGCCCGATCCGTTTGCCCGGACCTCTCGGAGCAGCGGGGAGTCGGCCAGGTTATTCGCGACCCTCAAGATCCGCGATAAGGCCGTCTGCATCAGCGGCAGCTATCAAGACAGCTTTGTCATCGATGGCAAGCGATACAGTTCGACGGTGGATCCCAACGACGTGACGCGCCGTTTTGTGGATGACGGGTTCGCCGCCTCGGTCACGGTCGTGGCCCCCACCGCCACGCAGGCTGACATCTGGGCGACCGCCCTTACGGTGGATCCAGCCCTGCTGCACCTGCTCGACAGCGACCGGTATCATGAGATCGAAGCGATGATCATCCTCCCCCCGGCGGAAAAGCCTGTCGTCCTGTACACGTCCGATTTCAAAGCGTTGTACCTGGATCGGGCCCCCGCTCCGGCTCCGCAGGACCAGGACGATTCGCGAGGGGACCGGACTCCGGCTCCCATGGCCGTGCTGGGAAGCTAACGCTCCAGACCTGCCAGTTCCGATGCAAAGGCATCCAAGGCGCCGGTATATACCTCCCCGCTGAGGGCGAACCCGTCGTTATGCCCCCCGCCCAGCTCTACGAATCGCTTGGGCTCCGAGGCCGCTTCGAAAAGCTTTCGACCCTCCGAAAACGCCACCAGTTCATCTTCCCGGCTGTGGAGAATCAGAACGGGACACTCGATCTGCTCCAGCCGGCCCCGGGTATCGTATTGGTACTTGCAGAGCCACCGGGCGGGCAGGAACCAGTACATCCTCGAAGCCACTTCGGGAATCGAGGTAAAGGTGGATTCCAGCACCAGGCCCGCGGGTTCTTCCCGGGCGGCGATCCAGGCCGCCACCGCCCCGCCGAGGCTTCTCCCGTGGACGAGGATCTGATCGGGCCGATACCCCTTCTCCGCGGTCAGATATTCCCAGGCCCCTTCCACATCCCGGTAGGTGCCTTCTTCATCGGGCTCCCCCTGGCTTTGCCCGTATCCGCGGTAGTCGAATACCAGGCTGGAAAAGCCCATCTCGGCCAGGAGCCAGACGGTCTCGACCCGGTGGGAGATATTCCCGCCGTTTCCGTGGCAGAAGAGCACGATCCCGCGGGCATCGGCTACGGGGGTGTAAAACGCATCGAGCATGACCCCGTCGGAAGCCGGAAACTGCACGTGCTGGTAGTCCAGACCCAATTGGCCCGGATGGGCTTCCAGTTCGCCGGTGGGATGGTAGATCATCCGCGACTGAAGCAGATACACTGCCACCAGAAGGAGAATGTACCCGATACCGACGGTGATGAGGATATGCAGAATCAAGCGGCCAAGTCTCCCGGTCAAGCATCCCATGGCCGGGTCATCCATGCCACTCGGTGTCGTCCACGGTGGTCTTGAAGTCCGCCTGGACCAGTTCGGGTACGTCTTTGTCCTGGACGGCCCGGCGGTCGCGATCGGTGGGCTTGCCCACGCGGACCAGTCCCTTCATGGGACACTTGGAGATGGCCACTTCCATCGCGTCCATGTTCTCCGGGTCGTATTTGTCGTAATCGATGGTGGGGATGTTGTCGGCCACGGTGAGCAGTTCACTGGCCCGGGTGCAGGCCTTGCAGCCGATGCATCCGACCTTGCAGACGGCCTTGACATCCTTGCCGAAATCCTTGTTGGAGCATTTGACGACGGTCATCTGCTCGTTCTTGAAGGGGACCATCGAGACGATGTTGCGCGGACAGACCTTGGCACAGGCCCCGCATCCGGTGCACTTGTCGTAGTCCACCGTGGCCAGGCCGTCTACAACATGGATGGCGTCGAAGGGGCAGTTGGCCCGGCAATCGCCAAAGCCCAGGCAGCCGTAGGTGCAGCCCTGCACGCCGGCAATCAGGTTGGCCGAGGCGCAGGACTTCTCTCCGTGGTATTCGCTTCGCTTGAGACGTTGCTCGTAGCCGGCGTTGCAGTGCACGACAGGTCGGTAGGGCCAGGACTGCCGGCGGTCGACACCCAGGATCTCGGCGATCCGGGCGGCGCACCCTTCTCCACCGACGGGACATTTGTCGGGCTCGGCCTCGCCGGCCACGACGGCCTCGGCGTATTCATTGCAGCCGACGTATCCGCACCCGCCGCAGTTGGCCCCGGGCAGGGCCTCATTGACAGCGGTGATTCGCTGGTCGACTTCCACATGGAATGCGCGATTGGCCCAGCCCAGAACCAAGGCCATGAAAACCGCCAGGGCGAGCATGGTCGCTGCGGCCAGTAAAATGATGGTGGTCATACCTGTATCCTGCTGCTTGGAAGGAACAACACGTCTGTTTTACTACGGCTGAGGATCGCGGTCGGGTTGAAGTTTGTAGAAATTCTCCGGCAGGTCGTTGCGGGTTCTTCGTTTGTAGGCCGCCCGGACGTTTTCCGGCGAACCCCCGTGACAGTCGCCGCTGAAGCAGGTGGGGTATTCGACGCGGTGCTGCCGGTGGGTCTGGCTCTCGCCTTGGAACATCGGCGCGATGGCCGGGGCCTGGGGCGGATGGATCATCGCCTCCAGCGTTTTGCCCACCCCTGTAAAGCCGGTAAAGGCCATTGCGAGGATGCCGGCCACCACCAGCGTGATGCCCGCACCTCGAAGGCTCACCGGGACGTCGCAAAGGTCCAGTTCCTCGCGAATGCCCGCCATGATCACGATCGCCAGGGTGAAGCCCAACCCCGCTCCCAGGGCCAGGACCATCGACTGGACCAGGTCCCACTGGGGGCCTTCCTCGCCGGCTACGTTGCCCAGTATCAGCAGGCAGGCGAACAGGATCGCGCAGTTGGTGGTGATCAGTGGCAGAAAGACGCCGAAGGATTTGTACAGGGCCGGGAAGAACTTCCGCAGGTACATCTCCACGAACTGGACGCTGGATGCGATCACGAAGATATAGACGATGTAGCTCAGGACCCTCAGGTCGACCTCTCTGCCCAGCAGCCAGGCCGGCAAGGGCGCGCCCGGCCGCAGAATGAAGTAGGTAAAGACCCAACTGAGCAGGCAGGCGACGCTCATCACGAAGGTGACGGCGCAGCCCATGCCAAAGGCCATGTCCACCCGGCGCGAAACGCCGATGAACGGGCAGATGCCCACGAAGTAGTACAACACGAAGTTGTTGATAATGGCCGCGCCGACGGCGATCAGGATGATCGAACTGAGATATTCCATGTGCTATGTCCTCTGCTCCTGGGGAGTCGCCCTGTTCTTGCGGATTGCGCCGATCCAGTTGACCAGCCCCAGCAGCAGCCCGAGGGTGATGAACGCCCCCGCCGCTACGCCCATCACGCTCCAGACGGGAAATGCCCCGGGCAGGACATAGAAGCCGAACCAGGTGCCGGTTCCCAGAATCTCGCGAACCGAAGCGATCGACGCCAGGGCCAGCCCGAAGCCCAGCGACTGGCCAAGAGCATCGGACATCGCGGTGGTGACCTTCTGCTTGGAGGCACAGACCTCGCAGCGGCAGATGATCATGCAGTTGACGATGATCAGCGGAATGTACGGGCCCAGGGTCTTGGACATGTCGTACATGAACGCCTGGAGGAAGCGGTCGGCGATGGTCACGAACGTCGCGATCGTCAGCGTGAAGACCAGGATGCGAAGATGGGGCCTGAGCAGATTGCGAAGCAGACTGGTAAGCACGTTCGCGCAGAACAGCACAAAGGCCGTCGCGGCGACCATCGTCATGGCCGCGGGCATCGTGGCCGTCACCGCCAGGGTGGGACACATTCCCAGAAGCTGCCGATAGACCGGATTCTCCGGGATGATGCCCTGGAAGAATCGCTCGGTCGCTGTGGGTCCGTCAATTGCCATAACTTCTCCCTTCCCCCGCGTCCGGCACGGAAGTTCCATCCGCCCCGGGCCTGACCTCTGCATCCCCGAACAGTGCGCTTCGGAATGCGGAGGTGGCCTTGTTGACCGCCTTGACCACCGCCTCGGAAGACAGGGTGGCTCCCGTGATGGCCTGGATCTCGTCGCGGTTGGGCTTGTCGCTCTTGGTCACTTCCAGACAGCCGTTGCCGCACTTTCCCTCGAAACGCTGCCGGAACGATTCCTCGACGATCAAAGAGCCGAGATTCGGGGTCTCCTTCTGCTCCAGCACGTAGAGCCCGGTAATGACCTGCGTAGTCGGGTCCAGGCCCACGAGCATGGTGATCGGATCGCCGGCGTAACCGGGTCCGACCGCCTCGATGACCCATCCGACCTGCTTGCCCCCAGCGTCCATGGCCCGGATGACCGTGTTGCCGTAGCGCCTGCCCAGCTCCTCATCCAGCCGGGCCTCCTGCGACCCGGGGACGATCAGGGGCACCTGCGAGAGCGTCTCGCGCATCTTGTTTTCCTGGATGCGCTTGCGGAGCCCGAGTTCGACCCCCGCCAGCGCGCCGCCCATCAGCAGGGCCAGGATCAGCACCAGCCAGGCCTGTGAGAGATATTCTTTCTTCATCAGTGACTCCTGTCGCGGATCATGCCTTCTGAAGCACCGGTCCGCCCACCGGCCTGGGGATGGTCCACCGGTTGATCAGGGGAACCACCGCGTTCATCAGCAGTACCGAGAACATCACGCCCTCGGGATAGCTGCTCAGCAGCCGGATGGCCATGATCAACGCACCCACCCCCAGCCCGAAGATCAGCTTGCCCTTGGGCGTCAATGGGCTGGAAACCGGGTCGGTCGCGATGAAAAACGCTCCGAACAGCAGCGACCCGCCCAGCAGATGGTCCAGCACCGAGGCCTGGCCCAGGCCGCCGAAGAGCTGCACGACGAGCCCCAGCGCCCCGGCTGCAACGATAACGCCCAGGGGAATTTCCCAGGAGGCGGTCCGACGCAAGACCAGGTACAGGCCTCCGAACAGGCATGCCCAGGCATTGACCTCCCCCAGCGAGCCGTTGACGGTCCCGACAAACAGATCCAGGGTCGAGACCTCCCCGCCCTGGCCCATCACTGTCATGGGCGTGGCCTGCGTGACAACGTCCACCGAAGATTCCTTCTGGACGTACCCGCCCACGCTGGCCCCCAGCAGGGAGGTAAACGCGAGCATCACAAACGCTCTGCCCACCATCGCGGGGTTGAAGATATTCTGGCCCAGGGAGCCGAAGGCCACCTTGCCGATCCCGATGGCCACGAACGCCCCGATCACCGGGACATACCATCCCGAGAGCGTTCCGCTGATCGCCGGCAACGACAGCGAGAGAATCACTCCCGTCAACACCGCAGAGCCATCGGCCAACTGGGCCTTCTTGCCTCGCATCCGCATGAAGAGCCACTCGGCCGCAACGGCCCCAGCCACGCAGAGCACCAGCGAAACCACCGCCTGAAGGCGAAACTGCACAATCGCCCACAACACCGGAAGGGAAAGGGCGATCAATACGTCGATCATCATCCGACGCGTCGTGAGCTTTCCGCTGTATATGTGCGGGCCGGGCGCTACATGGAGCCTGGCCCGTCTGTCTGCTGTCTCTTCTGTCATCTCTTGCCTTTTCTTGCCTTTGGCCCCGGAAGCCTACTCGCGGGGCATCTGCGCCTTGCCCATCCGCATCAACTGCACCAGGGGGATACCGGCCGGGCAGACATATGCACAACACCCGCACTCCATGCAGGCGAGCATGTGGTACCGCCTGGCCAGTTCCCAGTCCTTCTCGCGGGCGGCCAGGGCGATCTTCGTGGGTACCAGATTCAGCGGGCAGACGTCCACGCAACGCCCGCAACGCACGCATCGGGTCTCCTCGACCTCTTTGAGGTCTTCGTTTGTCAGGACGGTCACGCCGCTGGTGCCCTTGGTGACTACCGCATCGGCCGGGTCGGCCAGGGCAAAGCCCATCATCGGCCCTCCGGCCACGACGCGGGAGGCATCGTCGGTCAATCCCCCGCAGGCGTCGATCAGTTCCTGATAGCTCGTGCCCACCGGGACCAGCAGGTTTTTGGGCTGGGAGATCCCGGCCCCGCTGACGGTCACCACGCGGTGGGTCAGGGGCTTGCCCCGAAGCAGAGCCCGGGCCAGGGCGGCTGAGGTGCCGACATTGATGACCACCACGCCCACGTCCAGGGGCAATCCGCCTGTGGGTACTTCGCGCCCCAGGGCGGCCAGGATGGTCTGCTTCTCGCCCCCCATGGGGTACTGGGTGGCCAGGGAAACGATCTCCACGCCTGTGCCTTTGGCCGCTTCGCGCAGAGAGACCATGGCCTCGGGTTTGTTGTCTTCCACGCCGATGACGATGCGCCGGGCTTCGACGGCCCGCCCGGCCAGCAGCGCCCCGGTGATCACCGGCTCGGGGTGCTCGATCATGACCCGGTCGTCGGCGGTCAGGTAGGGTTCGCATTCGCAGCCATTGACCAGGATGGTGTCGATCGGCTTGGCGGGGTTGAGGGTAAGCTTGACATGCGTGGGAAAGGCCGCTCCGCCCATTCCCACCAGGCCGGCTTCCCGGGCGGCCTCGACAATCTGCTTCGGGGCGTACTGCGAGACGTCGCCGGGCCAGTCGCCGCCAAAGACGTCTTCCAGGACCTGCTGAGCCCCGGGCTGATCCTCAGCGGCCTGGATCGGAATGACCGAGACGTGTCGGCCATTGGGCAGGGTCGTCACCGTGGCCATCTGGCAGGTTCCGGCGAGGGGCGCGTGGACCGAGGCGGAGATGAACGCTTCTGCTTCGCCGATTTTCTCTCCGGCCTGGACCTCCTGCCGGGGCTTGACGAGCGACTGGCACGGAGCTCCGGTGTGCTGAAGCAGGGGAATGCTCACCTTCTGGGGACAGGGCAAGACCTCGATGGCAGCAGAAGAGGCCAGGGACTTCCTGTCCGGGGGATGCACTCCACGTGGGAAGTGCCCCTTTCCGCCGGTATCTCTCGTAACCTGCGTCATACATTCTCCTTCCCAAAGCTGCGGGAAGCTCCCAGGCGCCTGACCAGGACGGCTGCGGGGACCGCTGCCACCGCAACGGCCGGCAAGACGGCCAGGGCCATCGCCAGGGCTCGGGCATCTCCTTCAAGCGGTCTGGAAACGACAACCGCTGCGCCGCACGCCACAACCAGGGGCAGCAGAAAAGCGACAATCGCTGCCAGCGAAAAACGCCATCCCGTCAGGCCCCCCGGGGCAGAGGCGCACTGCGGGCTCTGTCTTCCGCGGTCCCGACTGCACTGGGGACATTCGCCCTTACAGGCAAAGGGCGTATCGGCTGGATTGTCCATCGGAGATTGCTCCGCCGCCAGGGGTCAAAAAGGGGTGAACATCTTAGCTTCGGCCACCACGGCTGTAAAGGCAAGGCCACTAAGCTTTCAGCCGCAGGACATCAGGCTCAGGCCGGCGCGAGTGTAGCAGATCCCTCAGACCAAAAGCAATGATCCCTTAAGCCTGTGCTTTCCTCGCATTGCCGGCCACGCTAGGATAGCCCCCATGAAAGACGTCGCGGTCATTCTTCCGGCGGCCGGGAGTGGAAAACGCTTCGGCGCAGGCCAAAACAAGATCTTCGAGCTCTTGTCCGGCCAGAGCCTCTTTATGCACACGTGTCGGTTCTTCGCACGGCGCGACGATGTAGCCCAGATCCTGCTGGTCGCCTCGGGGCAGGATCTGCCGCGTCTGAAAAAGGATTTCGGTTCCTCCCTGGACGACCTGGGAGTGCAACTGGTTCAGGGGGGACAAACCCGGACCGACTCGGTCCGCAGTGCCCTCGAACAGATCCACCCGAAGGTGGCCCTGGTCGCAGTCCACGACGCGGTCAGGCCCTGCCTGGCCGATGCCTGGATCGACCGCGTCTTCGACGAGGCCCGCAGGAGCGGAGCAGCCATGCTCGCCTGGCCCGAACATGCGACGCTCAAGTACGTCGACCAAGAGGGGATCATCCGAAAGACGGTGGACCGCTCGGGTATCTGGCAGGCCCAGACGCCCCAGGTCTTCCGGGCCGACTGGCTCGCACAGGCCTACCGGCAGGCCCGCGACGGTGCCACCGACGACGCCGCGCTGATCGAAGCTCTCGGCCATCACGTCCGCGTCGTCCGGGGCGACCCGCGGAATATCAAGATCACCGCCCCGGCCGATCTGGTCCTGGCCGAGGCGCTCCTGCCCACCCTCGCCCGGGAGGCGTCGCGATGAACTGGGCCCTCCTTGCCGGAATCGCCGGGGGAGGCGCACTGGGTGCCCTGGCCCGGTACTCCCTTGCGGGGCTGGTCAATCGCATCGCCCGCTCGCCCCTTCCCTGGGGAACCTTTGTGGTCAACGTGGCCGGGGCGCTGCTGATCGGCCTGCTCTGGAGCCTTTCGGATCGAGCCGCCCTGGGCCCCACCGCCCGCGCGACCCTCATGACCGGGATGCTCGGGGCCTTTACCACCTTCTCGACCTTCAGCCTGGAGACCTTCCATCTCCTGGCCGACCGACAATACCTGCCTGCCGAGGGATACCTGCTGGGAAGCTGTATCCTCGCCCTGGCAGCGTGCTTTGCCGGTATCTGGCTGGGGCGATGGCTGGGCCAATAGGGAGCTTTCCATGAAACCCCAGACCAAGGCTTTGCGCGTTCGCGTCTACATCGGGGAGACTGACCATTGGCAACACAAACCCCTCTATGAGCAGATCGTCGGCAAAGCAAGGCAGATGCACCTGGCCGGGGCGACGGTGCTTCGGGGAATCATGGGCTTCGGCTGCCATTCCCGGCTGCACACGACCAAGGTCCTTCGGCTCAGCGAAGATCTGCCCGTGGTGGTCGAAATCGTCGATGAACCCGAGAAGATCCAGCCGCTGCTGGACTGGCTGGACGAGGTCGTCCAGGAGGGGCTGGTGACCACCGAACAGGTGCGCATCGAGCTGTACCGGGCCGATGCGCAGCCGGACTCCTGGGCGTAATGGCCCTCCGGGGCGTTTCAGTCCTCGATCAGCACCGCCCGAACGGGGCTTCCCTCGGCCGAGCGGACCCTGAGCGGCAGACAGACCAGACGATAGCGGCCCGGTGCGATGTTCCGCAGATCCGCCCCTTCCAGCAGGAGAATCTCGCTGCCAAGGAGGATTCGATGGGCTTCGGGGCCCGAATCGGCCGGGTCTATCGAAGGGGCGTCGATGCCGACCAGACCCACCGCCGCCTCGACGCATTTATGAGCGGCTGAAGGCGTGAGTGCGAGAAAGGCCTTGGTGAACTTGCACTGGACGACTGTTCCCGAAGCGCTGTTGTCGGTGCGGAACAGCACGGCCTGGCCCGGGGCAGCGCTCTCCAGGTCGAAATCTTCTGCCCGAACGTGACCTTTGCCGGGGACATCCACTACCAGGGCATCGAGCAGGAACCGGTCGGGAGGGAATTCGTCCAGTCGTTTGCCCTCTGGGAGGAAGTGGGCCGGTGCATCCACGTGCGTGCCGACGTGGGCGCCCATGGTCAGCCGGGACAGTTCGAACCCGTCCTCGCGGTGGCTGTGGAGAAGTTCTCGCACAAAAGAGGGATCGCCCGGGTAAACGGGTGTCTCGCCTCCCAGGGGTAGGCTGATGTCATGAATTCTGCCGGCCATCGCTTCTTGCGCCTCCCGCCGGGGGGTCTCCGGGCCCTGCTGCCCCGGATGCAGGCTCAATCTTCGAGGGGGCTTCTGGCCAGGTTCATCCGGCGGCGTTGCCTGAGTTGAACGCAGTGAGCATACTCTCGCCGTTGGCGCGAATCCAGCACTTCCAGGTACACCCGCTTCACGATCTGGAGCACACGTTTGTCATCTTCTGCGCGGCCTGGGGCGGCATTCTGAAGCTGCCGGCAGCCGATGCTGCGCAGCTGTTCCCACTGGGAGGGGGTCAATTCGACGCCTTCGAGTTCAGCCTGGATACGCGGCAGAAGGGCGGCAAGCTGCCATCGGCCTCTTTGGCTGGTGTCCAGCATTTCCAAGACGATGCGGTCCCGCCGGGCGCGAAGTTCACTGCAGCGCTCCTGGAGGCTTTCGATCTGCTTATCCGGGGCGGGTCCAGCCGGGGCATTGCGCAACTGCTGCACCCGTTGCCAAAGCCGGCAGTGAGCCGTCTGCAACTCGCCACAGACGGGCCTGAGCCTGCGAATCATCTCCCGGCGTTGGCCCTGGCGCAGCGGGCAGACCTGCTCGACCTCGGCCAGGAAGGACTTCAGGTCCTGGCAGGTCTGGTCGGACGCTGCCCCAAGATGAGTGCGGGCTTTCTTCTGCGGCTCGATCGGATCTGCCGAGGAAGCCTGCGGTTCCACCTGGCCGACGGCAATAGCCAGACCGACCACCCCCATGAGCACAAAAAGCTCCAAACGCATGACAGATTCCCTCCGACGTTTTACCTCGGGGACCTGAGGCATTTCCCCCAGTCCTCCGGTCCTGACTGGGGGGTAGTGCCCAGTCGCATTTGTGGTATCGGCCGCTGCGCTGGGGGAGATTACCTAGTGACAGGGAATTTTTCTCTTTTTTGAGTGCCTGTGGGCGCGGGACCGGATTGACAGTGCCCGTCGGCGGTGGTAGGGTTTGAGTTTCTGTGCATCCTGCCCGGGTGGCGGAATTGGCAGACGCGTCAGGTTGAGGGCCTGGTGAGGGTTATACCTCGTGCTGGTTCGAATCCAGTCCCGGGCATTTCGAGGCCCCGGTATTCGCCGGGGCCTTGTGTTTGCGTGCCTGCGGGTCGGTATCGAGCCGGGGCATGCCTCTCGTGTCCAACAGGCCGGCTGTCCCTTGCGGGCAGGGGCCTCAAATGCTGGAATTACAGGCTTTTGTCTTGGCTTCGGGCCGATTTCGTGGGATAATGCCTCTGTAACGCTGGCCGTCGCGCTCTGCGGCCAAAGGACCCTTCTTCGAGGACCGGGCATGACCCCGACACACAAACAGGTTGTTGATTTCTCTGCAGCCATCGAGCTGGAAGAGAAGCTCACCTCACTTCTGGGCGATATCGCCTACGACATCGAGCATTCCGAAGATTTCGACACCGAGCAGCGGGCGGAACTGCACACCATTCTCCGGGCCCTCCAGGCCGACAATGAAATGCACATGGGCGTGGTGCAGATCGTCGCTCGCGACGGGGAGTACGTAAGCGATGTTTGAGCAGGCGATGCTCCAGGAACAGGTCGAGCAGCTCATCCAACACACGGACCGTTTGGCCAGGATGTACAGCGATCTCAGCGGGCAGTGTGAGAATCCCGTAGCCGGCGAGCAGCTCTCCAAGCTCTCCCGGGAGAAGTACCGGAACCTGGAACTGGCCCAGCGGATGCGGGAAGTTCTCGACTGATCTGCCTTAAAAGACAAGACCCCTCCAGGCCGCTGAAAACGTAGCCGACAGGTCTTGCGGTTGCTGTGCGCAGGGACCCTCTTCAGAGCCCTTCAAGGCGGATGGAGATCACTTCTCTTTTTGCGGGAAAAAGGTTATAATGCGCCTCCCAAGCCGGAATTACTCTCTCCAGAGGACTCGCCCATGCCTGTTTTCTCGCCCGTGCGTGATGGAATTCTCCTGACGATCGGTTCCCTTCTGCTTCTGGGAGGCCTGGCAGAGGCCCAGGTCAAGCCGGCCCTGTGGCCAAACAAGGACAGCGTGGATTCCCAGAAGGTCCAGGAGGCCATCGGCAAAGGGGTCGACGCCCTCTGGAAGCTCCAGACAAACAAAGGGTTCTTTCAAGGCGTGACCCGCGGCGCGGAGCCTTACGATGTCGGAGCCACCGCCCAGGCGACCTACGCCCTGCTGGAGTGCGGTGCCACCCCCCGGGACAAGCGCATCCAGAGTCTGCTGAAATGGCTGGTCAAGCAGGAGGTCGATCAGACCTACGACCTGTCCTTCCGCATCCTGGCCCTGACGGCTGCCTATCGTAAGATGCCCACAGCCCAACTGGCCAGGCAGGTCCAGAAGGATGCCCACCACCTCTATAATTCCATCTCCAAGAGCGATTACGGCTACGCCTACAAGGCTACCGGTGAAGTCGGCGATCCCACGAAAACCTGGATAGCAGGTTCCGATGCCTCCAATTCCCAGTATGCCCTGCTGGCGATCTGGATGGCCGTGGAGTACTGCAAAGCCGAGGTCCCCGAAAAATGGTGGGAACTTCACATGAAATACTGGCTCAATCTCCAGAGCGCCAGTGGAGGCTGGGGATACACGCCCAAGCGAATTCGGCCCGAACCGTACCTGTCCATGTCGGCTGCGGGACTGGCCAGCATGTTCGTCTGTATCGACTACCTCTACGCCCGCGAGCAGATCAACTGCCGCACGGTTGAACAGCACCCTTCCATCCAGAAAGGTCTGGAATGGATGGACAAGAACTTCGCCCGCCAGGTCGGCAAGAAATGGCCCTTCTACACCCTTTACGGCGTGGAACGCGTAGGCCTGGCCAGCGGATACAAGTTCTTCGGAAAGGTCGACTGGTACAAGAAAGGAACCCAGTACCTTCTCAAGACCCAACGTGATGACGGGATCTTCGAGCCGGCCGGCGGCTGGGGCAGCAACGAGAACACCGCCACCTGTTACGCGCTGTTGTTTCTCCAGCGAGGCCTGCATCCGGTCCTGTTCAACAAGCTCCAGTACAAGGGCAACTGGAACAACAGGCCCCGGGACCTGGCCGGCTTCACCCACTGGATGCGAGCCCAGTATGAAGACCCGTTCCCGTGGCAGATCATCCAGATAGACAACCCGGTGCAACAATGGCACGACGCGCCGATTCTCTACCTCGCAGGCTCCACCAAGCCGGAGTTCACCGACGAGCAACTCGAGAAGATCCGAACCTATGTCCTTCAGGGCGGAACGCTTCTGACCGTCACCGAGTGCAACGGCCCGGGCTTCAAGGAGGGAATCCGGGAGGTCTACGGCCGGCTCTTCCCCCAGTGGGAGCTGAGCCTCGTCCAGGCCGAAGATCCTCTGCGAAACAAGCCCCATCAGCTTCCCCCGGCCCCGGAGCTCTACAAAATCTCCAACGGTATCCGCACGCTGGCGGTCCACAGCGACTTTGACCTGTCGCGCTACTGGCAGATGCGCCAGACCGCCACGGCCAGGGTCACCTTCGAGATCGGTGCCAACGTCGCCTATCAGCTCACCGACCGGTTCCTGCTCAGGCCGCGAGGGACAACCCATTGGCCTGACGATGTCGAGTTGGAAAACCCCGACGCGACGATCACGATCGGGCTTATCCGCCACGCAAGCAACTACAACGCCGAGCCGTTGGCCCTTCAGCGCCTGGGCCGGATGATGGGACACCTGCACAATGTCCAGGTCCAGGTGGCCCAGCCGGTGAAAATCGACGCCCTTGCCGACAGCGATCTGGACCTGGCCATCCTGACCGGAACGGGGCAGTTGACGCTCAGCTCCCAGCAACAGCAGAAGCTCAAGGAATTCACCGATTCGGGCAAAATGCTGATGATGACCCCGCTGGGCGGCAACGAGAAATTCTCCCGCGATGCCTCCGGCCAATTGCGGAAGATCTACGGAGCCGGCAACGTCCTGCCGCTTCCCGAGACCAGCGACATTCTCTCCGCCGACGGCCGGAAAATCGAAACCTTCCGGCTTCGCGACGGCACGAAGGTCGACCGCAGCCGACTGGACATGGCCATCGGCAAGAACGGCCCGACCGCCCTGTACACCCCTCAGGACATCCTGACCGCCCTCGTGGGCTACCCCGCCCGCCGGATCGCCGGCTATGCCCCCGAGACAGCCTTTGCCCTCATGCGCAACATCCTGATGCACCAGATCCAGCGGAGCAAGTAGCCGCCCCGGGCAGGAAAGTCATTGCTCCGCCTTGGTAAACGTCCCCTTGGCGGACTCCAGCAGGAAGACCCGCGCTTTGGGCAGCAGCTTCCGCTTGGCAAGCGGAAGCTCGGCCCTTTTCGGGTCATCCAGCGGCGCATCGGACCTCACCGCCACCTTGCCCTCGCGCAGGCCGATGATCTCGACCCAGCCGGGATAGGGATCGACCGTATGCAGCGGCTTGGCCGCTCGCTTCTCCAGCAGGCCCGTCAGGTCAAAGATGTCCAGGATCGGATGGCCTTCGCCGGAGGTGAGCATCGCGAGATACTTGCGATCCGGGGAGACGGCCAGGTTGCGGAGTTGCGACATCGATTGGTTGATGTCGAGCTGAACCCACTCGTCCTTTCCGGCCGGCAGGAACCGCCATCGCTTCTTCCAGACCTCAGCGTCGGTGTCTCCGTGGGAAGACTCGGAGGGATGCAGCATCTCATACCACAGCACGCCTTCCTTGAGCTGCATCACGCCAAGCTGGTCCCACGTGTCGTCGATGACGAAATAGAGCGTATCGGGCTTTCCGACGCCCGCACGGGCGAGTTTCTCAGCCCACATGCGAACGTGGGCCAGGTCGCGGGCATGGAAGGCTTTATTGGTGTTGCCGGTGGCCTTTGGAATGTCCGCCTTCAGGCCGGCAAGCTTCTCTATCGCTTCGTGCAGGGCGACATAGCTGCCATCGCCGCTCATTTCGGGAATCTTCCGCGCCAACAGCCAGGCGTCTTCCTTCCGGCCGCAGGCGACGACGCCGTCGATCATGGCCGGCGCGGCGCAGCAGTCAAAGCCTTGCTGGCGTTCCAGTATCTCCAGCAGTTCCGGCCTGGCCTTCAACTCCGCCAGGCAGACTATCAGGTGATGCCGGTCGTGCAGCGTGCCGCGCGTCTCCCACTGCTTGCCATCCTGCAAGATGCGGATCTCGTCAGCGAACTTACGGACGATCCGTGCACGCGCGGCCGGCTCCAGGCCGGTCGTCTTGTGACGAAACCACGGCAGGGCCCCGATGAAATCCCCGAGCGCATATCGACCACCGGTGACAAGTTGATCAGTCATCTCCTCGGCGGAGAGCTTCCGTATGCGTTGGGTAAACTCCCAAGCTTCCTTCACCCACGCGCGCTGTTCGGGCGTGTCTGGCCTGATCGTCACGGCAAACTGGTCGGGGTTCTTGCGGCGAATGACGAGGATGACCGTCTCGCCCTTCAGGACCGGCCGCTCTGTCTTCACGTCCATCGTGTAATTGACCGGCCAAGGGAAGCGGACATCCGGCTCGCCGGCCAGCACCGATTGCTTGTCGAACTCGAACTTCTGCGACGCGTGAGCGCGGTCGCCGGCAATAGGTATCACCATGGGATCGGTCAGGGCCCGGCCCACGACCGCGCAGCCAAAGTCGCCGGGCAACTCCGGCCCCATCGCGGCTGGCAGGCCCACTGTGCTGCCGGGCAGTCCCTTTGCCCTGTCCTGCTCGCCCAGTTCCGTGACGACCTTGGCAACCTTGGCTGCGGCAGGTGTTATGTTTTTCTCGGCCGAGGCTGTGAAGCCAAGCGTCTTGATCAGTACGACCACCGGCTTCCATTCATCGCCATCGCTTGATGTGGCCGCCATCACGAACAGCAGATTGTCATCATTGACCCAGCCCAGCGCCGCAGCCCCGCTTTCCTGCGCGGTCACGCCCGCGTTCTCGTAGGCCCGACCGACGTAGCCGGCGGGTGCAATCCACAGCGTAAACGTTGCCGGTCCCGGCGGGAACACCGCCTCGGCCGTCTTGTGCCGGAAGCTGATTCGCTCGAAATCTTCATCCTTCATCGCCGGATCGTCTGGCCATCTCATCGGCCTGCCCCCGCCATGACCTATGAGTTCCCAGCCTTCCGGCATGCTGGACGTTATCCTCTTTGCCAGGTTCGACATTGCTCGCTGCGTTGCAGGTCGAGTCGCCACCGGGACTGTCCCGGGTTGCGTCCTGGCATCGGCCGGCTGCGTGGCTGGTGTAGAAGAACGTCCGTTGGCCGGGCGTGCCTCAACGTGCTGCCGCAACAACTCGTATGCGTTGCTGGTGTCGTAGGAGAAGAACCTGCCGTCGCGATCAACATCCCCAAACAGACGTGGGCCATCGATGACACGTCGGCCAGCATTCCGCGCCCCGACGATGGCGAGCGGGTCGGCATCGTGGTTCAGGAGGACCTGAACGACCTTATCGTTGTCTTTGTGTTGAACCGCAAGGGACAAGGGGGTGTGATTCTCATGTCCCTGCCTGGCATCCACCTCTGCACCGTGTTTCAGCAGAAACGCGACCATCTCTGCGCGCCCCGCGGATGCAGCGACATGCAAGGGCGTCGGCGTGCCGAACCCGGCTTTCACGTTGATCTCCGCTCCATGGTTTAGGAGCCGTTCAGCCGCCCTGATCTGACCAAACTTCGCTGCCCAGTGCAGCGGAGTTCCTTGGCCGTTCTCGTACGGCGAGTCCTTACAAGCGTCGGTCTGCCTGACCAGGCCCGGCGACGCCCGTAGCAGTTCGCCGAGTCGGTCGATCATACCCAACCCAGCAGCACTGAAGACATCAAGCTTCGCACCTCTGCTCAGCAAATGCCCGGCAAGTTCGTGTCTGTCTCGAAAAACCGCTCCCATCAGTGGGGTGAAGCTGCTTGCCCCGTGGCGAGCGTTGATGTCTGCTCCATTGTCCAGCAGGTAGTCCACTATCTCCTTGCGGCCCCACCACACGGCAACGGACAGGGGACCGCTGCTATTCGCACCGGAAGCACTGAGGTCGGCACCGGCCTCTACGAGAAGTTTAACGATTGGCAACTGCCCGCGCTCGGCTGCGACGCACAAGGCGGGACTGCCGTAATGAGCGGCCCGATTAGGATCTGCCCCGGCCTTCAGCAGCAGCGCAACCGCCTCCACCGAGTCGGCGACTACCGCCCACGCTAGCGGCGCGTTGGTCCTGCCTTTGCCTGTCACGTCGGCCCCCAGCCCGTTCAGCCGGCGGATCATCTCGACGTCTCCCCTCTTGGCCGCGATATCGATGACGGTCATGCCACCCGGGCCGATCTTGTCGACAAGTGGCCGGTCCTTCTCCAACATCGCGGCGAGGCGGTCGCTCATCCCGAGGTGGGCGGCGGAGTATGTGTCCAATGCAGCTCCGCGTCTGAGCAGGAATTCCGCGATGATCCTGTTGTTCACCGCTGCGGCTTCCGCCAGGGCGGTGCGCCCGCTCTTGTCGGCCTGATCGATCCTTGCGCCGTGTTGGAGCAGAATGGCTGCCACTTCTCCGCGACGTTGCAGCAGAGCCTTCTGGGCTGCGTAAGCCGAGGCTTCGAATTCCTTTTGCTTCTGCCCATCCCAGACACCGCCTGGCTCCAATGGCGGCATCGGCGGGGCCATTGCAGTGTAGTGCAGCGGCGTGCGGCCGTGCACGTCAACCGCGTCAGCCTCGGCCCCCTTCGACAGCAGATACTCTACCATCGCTTTTCGCCCGCCCAAGGCGGCTGCATGAAGCAACATCTGTCCCCGTGTCCCGAGACCAGGTGCCCGAAGGTCGAGACCATCGTAGAGCATACCCGAAAGCGGACATCGTTTGCGCACTATGGCAGGTTCCGCTTCGACGGCTATCTTGATCGTATCCAACTCCCCACCGTATGCCGCTGACAGTAGTCTCAGTATCGCATCGTGAGCCGCCTTGTCGAAGTCCAACAAGAGTAGTTCTCCATCGGAGACGGAAGATGCGGAAGTCGGCTGGGGGGCCGCTGGCAGCGCGGCGGGCGCAGTTGTAGGCTGCAAAGCAGCCGCGTGAGACTGGAATAGGGCTGCAATGGCGGCAAGAACTTCGGATGCCTGGACCTTATCTTCCTTGGACTTGAACTCGTAGTAGCTGCTGTGCAACTGCTTGCAGACGATACTCAGGCTGTGATCATCGTCGAAGTGTGTCGGCAGGAGATAGGGACGGTTTGTATTCTCTTCTGTACGCTCTTCCCACCAGAACAACTCTCCCATCAGGCGCAGCGTGCCATCATTGCCGCGAAATTTCTGCCCCAGGGCCTTGTTGAACTCGACCATCCTGCGATAGTCGTCGGCCGAGACCTTCGGCCCGGCGACGATAGTGATTCGGAGCGTCTGCTCCTCCGGTGTCATCCCAACCGGAGAGCTATAGATAACACGCATTGGATCATCACGCGTGATGACCCACGCTTCACCAGGAGCAGGTTTCCCAACACCAGGCACGCTGGCGGCCGGCTTCATAGACCAACCCTTGGGAAGGGCCTTGCGGACTTGTTTCATCCATGCCGTGGCCGGCTGGCTCTCTGCCGCCGAGACGTCAGTGGCCTTCATCGCCGCCAGGATGTCTGCCTTGGCGGTCGGCCAATCGCTGCCGCCAGCGACGAAGCCGAACACCGTACAGCCGCGCCATGTACCCAATTCCGGCGCGTTGCCTGCCTGCGACACCGCGTCAGGGATTGTCGGTCGCGAGAACGGCCCGATCATGACCGCCAACCCAATCTCGCCGCCGCGGCCCCTCTTGAGGTCTTCGGCAGCATTAAGACTTCTCCGCTCCAGCACAATCCGCACGGCTTGGCCCGCTGGCCAATTGCCGCCGGACAACTTCACGTACTGCCGTGACTTAACCTGCCAATTGGCGGGCATTCTTCCGGCGATTGCCTTGGCCAACTCCGCTGTTGCTGTCATGGCCTGGGCCTCGCCCATCGGCGGGCCGGCGTGATCCGTCGCTGGCTTCGGAACGACGAAGGTGCACTTCAGCCGCTCGTGACGTACAGCGCGAGTCCTGCTCTCAAAAGGTGCGGGGACAAGCTGGCCGTCCTTGCGGTCATACTCGTCCAGTTCCAAGTTCACCGTGTACTTGCCCGGCGGCAGGTCCTTGGGCATGTGGCCCCACAGGTACACGCTCTTGAACTGCTTGTCGCCGTAGACATGCACCGGGTTGCCGGCCTCCATGTGCCGGCCGATGTCTTTGTCCTCGTCGATATACCGCAGGCGGATGGTGATCGTGTCGCCCTGAACGAACTGCTCGGCCACCTCCAGCGTGCCCCTGGCGGTATAGACGCCCCCCAGCCGAGCTGAAAGCTCCGACATGACGAGCCACTTATCACCCGCGCCGCGCTTCATCGCATCGACAGTGTGCTTGTAGACCCACTTAGCCCCAGGATGGTCCGTCGTCCTGTACGGCGGCACGCGGCAGTACATCCCTGCTGGCAGGTCGTCCTTGTCCACAAGCTCGATCCAGTTGACGATGCGTGCCTCGACCGCTGGAGGAGTCTCCTCACCCGCACTGCTCATGCCGTGCGATGTCGGATCCGGCCCATGCGTCCCCCTGGCACAGCCGTAGAAGGCGATGCCTGCCAGCAGGCCGGTCAGCAGAATCACACCAGCCAATGCGGCCGTCCAGCGGGGCGACGAGCCCACCTCAACGCCCAGCAGACGGCGGATGCGGGACAGCAGGTTCGTCTTTGCGCCGGGCGCGATGCGGTCGGTTGATGAGCACCGGCCGCGCGTCGCCGGAACAAGGCGAGCAAGGATGCCGGCGGGTCGAACTGGTTGCTGCGCAACTGCAACCTCAGCCAATGCGGCCAATGCGGCGGCGTAGGCGTGACTGTCGCCCACGGCCGAGGCGGCCAGGTCGTCGCAGCAGTTCTCGCGCTCGGCGCGGATGCGGGCGGAGGCCCACCACACGGCCGGGTGGTAAAACAGCAGCGTTTCCACAAGCGTCTGGAGCAGGTTAATGAAGTAGTCGTGCCGGCGGATGTGGGCCAGTTCGTGAGCGAGAACGGCTTCTACCTGACTCGGCGTCAGGCCGGTCAGCACGGCGGCCGGTATCACCACAGCTGGGCGGAGAACGCCGACGACCACCGGCCCGGCCAGGTCGCGAGCGCCTCCGCCGGTGAGCTTCAAAAGTCGCACGGCACGGCGAACCCCCAGCATGTTCGACAATCGGTCAGACGCGGCCCGCCAGTGGCCCTCGTTCGTGCCGTCGGCGAGCGGCTGTGCCCCCCGACGCAGCCGCTGAACCCTCAACCAGCCGCCCACGTGCCAAACCGAACACGCAAGCACGCCTGCCAGCCAGACGGCCACAGCGTATGGCATGGTGGGTTCGACCCACGCGGATACGCGGCTGGTCCAGTGCTGCCCATCGCCAGACTCCGCAGCGTCGTCTGCAACCGGTCCAGCAGTAGCCGCAGCAAGGTCAGGTTCTTTCTCCATATCGGGCAATGATGTTCGCGACGAAGACTCTTCTCCGAATGTCGCAGCCAACGTCTTCTGCGACACCGGCTCCTCAAAGAGGGTTCGCCATGTTCGTTTTTGCTCATCTGCCGCACCATCACCGCCGGAGGCGTCGACATGCGCTACGGGCACGAAGCCGCGTGAAGTCAGAACGATCAGGCTTGCCTTTCCTTCCCCGCCGCCGAGCCGCCAGTAGCCAACAAGGCGCGGCCGGCCCAAGGCATCCGGCGGCGCGGCCCGCCAGCTTCCGGACAAGTCGCCGAGGAATTTCAGCCCCGTGGGGGTGCGAGAGAAGATCAGTTGCGGGCCTCTTCCGCCGCTGCCGCCGCAGGATGGGTCGAATACCACGACGGCCTGCTCGCCGCCGGGCACGAGTTCGCGGTGTTCCACTTCGATCACGTGGCCGTTGCCAAAGCTGCTGCCGACCACCATCGCCCGACACCATGCCTTGGCCTGTTCGAGCGTGGCGGTGCCTTCTCGGAACTCGGCTGGAACCTTCAGCGGTGTGCCTTTGCCCCAGGAATCATCATCGGGGTAGGTGGCTGCGGATGTGTGCGCCGGTCTGCGCACGTCTTGGCCGGCAGGTTGCACGACGAAGAACGTCGCCACTGGCGCTGCCGCCATCAGCAGCAAGGCCAGGCAAGCGACGGCGTATCGAACCTGCGGGCCGCGACGAGCAAGCAGGCGAAGGGCCAGCCACAGCAGGCCGGCAATGGCAGCGCCCTGCCAGAGGAAGTGAATCAGCGCCCAGCCGATGCGCCCTACGACTTCGCTCAGGGCAGGCTCGGCCAGGCCCGCGTTCAGTAGGTCAACGAGTGTGTTCATGCCCCGCCCCTTTCTCTTTCAGCAGCTTGCGGATTCCCTTGAGTTCCTCGGCCGAGAGATCGCCGGCAGCCAATGCCTGCATCACCAGTTTGCCGGCCGAGCCGCCGAAGGCCTTGTCCAGGAAGTCACTCAACAGGCGTCGCTGGGTGGGCACTTCCTCGATGGTGGCCGAGTAGACGTGCGAACGATTGGCCTCGTCTCGCTCGACCAGGCCCTTCTCGGCCATCACCTGCATGATCTTGAGCGTGGTGGTGTAGCGGACGTCCCCGCGGTCCAGGGCTTCGTGGACCTCTCGAACACTGCTGGGTCCCTGCCGCCATAGAACCTGAAGGATTGCCAATTCCGCGTCGGTCGGCCTGGGTTTCAAATCCCGTTTCGTCATGGGCTTCTCCCGTTTGTTCTTACTTGACTTGGACGCTGTATTGTACGAATGGTTTCGTAGGACCGGCAATAAATTTATACGATTTCTTTCGTATTTTCCTCCCCCACCTGCCCCTGATCACCTCGTGCATGGCATAAAAGATTACCAGATTGGTAGTTACGCTTCTTCCAAGCCGGGTTGGTCTTTGCGGCGTTTTATGGAATGGTCGTAGTGGCCCAGGACGCTGTCGATGGGGTACTTCTTCTCGTTTCGTTCCATCTTGTCGACAAATGTCTGGGAAAGATCGATATCCAGGGCGTTGGCCAGGGAGAGAAGGTAGGCCAGGATGTCGGCCATCTCCGAGGCGATCTCCGCGCGAAGCTCCTTCTCTGCACTGACTTGCTCGGCCTCGTCGTGGTCGAGCCACTGGAAGTGCTCCATCAACTCAGCGGCCTCGATGGCGATGCTCATCGACAGGTTCTTTGGCTTGTGGTACTTGGTCCACTGCCGCTGGGAGACGAACCGCCGCATCACGTCCCGGAGCTGCTTGAGGGTGGTCTTTTCATCCATGGGAGGAATCCTTTGGAGCAAAGGTATCGGGCAATTCCCGGCCTGGAAAGAGAATTTGCCTACTTAACCCATCGGCCCTTCTGGACGAAAAGGAGACTGTGACAGGCGAGACAAGTCCCGGACGGGGAAACGAGTGAAGATATTCTCCTTGGAAAATGAGATCGACAAGGCCGGCACCGGCATTCTTCAGTCCTTGTTGCAGGTGGGGATTTCTTTGCCGGCCATGCCCAACTGGCGGGCGACGCTGGATTTGATTCTGCGCGAAGCGCGGAAGCTGGCCGGCGCCGAGGCGGGAACGTTCTATCTCCTTGAAGAAGGACAACTTAGTTTCGTCGCGGTCCAGAACGACAAACTCGGGACCAGCGAGGTCCGCCGCATCCTGCTCGACAGGGAGCTGGCCGGGGATTCGCTGGCGTCCTTCGTGGCCAAGACCGGCCTGGTGCTCAATATTCCCGACAGTTTTCACCTCCCAGCCGGGGCGCCGTACCGGATCAACCGCTCCTTCGACGCCAAGACCGGCTACCGTGCTCGGAGCCTCCTGGCCCTTCCGATCAAGGCCATGAACGGCGGCACGCGCGAGACACTGGGCGTGCTGGAACTGATCAACGCCCTGGATGAGAAGGGGCAGGTGATCAGCTTTCCCGACAGCGATACCGCGGGGCTCCAGGCCCTGGCTTCGATGGCCGGGATGACCCTCCAGCAGGTGCGCCTGCAGCAGGAGCTCAAGCGGACGCAGTTGGAGACGATCATCGTTCTCTCCGCGGCGGCTGAACATCGGGACGACGACGCGGCCGACCACCTCCGACGCGTCAGCCATACCGCTTCCCTGCTGGCCCGCCAGGTGGGCATGAGCGACCAGGAGGCGGAACTGCTCCACCTGGCCGCACCGCTGCACGATGTGGGCAAGATCGGCATTCCCGATTCGATTTTGCGAAAGCCCGGCGCCCTGACGCCCGAAGAACGCAAGTCCATGGAGACCCACACCGTTATCGGGGGCAATATCCTCGCCCAGGCCAACGGGGATCTGCTCTGCCTGGCCCGGGAAGTCGCCCTGTCTCACCACGAACGCTGGGACGGTCTGGGATACCCCAACCACCTGGCGGGGGAAGACATTCCCCTCTCGGGCCGGATCGTCTGCCTGGCCGATGTGTTCGACGCGCTGCTCTCCAAGCGGTGCTACAAGCCCGCCTACAGCGTGGAGGAGACCCTGGAGGTCATCCGCGGAAGCTCCGGCAAGCAGTTCGATCCGGAACTGGTGCAGATCCTCCTGGACTGCCTGGCCGCGATTCTCGAGCCCTACCAGCTGGCCGTCCCGGACGATCTGGAAGGCCCGTCCTCTCTGTAGCCCTGTTTCGGGTTGCTCGCTGGTGACATCAGGGCGATAATGCCCCTTTGTCATCCCCCGAAACAAGGAGTTACCCATGTCCCGGGAACTTTCCTGCACCTGGACCGTCGCCCCCCTGGAAAAGCCCGACCAACAGGCCGAAACCTTCATAGACGCTCTCGTGCCCGGCGCAGTGCAGTTGGACTGGGCACGCAGCCAGGGCTGGCCCGAGGCGGAACACAGCCAAAGCTGGAAGCAGTACACCTGGATGGAAGACCGCTGCTGGCTCTACCGCTGCCAGGCCGACGTGCCGGTGCCGGCAGCGGACCAGAGACTCCATTTCGTCTGCGGCGGAATCGATTACGCCTTCCAGATCCGCCTCTCGGGCAGAGTGGTTCACCAGCAGGAGGGCATGTTCACGCCGGTGGATCTGGATCTGACAGACCTGTGGAAGAGCGGAGACCAACTGGAAGTGCTCGTCTTGCCCGCTCCCAAAAGCCAGGCCGAGCCGGCCAACCGGGACCAGGCCAACCAGTCCTGCAAGCCCGCGGTCAGTTATGGCTGGGACTTCCATCCGCGTTTGATTCCGCTTGGCATCTGGCGGCCTGCCCGACTGGAGATCCGCTCGGCCTGCTGTCTGCTCAGCACGGAATTGAACTACCGGCTGAACCCGGGCCTGGACAGCGCGGAGCTGAGTCTTTCGGCCTCGGTCTCTCGACCCGGAGATTCCTGCCGTCTCAAGTGGACCCTGGAAGATCCTACAGGCCGGGAGGTCCTCCAGCGGGAGGTCCCCGCAACCGAAAGCGTGGTCCTGGAGGAGCAACTCGATGACATCCAGCTATGGTGGCCCAACGGTCAGGGACCCCAGGCGCTCTATGTCAGCCGGGTCGAGCTGCTCGGGAAAGATTCCGAACCCATCAGCCGCTCCCAAAGTCGCGTGGGCTTCCGGCGGATCCGAATGACGCATTACCCGGGCCAGTGGGATGAGATTCCCAATGCCCAGTGGCCCAAGGGGCCGGTGAGCGTCCCGGTCACGCTGGAAGTCAACGGGCGGCGAATCTTTGCTAAGGGCAGCAACTGGGTCTGCCCGGACATGTTCCCAGGCCGACTGGACGATGACAGGCTGCGCGAGCAGGTGAAGCTGGCGGCAGAGGCGAACATGAACTTCCTTCGCTGCTGGGGCGGAGCGGCGGTAATGCCCGAGAGCTTTTTCGATGCCGCCGATGAGCAGGGCATCCTGATCTGGCAGGAGTTTCCGCTTTCCTGCAATCGCTACGAGGGCAGCGAGGATTACCTGCGCGTCCTGGACGCCGAGTCCCGAAGCATTATCCGCCGGCTGCGAGGCCGAACGTGCCTGGCGCTCTGGTCGGGGGGCAATGAACTGTTCAACAAGTGGTCGGGCATGAGCCCGCACGACGCAGCCATTCGGCTCCTGGCTCGCAATACGTATGACCTGGATCCGCAGAGACCCTTCCTGATGACAGCCCCGCTTTGGGGGATGGGTCACGGCCCCTACCGTTTCTGCAACCCTGCAGGCCGGGAGAGCTTCACGCTCTTCCAGCAGTGCCGATACACGGCCTACACGGAATTCGGCGTTTTCGCTTCCCCCTCGGCCGAGTCTCTGAGCAAGTGGCAGGATCCTTCGCTGCTTCAACTGCCCGGCCAGGCGGAAGGGGAACCCAGCCAGGGCAGCATTGCCCGGCGACACTGGGAGCCTTCACGCTATTTCAAGACCGAGACACTGGAGGACTTTGCCCTCGCGGCTGGTTTCATGCAAAGGCAAGGCTACAAGCATCTGTTCGAGGAGATCCGTCGCCAGAAGCCGCGTGCCTCGATGGCGCTGAACTGGTGTTTCAACGAGCCCACGCCGCGGGTGGTCAACGGCAGCGTGATCGGCTGGCCCTGCGAGATCAAGGACGGCTACGCGGGCATCCGGACTGCGTGCAGGCCCGCGTTGGCCAGTGCGCGTATCCCCCGATTCGTCTGGCAGGGGGGGGAAGATTTCGAGGCGGAGATCTGGCTGCTCAGTGACCAGCCCGAGCCGATCGAGGTCGAATCGGTCCAGGCTCTCCTGCGATGCGGCGAGCAGGAAATTCCGCTGGGCACGTGGCAGCCGGGACGCCTCGAGGCCAACTCCAACCTGCAAGGCCCCACAGTTCGCTGTCGCCTGCCCCAGGCCGAGCCGGGGCTGTTCGAACTGATCCTGCGCAGCGAACAAGACCGACTCGATTCGATCTATCCGCTGATTCTGGGACCCCTGCCGGTGGATTCGGCCGGGCTCTACCCTGCCTGAAGATTGGCTGAGAGCTTCGCCGCGATGGTCTTGCCCAGGTCGTAGCAGGCGCCGAGCGTCTGGTTATCCGGGACGTAGGTCACCCGGACGGGGTCGCAGACCGGCTCGATGTTCATCTCTTCGAGGATGGCGTTGAGCTTCTTGGCCGCCTCGCCGCCCCAGCCAAACGAGCCGAAGGCGGCCCCGATCATTCCTTGGGGCTTGAGGCCCTTGAGGTATGTCATGCAGTCGGCCAGGGTGGGGAACATTTCCTTGTTGATCGTTGGCGCTCCCACGACCAGCGCGCCGGCGTCGAGGATTTCCGTGGCTACGTCGCTGCGATGGCTGCCGTGCAGGCTCATCAGGCGCGTGCGGGTTCCCCCGGCCGACAAGCCCTCGCCCACCGCCCGGGCCATCAGCTCCGTGGAGTTCCACATCGTGTCGTAGAGCACGACGGCCTTGTTGGTCCGTTTCTGGGAAGCCCAGGTCGCGTACTTGCCCACGATGGACATGGGGTCCTGGCGCCAGATCGGCCCGTGGTCCGGCGCGATGATCTCGATCTCGATCCCCAGGTCCTGGAGTTTCTGGATCGACTTGCCGACGAAATTCCCCAGGGGCAGCAGGATGTTGGCGTAGTACTTGGCCGCCTCGATATTCAGCACGGCCGGGTCGATCTGATCGGCGAATCGCTCATAACAAGCCAGGTGCATCCCGAAAGCGTCCTGGCTGAAGAGCAGCTTGTTTTCATGGAGGTAGGAGACCATCGAATCGGGCCAGTGACACATCCGGGTTTCGGCGAAGGTGATCTTCTTATCTCCCAGGTCGAGGGTCTGGCCTTCCTCGACGACGGTGAGCTCCTCGCCCAGCCCGTAATGATTCTCCAGGGCCTTGGCGCCGTTTTTGGAAACAAAGACCTTCTCGGGATCGATCGCCTCGATCGCATCGACCAGGCAGCCTGAATGGTCCGGCTCGGAATGGTTGGAGATGATGTAGTCCACGTCTTTGGGGTCGATCACCGAGGCGACCCTTGCAAGGAGTTCATCCTTGAACGGGGCCTTGACCGTATCGACCAGGACGTTCTTTTCGCCGGTAACGAGATAGGCGTTGTACGTACTGCCCCGGCTGGTGAGATACCCGTGGAAATCTCTCACGGCCCAGTCGATGGCACCCACCCAGTAGACGTTTTCCGATACCGCTGCCGCCTTGAAAACTTCCTTCACAATCTGCTCCTTGGTGTCTGTCCGGTGGGAATCAACCCGCAGCCTGGCTGGTATCCAGCATGCCGCTGAGCATCCCGATGTGACGAATTTCCTCGTCGATAATCGCCTGAATCTGTTTCTTGCCCTTGGAAGAGCCGACCAGTTCCTTCATACCCAGGTAGAAGATTATCGAATCCTTTTCCATGTCGATCGCCTTGCGGACGATCTGCCCGGCGTCCATTCCGTCGGCAAGGGTCTCGACCGGATCGCTTCGGAGATCGAAGACCTTTCCCTCTGCCATGGCGCGAAGGTACTTCTCAGCCCCTTCGGTGACGGCCTTGCCTTCGTAGACCAGTTCTTCCTCGTCCTGGAGGTCGGACCTCATTTCCTGAAAGGTCTGTTCGTGTTTCTGCTCCATCCGGGCCAGACGTTGGAAGAGGTCGGCGGTCCGGGAATCGGCCTGCTCGGCCGCGGCGTTGTAATAGCGCATGCCGTTGCGTTCGATCTGTTCGGCGATGCCGTAGATCTCCTGTGCGGAAAAGCGGACCATCGATCAGGCTCCGGCTTCGCCGTTGGCGGGGGGCATGGTGAAGGTCCGCTGGGCCAGTTCCTTGTCAAGCATGAGGATTCCGTAGCCATTATCGCCGACCAGCTTGAACTGCTCGAGAATGCCCTCGGCGGTGGCTTCCTCTTCCACCTGCTCATCCACGAACCACTTGAGCATCGACTCGGTGGCCGGATCGTTTTCATCCCGCGAGAGCTTCATCAGGTCGTTGATGCAGCCTGTGATATGCTGCTCATGGCCCAGGGCGTCCTTGAAGGCAGCCGTGGCGGAATCCCAGTCAGCCGGCGGAGCGTTTAGCTGGTCGAGCTCGACCTTTCCGCCGCGTTCGAGGATGAAGTCGAAGAACTTGGCCGCATGGACCTGCTCTTCCAGGGCCTGGCAACGGAACCAGCCGGCCACCCCGGTGAGGTTTTTGGCCTCGAAGGCGGCTGACATCGCCAGATAGAGGTATCCGGAGTACATCTCTTCGTTGACCTGCTTGTTCAGGGCGTCCTGCATTTTCTGAGTGAGCATCGTAATCGACTTCCTTTCTTTCTGTGTTGCGCGGGCGGTCCCTTGGGGACCCGCGCCTCGGCCACGTCGGGCACGTTTTGGCATGTTGGCGACCTTTCCTGCAAACCTGTCGTTTCGGCGGTCTGTGGAGGCTTCAAGATGAGAATGTTTCTCAATTATACCCCTGCTGCCGCCGCTTTCCAGAATGATTTACCATAAACCATGCCGGTTGCAGAGGATCCTCACCTGGGCCGGTTCGGAGCATCCGACGAATCGCGCCTCGGGTTCCCGGCCTGGCTGGAGATACTGCTGATGCACCTGCTGTGCATCGAGGACCTCGATCCACTGGATAAAGTGCTTGGCGTCCATGGGGTGTCCGGGGTCGCCCACACGCACTTGAACGGCATCGGGATTCACTTCCACGCGGACTGCGTGCTCCTGCGCGTCGCCCAGCGCCCGGGGAGAAAGCAGCGTCATCGGCTGGCCGCAACAGATCGGCTCGCCGGCCCCGGCGTCAAGAATCTCCGCGACGATCCCACAGACACGGCACTTGTAGATTTCCTGTCTCTGGACGGACATAGGCGTCGGGTACTGTGATTCGATGGACGCAGTCGGGGGCGTTACGACTGCCTGGCCGCGTCGAGGGCAGCGTCGTAATCCGGCTCGTCGGTCATCTCCGGAACGATCTGGGTATATACGATCTTGCCTTCCCGATCCACAACAATCACCGCCCGGGCCAGCAGACGCAGCTGCTGGATCAGCAGACCGTACTTGTTGCCGAAGTCGGCATCGCGATGGTCCGAGACGGCCACGATATTCTCGACGCCTTCTTCCTGGGCCCATCGTTTCTGGGCAAAGGGCAGGTCCATGCTGACGGTCAGGACGACCACGTCGTCCATCTTGCCGACCTGTTCGTTGAAGGTCCGCGTCTGGGTCGCGCAGACCGAGGTATCCAAGGAGGGTACCGAAGAGATGATCACGGTCTTGCCGCTGTAGTCCGAAAGCTTGACGGGACTCAGGTCGTTGCCCACGGCCACGAAGTCCGGCGCTTCCTGGCCGGTCTGAACCGGCTCGCCTGTCAGGGTCAGCGGGTCGCCTTTGAACGTTATCTCCTGTCGCTGGGTCATGTATCGGATCCTTTCGGGCTCTGTTGGTTTTCGGGAAGGTGCTTTTCGATTTCCCGGGCGTATTCCTCTTTCTCAGCGGCTCCCTCCCAGCTCTGCCTGGGCCGGCCGCCTGCAAAAAGATATACCGTCGGGTATGCCCTAATATGATAGGCACGCAACAAGTCCAAAACCGCCTCGCTATTCCCGTCGACCTTTACCACCGCGAGCCTGTTGCCGTATTCTTCCTGGAGCTGCATCAACCTGGGAGCCACCACTTTGCACCAGGGACAGGTGTCGGTGTAGAACTCCACCAGGACGGGTTTTTCGGACTGGAGAACCTGCTGCTGGAACTGCTCGACAGTATCGATACTGGGTATGTCGGCCAGTGCCTGGCCCCCGGCTGTGTTGAGGAAATACACCCCGACAATCCCGCCGGCCAAGGCACCGATCATCGCGAAGGGCCCGTAGCCGGGCACCTGCCTGGAAGAAGAGGACCGCTTGATGTAGGTGATAAGCGCCCGCAGAGCCAAGGCGACCACCAGCCCGACCCCAGCGCCGATCAGAACGTTTGTAAGCATCAGAAAATCCTGTCGAAATTCAGGTCAAGAAGGTGCCGGCGACTGGTACCCAGCCGCTTCCACAGCTTTTCGAAGCCTGCCCAGGTCCAGGTTCTGCCCGAGCACACGGGCCTTGCCCTGGCCTACATCCACCTGGGCCGACTCCACCCCTTCAACGTTCATCAGGCTGTCATGGACGCTCTGGGCGCAGTGCCCGCAGGTCATCCCCTCTACAGCAATTTCCGCAGCCGCGTCCTGGCCCTGCCGGGCAACCCGCCGCGAGAGTCGAAACTTACGAATTCTGGGGGCCAGGACCGCATAGCCCAGCACGTGCAGAAGGACCACAGCCGAGCCCCACCGAAGAGCGGCTGGGAGCATTGCATCTCCCATGGCGGCCTCGCGGACCTGACCGGCCGGGAGAATGGCATCCAGCAGGAAGCCTCCGGCAAATGCACATACAAGCATCGACCCCAGATACGCCGCGACCGTCCGCGGGCCCATGACCTTCCAGATCGTCGCCAGAGTCGCCGCATTGGTGGCCGGTCCGGTCATCAGAAACACCAGGGCCGCCCCCGGCGAAGCCCCTTTCAGAACCAGCGCAGCGGCAATGGGCACCGAGGCCGTCGCACAGACATACACCGGTACAGCCAGCAGGAGCATCACCGCCATGCCTGTCCATCCGGTCCCCAGCGAGCCGGCGAAAAAGTCCGCCGGAACCAGGGCGGTAATGGCGGCCGAAATGACCAGACCCAGCAGCAGCGTCGGTGCGATGTCGCGGGGCAGATCGATGAAACCGTAGCGAATCGCCTGGAGCCATCGGGGACCCTTGGCGCTGCTCTGGACAGGTTCGGTGCTTTCGCAGCTATCTCCTTGGCAGGCAGGCACGGGTGCGTTGCCTGCTTCTCTTCCGCCGGTCAGGCCTGCAACCAGTCCGCCCACGATGCCGCTGATCAGCGCCAGCAGCGGTCGAAAGATCGCATACACAGGCCCCAGCAGGCTGTAGGTAACCAGGATGCTGTCGACGCCGGTCTGGGGGGTGGAGATCAGGAAGCTGGTGACCGCTCCCCTGCCGGCGCCTTGTTTACGCAGCGAGGCAGAGACGGGGATCACTCCACAGGAGCAAAGCGGCAGCGGCACGCCAAAAGCAGAAGCCTTGACCACCTGCCCCAGTCCCCTGCCGCCCAGGTGTCTTTCCACCCATCGGGCGGAGAGGAAGACCGACAGCACCCCCGCCACGGCAAAGCCGAAGAGCAGGTAGGGCGACATCTCTCCCAGGACCATCCAGAAGCCCTGAAACAATTCACCGATCTGTTGTGTCATTATCGAGACCTCGTAGAATCATACGTCCCAGAAGGTCGGAAAGATCCATTTCCGGGCGAATCCCCCAGCGGGTCAGGGCAAAATCGAACCGCACCGGATCCTCCGGGCAGAGCGTTCGAAATGCCTCGGTCAATTGCTTCGCCGCCCGGCCGTCGCAGCTCTTACGCGACAACGCCCCCAGGCTCCTGCCCACCCGGTGCATGTGAGTGTCCAGCGGAATAATCAGTTGCCCGGGGGCCAGAACCTGCCAGTGGCCCACATCCACCCGATCGCGGCGAACCATCCACCGCAGATACAGGTGAAGCCGCTTGCAGGCCCCACCCCTGCGAGCGTCGGGCAGCAGGTGGCCGCAGATGTCCTCGGGGTCCAGCCTGTCTCTCCAGGCCCCCAGGGCGGCTGTAAGGTCCCCCTCCGGCTGGGAATGCAGACACCGGGCGAAACCGGCTTCCAGGCTGCCGGATTCCCGGATTTCCCGGCCCATGCCTTCCAACAGGGCGGCGACTTCCCGGCCCGTCTGGAAACGGTGTCGAAAGCCGGAGAGCTTCGGCGACCAGCTTCCTTCGGGTGCCTCGCACAGGCTGCGGCTGGGGCTTGGGCCCAGAATCGCAAGGACCCGCCGAACGCTGATAAGAATCTGCTGGACGCGTCCGTAGGCCAGCAAGGCTGCGATGAGCGCGACGAGCTCCCTATCGGCCGGGGATGCGAACTCATAGACCACCTCCAGCGGGTCGGGGCTGATGAAGCGGCGCCGATTGTAGCGGCGGTACAGGTTTTCGAGATCCTCTCGGAACGGTCGTAACGGCATGGAAGGATTCTACTGCGTCCGGGCAGGGGGGCCAAATTCATCCGCGCAAGAGAAAACCGGCGCCGCTGCGGTGAGCAGATCGGCGCCGGTCGGTTTTCTCTGCGAAACGTCCCCGACTGGGCTACTCGAAGCTGATGTACATCTTCTGCTTGGCGCCACAGACGGGGCAGACGCTGGGCAGGTCGCCTTCGAGCGTGTGGCCGCAGACGCTGCAGATCTGGAGCGGTCCCAGTTTCATGTCGTTGCCTGCGTCGACGGACTTCTTGGCTTTTTTGTACATGTCGGCGTGGATCTTCTCTGCGGCCATTGCGAAGTTCATGCTGCGGGTAGCGCGGTCTTCCTTCTGCATTTCCGCAACGGCCAGGTAGGCCGGGTACATCTCGTTGATCTCGAAGGTCTCGCCTTCGATGGCGCCTTGGAGGTTTTCACTGGTCGAGGCCAGCCCGAACCCTCCTCCGGCGTTGACGACGGCCGGGCCGCCGACGTCCTTCATCGCCTGGAAATGCCCGGTGGCGTGGGCTTGTTCGGCCCGGGAGACGGCGCGGAAGAGCCTGGCGACGTTGGGGAAACCGTCCTTTTCGGCCTTGTCGCCCCAGATCAGATAGCGCATGTGGGCCATCGATTCTCCGCCAAAGGCGCTTTGCAGGTTTGCTACAGTCATGTCGTGCATGGAATGCTCCTTATCCTTTCCGAGTACTGACGATGTTTGTGATTCAGGTTCAGCGGATACTGTCCCGGCAGTCGGGGCAGATCCCCGTGAAAACCAGGCAGTGGTCGAAGAGTTCGTAGGAACTGTTGTTCTGTGCTTCCTGCTGGAGTTGGGGCTTCCAGTCGATGGGAAGGTCCTCCAGCCGGCCGCAGCGGGTGCATCGCACGTGGTAATGGTCACGCGTGTCCCCGTCAAACCGCATGGTCTCGCTGGCCGGCTCGATCCGTCGGATCAGACCGTGCTGGCTGAGGACCTCCAGATTCCGGTAGACGGTTGCCAGCCCGATGCCCGGCATCCTGGCCTGGACGGCCTTGTAGAGTTCTTCGGCCGTCGGGTGGGCCTTGGTTTCCTGCAGCGTCTGGAGAATCATCCGTCGCTGCCGGCTCATTCGGAGCGGTTTTTGGCCCCGGCGGGGCGAAAGAGTTTCCATGGGCACTCCAAATGAGAACGATTCTTAGGTCTCGTTTATAGGGAATCGCCCGAACCTATGCAAGAGATTGAACTCAAAGACGGCATTTTCTGTGAAAAAGTATGGAAGCCATCGACTGTTTTTTCCGCCTTTGCCTGGGGTTCCGAGGGGTTCGGCCCTGCCGGGGCCCGGCCCCTAACAGAAGGCCCTGCCGAAGCGTGCGGATCTGCCAACGGTTTTCAACAGGGCTGTTGGTTTTCGTCCCCAAAGCCCAAAGTGCTTTTCCCCCCGTTTTCAGGGGTTTTTGCTCACAGATTTGGGATTGACTCGCCGAAGTAAGAGCAGGACAATGATGCTCCTTCGTTGACCCCCTAACTCCCATCGCTGGGCAAGGATGCTGCATGCGATACTTCATGGATGAACCAAACGACGACCGCGCTGTGACCCGACCTTCGGAGGGAGGCCCGTCCGGTTTGAAGAGCTCTTTGTTCAGCACCTACCAGATCGCCGGCATGTTCCACACGACTCCCGCTGCCGTCGTGGAATGGATGCAACAGGGGCAACTGCCCTTCGTGCGGCTGCCCCACGGACCGATTCGCGTCAGCGAAGGCGGACTGCGCATGTTCTGCCGCAACCGGGGACTGGATGCCGAAGGGCTCCTCCAGGCCGACCCGGCGGAAGTCTTCGGCTCCTGGAAGCCACAGGTGGAATCCCCCGCGGAAGACCCTTGTGCCACTCCGGAGCCCGTTTCGCAGGAGCCGTCTTCAACCGATGCGCCCCCCCAGGAGCCGGCGAATCCCCCGGCCGAGCCTGCCAGGGCCCAGCGCCGCGAGGAGCCCTTCCGTCCTCCGGTGGATCTTTCCAACGATATAGCATTTCTGGAATCTTTCCTGAATACCGAAGCGCCCCCCGCCCCGGCCCCGGCCGGCTGCAACGAAGCCCGGGAGGCCTCCAGAAGTCAGGAGCCCCCACCGGCCAGGCAGGAAACCCAGGCCCCTGAGACGCTGGATGTTCAGGAAGCTCCTGCCCGAGCCGAAACGCAGCCCGAGGCCGAGGAGGTCTCCATCCAGCAGGACCCCGCTCAGGCGGTCGCCTGGGCGCTTTTGAGCGACGCCGTCAGCCGACGCGCCACGCATGTCCATATCGAACCGCACTGGGACGACATGGATGTCCGACTTCGGATCGACGGGGTTCTTCAGCCCATGGACAACCTCTCCGAGCAGTTGCCCGATGGACTGGGGGCCAGGGTCATCGCGACGCTGAAGGAAATGGCCGGCCTGGACGGGGAATCGCTGCGTCCCGAGTCCGCCGGCTTCACCTTCGCCTTTCAGTCCCGCGACGTCACCTGCATGCTCTTTTCCCTGCCGACCCGCCGGGGCCAGCGCCTGAGCCTGGAGCTGACCGACACGGCCAAGTCCCTGCCTCGGCTGGGGCATCTGGGCCTGGACCGGGAGGACGAGACCCAGTTGCGAAGGCTGATGTCCGAACCCTC
Organism: uncultured Planctomycetaceae bacterium; assembly: GCA_964583095.1. GTDB lineage: Bacteria > Planctomycetota > Phycisphaerae > SM23-33 > SM23-33 > CAZOVB01. The sequence continues at coordinate 239,864 of CAZOVB010000002.1, forward strand.
GGGCCTGATCCTTGTGGCAGGCAGGCCTCACAGCGGCAGGACGACCACGCTCAACGCCATGGTCCTGGAGCTGAACAACCCCAGCCGGAATGTCATCACCATCGAGAAAGACCCCGCTCCCGGGCTGGGAGAATGCAACCAGGCCTCGGTTTCGACCCAGTTGGACATGCCCTGTTGGGAGGTCATCGACGCCTGCTGCCGGCAGGACCCCGACGTTCTGATGATTCACGAACTGCCCGACGCACGCTCGGTCCGATCCGCCACCCAGGCGGCCGGTCAGGGCAGGTTGGTCCTGGCCGGGCTCAACGCGCAATCCGCTCCCGAAGCCCTGGCCTCGCTGCTCCAGATGGGCATCGACCCCTGGGCGCTTTCCAGGGCGCTCCTGGGCGTGGTGGTCCCCAAAGCCCTCCGCAAGCTCTGCGATCGCTGCAGAAGAATCGTCGTGCCCCAGGACGAAACCCTCGAAGCAATGGGCCTTTCCCGCGAGGACCTGAACTTCCCCGTTTTCGGCCCCGAAGGCTGCCCCGAGTGCAACCACAGCGGCTACAAGGGCAAGACCGGCGTGTTCTCGATCCTGGAAGCCGACGCGGACATCCTCCAGGCCCTGCACCACGGAGCCGACCGGGCTTCCATCGAGCGGGCAGCCCTGCAGGCGGGCATGCGAAGCCTGGGGGAAGCAGCCATGAAAAAAGTCGCCGACGCCCAGACCAGCATCGAGGAAGTTCAGCGAACCATGCCCCACGAATTATTCGTGCGGTCCGGGTTCTGACCCGGCCCGGATGCAGATTAACCCGCCCCCACGGGCTTCCAGTGGTGCAGTCGGCCCTGGGTATCGGTCAGGAGCAACTGCATCCCCTCTGCGGCGCTTTCGAAACGATAGTTGAACTGGGTCCAGTGGCCGTCGCTGTAGTTGAGCATGAGCACCCCGTCTCGTACGAGCCACCTGCCGTTTGCAACAGGCTTCGCTGCCTGGTTCCTCCTGCCGGGTCGGATATGCTTTCCCGGCGAGACAAACGTCCCGTCGCGCAGGAACTCGATGCCCTCGGGGGTCTGGATGCGAAGCTCGTCGCGCTGGCGGGTCACATCCTCCAGCCAGGTGCCCACCAGTTGCGGATCGTTCGAACAGGATTCGTGAGAGAAACTGGCGAAGATTTCTTCCAGCGTCGCGGTAAGCAGCTCCATCCGGGAGGTCGAGCCGATGGCCACCAGGGCCGCCATCGTGTCCTCCAGCAGGCTGACGTAGACACGGCTGGTAACGGATATGCCCGAGGGACCCGTGCCGTTCCAGGTGGCCTCGGCCCCTTTGCCCCGTCGGCACCTGGCCTGGCGAATCGGACCTTGCCTCTCGAGGAACGGCGCCTGGGCCCGGACCAGCTCGTCCATTGACTTCCAGATCGAAGCATCGTCGACCCCCGCGACATCCAGCGAGGCCTCGACCATCACGAAGCAGGATTCCACCAGTCCCGGACAGTCGTATTCCAGCGAGGGCGGACACAGGATCACCCCGTCGGAGGTGCGCAGCGCGCCCCAGTCGGTAGGGTGTCTGAACACCAGCCCCATGAAATGTCTGCAACTCCGGCCGTGGTGCGACTGGCTGGACATGCTTACTCCCGGCTCTGGAACCCGGCCCCAGGGGGCGGGGCCCGATCTTTGAGGCCACAGAGTAAGTGTAGGCGCAAAGAGCCGGCCCGGCCAAGTGCCCGGGAGGTTTTACCCGGAATAACCCTCCCGGTGTCCCTGATGCCATGCCCAGGCGTGCGAGACGATGGTCTCCAGACCCGGATAGCGGGGCTTCCAGCCCAGTTCGTCGCCGGCCAGGGCGCTTGAGGCCACCAGCTTGTCGGGGTCTCCGGCGCGTCGCGGGGCGAGCTCGGCAGGGATTTCGCAGCCTGTCACGTTCCGGCAGGCCTGGATCACTTCCTTGACGGAGAAACCCTCGCCGTTGCCCAGGTTGTAGGTGCAGACGCTGCCGGGCTGGATCTTCTCCGCGGCCAGCAGGTGGGCGTCGACCAGGTCGCAGACGTGGATGTAATCCCGAATGCACGTACCGTCGGGGGTGTCATAATCATCGCCGAAGATGTAGATCTTCTCCCGCTTGCCCAGGGCTACCTGAAGAATCAGCGGGATCAGGTGCGTCTCGGGGCTGTGGTCCTCGCCGATCCGGCCGGAGGGGTGCGCCCCGGCCACGTTGAAGTACCGCAGGATGCCAAAGCCCATCTCGTAGGCCATCGCGTAGCTCCGGAGCATGTATTCCACACAGAGCTTGCTGGCCCCGTAGGGGTTGATCGGCCTGAGTCGGTCGTCTTCCTCGATCGGGATCCGCTGGGGATTGCCGTACACAGCCGCGGTGGAACTGAAGACCATCTTCCGAACGTGGGTATCCCGCATGGCATCGAGCAGCGTCAGGCCGATCATCGTGTTGTTGTGGAAGTACTTGTCGGGATGCTCGCAGGACTCGCCGGCCTCGATGAACGCGGCGAAGTGAATCACCGTGTCGATCCGGTACTGCTCCAGGGTCTTGCGAAGCAGCGCCCCGTCGGCAACGTCTCCCCGGACAAGATCCACCTCCAGGGATTCGGGGTGGCCCTTGCAGAGATTGTCATAGGCCACGACGCGATGGCCTGCTTCCTTCAGTGCGGCTGCGGCGTGGGAACCGATGAATCCGGCCCCGCCGGTGAGCAAGACGTTCATCCAAACACTCCTTCCTTCAGGGCCCGGGATTGTAAAATACCGTCTGGCTTCACGCAATCGCGTATCCTAGGATGAACGGCTGGATTTGCACGCGATGGATCCGATAGTACACCGTGAAGTCGTTCAATGCCCGGACGGTTCGCAATTCACCGGCCGGGATGCCCCTGCGCGCAGAGAATCCCTCTTGCTTCGAGAAGCAACCCAGTCGAATCTGCTTGGCCAGGGGGCCGGGAAACTGGCCCCGGGGTCGCTGCTGCGCCTTTCGGGGGTCTGGGGCAGCGGAATGGCGCTGGTGACGGCGGCGCTGGCGAGAATAACAGGCCGATTCGTCCTGCTGATCACCGGACACCTGGACCATGCCGACAACGCCCTGGATGATCTGGAATCCTTCGGCATGGGGGGCGTGAGCCTTTTGCCGGCCTGGGAAGTCGATCTCGGCGCCGACCACATCAACGACGAGGTCGCCGGCGAACGGATCCGCCTCTGCTCGCTGCTGGCTGACTCGGACTGCCTGGCCTCGGGGGGGCTGCGCGGCCTGGTGGCGCCGGTCATGTCGGTTCTCCAGTCCCTGCCCTCACGGAAGCGGCTGGCCGAGGCCCACCTGTCCCTGGCGCGAGGCGAAACGATCTCACTGGAGGATGTGATCACCTGGCTGGTCGAAAACGGCTACGAGCGGGTGGACCAGGTCGACCAGCAGGGGCAGTTCGCCGGCCGAGGGGGAATCCTGGATGTCTTTGCACCCGGGACGAGCTTTGCCGTGCGGATCGAGTTTTTCGGCGACGAGGTGGATTCCATCCGGCAGGTGGACCTGGACACCCAGCGAAGCGTGGCGGAAATGGATGGCTGCGAGGTGGTAGCGGTCTCGGCCGGAACCGACCTGAAACCTTCCCAAGCGGTTTCGATCGCCTCGTACCTGCCGGCCGATGCCCTGGTAATCTTCCACGAGCCGGAAGAAACCATCGACCTGGCCCACGAGATGCTCCGCCGGGCCAAGGAAATGGAATTCGCCGAGCATGCCGCCTTGCGGGACGTGGACGGGCTCCTGGAGGAGCTTTCGGGCTTTGCCCGGTGCAATCTCTCAGCCTTCGCCCCGGCCCAAGCCGAGTGCCTCGACATGCAGATGCGCTCGCTCCAGCGGATCAGCACGAATACCCACGAGGCCCTTTCGCAACTGGAGGAGATTTCCGCCGAGGCGAAGACCTTCGTTTTCTGTGAAAGCCAGGCCGAAAAGGAGCGGTTTGCCCAGCGGATCGAGCAGTCGCATCCGCAACTGGCCGGCAAGCTGGATCTGCGGGTCGGGCGGATCTCGACGGGTTTCTCCTGGCCCGGGGAAAAGCTCGTCGTCGCGCCGCATCACGAGATCTTCCATCGCCACACGCGCCTGCGGCGGATCCGGCGCGTCCGGGCGGGCAGGCCCCTGGAGTCCCTGCTGGATCTCAACGAGGGCGACTACGTGGTGCATGTCTCCCACGGCATCGCGAAGTTCGAAGGGCTGCGCCACCTGGACCGCGACGGGAAGCAGGAGGAATACCTGACCCTGCGATTCGCCGACAACGCGATTCTCCACGTGCCCACCAGCAGTATCGATTTGGTGCAGAAGTACATCGGCTCGATGCGCAAGAGGCCCACGCTGAGCAAACTCGGCGGGGCGCGATGGGCCAGGCAGAAAGCCCGGGCGGCCGAGGCCGTCCAGGACCTGGCCGCCGAGATGCTCCGCATCCAGGCCATGCGGCAGGCCATGCCCGGCTGCAGCTTTCCCCCCACCAGCGAGATGCAGGATCAGTTTGTGGCCGAGTTTCCGTATACCGAGACAGAGGACCAGCTTTCGGCCATGGATGACATCGACCAGGACATGTTCTCGCCCCAGCCGATGGACCGCCTCCTGTGCGGGGATGTCGGCTACGGCAAGACGGAGCTGGCGATGCGGGCGGCCTTTCGGGTGGCCGAGGCGGGCAAGCAGGTCGCCCTGCTCGTGCCGACGACGGTCCTGGCCGCCCAGCACTACCAGACCTTCCGCGAGCGGTTTGCGGACTTCCCGATCGAAGTGGAGATGATCAGCCGCTTCCGCACCGCCTCGCAGCAGGCGAGGATCTGCAAGCGCCTGGCCCGGAAGGAAATCGACATCCTCATCGGCACCCACAGGCTGCTGAGCAAGGATGTGCAATTCGCCGATCTGGGCCTGGCCATCATCGACGAAGAGCAGCGCTTCGGCGTGGAGCATAAGGACCACCTCAAGAGCCTCCGGGCCAGCGTGGATGTCCTGACCCTCACCGCAACGCCCATTCCCCGGACCATGCACATGTCCCTGCTGGGGCTTCGAGACATCTCCGCCCTGGCCACACCTCCCATGGACCGCCGCAGCATCCACACCGAAGTCCGCAAGTACGATGAAACCCTCATCCGCAAAGCCATCGTGCGCGAGCTGACCCGCGACGGGCAGGTCTTCTTCGTCCACAACCGCGTCCAGGATATCGAGCGCGTCGCCGGCAAGGTCCAGGCCCTGGTACCCGAGGCGCGAATTGCCATAGGCCACGGACAGATGGGCGAGCACCACCTCGAGCAGACCATGGCCCGGTTCGTGGGCGGCGAGGTCGACGTGCTGGTCTGCACGACCATCATCGAGTCCGGGCTGGACATTCCCTCCGCCAATACGATGATCATCCACGAGGCCGACCGGTTCGGCCTGGCCCAGCTTCACCAGCTTCGCGGACGCGTCGGCCGATACAAGCACCGCGCGTACTGCTACCTCATGCTGCCCGAGACGCGATCGGTCTCGCCCGAATCGGCCAAGCGTCTCAAAGCCGTCGAGGAATTCTCGGACCTGGGGGCGGGCTTTCAGATCGCCATGCGCGACCTGGAGATTCGCGGGGCGGGCAATATTCTCGGCCCCGAACAGAGCGGGCATATCGCCGCGGTCGGCTACGAACTCTACTGCCGGCTTCTGGAACAGGCCGTTCACAAACTCAAGGGTCAGGAGCCCGAGAAACGCACCAAGGTGCACCTGGAGCTGGGAATCTCTGCCTACATCCCCCGGTCGTACATTCCGGTCTCCCGTCAGCGCATGGAGGTCTACCGCCGCCTGGCCCAGTGCCGGAACGTCACGCACCTTCGCCAGATCCAGGCGGACCTGGAGGACAACTACGCCAAGGCCCCCGAGGAAGTGCAGGTACTCATGGATCTGGCCGAGATCCGCATCCTGGCCGGACAACTGGGCATCGAGAGTGTCATCCGGATGGATCCGGATCTGATCTTCTCCGTGACAGACATGGGCAAGGCCAAGGCGATCTTCCAGGACGCCCCGGGCAGCGTTCGCCTGCCCGATGACCGGACGATCCACTGGCGGCTTCCGGGAAACTACCTCCAGGAACCCACGCTGGTAATCGTCCTGCTAAAGCGATTGAGACAAGCGGCACAAAACGTATAATGGCCCTGTGAAGATCGCAACGCTCCAGGACCCCCAACGGCGGAAACCCATGATGAAATCAGTCAACTATTGCTGTCTGCTTCTCTGCCTGTCCGCCACGAGCGGCTGCGGATGGATCACCTCTCTCTGGCCACGAGGACAGGAGAACGTTCCCGTTACGCGCCCTGTGGAATCGGGACAGGATCTGACCTTCCAGGACAGCCAGGCCGGGGACCCCCAGCCCGAAGCGATGCCGGAGGACGCCGGCGACCCGGAAGAAGGGAACAACCAGGCCCAGGCCAACAGGGACGAGTCGCAGCAAGGCGGCGAGCAGGAGCCGGTCCCGCTCGAAATCGTCGGGGCCGAGCCGGTGATCCTCCAGGAAGAGACGGTGGTGGCCGCCAGTGTCCTTCCCGTCGGCGACAGCTTCATTACGGCCGAGGACATTCTCAAGGGGGCGGCGATGCGCCTGAGTCAAATCCCGACCGACCAGGGGCGCCAGGCCTTCGTTTCCAACGTTCGCGAGGCGGTTCGCGATGAGCTTCGTCTCCAGGTGAGCCTCAAGCTCGTGCTTCCCGAAGCGGAAGGATCGCTCAACGAGCAGCAGCTGGAACTGCTCAGCAAACAGGTGCAGGCCTTCAAGCGGGACTGGATTGCCCAGTCCGGCGGCAGCGAGCAGGCCCTGCGAACCCGACTGGAGAAACAGGGAACCACGCTGGAAGACCAGCTCCAGCGGCGCCGCAGCCAGATCCTCGTCCAGAGCTATGTCTCGGAGAAGTTCAACTCCGCCGTCGTCATCACCCGCCGAAAGCTCTGGGAGTACTACCGGTCCCACCCGGAAGAATTTTCCTCGGAGAAGCAGGTGCAGATGCAGTTGATCGCCGCACCCTTTGCCGAATTCGATGCCCAGGACCCCAAGGCCCAGGCGCAGGAGACCGTCCAGCAGGCCGCCCAGGCCCTGAAGGAAGGCATGGAGTTCGATGAGGCGGTAGCGAAGTTCTCACGGGGGCTGCTCAAGGAGGACAAGGGCATCTGGCCCGTCATGAAGCGGGGCGCTTTGCGACAGAAGAAACTCGAAGACACAGCCTTCGACCTGCGACAGGGACAGGTCAGCGAGATCGTCCAGACCGACCAGGGATTCTACATCATCAAAGCGTACAAGGTCACCCAGGGCCGGACCGTCAGCTTCCTCGATGCCCAGAAGCAGATCGAGCAGAAACTCCGCGAACAGCAGGTCGCCAAACTCTCCCAGGAATACTACGGAAACCTCTACAAGCAGGCCGAAAGGCCAGAGCAGCCCCAGTTCCTCGATGAAATCGTGGACCGGGCTGTCAGCCGATACTACCCGTCGTAGCCGCGGGATTCTCCGCGTTGCGCCTCAGCGCCACCAGCAACAGAAGGGTCATCACCAGCAGCAGCCAGGGCAGGTATGCCACCACCACGGACTGGTACAGCCAGGTATCCGGGAAGGACCCCAGGTGCCCTCGCCGGGCCAACCAGTTCAGCCCCGGCGCGATCGGCAGGAGCAGCCCGACCGAGAGGACCAGGAAGATCTTGGCCAGGCCTCGAAGACGCCCGACGAAAAGCTCCGCGCACGCCCAGGCGATCGGCAGGGCGGCCACCGATGCGTCGTAATAGACGTGGTAAATCGGCAGAATCTGCCACAGTCCCAGGATGGAGACGGTCAGCAGCCGGGCCTTGTCCTGCTTCTTCCAACCGCTGCCATAGCGCGTCTTCAGGATGGCCAACAGCCAGACCAGCAACACACCGGCCAGGGCCCAGGCGATTGCGGATGCCCAGAGCTTGGAATGGAAGATCCGGAAGAGGGGAAACTGCAACTGGGCATAGATGTAACCGCTGGTGCCGCTGGCGTAGTCGCCGTAGCCTCCCTGGAGCATGGCCCGCGACTGGGCTCGGTAGGCCTGGACCCATCCGGGAAACGACAGCCAGAGCCGAATGCAGGCCGCTGCGGATATCGCAGCCAGGGCGATTCCCGCCGGAACCAGGACACGCCACTTCTTCAACAGCAGCCAGTAAAGCAGGAACCCCACCGCCAGTTGGGGCTTGAGCAGGGCCGAGAGGGCAAAGCAAAGCCCGGCCGGGAGGTGGCGGCCGGATCTGTCCAGGACCAGCGCGGTTACCGAAAGCACCACTGCAGGCAGCGCCAACTGCCCAAACCCGATGCACGTCTGCAACGGGGCCAGGCCCAGGACAAAGGCGGTCATCAACACGCACCGCGGGCAACGGGGCGAGAGCGGCAGATGCGCCAGGATGGCCAGCATCTTGAGCATCACCAGGACCCCCAGACAGTTCAGCGCCGTCCAGAGGGTCAGGGACAGCCGGTAGTTCAGCAGGGCCGGCGGCGCCAGGGGCACGTAGCTCATGGGCGGGGCCAAGGCGTTTTCGAAAAGCCCTGTCGGCAGATTCTGGCCTCTGGTCACTTCCTCCAGGACGGCCGGATCCCAGCAGTTCTTCCCCTGCATCCAGGCGCGACTGGAAGCGTAGTACAAGGCGTAATCGGGCGCCCCTTTCTGGATGGCCCGCACCGGCCCGCGGTAGACGAACATCCCGGCCGTTATCCCCAGAAGGATCCACGCGCCCACCAGGGCCCAGCGGACTTTTCGGGCGTCCATTTCAGATCCTTCCAAACCGCGGCGGAAAGAGTGGCCTGAATTGCGGGGTCATGGTTGCTCCGAGGCGCGGAGAAAAAGGCCAGGCCTCATTCCCGGGTGATGATGTCCAGGCCCTTTCGCGGAGAGGCCTCGCCGTCCCAGCGGTAGTCTTTGATGGACTGGACGATGCGTTCGGCTGCCCGGACGGCGTCCAGCCCGTCGGCAGCGGAAACAACCGGGGCGGCGCCGTTTTCCACGGTGTCGCGGAAGGCCTCGGCCTGCTGGCGCAGCGGCTCGGTGGAATCATCCACGACCAACTGCTCCACCTTGAGCAGCTCTGCGTAGTCGGTGGATTCGGCCAGTTCGGCCAGGTCTTCCACGTCCAGTTCCCGGGCCATCTGGATCAGGTCCAGGTTTTCCTTTTTGTTGATGACAATGCCGACCTTCCGGGCGTAATCGACCGACAGGTAGGCCTCTTCAGAGAAGATCCGCATCTTGCGTTCGGTTTTGATGGCCAGGCGAGAGGCGGTAATGTTGGCCACGCACCCGTTGTCGAAGATCAGCCGCGCGTTGCAGATATCCTCGTGGGCCCCGATGACGTTGACCCCCACGGCGTGCACGTCGCGAAGCTTGCCCTGGGCGAGCATGAGCACCAGGTCGATATCGTGGATCATCATGTCCAGCACCACGCCCACATCGGCAGAACGGAAGGTGAACGGGCTGATCCGGTGGGCTTCGATGAACTTGGGGCGAATGGCGTATTTTCGCAGGGCCATCACCGCGGGGTTGAAACGCTCGGTGTGACCGACCTGGACGGTGGCGCCGGTTTTCTCGGCCTCGGCCAGGAGTTCTTCGCCGGCGGCAACGTCGCTGGTAAAGGGTTTCTCGATCAGGACATGCTTGCCCGCCTGGACAAACGGCCTGGCGGCTTCGAGATGGCCCAGGGTGGGTACGGCTACAATCGCAGCATCGACTTTGTCCACGACCTCGCGGCAATCGGTAAAGGCCAGGCAGTTTCGCTGGCGGGCGACGCCTTTGGCCGCGGCGGCGTTGGTATCGACCACCCCCACCAGGTTGACCTCGGACATTTCACTCAGCACGCGGGCATGGAGCTTTCCCATGCGTCCGCAGCCGACAACCGCCATTGCACAACCCATCTGCCTTAAGTCCTTTCTCCCGGGCTCCCGTAGCACTCGACGAGTTCCAGCGCCTCGGGAGGTGATTCATTGCGGAAAAACTCTCGGTACCGGCCATAGACGCCCTGGAGGCTCCGCTGACAGAAACCGCACAGAGCGGCCACCTCTCCCTCGACACCGAGGTTGACCAACTGTTCGATCTTGGTCGCCAGGGCGGCTTCGTCCTCGAAGAGTTCGGTCAGGGCCCGTCGCAGCTCGCGTTGCTCGAGGGGTTTGAGCCCGGCCAGGACGATGCCCTGCTCGTGGATTCCCCGGACGCTGGGGGGCGCGCCGTCGGAATCTTCGCTGTAGAAGTTCGTGTAGGGGGGCACGTCCCTGCGGACCGGCGTGCGCTTGCCGACGCGGGCGAAGCGTCCGATGGTGGTAAAGTGATGGGCTCCGGCGAGTTCCTCGATCACCGCGCCGGTCTGGACGAGCACATGCCCGGCCAGGAGGACTTTGGGCCCCAGGACCGCCCGATCGTCCACGTAGCAGTCGTGTGCGACGTGAGAACCTTCCTGGAGCAACACATCGCTGCCGATTCGGGTGAAGCCCCCGCCCAGCTCCGTGCCGATATGGGCGGTGACATTGCGTCCAAAGCGGTTGCGATCCCCGATAATCAACTGCGTCCTGCTCCCGCGGTACTTGAGATCCTGGGGCTTGGCGCCCAGGACGCAGCCTTCCTCGATGATATTATCCGAACCGATCGTCGTATGGTCGGTGACAACCACCCGCCTGCCCAGCACGGTGCCGGGACCAATGCTCGTCTGGGGACCGACCGAACAGAACAGACCGATTTGGGCCTCGGGGCTCACCCGGGCCGAGTCGGCGATTTCTCGCAGGACACGGAGATCGGTCATGCGTGGCCTTCCTCTCGGGCTGTATCGGCCTGGACGGTGGAGACGAGCCTGCGGACGTGCGGGTTGATCTCCGGCTCGGCCAGGATACGGGCAATGGCGCTCTTGTCGGCGCGGATTCCATTGCCATTGTAGATCTCTCGAAAGGCGGCCTTGAGAGCACGGATATCCGCCTGGCTGAAACCGCAGCGTTTGAGGTTGTGGGTATTGGCTCCGCGGACGCGGAACGGCGCGCCCTGGACCATCGCGAAGGGGGGCACGTCGCGGTCGATATCGGCATAGGCGGCGGTGAAGGTGTAGTCTCCCACGCGGACGCCGGCTTCGATGCAGGTGAACCCGCTGGTCCGCACGTAGTCTTCGATCTTGGCCCCCGAGCCGATCTGGGTGAAGTTGACCAGGATGTTCTCATTGCCGACCAGGGCGCCGGCCCCGATCTGGGCCCCGATCATCACCAGGTTCCGGGAGCCGATCTGCGTGGGCTGATCCTTCCCGGCGTAGATGGTCACGTGCTCGCGAATCTCGTTTTCGGGCCCGATCAAGACCTGGTTGCATCCCGGGTCTTCCCCGGCCAGTCCCCGCGCGCCGATGACCGCCATGGGGAAGACCTCCGTGCCCCTGCCCAGGCGCAGCTTGCCCTGGAGGGTCACGTGATCGTGAATCACGCATCCTTCGGCGATTTCCACTTCCGGTCCGATGTAACTGAACGGGCCTATCTGAACATCGTCGGCCAGGGCCGCCGTGTCTTCCACGACGGCATGTTGTGCAATCCGGGGCATACAGAAACTCTCAAACGGGCTCGGAATCCACGAGCATGAACTTGATTTCAGCTTCGGCGGAGATCTCCCCGCCGACCAGGGCCTTGCAGCGGCAGTGACCTGTGCGCGTTCGCACGTGCAGCGCCTCGGCCTGCAAGACCAGTTGGTCCCCCGGGCGGACCGGGCGACGCATCTTCACGCGGTCCATGCTCAGCAGGACCGCTACCTTGCCGGTGTGCTCGAGCCGGCGGCTGAGCAGGATCCCGCTCAACTGGGCCAGGGCTTCGAGAATCATCACACCGGGCATGATCGGCATGTTGGGGTAATGTCCCTGGAAGAACGGCTCGTTGATCGTCACGTTCTTGATGCCGATGGCTCGCTTGTCGCCCTCGACCTCCACGATCCGGTCCACCATCAGGAAAGGATAGCGGTGCGGGAGCAGCCGCATGATCCGACGGATGTCCATGACCGGCTCGCCCACCAGGTCGTCGGCTTGCTTCTTGAGCTGCACCGCCTCCTTGAGCTTGCGGACCAGTGCATGGTTCAGGCCGTGACCTCCCTTGTGGACCACGACCCTGCCGCGGAGTTCCATTCCCATCAGGCGAAGGTCCCCGATGACATCGGCGACCTTGTGACGAACGTACTCGTCTTCAAAGCGAAGCTCGTTGTCGATGGGCCCCTGGTCCCCGATGACCAGCATTTCCTTGGGCGTCAGGTGCCCGCCGAGGCCCTTGGCGGCGAAGGCCTCGGCTTCGCTCTTGAGCAGAAACGTCCGCGCCGGAGCCAGTTGCTTCAGGTAGTCGTCCTTGCCCAGGCGAAACAGGAAGACCTGTCGGCCTACATTGACGCTGCTGGCGGTGTAGTCCAGGTGGAAGAGGATTTCCAGGCAGTCTTCCGGGCCGGGCAAGGCGGCAATCATGGCCTGGCCTTGCTGGATGGAAATCGGGTCCTGGATGACGAAGACTCTCTTGGGCGCATCGAGCTGTTCGATCCCGGCCTTGTTCAGCGCCTCGGCAAAGGGCAAAGGCGATCCGTCGGTGGAGGGGGTTTCCTCAGCGCCGGCCTCGATGCGGACGTTGTCGATTCCCAGTCCCGAAAGGGCTGAAAGAACGTGTTCGACCGTCTCGATCGACGCACGTCCGTTCATCAGACTGGTCCTGCGCGAGCGTTTGGCCAGGTTGGAAATATCGGTCGAAATCTCCACCGGAGGTGTGAGTTGGCGCACCCAGACCACGCCCGTATCCACCCCTGCCGGCAGGAAACGGATTCGCGATTCTTCGCCGCTGAACAGGCCTGGGGCCTGGACTTCCACCGGCTGCTTAATGGTTGTTTGACGATTCAAGCTCTTGCAGTCTCGCTTCGAGTTTCTTCAGACGTTTGCGCAGCTCGGGCAGCTTCTGCAGGGCCATGTGCTGCCGGAAGACCTCCGAGGCCGGCCCGGCCGGCGTTCCGGCATACGTTTGCCCCTCGGGGATATCCTGGGCGGCGGCGGAGTAGGCGGCCAGCTTTGCCCGATCGCCGATTCGAATGTTGTCGCGAACCCCCGCGCTGCCCCCCACCGTGACATACGTGCCCAGCCTGGCCGATCCGGCGATGCCGCATTGGCCTACCAGGATGCTCCCGGCTCCGATTTCCACGTTGTGGGCAATCTGCACGAGGTTGTCCACCTTCGAGCCGGCCCCGACGCGGGTGGAGCCGAACTTGGCCCGGTCCACGCAGACGCACGCGCCGAGTTCCACATCGTCTTCGATCACGACGTTGCCGATGTGGTCGATCTTCCGGTGTGCACCCTCGTGGAAGTAGTAACCGAAGCCATCGTGGCCGATCACACTGTTTGGGCCCACTTCCACGCGATCGCCGAGTCGGCAGCGGCGGCGCACAATCGCGCCGCTGTGCAGGATGCAGTCCCGCCCGATCCGGGCATCGCTTTCGACAATGACCCCGGCGTGCAGCACGCTGCCCTGCCCGATCCTGGTCCCGGGACCCACCACACAGTAAGGACCGACGCTGACGTCCTGGGCCAACAGGGCCTCGTCATCGACACAGGCCAGGCGATGAACGCCCGCGGGAGGCTGCGGCGCGGGATCCGCAAAGAGATGCAACACCTGCGCCCAGGCGCGTTGGGGATTCTCCACCTGCAACAGGGCCATGGAAGCGGTACCGACCGAGGCGGGGACCACCGCAGCCGATGCGTTGCAGTTGTTCAACTGTCGGGCGCGGCGTTCGTCCAGGGCAAAGGTCACCTGCCCCTGCCCTGCGCAATCCAGGCCGGCGGGGGAGTGGATTTCCACCGTTTCATCCCCCACGACGTTCGCCTCGAGATGGCGCGCGAGCGTCCGGACTGTCAGGACCTTTTCATTCATGCGAAACGCTCATGGTATTCGATCGGGAGCGGGAGCCGGCAAGTGCCTCAACGGCCCGTGCCACTGCGCTGGTAGGCGTCGTCGAGTTCCTTGAGCACCGCGGTGGTGATGTCGATCCGGCTCGGGCTGTAGAGGATCTTCTTCTGCTGGATCTGCGAGAGCATCTCCTGGGGCGTGCCCGGTTGAATGCTGCCCGGATCCAGGTAAAGCACCAGGTCGTAGCCTCGCTTCTGGGCGATGGTTTCGACGGCCTTGAGAATGTCACGGTAGACCTCGAGGGTGGCGCTCTGGTACTTGCGGACCGCCCGGCCCATGGAGATGTTGTAGTCGCGCTGGGCGTTCATCTTCATGACCTGGATCTCTTCCCATTGCTTTTCGTAGGTCTCGGTCCCGGGGCGGTAGTTGGCCTTGAGGGCTCGCTCGCTGCGCTGGATGGCCGAGAGCTGATCCTGCTGGGCCTGTTCGATCTGGTTCTTCTGCTTCTCGAGCTGGTCGTTGATGGTCTGGGCTTTATTGTACTCACTGAAAAGCTGAACCACGTTGCAGGTGGCCACGCGCGTCGGATTTACCTGGGCCAACCCGTCCTGGGCCAGCGCCTGATGCATCACCGCGGCACTGCACAGGAGCGTAAAGGCCAGAAAAAGAACCTTGTGGGAAGTTTTCATAATGTACACCTCATGAGGGTTTGTTCGTTTTTCGTTTCCGGACAGGGCCGGCTGCGGGCATTTGGCCGATCACCACTGCCAACCCAGCGAGAAACTGAATATCTGTTCGTCGTCTTCATCTTCCTTGGCCAGCGGGAAGCCGAAGTCCAGGCTCAATGGAACCGGGCCGAAGAACGGAATGTTCCACCGCAGGCCAAAGCCGGCGCTGGCGCGGTACTTGCTGAGCGAAAAGTCGTTGTCGACGGTTCCCGTATCCAAAAAGACCACGCCCCGGATCTGCTCGGCCAGGATCGGGTAACTGTATTCCAGGCCCGCGAGGATCATCGTTTCCCCGCCGATCGGGTCGTCCGGGTTTACCCGGCTTCGCGGGGATATCCCACGATACTGGAACCCGCGAATCGACCCGATGCCTCCCCCATAATAACGTTCGAAGACCGGTGCGTCGCCCACGATCTGAGAAACCCCGACCCTGCCGCCCAGAATGTGCTTCCGATCGATCGCGTCGGTGTACAGCGTCCGGTAGATCTTGTAGCTGGCCTCGGCCTTTCCGAAGTTGAAGTCTCCCACGTACTGCTCGTAGCTGAACTGGAGTCGGTCCCCCTTCGAGGGCAGCCAGATGCTGTCGGTCCGGTCCCTCACGAGCATGCCCTTGACCGAGGGCATGAAGTGATTGCCCTCGACGTCGACCACGTCCGGGTCGGCATCGAAGTCCAGATTGTCGATCTCCACCCAGGCCGTCTGCACGCTGAGCTGGCCGTACCAGCGGTTCTCGAACCGATGGCCCAGGCTCGCTATCGCGCCCAGGCGGGTGATGTCGTAGGATTCCCGCCCATGGGTAGACAGAAACGCATTTACATCCAGGCTGTAAGGCTGGTCGAACAGGGCCGGCTCGTACCAACTGATGTTGAACGAACTCTGCTCGGTCCCCGGGGCCGCATGGAGCGTCAACTGCTGCCCCGCGCCCTTCCACGCCCTTCCCTTCCACCACTCCTTGCCGGGACGGGGCCAACCGAACAGATCGAAATTCCGCTGGCGGAACGTGATGTTGCCCATCAGCCCGGTGTTGGTATTGACACCCACGCCGATGATGAAGTTGGCGGTCTGGCCTTCCTCGACCTGCACAAGCACGTCCCGATAGCCCGGGGTATTGCCGATGGGTTTAACGACCACCTCGCCAAACAGCGTGGTCTCCTGGAGCCTGCGTCGGCTTTCGTCCATGGCCACCGTGTCCAGCCGCTGCTCGGGGAACAGGCGAATGTGCCTTCGGATCACGCGGTCGTGGGTCAGATCGTTTCCACGGATGATGACGCGTCCCACGTCGTACCGGTCCGATTCCCGGACCTCGTAGACCAGGTTGACAAGGGCGACCTGCTCGGGGCTCCCGATATCCGCTGCCCACTCGGGAAGCGCCGCGTCGGGAGGCAGGTACTGCTTCCGCTGCGTCGCGCGGGCTTCGATGTATCCGAGTCTGCCGTAGGCATCCTGGATGGCCTGGAGATCCTGGGTGACCTTCTCAGACAGGAGGAAGTCCCCCCGAGACAGCGATACCCTGCCGGCCAGTTGCTCGTCGGTATAGAGCGAGTTGCCCTCGAAGAGAACCTCATTCACCCGGAAACGGGGCCCTTCGTTGATGGCAAAGGTAATGGTGCAGTCCTTCTTGTCGTCGCTGAATTCCAGCAGACGCCCCACCTGGACTTCCAGGAAGCCTTCTTCGACATAGAGTTTGCGGATGGCCTGGACATCCAGGGAGACCTGCTGAAGATCCAGGTCGCCTGAAATGAAGGGCCAGAAACGCGCACTGGAGCCGATCTGAAGCTTGATCCAGAACGTCGAGAAGTGGTCATTGCCCTCGACGCGGATCTTTCGCACCCGCACCCGGGGGCCTTCCACGATGGTATAGGCCACCACTTCGTTGGTCACGGCCTCGGTCTCGTCGAGTTTCACCTCGACAAACGGATAGCCCTCTTGCTTGTACTTGGCCTCGATGGCCTCGCGCCCGGCCCGGAGAAGGGGCAGATGCAGCGGCGACCTCGCTCCGAAGGACAGTTCGGCCAGCAGTTCCTTGTCTTCCAGGGCCTTGTTGCCCGTGAATCGGATCTGCTTGATCGCGGGTCTCTCGCGGACCTTGAAGGTGACGATCACGCCCTGATCGGTGACGGTCTTGGTGACCACGACGCTGTCGTATTTGCCCGAAGCCAGAAGGCGCTTCTCGTCGTTGCGGACCACTTCGAGGTTGTAGGTCTGGCCCACACGGGTCTTGATGGTGGCCAGGATCTCCTCATCGCTGCGAATGCGGTTGTCCTCGACGCGGACCTCTACGATGGTATCGGGCAGAGGCTCCTGCCGGGCCTGGGCGGGAAGGGCCTGGCACGCGATTCCCACCGCAAGGCTCACCAGCGCGCAACAAAGAGCGGGTCGGCCCGGGGCCTCCCACCTTCGCGGCAACATGCTCCCTGTTGTCTTGCTCACGTTCGCTCCCAGGGCGTTTGTAATGGATCCCGGGCATCTCCAGACGCGCGGAAATGCGCTGGTGGGACGATACAGACCCTGCCCGGGGTTGTCAAATCAGATTCCCACCGTCCCACGCAGGCCAAACGGTGTTGCCCTGGTCGGTCGGGAAGGCTATTCTGGCCGGTCCGCAGGAGGCGATTTCTCCGCCGGCCTTTGATGGACCCCTTCGCCCATGAAAGATATCCCCGTCATCATGATTCGCGAGCACATGCTCGACCTGCCCCGATACCCCCTGCCCGAGGGGCTCAGTATCGAGCCCATCCGGTCGGACCAATTGTGTCTGTGGACCGACATCTGGCGCGATGCCGAGCAGTTGCAGCCTATCGGCGAGGACCTGATCCTCCGGGAGTTCGGCTCGGACATGGCCGGTTTCTGCAAGCGGTGTTTCCTGGTCTTCAGCCGCAAGAAATGCGCCGTAGCCACCGCCACCGCATGGTATTCCGACGACTTCCGGCAGGGCCGATGGGGCAGAGTCCACTGGGTCGCGACAAGACCCGCCTGGCAGGGACGCGGCATTGCCCGGGCCCTGATGAGCCACGTCATGGAAGTACTGGCCGATCAGCACGGCCGGGCCTGGCTGGCGACCTCGAGTTCCAGGCTCGGCGCGATCAAGATCTATCTCGATTTCGGCTTTGCCCCGGTTCTGGAACACCCCGGTGGACAAGAGGCCTGGTCCCTGGTGGCCGAGGCGTTGAACCGACCGGATCTCCCGGGCCCTTCGTAGCAGCCCGCCTGCGAGGCCCACGGTGACCGGATCGGCGATTGCCTGCCTCGCGGCGCTACTCGGGAATCTCGTCAGGTGCCTGGGACCAGAGGCGCTCGAGCTGAAGGAAAATCAACCCCTGCGGGCTCTGCTGCAGATCCTCGCGGGTCAGCCTCGCCAGGTCCAGCAGGATCATGCTTCGGTCCAGGTCCCCGGTCACCACGTTCCAGATCTCGTGGCGGAATCGGACGGCCTGTTGGCCGATGCGCTTCTCGATTTTCTCGACCAGGCCTTCTTCCAGTTCCCGGCAGATGCCCAGTTCGCGGAAATGGTAGCGCAAGCCTTTGCAGATGGATTCTGCCGTGAAGCTCAGGTTTTCGCGGGTCATTTGAGACATTGCGCTACTCCCGGTGCTGCTGCTCTCGTGAGACGCCGGAGGGCAGGCAGGAGCGTTCTTCCGGCTTCGACGCCTGAGCGGGAGCCTTCGTCCCGCTCTGAGTAGCTTAGACACACAGGCAACGGCAACAGGGGGCAAAAAAGGGCCTCAAACAGACTTTTTGGCCCCTCAGGCCTGGGGGGTTTCGGAACGTTTGAGCAACACCAGAGTTATGTCGTCGTGCTGGTGGTCGACCTGAAACGCCTCGACCGTCTCTACGATGCGTCGGCAGAGCTCTCCGGCGGGCAGATCGCGCCACTTGAGCAGGTGCTCTTCCAGGCGCTTCTCGCCGAAAAACTCCCTGCCTCGTTTGGCCTCGACAACTCCGTCGGTAAAGAGGTGCAGAATGCCCCCGGGATTCAGTTCCAGGCTGCCCAGGGGGAACTCGGTTCCCGCTACCGCTCCCAGGACGGTGCCGTGAGGTTCCTCCAGGCGAGACAGGTCGGATCCGGATTGCACCAGCACCGGTGGGATATGCCCGGCGTTTGCGAACCGGCCTTGGCCGGTGGCGGGGTCGTAGTAGACCAGGAAGACCGTTACGTACAACGCGGTTTCATTGTCCCGACAGAGCAGATCGTTGGCTTCGCGAAGGGCCTGGGCCGGGTCCGAACAGCGCACACAGGTAATCCGCAGGACCATGCGGACCATCGACATGAACAACGCCGCGGTCATCCCCTTGCCCGAAACATCCCCGATGAGCACAGCCAGGCGACCATCGGGAAGCGGGAAGTAATCGTACAGATCGCCCCCCACCTGCGAGGTAGCCCGGTTGATCCCGCAAAGACCCACGGGCATCTCCGAGAGAAAGGCCGGATTGTCCCTGGGCAACATGGACTGCTGGATGGTACCCGCTGCGTGAAGCTCGGTCTCGACCTCCTCCCGGGCCGCGACTTCCCGGCTGAGGTTCTCCATGTATTCTCGGAGCCTGCTGCCCAGTTGATTGACGGTCCGGCCCAGGGCGCGGATCTCCGCCGTCCCGGTCAGGGGAACCTTGATCTCAAAATGCCCCCTTCCCACCTGTTCCACCGCGGCCTGGACCTTCATCAGAGGGCGAACCACCGCCGATACGAAACGGAACATGAAGAAGACCGTCACGAGGATCAGAGTCCCCAGACCTGCGATCAGGAAGATTCGCAGTTGCCATTGGGAAAGCGCCGTCTCCTGGCCCAGTTGCGTCCGGATGCTCTGGAAGGTGTTCTCCTGGAAGTCCCGGATTCGCTGCTGCATGGGCTCGACGTACCGAAGCGTGTCGACCTCAGCCGCCACCACCAGGGCCGTGCCCGGAACCTGCGAAGCCATGACCAGCAGGCTGCGCCTTTTGCCATCGGGCTGGGTTACCACTATGTATTCGGAGATCAGCCCGTTGTCCAACCCCGCCTGGGCTTCGGCGATAACCTTGAGCTCGTCCTCCGGGGGCAACCTGCTTCCGTTTGCCCAGTAGGGGGAAATGCCCGAAACGACCAGGCGAAGCTGCTGGTCAAACAGGAAAAAGCCCCCGCAGAGCTCATCCCGTGGGTTGCGGATGTCCTGGCGGACCAGCCCGAGAAGCTCGGCATTGGACCGCAATTGCTCCGGGTCGGTGGTGTCCCGACCGGCCAGGAGAATCCCCAGAAGCTTCGAGGAGGAACGAACCTGCCTCCGCAGGCCATTCTCCAGCAGGCGGACCATCTCCTGGCGGGCCAGGTTTCCGGTTAATCCCGATATCTCGCGGGCCGATTGCTGGGCCAGTTCCAGGTTGGCCTGGGCGAGCCGGTCCATGCCCACCTCGCTGAGCACGCCGACGCCGACGCCCAGGAGCAGGATAACCGTAAGGAAACAGAACGTCAGAAGGGTTCGCAGCTTCACGCGGATGGTCTCCGAGGAACTTGCCGGGAAGTTTCGAAGGCATTATCCACGTTTCAGCACTTTTCGCCAGCACAGAACGTCAGGCGCTCGGTTTTCCGGTCTGCCCGAAGACAGGTCGCTACCGGCGCCTGTGCCCGCGTCCGATGGAACCGAAGTAGCCAAGATCGACGATGAAAGCCAGGATGAGAATGATCCACCAGAACCCAGCCACTGCTCCGGCATTGAGAACAGCCCCCATATACGCCAGGGTCGTGTAGGGCAGGAAGATGAAACCCAATATCGGGAGCAGGGCCGTATCGAACACGGCCGAGAACCAGCGGGTGAACAGGAAGATCAGCGCCAGGGCAAGGCGGGGCAGCATGAGGGCGATTATCACAATTAAACAGGGCAAGGGGACTTCTCCTTTTGTTTGCTCGCAGAAGTATTCTATACCCCATCGCGTCGATTGCTCGATGTCGTCCTCGTCATGCGCCCGGGGATGGGGCAGCGCGATGCCCTCGGGGCAAAGCGAAGGTCTGGTTTCGCCGGCGGGATTCGCTATGATGATCGGGCCCGGAGCAGGAGAAGAACCGCCATGAACCCACAGGACATCTGGAGATCGCCCGAGGTAGCCCAACGTTTTTTGACGGGTCGGGCACAGCATCTGCCCCTGGCCTCCCAGCAGGCGGAAGTGCTCTTGCGCCTCCTGGGGGCCTTGCCGGGCAAGGTGCAGACCTTTGCCGACATCGGCTGCGGCGGGGGCAGGGTGGGTCGGACGCTCCTGGCCGCCTGGCCCGAGGCAAAGGGCGTCTTCAGCGACTACAACCAGACGATGCTCGATGCCTGCCGCGAATCCACCAAGCCTTACGGGTCTCAGGTCGTCTGTCTGGAGGCGGACTTTGCCGACCCGCAGTGGAAGGACCTCCATGCCGCCCACGGGCCTTATGATGCAATTGTCTCGGGCTTTGCGATTCACCACCAGCCCCACCGGCGGAAGCGATCGCTCTATGCGGACATCTTCGAGTTGCTCCGGCCGGGCGGGATCTTTGTCAACATCGAGCATGTCGCCTCGGCTTCGGCCTGGGTGGAGTCGGTTCACGACCGGTACTTTGTGGAGAACGTCCACGAGGCCGGCGGATTCGCCCAACAGAGCCTGGAAGAGGCCCTGGAGGAATATCGGAATCGTCCCGACCGGGAGGCGAACGTCCTGGCCGGCCTGGATGAGCAACTCGGCTGGCTTGGCCGGATCGGCTACGAGGATGTGGACTGCTTCTTCAAGTGCTTCGAGCTGTCGGTCTTTGGCGGGAGAAAGCCGGCCTGAGGCTCCGGCGGGCTTGTCGGCTTGGCCTCGTATAGGCGATGGGGGCTGGATGTGTGACGCGGCGGGCCTTGACTTGCCCAGCCCGGGGACCCATGATGGGGCGATTGAGCCCCCCCAATCAGACAGGACCAACGATGTTAGAGAATTTGCAGCAGGAAAGACTGGCCAAGCTCCAGAAGATCCGCGAGTTGGGTCTGGACCCCTACGGCGGGAAGTACGACACGGCCCGGGCGATTCAGGACATTCTGGCCGGCTACCAGGAAGACACGCAAGGCCGGCGGGCCGACGCCGCGGGGCGTCTGGTGCTCATGCGGGACATGGGCAAGATGATCTTCGCCCATCTGCGCGACCAGAGCGGGCAGATGCAGATCGCCTTCCGCAAGAACGCCGTGGACGAACCGACCTGGAAGCTGGTCAAGCTGCTGGATCTGGGCGACCTGGTGGCCTGCGAGGGGGTCCTGCAGAAGTCGCGCACCGGGGAGATCACTATCTGGGCTGAAAAGGTCACCCTCCTGTGCAAGGGCTTGAACCCCATGCCCGAGAAGTTCCACGGGCTGCGGGATATCGAGACGCGCAGCCGCCGGCGCTACCTGGACCTGATGACCAATCCGGAATCGATGCAGCGGTTCCAGAAGCGGATCTCGATCGTCCAGCGGATGCGGCAGTTCCTGGCTGAGAGAGGCTTTTCCGAGGTGGAAACCCCGATGCTCCAGCCGGTTTACGGCGGAGCGGCGGCCCGGCCCTTCACGACGCACCACAACGCCCTGGACCTGGACCTGTACATGCGTATCAGCCCGGAGACGTATCTCAAGCGTCTGCTGGTGGGGGGCATGGAGAAGATCTTCGAGATCAACCGGAATTTCCGCAACGAAGGTGTCGACGCCAGCCACAACCCGGAGTTCACCATGATGGAACTCTACCAGGCCTACGCCGACTACCACGACATGATGGAAATCACCGAGCAGATGATCAGCGACGCCGCCCAGGCGGTCTGCGGGACGCGGAAGATCCCCTTTGGCCAGGTGGAACTGGACCTGAGCCCCCCGTGGCAGAGGCGACAGTACGCCGACCTGCTGGCAGAACATGCCGGGGTGGAGATACAGGACATCCAGGCCGTCCGGGAAAAGGCCCGCTCGCTGAACATCCCGGAGGCCAGGATGAGCGACGGCGTGGTGATCAACGAGGTCTTCGAGGCGACCGTCGAGGAGCATCTGGTTCAGCCGACGTTCGTGCTGGACTACCCGGCCGAGATCTGCCCGCTGACGCGTCGCAAGCCGGACGACCCGGCCACGGCGCTGCGGTTCGAGGCGTTCATCGCGAATATGGAAATCGCCAATGCGTATACGGAACTGAACGACCCGGCGATTCAGGAGGAGAACTTTTCGGCCCAGGTGGCCGGGGAGGAACAGGAAACGATGCGGGTGATGGACGAGGACTTCGTAACGGCCCTTCGTCACGGGATGCCCCCGGCCGGGGGGCTTGGCGTGGGCATCGACCGGGTGATCATGTTGCTGACCGACACCCAGAACATTCGCGATGTGATTCTCTTCCCGCTGCTTCGCCCGGCCGGTCAGGGCCAGTAGAACAGGTTCGCCGGGCCGGGCTCGACCGGTCAGCGAGAAGCCAGACAAGGCGCAGGCATGTACAAGATTTTCCTTTGCCTTCGATATCTCAAGAGCCGCATCATCGCGTGGTTCGCGGTGCTGGCGGTGACGCTCTGCGTTGCGATGCTTGTCATCGTCATCAGCGTGATGAACGGCTTCTTGAACAAGATCGAGGATGCAGCCAAGGGGCTTTTCGGGGATATCGTGCTCCAGGGCAGCAGCTACGGCCTGTCGCACTACGAGCAGTTCGTCCAACGGGTTCTCGCGGAAGAGAAGGACATCGAGGCCGGCTCGCCGGTGGTCTTTACCCTCGGGGTGCTCCGCAAGCCGGGCAGTTCGCTCTACAAGCAGCAGGTGCAGGTGGTGGGCATCGACCTGCCCGACCGGGCCCTGGCAACGGATTTTGAACAGGGACTGGTCTTCCAGGATGATACGCAGGAGCCGACCTGGGATCCGACGCTGGACGTGCTTCGCCGTCGCCTCGAGGCCATCCACGAAGAGACAAAGCAGTCCCTGGAGGAAACCCGCGCCCAGACCGACGCAACCGGAGGCTACAGCGACGAGACCGCGCTGCAACTGCAGCATCTCCACCGCGCCCTGCAGAGCCAGCAGGGAGCCCTGTTTCAACTGGAGACCTACGCCGGCAACCAGGAGCAGATCCGCAAGCTCGAAGCGCAGGTGGAACAGTTGCGAGACCAGGGCGCTTCGGTCCTGGAGATCGGGGAGCTTCAGGATCAGATCCAGCAGCTACGTCAGGCCGGGGGGCTTACCGCCTATCCCGACCGGGTGATTCTCGGCTCGACCATCCAGGACATGGCCTTTCGCACGACAGAAGGGACGCTGATCCCCGTGCTCTCCCCCCCCCTGCGGGTGTTTCTGTATGTGGTCCCGGTGGAGCTTCTGGCCGGCGGGTCGGCCTTTGGCACGGGTCTGCCTTCGGCGGTGGAACTGAGTGTGGTCGATTACTGCCAGACCGGCGTGTACAACGTCGATTCCTCGTTTGTCTACATCCCGCTCAAGCTCGCCCAGCAGAAGGCCCGGATGACCGACCCGGACCGGGTCTCGCAGATTCACTTCAAGGTGGCTGGGGGAAAGAACGACGAGCAGAGCCTGCGAGAACTGGCCGCTCGCATCGAACGCCACTGGGACGATTTCCGCCTGGAGAGGCCCGAGGAAATGTTCAACCGGGCCCAGGCGATGACCTGGCGGCAGATGCAGTCGCACATCATCGAGCCGATCGAATCTCAGCGGACGCTGGTGGTGCTGATGTTCGGGCTGATCTCCCTGGTGGCGGTGGTGCTGATCTTCGTGATCTTCTACATGATTGTCCTGCAGAAGACCAAGGACATCGGGATCCTCAAGGCCGTCGGCGCCGGAGGCTGGGGCGTGGCCGGCATCTTCCTGCTCTACGGAGCCGTGATCGGGCTGCTCGGTTCGATCCTGGGCACCATCCTGGGCTACTACTTCGTGATCTACATCAACCCGATCCACGACTGGCTGGGCGAACACCTGGGCTTCCGGGTCTGGCGAATGGAGACGTTCATGTTCGACCGGATCCCCAACGAGATGGACTGGTCGGCTACGGGCTATGTGGTGGTCGGCGCGATCGTTGCCGGCCTGCTGGGCGCCCTGGCACCGGCGCTTCGGGCGGCGAGGATGCAACCGGTGGAGGCCCTTCGCTATGAGTGACCCGTCCATCGTCGTGGAAGATCTGCATCGGACCTACAAGCTCGGCCGGCAGAAGCTGCATGTCCTGCGCGGCGTCTCGATGCGGGTTGGCGAAGGAGAATTCGTCTCGATCATCGGCGCCAGTGGAAGCGGCAAGAGCACCCTGCTGCACCTGATGGGCCTGCTGGACAAGCCCGACCGGGGGCGGATCCACCTTTCCGGGCGGGACGCAGCGAGGATCTCCGCCCGCAGCCGAAACCGCCTGCGCTGCCGCGATGTGGGCTTTGTCTTTCAGTTCTATCATCTCATGCCCGAGCTGACGGTGCTGGAGAACACCCTCCTGCCGGCCCAGGTGGAAAGTTCCGTAGCGGCCTGGTTCACCCGGCGTCGCGGCGCCCGTCGCAACGCCCGGGAGCTTCTGGATCGGCTGGGGCTGGGCGAGCGCCTCAAACACAAGCCCCGCGAGCTTTCCGGCGGGGAACGCCAGCGAGTGGCCATCGCCCGGGCACTGGTGAACCGGCCCCGGCTGCTCCTGGCCGACGAACCCACCGGCAACCTGGATTCCAAGACCGGGGCCTCGATCATGGAGGTCCTTCAGGAGTTCCACCAGCAGAGCGGCCAGACCATTGTCATGGTCACCCACGATATCGGGCTTTCCAGGCAAGCCGACCGGATCCTGCACCTGCGAGACGGACAACTCACCGACCGGAATTCCCCCTGACCCCTACGGATACGATGAAGAGCCCGAGTGAAATTCTGCTTTCCGAACTGGCCCGGAGCATCGGCGCGACCCTCGACGGGGCCGACGATGTGATGATCCACGGCCTGGCCCCGATCGACCAGGCCGGGCCTGACGAGGCGACCTTCCTGGCCAATGCCAAGTACGAAAAGTACATGACCCGGACGCGGGCGGCGGCAGTGATTGTATCGAGTGACTACCAGGGTCCCGGCGAAAGGCTGCTCCGCTGCGAAGATCCGTACTTCGCCTTCCGCAACGCGATGGTGAAGTTCTACGGCTTCCGGGAGCATCCGTTTTCGGGCGTGGCGGAATCGGCGCGGATCGATCCCTCCGCTGCCCTGGGCCGAAACGTCGCGGTGGCCCCGAATGTCTACATCGGCGCCCAGGCCGTCATCGGGGACCGGACGGTCCTGTACCCCGGGGTGTTCGTGGGCCCGCATTGCCGGATCGGCCAGGACTGCATCGTCTACCCGTCGGTGACGCTGTATGACCACACGAAACTCGGCGACCGGGTGACGATCCACGCCGGCAGCTCCCTGGGACACGACGGTTTCGGCTACGCAACCCACGACGGCAAGCACGAGAAGATCCCGCAGGTCGGCTGGGTGGAAGTCCACGACGATGCGGAAATCGGCGCCTGCTGCGCGATCGACCGGGCCGCCCTGGGGCCCACCGTCGTCGGGGCCGGAACGAAGTTCTCGAACCTCATCGCGATCGGGCACGGAACGCAGATCGGCCGGGGCGGACTGCTGGTAGCCCAGACCGGCATTGCAGGCTCGGTGCAGGTCGGTAACTACTGTGTCTTCGGCGGACAGGCCGGCGTGGCCGGTCACCTGTCCATCGGCGACGGGGCCCAGATCGGCGGACAGGCCGGCGTGACGCACTCGATCCCCGGCGGGCAGAAATACTGGGGCATGCCGGCGATTCCCCTTGGCCAGGCCAAGCGCCAACACGTCGCACAGGCCCAGGTGCCCGAGCTTCGCAAGCAACTTCGCGAGCTCCAGAAGCAGCTCCGGCAACTCCGCGAACAACTTGGGCGGGACGATTCCGACCCGCCGGAAGCACCCGATGATGACCGATCTTGACAGCAAGCCCAGGCCGGTGGGCCTGATCGCCGGATCGGGCAGGCCTCCCTTCCTGGTCGCCCAGGGCATTCGAAAGGCGCACAGGCCGGTGGTTGTCGTCGCCCTGCGGGACCACGCCTCGCCCCGCCTGCGGCACGAGGCCGACTGCTTCTGCTGGGCGGGAATCACGCGGATGGGCAAGTGGATCTCCATGCTCCGGGGACAAGGGGTCAACGAAGCGGTCATGATCGGAGCGGTCAAAAAACGCCACATGTACCTGCCCTGGAGACTGGTGCGTTTCATTCCCGATATCCGCACGGCGAGGCTATACTATGTGCGCGCCCGGAAGGACAAGCGCGACAATGCGATGCTCCTGGCCGCGGCCGACGAACTCAGAAGCGAAGGGATCGAACTGGTGTCGAGCGTCAAATACTGTCAGGAGCACCTTGCCTCGGAGGGATTGATGACCCGGACCCCTATTCCGCGAGGGGCCCAGAACGATGTGGAGTTCGGCTGGCGGATCGCCCGGGCCAGCGCCGACCTGGACATCGGCCAGAGCATCGCCGTCAAGGAGTGCGACATTATCGCCGTCGAGGCCATGGAAGGCACCGACGCCATGGTCCGCCGGGCAGGCCGCGTCTGCCGCTCGGGTGGCTGGACCATGGTCAAGGTCGCCCGCCCCAAGCAGGACATGCGGTTCGATGTTCCCACCGTGGGCCCCAGCACGCTGAGGCATCTCAAGGACGCCAAGTGCTGCTGCCTGGTCCTCGAAGCCCAGCGGACGCTGATCGTGGACAAGCCGGCCACCATCGAGCTGGCCGACCGGCTGGGCATTGCAATCGTCGGTCGCCTGGCCCATGGCCACGAGACCTGAATCGCCCGGCCAACCCGCCCGAGAATCCCGAAAGAGACCCCATGCAGACCGAAGCACTCAAACAACTGTTGCAGGAAGTTCAAAAGGGCAACGTCAGTTGCGAGGACGCACTGACCCGCCTGCGCCTGCTGCCCTTCGAATCCACCGGATTTGCCGCCATCGACCACCACCGCCAACTGCGATGCGGGACGCCCGAGGTCATCTTCTGCCAGGGAAAGACCTCCGCGCACGTGCGAGAGATCTTCAAGCGACTGGCCGAGCACAACCCCACCGTTCTGGCCACCCGGGCCGACAGGAAAACCTTCACCGATGTCGCCTCCGAACTGCCCGATGCCCAGTATCATGAGCTGGCCCGGTCGATCACCTGGCGGAAGGACCCGGCCCCCAAGGCGGCGGGACATATCGCGATCGTCTCGGCCGGGACCAGCGACCTGCCCGTGGCCGAGGAAGCCCGCGTAACCTGCGAAATTCTGGATCAGCACACCACCACCCACTACGATGTGGGCGTGGCCGGGCTGCATCGACTCTTTGCCCATGCCGAGCCGTTGCAGCAGGCCAAAGCCATCGTCGTCACTGCCGGCATGGAAGGCGCCCTGGCCAGCGTCGTGGGCGGGCTGGTCTCTGCCCCTGTCATCGCCGTGCCCACCAGCGTGGGATACGGCGCGAGCTTCGGCGGCCTGGCCGCCCTGCTGAGCATGCTCAACAGTTGCGCCTCGGGCGTCAGTGTCGTGAACATCGACAACGGCTTCGCCGCCGGGTACATCGCCTCCATCATCAATCGGCAATCCACCGGGCAGGAAGGGTAACGCAACTATGCGCCGCATCCAGCTTCCCACCACGCTGGAGCCACGCTCGGCCCAGGGCCACAAGGGCAACTTCGGCCGCGTCCTGGTCGTGGGAGGCTCGACCGGGATGATCGGCGCCCCCTGCCTGACCGCCAACGCCGCCCTGCGCAGCGGGGCCGGCCTGGTCACCTTCGCTGTCCCAGCACCCATTCAGCCTGCCTGCGCCACGTTGGTGCCCTGCGCGACCTCGGTGGCCCTGGGAGTCGACGAGCAGGGAGACCTCCAGCCCGGCGCGATTCGACAGATCCGAGAGACCATGGATTCACTCGACATTGACGTCCTGGCCATGGGGCCTGGGATGGGCTCAGCCCCGTCGGCAAGAGACGTCGTCCGGGCAGCGATCCAGTGGGAACTGCCGCTGGTCCTGGACGCAGACGGGCTCAACCACCTTTCCAAGATCCAAGACTGGCCCCGACTGCGGAACAGCCCGCTGGTCCTGACGCCTCATCCGGGGGAGTTTTCCAGGCTGCGAGGGATCGAGATCGGGCGGATTCAGCAAGACCGCGCCCCCTGCGCCCTCCAGGCCGTACAGGACTGGAAGGCCCAGGCCCGGACCGACGCGCCCCTCGTCGTGCTGCTCAAGGGCAACGGAACCATCGTCTCAGACGCCCGGAGTCTCTACGTCAACGACACGGGCAACCCCGGCATGGCCACCGGCGGGGCCGGCGACGTGCTCACCGGCGTCATCGCCGCTCTCATCGGCCAGATGAACGACCCCTTCCAGGCCGCCTGCCTCGGCGCCTGGGTGCATGGCCGAGCCGGAGACCTTGCCGCCGGGAAGCGCGGGCAGGTCTCGCTGATCGCCACCGATCTGCTCGACCATCTCGGGCAGGCCTTCTTGGAATCCACCGGACCCGATGAGCCCCGGTAGACTCACGGCCCCTTGGGGCGAACCCGCAGCCGGATGGGGATCCTGCGCTTCACCGGCTCCAGGCAGCTTTGCTCGTTGCAGGGCTGGTACTCGACGGTAAGCGTCGCCTCGTGTCGGCCCGGCTGGGCGTTGGGCAAAGCTTCGATCCGCAAGGCAAACTCACAGCGACCGTGATAGACCGGCAATGTCCCTTTCTGGCCCATTTCCAGGCGCTCGGGCTGCGGATACGAGACATCCTTCAGCTCCAGCGACGCATCGCCGCCCAGGGCAAAGGACGTCGGCACGAAATGCCCCTGGCCCCCGCCCTGCCCGTAGACATGCCAACCCTCGGCGATCTCAAGAGACACGCGGAGCCGGGCACTGTCGCCCGGGGCCAAAGCTGAGTGCTCGACTTCCGAAGTCACCCCGACGACCCCCTGCCGGGCCTGACCCGGCTCGCCCCCGTCTTCGAGGCGTACCTGAAGTGTCCGAACCAGCGTCGCCACAGCCGTGGGGGCCTGGCGGATCAGCCCCCCCTGCATCGCCAGGGCCTTGTCGACCAGCGCGGCGAAATCCTCCCGCTGCTTCCTCCGGGCCAGGCGGGCCAGCACCTCCACCGCTGCCCCGGCCGGCGAGGGCGTCGCGTTGTCCAACCAGTCGGCCGGTCGCATGAGCAACTCTTCCCCGCCGGCGGTGAAGTAGAACTGCCCGGTCTGCTGATCGGCAAATCGCTCGACCATCGCCTCGGCCAGTTCACAAGCCCGGTTTTCGTGTTCCTCCTCGCCCGTGGCCTCGGCCAGGTCCAGCAGGGCACCGGCCAGCAGGGCGTAGTCCTCCAGGTACGCGTGGATCTTCGCCTGCCCGTTCCGCCAGGTTCGCAGCAGGTTGCCCTCCGAATCGCGCATCTGCTCCCACAGGAAGGTGGCCGCCTTCGTGGCAGCCTGCAGGTACTGCTTCCTGCCGAAGACCCCCCCGCAGCGCACCAGGGCGGAGATCATCATGGCGTTCCAGGCGGTAAGGACTTTTTCATCCCGCGCGGGAGGTACGCGATCGTTGCGATGCCGGCGAATCGTCTCCAGGCACTGGCTGAGCATCCGGGCCACCTTGTCCTGGGAGATCTCGAGGCACTTGCTGAGGGTACGGCACGGCTCAGCCCGGTAGAGCACATTGGACCCGGGCCTCTCTCCGGTCACCGGATCACGGAAGTTTCCCTCTGACATCACCCCGAAGGCTCCGCAGAAAAGCTGCGCCTGCTTCCGGGGCAGGTTTCGATGGATCTCTTCCTTTTCCCACAGGTAGTAGAGCCCCTCCTGGCCCTGGCTGTCGGCGTCCAGTGCACTGTAGAAGCCGCCATGGGGGTCGGTCATCTTCCGCAGAACCCAGTCACAGGTCTGGGTGGCTGTGCGTTTGTAGCGGTCTCGCGGCTCCAACTCGTGGGCATCTGCGTATATCCACGCCAGTTGTGCGTTGTCGTAGAGCATCTTCTCGAAATGGGGCAGGAACCACTCGGCGTCGGTGGAGTAGCGATGAAAACCCCCGCCAACGTGGTCATAGATCCCCCCGCGGCACATCTTGTCCAGTGTCAGCAGGAGGGCCTGGCGCAGGGGTGGGTTCTGGGCCCGTCGAAGCTGTTGAAGGATCAGCCGCAACTGCGGATGCGGCGGAAACTTCGGGGCCGATCCGAAGCCCCCGTGCTCCGTGTCGAACTGCTCGAGCATCCGGGCAACGGCGTGCTGGATCTGCATCGGCGAGAGCGCCCCGGACACCTGCGAACCCATCGCAGTGGCCGGGTCGTGCTCCTGAAGCGCCTTGGCGACCTGCGAGGCCTGTTGGCTGATCTCGTCTCGGCTGTGCGTCCAGGCCGTGTGAAGCCGGCTCAGCACCGTCAGAAACCCGGGCCGACCGTACCGGTCTTCGGGAGGAAAGTACGTCCCGGCGAAAAAAGGCCTGCCATCGGGTGTCAGAAAAACGCTGTTGGGCCAGCCCCCCTGGCCGGTCAGGAGCTGCGTCGCGAGCATGTAGATCTTGTCAATGTCGGGCCTTTCCTCCCGGTCGACCTTGATAGGAACGAAGCCTTCGTTGAGCCGGGCCGCCACACGCGGATCCTCGAAACTCTCGCGCTCCATCACGTGACACCAGTGGCACGTGGAATATCCCACCGAAAGGAAGATGGGTTTGTCAGCCCGGCGGGCCTCGTCCAGCGCTTCGCTCGACCAGGGCCACCAATCCACAGGGTTGTGGGCATGCTGGAGCAGATACGGACTGGTCTGATCGATCAGCCGATTGGTATGGGCATGCTCCGACCCTCCCCCGCCCTCCATACCGGATGCGATGCGCAAAACAGCGTCATGACGATAGCCCATTAATTCGGCCTCCTGCGGAACCCGGACGCAAGCACCACGCGCCCGTGCGCCCGGCTGATCCCGCCCATACGACTCATCTTAACAATTGTAGGCCCCGCGCGCAGAGACCACGGAGATTCGTTGCCGGATCGCCTTTGCGTCCCTGACGGCGACCGCTTTGGCTCCTTTCTCGTCGCTGAAGGCGACGCGGAGCATAGCCCAGGGCTAGGGTTTGCCTCGCCTTCAGCGACGAGAGGTTACATTCTAAGCGCTGTTTTCACGCGTCTTCCGAACGGGGGGGGGTGCCTCAGGGATCGGGTGTGTACCAGAGAGATCGCCAGTAGCGCCGCTCGACCTGGTAGACGTCGATGGGCTGGGAGGTGTCGTAGTCGCTGTCCAGCACGCCGTAGCGCTTCATCTCGCGGATCCAATGATCGTTGGGCACAAAGCCCTCCATGAAGAATTGCCTGCGCCAGGGGCTTGCCTCTGCGATCAACTTTCGGATGGCCTGGTAGTCCGGGTCCTTGCGGTCGGCGAAGGGAGGCTGTTTCTCGGGAACCGGAGGCTGGTCCCGGTGGCGCTTGGGCTGGTTGTCCCTGCCCGGGAAGAGGACGTACTTGCCCTTGCAGCGTCCCCATCCGCCGGCCTGTGTGGACAGCGGGGCCAGGAGTATGGCCGATTTTTCCGGCTCATCCAGGATCCACTGGTCGTCATAGGGGGTGCGGAAGCGAAGGCGGAACTTGCCCTTCGTGTCGGCGTATCCGTGACAGCCCCCGCAGCGGCGCTGGAGGATGCGATCCATCCGCTCCCGGTCGATGCCTGTATCTCCGCTGCCCAGGGCGGCATAGGTTCCGGCGTAGTGGGCCCCGGCCTCGATCCAGAGCCAGATGAGCTTCTTCTCGCGCGGGGAGAGCTTTACGTCCTTGTGGCCGGCCTGGAGCATCTTGAACAGCCGACTGGCCGAGGAACCGATCGACCGCGGCGGGCGGTTGCCGTCCTGGTTTTTCCCGTCGGCTACATATTTGCGAAGCCCGAGATAGGCAAAGGAGAAGTTGCTGTATCGGCTCCAGGAGTCTCCGGTGAGCATGAGCCTCTTGGGTGCCTCGGCGCCCTTGTGGCAGCGGACGCAGTGGCGGTTGAGGATCGGCTGGATGTCGCGGGGGAAGTCCAGGATATCGGGCAGGTCCTTGAGGGGCTGGATCCGGCTTGGCCCTCGCTTCAGCGCCAGCGGGGTGGAAGAACCGGGATTTGCCGGCGCCTCGCTGCGGGGTTCGTGACAGCCTACGCAACTGGTGGTCTCGCCGGGCATCACGCTCACGAAGCTCTGCATCCGCTTGACGGAGAGGTCGTTTTCATCCAGGGCGACGAAGAACACCGGGCGAAGCGCGGGAATCCGGAAATGGGCCGAGCCGTCGTTTTCCACCGGCACCGTGCCGAGGATGCGCGGGATGGTGAAGGTCCCCCCCGCCGAGACGGCATCCATACCGCCCGAGAAGTTCACCGGCTTGGGCAGGGACTCCAGCACGAGCAGCTTGCGGACCTGGCCCGGCTCGACGCCGGTCATGTTCCGCCCGACGGTAATATCCGAGAGGACCAGCGTTCCGGTCGCCTGGGAAGGATCGGTTCGCGAGGGGATGACGCGCTGGCGGGGCCTGGGGCGAATCGGCCTGGGTTCGTGGGCGTACATCGCCTCCTGGTAGTTGCCGCGTCGCGGGCCGGGGACCTCGTAGATCGGCTCCATTCTGCCCTGGTCGTTCATCATCACCAGGAAGCGGTCATAGGCGACCAGGAAGAGCTTCTCGCTCAGCGGGTAGGGATCGCGGTACCAGCCTCGGCGGGTGAGCTTGCGGTAGGAGGGCTGATGGTCGGGACCGTGGCGCGGGTCGACGAGGGTGATATCGCCCATGTGCCCGGGGCGTCCGTGGCGGGGAGAGAAGACAGCCACAACCTTCCGGCTGTGGGGGATCGGCTTGGCGTCGATCATCAGCATCCCCCCGACCATGTTGCCGAAGAAGGCCATCTGTCCGGTGCCGTCGGGATTGATACTCCAGAGATGGTGGTAACGCATCTGGCTTCGGTCGACGTACTCCCAGCGGGTGTAGAGGATTCGGCCATCGGGCAGCGGCCAGGGGGTGTTGTCGTGCTCCACGTTGGCCGAGATCTGCCGGATGCCCTTTCCGTCGGGTCCGCAGCGGTAGAGCACAGCCACCTGCGTATGCCAGCACTGGACCCAGCGCTTGCACCGGGAGGAGACGAAGAGGATGTCTCCATCGGGCAGGTAGGTCGGCTCGATATCATTGAAAGGCCCGTCGGTAAGCTGCCGCAAGCCTTTGCCGTCGACGCCGATCTGGTAGAGGTGGAAGTTCTCCTGCCCCCCCGGGCGGTAGGAAAAGAGGATCTTCTTCGCGTCGTAGTGGACCTGCGGATCGCGGATGCTCCCGGCCGGGTCGTCCAGCAGAGGGGTCACCTTGCCGGTTCGCAGATGCAGCTTGACCAGCCTGGCCCCCAGGCCGTACATCTTGCGGCCGGGGTCGCTGGACCAGTAGCCGAAATTCGCGTACCAGTGCCCGTCCTTGCCGATCTGGCGGACGCAGAAGACGATTTCCTCGGTGTCGGCCAGCGGGCCCTGGACGGCGCTTTCCACAAGCCCCTCGCTGAGGGGCAGGAACTGGGGAAAGTCGGCACAGGCATCGCCGACGCCGATGCACAGGCACAGGCAAGCCGAGAGGAGCATTGGGAATCGCACGGTCATGAAGGCTCCGGAAAGCAATGGGCGATGTGGCCGGCCCCTCCTGCGGGCCGATACCTCTACAACAGTTATCTATCGGCCAGGTGACGGGCAAAGCCGAAAATGGCTCGCCGCGCCCGGTTCTCTCGGGCACCCCCTCAGCCGGGACATTCGGGAGATCCATTGACCTGCCGTGGCGAGCGACGGTAAGATAGCCTATCTCTTATGGCATCATACATGGATTCGGATTGCGTCGAGAACGGGTCGGATTCTTCGCTTCCGCCTTCCCCGGCCGTTCGCTGGATCGGCGGGCTGGCGGCGCTGGCGACCGGCCTGGTTCTGGGAATCGCCCTGCTGAATATCGAGGTGGCTCAACCCTATTGCGGCATTAAGGCACAGACCGGCTATCCCTGCCCGACCTGCGGGATGACGACGTCGTTTCGCGCCCTGGCCGGGGGCAGAGCAGCCAAGGCGTTTGAAGCGCATCCCTTTGGCCCGCCGCTGTTTGGAGCGTTTGCGGTGGTCGCCCTGGCCGGGCTCGTCCAGGCCCTGACCGGCAGGGAGATCTACAGGAAGCTTGGCCTCGGCTGGCGGTGGTGGCTGGTGCCGGCCCTGGGTGTCCTGGTCGGGTGGGGCGTCAAGCTCCTGCTGGGCGTCCAGGCCGGGACGTATCCGCTGCATTAGAGATGCCCGCCCAAACTGTGAGGTACCGTACAATGAAGAAGTTCCTCTTGCCTTTGGCCCTGCTGCTTTCGGTGCCGGTCTTCCCGGCCGGGTGCGACTGGGCTCGCTACAATATGTACCTTTTCGCCCCCCGGCAGAAAAAGACCATCCCTGCCGAATACAGCGGTCTGTCGGAAAAGAAACTGGCCGTCCTGGTCTTCATGAAGGATGAGATTCGCGACCAGTATCCCAACGCCCAGTCCCAGATTACCCGGATGATTACCGGCGAATTCATGCTGGCCAGTCAGGATTCCGACCGCGGAAAGAACCGCGAACTCGACGATCTGGATCTTGTGGACTACGAAAAGATCCTTCGCTTCCAGAGGGCCTATCCCTACTGGAACTCCATGACAAAGCGGGAAATGGCCCAGCACCTCGGGGCCGACTACGTCCTGATCGTTTCGGTCATGGGCTTCTCTACGCGGGAGTACAGCGATATCGACCTGTTCCGCGGCAAGATGCACGCCTCGGCCCGGCTGTACGATGCATCCCTGCCCGACGCCGAATCGTGCGTCTGGCCCGTCCCGGGCAAGCACAACGCCAGCTTCTCGCATACCTATCCGCAGGACACCGCCGCCGGACTGCAGGGCCGCGAGGACACCGAGGTCCGCTTCATCGTCATGAAGAAACTTGCCCAGGCCCTGACCAGCCGATTCTACACCCACAAGATCGAGGTTAAACCCCAAGATGAACCCGAGCCAATGCACTCGTAAATGGTTGCCGGCCTGCCTGTCGCTGCTTTGCCTGGCCGGATGCGGACCTCACATCGGCTGGTGGTCGGCCAACCTGGCCAGTCAGACGGTCCAGGCCCAGTATAACCTCGATGAAGATCAGCCTTTGCTGGTCCTCGTGGTCGACCCCATCGGACAACTCGAACGCGAGCAGATCAAAACCGAACTGACGAACCGACTGGTGGTCCTGCTGCGCGAGAACCAGGCGGCCGGGCAGATCATCGACCCCAAGTACGCCACTCGCCTCCGCCAGACGCGCCCCGAATACAACACGATGTCTCCCGAGCAAATCGCCCGCGAACTCCAGGCCAAGCAACTGCTGCTGGTGGAGATCAAACACGTCATCTCGCCGGGCAATATCCAGGGCGAAAAGCCGCAAATCGCCGCCAATGTCCGCGTCAAGGACCCCGAGAACGGGCGAGACACCTGGCCCAACATGGCCGGGGCAGGCTACGACATCCCCCCGGTCTCGCTTGGCCCCAGCAAATCCAGGCAACTTACCCGGTCGGCCGAGATCCGAACCGAGCTGGTCAACCGGTTGGCCGACGATATCAGCAAGCTCTTCTACGACCACAAGGCCGAGCGAATCTGATGCAAGCGGTTCCTTTGCCTGTGCTTACATCGGCGCGTGGCCGGGGCCTTCCTCGCCCGGGGTCTCTCCTGACTACCCAACGCCCGACAGGCCCCAGTGCCCGGACGCAAATAACAAGGTGATTACCCTATTTTTGACTTGGCGCGTAGGGTGAATATCGTATACTCCACTCTCAGGAGAACCCGTCGTACCTGTTGCACCCGGAGCGGTTTTTGTCGTAACGAGGAGGACCTTGATGGCCACGCGCTTAAGGTCAATGATTGTACTTGTAGGCTGCGCTGCATCGCAGATGCTCGCCGGCACAGCGGACCAGACCCCCCAGCCGTCCCAGGCATCCGTTGGAGGAATGGACATTGCCGCGTTCTGCTTCTTCGCAGCCGGGGCCGGGTTGATCGTCCTGAGACGTACCCACCGGCGGAGACGATCACAAGACTGAAGCCCTTGCCCTCCGCTGACATACAACGACCCGAAAACCCCACTCTCAGCGGGGCCTCCGGGCCGATATGCCCTGGACCAACAGCGTGTGCTCAGGCCTTTTCCGCCTGGGCCAGACGCTTGGCCGCAAATTCCCAATTCGCCAGCTTCATGAAGTTCTCCACCCACTGGCCGCGATTGTTGGCAAACTGCAGATAGTACGCGTGTTCCCAGACATCGCAGACCAGCAGCGGAACCACGCCCCAGATGGCCAGGTTCTGATGCTTCTCTGCCTGGAGAACGACCAGTTGCCGCCCGATCGGCTCAAACGCCAGCACGCCCCAGCCACTGGCCTCGACCGCCTTGGTGGCCGCCGCAAACTGCTTCTGCCCCGCCTCGACCGATCCGAAGGAGGACTTCATCGCCCGGCCCAACCCCTGAGGGACCTTGCTGCCATCGGGCGTCATCGAATTCCAGTAGAGCGTGTGCAGCACGTGCCCGCTGCCGTGGAAGGCCAGGGCCCGGCTGAGCGGCTTGATCTGCGAGAAGTCTCCGTCGTTGCGGGCCTTACTGAGCTTGTCCAGCGTCGTGTTAAGCCCGCGGACATACCCGGCGTGGTGCCGGTCGTGGTGAATCTCCAGCGTCCGGGCCTCGTGCAGCGGGGCCAGGGCGTCCTTTTCATACGGAAGATCCGGCAACCGGTACTTGCCCTCGGAATAGGCCCCTTCCAGTTGCATGCCCCCCATGTTGGAAGACGATGAACCGTCCTGGCCCACCGCACAGCCCGTGGCGGCCAGGACCGCAGCCCCTCCGGCCAGTTTCAGCGCACTGCGTCGATTGATTCTCTCTGTCATTGCTCTCTCCTTCCGGGAAGATATAGACGGTGGTCGCGCGGAGTTTCCCGTATTCTACCCAATCTCCGGGGGCGAAACGAATCCCCCTGCCCGGAAATCAGCTCCCCTGCCCCTCGAAGCGGTCGTCGGCCACGTCCCGCTGGGCCCGGGCAGCGTCGATCCACCCGCACCGCGTCACGTCGAACCGATCGAAATCCGCCACGTACGGCTTGATATCCAGCAGCGGCGTGCCATCCACCACGTCGATCCCCTCGACGTCCAAAACGTTGCCCTGCCGGCCAAGCAGGGCCACACACGAAATCCCGATCGCATTGGGCCTGCACGGAGCCCGCGTGGCGAACACGCCGTGGCTGCGGGTGTCCAGGAAGGGCGTTACCCTCAGTTGCTTCTTGCCGACCCGGTGGAAGAAGTAGACCAGCCAGATCCGCTCGAAACCCTCCAGGTCCGCCAGGCCCTGGGAAAACGGACCGTAGAGCTCCACCTGCCCCCGCGCGCTGCCGGCGCGGCTGGGCTGGATCGGCGTGCCACTCGGCTGATCGTGGGGCGAATGAATGACCCCGATCCGCTCGAACTCGATCTTTCCCGGCTGCCTCGTCACGACGATACTCCCAGCAGATTCCCAAACCCTTCCAGGCCCACGATCCTCTCGCTTCCCCCCTGCCCTGTCAAGACATCCCCCGGCCAGAGCTTGGAATCGTCACGGCAGGAAACAAATCGACCCCGACGCCATCAACTGGTCCGCATGCAGACCATGCAGACCAACCACGCCGAGGCCGTCACCAACGTCCACGTTCTGCAGTCGGTAAGGGAACTCTCCGAACAACTCGATCGCCAGATCGAGACCATCGAGCAACAGATCCACCGGCATATCGACGCCGAACCGGAGTTCCAGCACAAGGCGCAACTCATGCAGACAATGCCCGCCATCGGCCAGACAACCGCCTATCTTCTGGCTGCAGAACTGCCGGAACTCGGCCAGTGCAATCGCCAGCAGATCGCCGCACTTGTGGGCGTGGCGCCGATCAACCGCGACAGCGGAACCGCTCAAGGCAGACGCACCACCCACGACGCGCGAAAGCACGTCCGCACCGCCTTGTACATGGCCGCACTCAGCGCCTCGCAACACAACCCGCCGCTTCGCGAATTCTACCAACGTCTCCGCGCCGCCGGAAAGCCCGGCGTGGTGGCCCTGATGGCCGTGATGCGAAAATTAGTGGTCGTCCTCAACACCATGCTCGCAAACGACGAACCGTGGCAGAACCCGAATCTGCCGAAAACAACCTGAATTCACTTGAACTGAAAGACACCCCCTCCGGGGTGGAAGGGAAAAAGAGCTACGCTCATTGCCCCCGGATGCGCTCCGCGATCCGGGGCTACTCTTTCATCGCCCCGCCCCCCCAGCGCGGGTGCCACGGACCTGCGAAGCAAGTCCGTGCCTCGTGAGGGTCCGAATACATCCTTCGACGCGCCGGCCACCAGGAAGCCCTGGCCGCACTTGTCGCCAAGGCAGTGCCTCGCTGGCCTCCGAACACGTCTTTTACGCCTGTCCCAACCAACCGCCGCTTCCTCCGGGCTCCGCACAAGCAACGCAGGATCCACCAGAACAATGGCTCCCCGTCAGAAAAAAGCGAAAACTTCTGGACAATATCTCCTTCGGTCTGGGCCTGGTAGTTGGCGATATCCTCGGCCGAAAGGACATCGGCGAAGGGCAGTCCGGGCTGGTTCAGGAAGGAATCGGGTACGTTGGAGAAACCGGCCGAATCAGGCGATACAGTGGTCATAGCGTAACCGTCCGGCGAAGCTTTCAATTACCCACAAGTTGCTTTCCGAGCAGGAAGCCGAAGTGGATGTCGGTG